>DASWED010000045.1:0-16540 GCA_036394995.1 Actinomycetota bacterium
TCCTGGCCCAGCTGGCCGTGCACCCGTGGTCCACCTATGAGCTGGCCCGCCAGCGGGTGCGCTACTTCCGCTACGTCTGGCCGCGGGCCGAAAGCGCGATCTACCGCGAGGTCAAGCGGCTGGCGGCCATGGGGCTGGTCGCAGCCAAGCGTGAGTACGTGGGGAAACGGCCGCGGACCTTGTACTCGATCACCGAGCCCGGGCGGCAGACCCTGCGCGAGTGGCTCGACACCCCGGTGACGCCGTTCGCGATGGACTTCGAGGCGATGATCCGGCTCTTCATCGCCCCCCTCGGGACCAAAGAGCAGCTCGTGGCCACCCTACAGCAGGTCCGCGACGACGCCCAGGAGATGCTGGCCTTCAGTGGCGCCGTGAAACAGGAGTTCCTGGACGGCCGGGCGGCGCTGCAAGACCAGGTCTACATCCGCGCCCACGCCGTCGACTTCTTCATCAGCCTCCTCACCACCGTCGACGACTGGGCCGAGCGGACCCTCACCGAGATCCAGGGATGGAAGGATCTCTCCCCCGATGGGAAGAACGATCGGGGGCTCGAGATCATGGCCCAGCTCCCGGCGCCGACCCCCCGTGAGCCCACCGATCGCACACCGGTGCCGCCTCGAACCCAGCGGCGGCGGCGGTCGTCAGGGTCAAGAAGCACAGAGGGCCCAGTCCCATAGGGTTGTGCTGATGAGTCCGTAAGGACCAAAGTCACCAAGTCAACCTGGCTCTTCACGAAGCTCACCAGCTGTGCTCGACGAGGAAGAGTCCTTCCGGCTCGCAGTTCCAAGATCCTTGGTTAGCTCGTACAGTCGAGCGATCTCATCTTGGACTCGACGGTTCGAATAGGGTCCTGCCAGCCAGGGGCATCGAGTTCTCGCTGGTCGTTTGAATCCCCGGTGGCGCGTCGAGTCGACTCTGTCTATCGTTCCGCCGTCGACACACACAGGAGGAGGATGCGTGATCGCAACGGAGCCATTCATGCTCGTCTTCCGGTTCATCCACATCGTGGCCGGGGTCCTCTGGGTGGGCTCCGCCTTCCTCTTCGTCGGGTTCATCGGACCGTCGGCCGCGGAGGTCGGACCGTCCGCCGGGCCCCTGCTGACGGCGGCGGTCAAGAAGCGGAAGGTCGCCAAGGTCATCACCGGCCTGGGCTTCACGACGGTGATCGCCGGGTGGGTGATGTGGTTGAAGGACATGGGCGACTACGACTCGCTCGGCGACTGGGTGACCTCGCGCTTCGGGCTCGTCATCACGATCGGTGGCGTGCTGGCGACGATCACGGCGTTCGTGGGTGCGATCGGCGTCGGGGCGAACGTGGAGCGCCTGGTCGACGTGGGGAACGAGGTCGCCGCGTCGGGGGGTCCCCCTTCAGTGGAACAGCAGACTCGGATCGATCGGCTCTCGGCCGCCGTCGAACGGCACGGGAAGGTCGACCTGTTGCTCCTGCTCCTCGCCGTCACCGCCATGGCCACCGCGCGCTACTGGTAACGACCCTCCCCTCGACGCAACCTGCCCGGGGGCCGCGGCCTTGACCCGGGCCGGCGGCCGGTCTTGTATTCACCCGTGCGATGGTTCGCCGTGGCTGGCGGCTGCCTGCTCGCGACCCAGTGGGTCCTCCTGACGCTCTTCTTCGTGCGGAAGAACGAGGCGGCGGACCGGGCCTCGAACGTGGTGGCGATCCCGGCGCTGATCGCGATCGGGGTCTCGATGGGAGCGGTCCTGGACCGTTTCGCGGAGGACGTCCCCGTGGTCGCCTCCGTCGTCACGGGGATCGGGCTCCTGGCGGTCACCGTGAACCTGGGCCTGACGGTGGCCCTGGTGCTCGAGGCGGTTCCGTTCCCGCGCATCGCGATGCCGGCCACCCTGTCCTGGGCCGTCCTGTTCCTGTGGATCGGGGCGGCCAGCGTCCTGATCGTGGCGGAGGGCCGTCTGCCGGCCTGGCTGGGCTGGATCGGAATCGGCACGATCGCCTACGCCATCGCCCTCCTCGCCGTCATCATGCGGAACCCGGAGGTTCGGACCGGAGTCGGCGTCCCGTCCCGGGCCCAGATGGCGGCGGGCGCCCCCATCCTGGTCCTGATCCCACTCTGGTTCGTCCTCCTGGGAGTCAACCTCTGAACGACCGGGCCGCGGCGAGTACCGTGGATCGGTACACATCGACGAAAGGCACTCCGATCGCGGTCGATCGCTCGTGCGTGGATGACAACGAGGCCCAGTTGCGCCGGCTACGCGACCGGGTCGACGCGGCGGAGGCGGCCGATCGGGCGGTGGCCGGGATAACGGACACCCTCCTGGCCCTGAACGAGCGGACGGGGCTCCTGATCAACCCCTTGCGCGCCGAGCACCGGCAGGAGCACGTCGACGAGCTCGAGAGGGTCCTCCGGTCGGCTGGCTGAGGCGCGGATTGGACGAGGGGAACGGCCAGGCCCACCGGATCTCCCGGATCGGCGCGATGCTCCGGATGCGGTGCCCCCGGTGCCTGCGGGGGAAGCTGTTCCGGGGCCTGCTCGACATGTGGGAGCGGTGCCCGGTGTGCGGGCTGCGGTTCGAACGCGAGACCGGGTACTTCACCGGCGCGATGTACACGAGCTTCCTGATCGCCCTGCCCCTCGTGTTCGCGATCTTCGGGGTCATGTGGCTGTTCTCCTCCCGGACCCTGCTCGCCGCGGAGGTGCTCCTGCTGGTCACCACCGTCCTGTTCGTTCCGCTCGTGCCGCTGGTGTTCCGGTACTCCCGCGTGCTGTGGATGTACTTCGACTGGCGGTTCGGGCCGGACCGGGGGGCCGGTACCGACCCGCCGCCGGACGGGTCGGGCGGCGCGCCGCTGTAGACGGGTCAGGATCGAACCATCGCCAGCGCCGTGGCGACCAGCTGGGCGTTGTCGGCGGCGACGGACCCGTCGGGAAGCGTGAGCACGTCCTCGAGCCCGATCCGGACGTCGCGGCCCTGCCGGAGGGCTGCGCCGATCACGGCCCACGTGGCCGGGCCGTCGCCGTGATAGAGGCGCGGAGCGAGCACCCCGCCGGCGTCGAGCAGCGCGTCGATGGCGGCAGCGTCGGCCACGGCCGCACCCGGCTCCGATTCCTGGGTCTCCACCAGCACGCGCACACAGCGCCCCGCGAGTCCCGAGGTCACCAGCGCCGCGGCATCGCCCGTCGAGGCCAGCCCCGCCTCCACCCCGATCCCCGCACCGAGCAGCGCCTCGCACAGCTCCGCGACTCCCTCCTCGGAGAGGTTCACCGACGCGAAGTCAGGCCGCTCGGCCGGATCCAGGGCTCCCCACGCCGACACCGCACGCACCCGGTCGGCGGGGTCCGGCAGGATCCACCCAGCGGTGGTCACGCCCACCGGGATCCGCCCCGCCTCCCGCACGGCCCGTACCGCACGGCCGACGGAACGCGCTTCGAGCGTCTCCAGGCCGTCGCTCCCCCGGGGATGAACGTGAACGGCCCCGGCGCCCGCCACCGCGACCGCCTCGGCATCGCGAGCCAACTCCCCGGTCGTGAACGGGATCCGGGGGTGCTCTCCGCGCGAACGATTTCCGTTCAGGCAGGCCTTGACCAGCACCTCGGACTCAGGAGAGCGCCAGGTTCGGCAGGGCGGAGACCACACCGGTCAGATCGAACAGCCGCCGAACCGGAGGCCGGACGCCGCGGAGCGTGAGCCTGCCGCGAGCGGACCTCGCGACCTCGATCAGCACCCGGAGCCCCTGGCTGTCCACGAACGTCACCCCGGCCATGTCGAGGTCGAGGTCGACCCACCCGGTCGCCAGCGGGGGGACCACGGCCTCGCGCAGGAGCGGGGACGTCGCGGCATCGATCTCCCCCACCAGGGCCACCTCCGCCGACGGCCCGTCGCGCCGGACCTCCGCCCGGAAGACCGGTCCCCGGCTCTCGTCGTCTTCCCGTTCGGCCATCTCCCTCTCCCGTGTTCGCGCGGCCGTGACCGGATCATCGAGCCCGTCGGGCCGCCGGTCAACCCCTCTCGTGAGCGTCGAACGACGACGCCCCGGAGGGGTGTCCCGTCCGGGGCGTCGTCGGTCGATCGTCGGGGCGGCGGCTCACCAACTTACGCGTCAATTCCCGCCGCCGAATGCCGATACTTCGGGACGTGGATTCGAACGGTCAGCCGTTGAAGATGCTGACGCCTCCGGGGCCGATCAGCAGGCCGACGATGATGAGCACCAGGCCTGCGAGCACGCCCCCGCGTACGAGGGTCACGATCCCCGCGATCACCAGGACCACCGCGAGGATCCACAGGAGCGTGAGCACCGGGCCGGTCAGTGCGAGTGCTGCCATCATGGCTCCAACCTCCTTCGCGGGCTTCCTTTCGGGTCCCCCCTCCGGACCCTTGGGGTGTTCCCCCTCCGCGCATCCCCAAAACCGCCCCGTGACCCGTGCGAAGCCGGCGCGCGCCCGACCCCGTTTCCGTTGCATGATGTGCGGGTACGAACGATCTTCGAGCCGGGCCCGAGTGCTGTCCGCGTGGGCGGGCCGGGGTCGAGGTTGAGGCTCGGGACCATGGCCACCCTGGAAGCTGTCGCGCCGGTGATCCGCTCCTTCCGCGCCCATCCCTCGTCGCTGTACCAGGTTCGTCAGTTCATCCGGCTACAGGCCGAGGCGGCCTCGCTCAACCAGGAGACCACCGACGACTTCTTGCTGGCGGTCTCCGAGGCGTGCGTCAACGCCGTCCTGCACTCCTCCAGCCGGACCGTGAGGGTCAGCTGGCGGCACGCCGGCGGGTGCGCGGAGGTCATGGTCCAGGACGAGGGGATCTTCCACCGACGCCTCCCCATGCCCGAGATCGAGGGCCCAAGCGGGCGCGGGATCCTGCTGATGATGGCGGTCATGGACGAGGTCACGATCCGCGAGGGCAATCCCCGCGAGCCCGGCACCCGGGTCCGCCTCCGCAAGTGCCAGTCGGAGATCTGACCGCTCCTTGATCCGGTGGGCACGTATCGAACGTATGTTCTATCATCACTCGATGGAGCGGGAGCAGCTCTTCGAGATCGCACGCCGCACGTTCGACGCCCCGGAGTTCCGCGGCATCGAGTTCATCGAATCCGAGGCCAAGACCGTCATCAACCGGGTCCCCGGCAACTTCCTCCCGTTCAACTGGACCATCAACCCATATCGGGGATGCCTGCATGCGTGCGTCTACTGTTTCGCCCGTCCCACTCACGCCTACATGGACATGAATGCGGGGCGGGACTTCGAGACGAAGATCGTGGTGAAGGTGAACGCGCCGCAGGTGCTCCGGCGGCAGCTGGCTGCCAAGTCGTGGAAGGGCGAGCACATCGCGATGGGGACGGGAACGGATCCGTACCAGCGGGCCGAGGGGCGGTACCGGCTGATGCGGGGGATCATCCGGGCCCTCATCGACTACCGGAACCCGTTCTCGATCCTGACGAAGGGAACGCTGATCCTCCGCGACCTCGACCTGCTGGTGGAGGCGGCGAAGGTCGCCGACGTCGCGACCGCGTTCTCGGTGGGGACGGTGGACGAGGAGGTGTGGCGGAGCACCGAGCCCGGGACGCCCCATCCCATGCGCCGCCTGGAGGCCGTGGCCGCGCTGAACGAGGCGGGGATCCCGGCGGGGGTCCTCATGGCTCCGATCCTGCCCGGCATCAGCGACCGGCCGGAGCAGCTCCGCGCGGTGGTGGAGGCGGCCATCGAGGCCCGGGCCACGCACGTCTCCCCGATCATGCTGCACCTCCGCCCGGGCGTGAAGGAGGAGTTCATGCCGTGGCTGGCGGAGCACCATCCGGACCTCGTGCCGCGCTACGAGCGGACGTACACGAGGGCCTACGGACCGGTCGCCGAACGCAAGGCCCTCGGCGCCAGGGTGGGCCGGCTGATCGACGACGCCGGCGGCCTCCGGCCGCGCGAGCACCTCTCCGTCCCCCGCTGGCGGCGGCCCCAGGCCCCCGATCGCCAGGCGCCGCCCGAGCAGCTCAGCCTGCTGTAGCGCCGGCGGGGGCGGTGGACCCGGTTGCTACAATCGCTGCGCACGCGGTGGCCGTAGCTCAATCGGTTAGAGCACCAGGTTGTGGTCCTGGGGGTTGGGGGTTCAAGTCCCCTCGGTCACCCTCCACATACGCTGTTGGGGCTCGACCGGGCTGTATCATCCCCCCGGGCCTCTAGCTCAATCTGGCAGAGCAACGGACTCTTAATCCGCAGGTTCAGGGTTCGAATCCCTGGGGGCCCACAACCGCTGCCCATCGGGTCGCATCCTTCCCCGGCATCGCATTTCACATTGGCGCAACGCGATCGCCTTCCTACGGCGCCGCGTAGCAGCCGTCGAGGGCGGGCCTGCCGGCGATCGCGCTCGGGCCGGCGCTCTGGCAGGCGAACTCGATGTGGCGGTTGGGGCCCTGGGCGTCGTCGGTCCACACGGCGTTGGCGCCACCCGCCGGGTCCAGGGCGATCGCGATGGAGTCGGCCAGCCGGCGGTTCGCGTTCGGCACGGCCGAGCAGAAGATGCCGAACGAGCAGATCCCGCCCCTGTGGACGGCCCGTGGATCGAGCAGTGTCGACGCCACCTGCGGCGCGTTCACGTACGACGCCGTCCCCTCGCTGACGGTGGCGACGGCCCGGGTGACCTGGGAGAACCCGATGAACCACACGCTCTTGGGGTCGTTCGGCCGGAGGGTGGACGACTTGTAGTACACGACGTCGACGCGGCCAGAGGAGCCCCCGGCCGCCCACGGGAAGAAGTTGGATCCGGGCCCCGCGTTCAGCTTCACCGGCTTGGTCCAGTGCGCGCCCCGGTCGGGCGAGGTCACCATCAGCAGGTCGGTCGAGTTCGGCGCCTCCTCGCAGGCCTGCCCGCTCTCGCACCCCTCGACGAACCCCACGGGATCGTCGTGGTGGCGGACCGGGAGGAACACGTGGAGCTGGCCGGCCCGTTCGATGGCGAACGAGGCGAAGATCTTGTCGGCGTTGTCGCCGGTCTTGGCGGTCATGTCGAACGCCCCCCGCCAGGCGAGGTGCGTGGTCCACGTGTCGCCGCCGTCGGTGGACACTGACATCCACGCCTTGTTGAACGGGCCGATCTGCGAGTAGTTGCATCCGGTGGCCACGTTCGACGTGACGTCGTTCCCGGACAGCCACAGGGCGTAGACGGTCCCGGTGCGCTGGTCGACCTGCACGCCGCCGGGGATCGTGTTGCACGACGACGAGTTGAGGGCGTCCGGGTCGTTCGTGATGTTCTTCGGCTCGGAGAACGTCTTCCCGCCGTCGGTGGAGACCGTCACGTAGGCCAGCTCCTCCGGCGAGAACGTGTGGTACTCGAGATACACGCGGGTGTGGTCCGGGTCCCAGGGCCCGGCGGATGCCTTGGGGTACACGTCGATCCACGGCCGGTCGGACGCCCCGGGGTGGCTGTCGGCGGGCTCGCTCTTCTGGGGCCAGTGATGGGCGTTGTCCACGCTCCGGTAGATGCAGGTATGGAGCGAGAACGCGTCGCCGCAGATCTGGCCGTTGTAGATGGCGCCCGCGGCGTCGACGGCGTTCGTCACGTCGCCGCCCCCGTCGGGGTCGGGCATCCCGCGGTTCTGCCACTTCAGGCCGTTCCGGGAGACCGCGAACTCCCCGGGCACCTGCCACGACACGAACCGGACCCCGGCGTTGTTCAGGGCGATGGACGGCTCGCTGCCGAAGTCCGACAGGGGCAGGAACCGCAGGTCCACCTGGAACCCCAGCGGGGACGTCCTGACGGCGGCGAACGACGGCCGGTGAGCGGGTGGTGCCCCGGAGGCCGACACGTTGGCAACCAGGACGAGCGCGACAAACGGGACGAGGACGACGATCTTCCGCGGCATGCGGGCACCTCCGAAACGAGGCCGCGGGGGCGCCGCACACAGGGTACTACCAGCGACTCAGGCCGGTTCGGGTGTCGGCACGCCTCCGGCCGCGGCCCGCGACACCATCCGCCTGGCCCGGAGCAGCTCGGCCACCGACCATGCCTGGAACGGACACCCGGTGGCCGCGTGGGGAGCATCGCCGTCCGCGGTCTCCGACACCGATCCCAGGCCCCACTCGGCCACATGCGCCTCCAGGCCGTCCAGCGCGCCGTCCACGGACACCCCCGTCTTCAGCGCCGCCTCCACGAACGGCCCGATGAGCCACGGCCACACGGTCCCCGAGTGGTAGGCCTCATCCCGCTCGGCGGGGCCGCCCCGGTGCCAGCCCCGGTACCCGGGCTCGTCCTGCCCCATCGACCGCAGCCCCAGCGAGGTCAGCAGGGTCCGCTCGCAGGCCCGGACGACCTGCGCGCCGTCCGGTATCGGGGCGAACGGCAGCGAGACCGCCAGGATCTGGTTGGGACGCATGGCCGCGTCGTCGCCTCCCGGCCCGTCCACCACGTCGAACAGTCCCCCGTCGTGGACGAACCGGCTCCGGAACGACTGCCGGGCGGTCGCCTCCAGGGTCCGGACCTCTCCGGCGTCATCGCCGCGCCGCTCCCCGAGGTCGGCGATCGTGGCCAGCGCATTCACCCACAGCGCGTTCACCTCCACCGGCTTCCCCGCCCGCGGCGTGACCGGCCGGCCATCCACCCGGGCGTCCATCCAGGTGAGGGCGACGCCGTCGGCGCCCTGCGACAGCAGGCCGTCGTCGCCGGCGCGGATCCCGTAGCGGGTCCCCTCCACGTGGTGCCGCACGATGTCACCGAACGGGTCCGCCATGGCCGCCGCGAGATCGAGGTCGCCGGTCCAGTCGACATGGCGGCCCACCGCGTGGACGAACCACAGCGTCGCGTCCGCCGTGTTGTACCCGGTGCCACCCGCGTCCGCCGTGTTCGCCAGCATGCCCTCGGAGAGCGACGTGGCGTGGCCTTCGAGCAGCACCCGCCCCTCGTCGGCCCGCCCGGTCTCCAGGAACAGGCCCTCGTAGGAGGTCATGGTGTCCCTGGACCAGTCGGCGAACCATGGGTATCCGGCCACCACGGCCGGGCCCGCCACCACGAACTGGTCGGCCGCGATGGCCAGGTGGCGGTCCGCCTCGTCGCGAGGCTCGGCCCTGGCCGCGACGTCCGCCGCCCGGTCCCGGGCCCCCTGCACGAGGACGGCGGCCGGCAGCGGAGCCGATCCGTCGGTCAGGTCCGGGCCGGCCCACGCCACCACCTCGAGCGTCTCCCCCGCCCCGAGATCCCGGCCGAACCGCCCGCCGAAGAACAGGTCCTCGCGGTCGGTCAGGCCGCGACCCGCCTCCTCCCGGTGGCTGACCCCCCGGTACCACGCCGCCCCGGCCGGGTCGAACCCCGGCCCCCTGACCCGGTACCGCCCCTCGAACACGTAGCCGTCGTCGAGCTGGTCGACCTCCGGCTCCCAGTTGCCGAACCGCTCCGTGTGGGCGTCCCGCCACGTGCCCAGGGCCTCCAGCTCGACCCGGACGGGCCCCGGCGCGCGGATCACCCGCATCACCACGCCGACGGCGGGCCGGCCGTGGGCCATGGCCACCTCGCGTTCCAGCACCACGTCGCCGATCTGCCACCGCCACGTGGGGACGCCGTCTCGGAGCGCGAACGACTCCAGCGCCAGGTGGCCCTGGGGCGCCACCGCGGTCCCCGCCCATTCATGAACGGCCAGCCGGACCCGGTTGTCGCCGAGCACCAGCACGGGGTCCAGCGAGGCCAGCGCCAGCATCCGGCCCCTCGGCGGTTCCGTGGCCACCATGAGCAGCCCGTGGTACCGGCGGGTCCGCAGGCCCCCCACCGTGCCCATCGCGTAGCCACCCAGGCCGTCGGCCACCAGCCACTCGCGGGCGGACGCCTCCGCGAGGTTGCCGCACACCTGCCGCCCGAAACGGATCTCCGCCGTCACCCGCCCATCCTCCCCCGCGACCCGCCGGCCGGTCCAGGTCGAGCGTCGCTCCGATCTGACACTCGAATGGCACTGCGCGTGACACCCCCCGGGAGCGAGCATGGACATGTCATCTCGAGATGGAGGCTCCCCCAATGAGATCCCGAACGCCCGCCCTGCTGATCGCACTGTTCTGTCTGGCCGCGGCCGGCGTGCTGGGGCTGTCCAGCGCGGGAGCGGCCCCCCGGCCCGCCGCGAAGGCCGCGAAGGCCGTCCAGTGCGGCGAGTGGCGATGGGGCGTGAAGACCCTCTCCGACGGACGGGCCAAGGGCGTCGGCTACCGGCCGCTGGTCCGGAAGGTGGGGTTCCTGCGGGGCCTCCCCGAGCCCTCGTTCCTCGACTCGTCCACGAAGCGCATCCGCCACAGCGCCGAGATGCGCACGTACACGATCAAGGTGGCGCTGCTGAAGGCGGCGCTGGAGGAGGATCACGACATCCACCTGGTGGTCGCGCCGGCCGCCGCGAAGGCCAAGTCCATGATCGTCGAGTTCCCCGACCCCAAGTGCAAGGGCGCCGCGGGCTCGTACAAGAAGGCGAAGATCGCCGCGGCCCGGAGCGCGCTCCTGAACGACTGCGGCGCGATCGGCTCCGGCTCCACCAAGCTCACGGGGACGGCCACCATCACCGGGGTTGGCTTCTACGACGCGAAGCACGGCCAGGACGGAGAGGCCCCCAACGGCATCGAGCTGCATCCCGTGCTCGCCTACACGGGGACGTGTTCGAAGGCCGGCACCGGCGGAGGTGGTGGCGGAGGGGGCGGTTCGAACTGCGACCAGAGCTACCCGACCGTGTGCATCCCCCCGCCCCCGCCGGACCTGGACTGCGGCGACATCCAGTTCACGAACTTCAAGGTGGTCCCGCCGGACGACCAAGGCTTCGATGGCGACGGCGACGGCGTGGGCTGCGAGACCTGAGTCCTTCGCGATCGCTCGGCCGTGCGGGCTGGGTTGAAGGCCCATCGGCACCTGGGTAGCGTTCGACTCCCGCCGGGAGGAGGCTCGGAATGACGCGTGGTTTCGTTCGTATGCTCACCCTCGTCTCGGGCGCGGCCGCGTTCGCTCTGCTCTTGCCCCTGGTCGCACAGGCGACGGGTCCGGGCGATCTCGATCCGGCCTTCGGCGGCGGCGACGGGATGGCGACATTCAGCCTCAGCTCCGAGTCGGAGAGCATCGGGACCGTCCTGGCCACCACCGGAGGCAGGATCCTCCTGCTCGGCGAGGACGACGGCCCCGTCGAGAGCATCGCCGTCGCGCGACTGACCGCCGCCGGCGACCCGGACACGGGATTCGGCGGCGGCGACGGAAAGGTGCGGATGCAGTTCCTCGACGGGTCGGACGCCTACAACGGCCTCGTGGTCCTGCCCAGCGGGAAGATCGCGGTGGCGGTAGCGACCAGCGCCTCCGGGGGCCGTTCGAAACTCGGGGTCGGACGGTTCACGGCATCGGGTGTGGCCGACTCCACGTTCGGCGGTGGCGACGGCAAGGTGATCATCGACCTGGGGAAGGACTTCTACGCCTACGACATGGTGGCCCTGCCCAGCGGCAAGCTCCTGATCTGCGGGGAGTTCTACGTCACCGACGATGACGCGAAGTTCCTGGTGGTGCGGTTGAAGGCGAATGGGACGCTCGATCACTCGTTCGGCGGCGGCGACGGGATCGCGCAAACGCAGTTCCGGGCGCTCGACGACGGCGCCTGGCGGATCGCGCTCGACACCCAGGGTCGGATCGTGGTGGACGGCTGGGTGGAGGAGGCCGGCGGCGGCGGCGACTACGACATCGGTGTGGCCCGGTACATGCCGGACGGCGCACCCGACCACACCTTCAGCGGCGACGGCAGGGTGGTCACCCAGATGTTCGAGCACGCCGACGACTGGGCCTACGGCCTCGGCCTGCAGGGCAACAAGATCGTCGTGGGAGCCCACGCCGACCCGGGGGACGGGAGGAAGCGGATCGCGCTGCTCCGGTACCTCCCGGGGGGCGGTCTCGACCCTGACTTCGGTGGAGGCGATGGGGAGGTGATCACCCCGAACGGGGACACGTCCACGAGCCTCGAGGACCTGGCTATCGACGGGAACAACCGGATCCTGGCGTCCGCCACCGTGGCCACGTCGCCCACGCAGTTCCTGGTGGCCCGGTACTCACCCTCGGGGAAGCTCGACACCGGGTTCGGGACCGACGGGTTCGCCACGGCGAGCTTCGCGAGCGGCAGCTCCGAAGCGAACCTGTCGGTGGCCGGCAACGGGAAGGTCGTGGTCGCCGGACACACCGGCGGCGACACGGCGGTGGCCCGCTTCCTGCCCTGAGGTATCGGGTGGAGGGCCCGCCGGGCCCGGTCGTCACACCGTCCGCTCGAACGCGCCGATGTTGCAGGCCGGGCCCTGGGGCCTGGGGACTCCTCGCTGGTCCGCGTCCACGGCACCGGCCCCTGCGTCGCGGTGTTCAGCGCCAGGATGGTCGCCTCGAGTGTCGCCGTCCCGGCGGTCACGTCCAGGCCCCCTCCCTGGATGAAGAGGTCCGTCCACGTCCTGTCCGTCGAGCGTCCCCTGCGGGTTCCCCTTCAGGGTGAGGGTCTTCGCCACGGCGAAGTTCCCCATGCACGTCCCCTTGATCAGCAGCGTCGATCCGGCCGGCGCGGCCTCGATCCTGGCCAGGAGGTTCGCCGAGCCGCAGTTCACTCCGATGGTGCCTGCCGAGGCCGGCGCCGCGGCCAGCGACCCGGCGGCCGCTACCGCCACGACGAAGAACACCGCGAAGGCCGTCCGGGCCTGCGTCGCACTCTCATCCGATCCCCCTCCCGCCCGTGCCCGGACACATGATGTTCGTGGGACGACATCCTTCCTGAAGCGCGCCGATCGCGCACCGGGGGGTCATCGGCGCGTGGGTTGAAGGTCCACCGGGCCTTGGGTAGCGTTCGTCTCCCCAGGGAGGAGGCTTCGATGACCCACGGCATCCGCCGCGCGCTCACCCTCATCGCGGGCGCGGCGGCATTCGCCCTGTTCACGCCGCTGACCGCACAGGCGAGTCCCGGCGACCTCGACGGCACGTTCGGCGGCGGTGACGGGATGGCCACGTTCAGCCTGGCGCCCGTGAGCGAGGAGGCCGGGACCGTGCTGGCGACGACCGGCGGAAGGGTCCTCATCCTCGGCGAGGACGTGGCCGCGCAGGACGTGGCCGTCGCGCGGCTGGCCCCGAACGGCGACCCCGACACCACGTTCGGCGGGGGCGACGGCCTGGTCACGATGCATTTCCTCGACAACCTGGACGACTGGAACGCGATGGTGGTCCTGCCGGGCGGGAAGATCGAGGTCGCCGTGGACACCAGCGGCGTGGGGATCGACAAGCTCGGGTTGGGCCGGTTCACCCCGGCAGGCGTCGCGGACGGCACGTTCGGCGGGGGTGACGGCAAGCTGATCATCGGTTTCGGAAGCGACTTCGCCGCCTACGACATGGTCGCCCTGGACAACGGGAAGCTGCTGATCAGCGGGGAGATCTTTCTGGGGGGCGGGAACTCGAGGTTCATGGTGGTCCGGGTGAAGGCGAACGGATCGCTCGACAACTCGTTCGGGGGTGGGGACGGGTTCGTCCAGACGGAGTTCCGGACAGGGGGGGACGGGGCCTGGCGGATCGCCGTGGACACGCACGGCAGGATCGTCGTCGCCGGATGGGCCCAGGAGGGCTCCGGATCGTACGACACCGCGGTGGCGAGGTACGAGCCGGACGGAACCCCGGACCACAGCTTCAGCGGGGACGGCAAGCTCATCACGCAGGTGTTCGAGAACGACGACGACTACGCCATCGGACTCGGCCTGCAGGGCGACAAGATCTTGGTTGGCGAGTACCTGAGCCTCAACGGAGCCGAGCACCTCGGAGTGATCCGGTACCTCCCGAACGGGCAGCTGGACCCGACCTTCGGCGGTGGGGACGGCGAGGTGATCACGCCAAACCCCGGCGACGATCAGCAGGCGGTGGACCTGGCGATCGACGCGAACAACCGGATCCTGGTGGGAGGGCGCCTGGAGAGTGCGACAGAGCAGTTCCTCGTGGCCCGCTACGGCCCCAACGGGAAGCTGGACCCGGTGTTCGGCACGAGCGGGTTCGCCGCGTCGACCTTCGGCTCGTTCGCCGGCGCAGAGGGGATGTCCGTCGCCGGGAACGGCAAGATCCTGGTGGCCGGTGATGTCGGAAGCGACACCGGCGTCGCCCGGTTCCTCCCGTGACACACGGGGGACGCCGGCCACGTCGCCCCCTCATCGATCACTCGGGGCACTGTTCGCCTCGGGGAAGATGCCCCATGCACGCCGGAGGCCCCTGCCTGGCCGAGTGATCGATGTCGGCTCGATCGGGGAAGGCTCTTCGCGGCAAGGGCGCCGGCTCGCGGGCGGTCGTGCACCCCAACCTGAACTGACGACGCGGAGCTTCCGCGTTGAGCGAAGGGAGCATCGACCGAGAGAGCCAGGAAACGAGTCCCGACTTCACGGCGCAGAAACCGACTCGGTCTGGCCCGTGGTCGCGGCGCAGAGGTCGAACCTGCTGACCGGCCACCCGACGTGGAAGATCCGCCAGTACCAGCCGCCGCTGCACAAGGGGAACATCTGCACGCTGGGGATCGCCTGCCCGCCGGCCATCACGGACCGGAGCTGAGGAGCGAGCGTCCGGGCCTCTCGCACCCGGGCCCGGGCACGCTATCCGGCCAGGTACCTCGCGGCGCCCCCGTCGAAGTCGGTTGCCGTCTGCCGCACCGTGACGCCCGCCACCAGGCGGTCGCCCGGGTAGTTCAGGACTCCCTGGAGCTGTCCTTCCGATCCGAAGTCGTCGAACACCTTCCCGTCGCCGGAGAGGGAGTTGTCGAGCGTGCCTCCCGGCCGGTACCGGGCCAGCGCGCCGACGAAGTCCGAGCCCTGCAGGCTGTCACCGACGGCGACGATCTTCCCGGTCGGCTGGACCACGACGCCGCTCACGAAGTCGTTGTGGTCTCCCAACGCCGTGACCACCCTCCCGTTCGCGCTGAAGGTGTGGTCGAGCGAGCCGTTCGGGTGGAGCCGCACGACAGCCCAGTTCGAGTTCGAGCCGCTGAGGAAGACCTCGCCCGCCACCACGATGGCGCCGTCCGATTGGATCGCGACGGCCTCCGCGGTGTCGTAGGTCTGGAAGTCGATCCTGAGCTTCCCGTCGCCGGAGAAGGTGGGGTCGAGCGTCCCGTTCGGACGGTATCGCAGGACGAGGAAGTCGGAGCTGCTCTCGGCGGCGCCGGCGACTCCGACGGCGACGATCTTCCCGTCGGTCTGAACCGCGAGCGCCCTGATCTGCGAGGCGTCGAGGACCGAGGTGGTGACCCTCGCGTCGCCGCCGCCGAACGATGAATCGGGCGCCCCGGACGGCATGAACCGGACCATCGCCGGGCGGAAGTCCCCGCCGACCTCGGCCCGGCCACCGACCAGGATCCTGCCGTCGGACTGGACCGCGACGGCATAGGCCTCGTCGCTCCCACCGGCGAAGTCGACGGTGACGAAGCCGCCGAAACCGGTGTCGACCGCGCCACCGGCGCGGAATCGCTCCACGAAGAAGTCGCGGCTCCCGCCGCTGACGTCATGGCGCCCGGCGACGACGATCTTCCTGTCCGGCTGGACCGCCAGTCCCATGCGCTCCTGGTCCATCCCCATGGGGAAGGTCCGCTTCCCGTCGCCGCTGAAGGTCGTGTCGAGGGCGCCCCCCGCACGGAAGCGCATGAGCGCCCCGTCCTGGAAGTCGGATGACCCGAGCACCACGATCTTCCTGCCCGACCGGGCCACCCCGTACGCGCGGTCGCTGCCGTCGGTGCCGAACGAGATCGTCGCGAGCCCATCGCCGCTGAACGACGTGTCGCGGTCGCCTGATGCCGCGGCGGCGGGCGCAGCCAGCGAGAGCAGCACGGCAACGACGGTGAGGACGGTGACCTTCCGGGGCACTGGCATTCCTCCCTCATGGATCGAACCCGGACAAGCGACGCATCGAGGCGCGCGCGCAATGATGACGACCGGCGAGCCCGGTGGCAAGGCACATGGTGGCCCTGTTCATCCGCATCACGGCAATCCAGGCCGGCACCCTGAACGTCAAGGAGATCTGAGGAAGTCACGCCCGAGGACTCTGCGGGAACCCGGGTAGGCTGCCCACCTCGGTCGCCCGCGAGAGTGGCGGAACGGCAGACGCGCCGGACTTAGGATCACCCCATGCCGGTCTTGGTCAGTGTCGCGGTGTACGTCCTTGTGTCGTCTAGCTGGGCAAGTCTCCGACACCCACCCAGGATCATGTCAGTTGGTGACAGCCTGTCTTCGGTGGTTCGGTAGAAGTTTCGGTAGAAGTCGGCCCATGGGGTGGCCTCGTGCGACTCACGGGCTGGAAGTCGAGAGCCAGGTGCAGAGCTACGCCGCGAGCACCGCGGAGCAGTGTGCCCTGGCCGCTCACCGCCGCCTGTACCGGGCGACCACGTCTGACGCCGAGGCTGACCTCTTCCGTGTCAGGGATATCCGAAGCACCTCTCTGTGGTCCCTTGTGAGTGGCTCCGTCACGGACCCCAATCGGCGAAGTCCTCTTCCACGAGCGTCTGGGTGATCTGCACCGGCTCCGATCCGTCGAGTCGCATCGTGTAGATGTCGTAACGCTCTCCCCCCACCGCCCCCATGAAGACGATGCTCGAGCCGTC
>DASWED010000046.1:0-10488 GCA_036394995.1 Actinomycetota bacterium
ACACCCGGTCCCATCCCGAACCCGGAAGTTAAGCCCTCCAGCGCCGATGGTACTGCCCTGGAGACGGGGTGGGAGAGTAGGTCGCCGCCGAGACTCGTCGCACGAGAGCCGCCTTCGGGCGGCTCTCGGCGTTTCCGCCCCCAATTCGCGGGCGGTGCGGGCTGGCCCGCGGGTACCCTTGGGTCCAGCCATGCCTCGAGCGTTCGAACCCAGACACGGCCGTGCCGGTCGCCCACAGCGTCGCCAGGTGCAACTGCCCCGGGACGTAATGGACGACGTCCGCCAGACGTCCCGGCCGGCCCAGGCCCAGGAGGCCATCTCCTACCTGGAGCGTGCCGTGGACCTCCTGTCGCGAGGCGATCCCCGACAGGCGGGGAAGGAGGCCCAGCGGGCCAAGGCCGCCGCGCCGCGTTCCAGTGCGGTCAGGGAGGTTCTCGGGCTCGCGCATTACGAGGCCGGGAACTATCGGGAGGCGCTCCGCGAGCTCCAGGCCTACCGGCGGATCTCGGGCCGGCTGGACCAGAACCACATCATCGCGGACAGCTACCGTGGGCTCGGGAGCCCGGAGAAGGCGGTTCCGCTTGCCGAGGAGGCCATGCGGGCCCGGATCCCTCCGGAGGCCAAGGCCGAAGCGGCCATCGTCGCGGCGTCGGCGCTGGGAGACCTGGGGCGGTACGACGAGGCCCTGACCCTGCTCCGCCGGGTGCAGAGCCGCCACGACGTCGGGCGCCAGCAGGATCTCAGGCTGTGGTACGTGACCGGCGACATCCTGGCCAAGGCCGGCCGGCGCGAGGACGCCGAGGTGGAGTTCCGCCGAGTCGTCCGCCACGATCCCACGGCCTTCGACGCCGCGGAGCGGCTCGCGGAGCTCAGCTGACGAACGGGTCCCGTTCGTGGCTCCGGCCCCCCAGGGATCCGCTCCGTCTCGAGCCCGGCCCGCGCCCGCGCCCGCGGGCGATCCTCAGCCGCCGGCCGCTTCGCGCTCCGCCTTCTTGGTCCAGTACCTCACCAGGCCGGCGGCGTTCATGCGCATGCCGCTGAGGACCTCGTGGCGCTCCCGGGCCTCCTCCCCGGCGCCCGCGTCGTCGAACTCCGCCGACGTCCGCGCCGACAGGATCTCGGTGATCCGGCCGAGGTCGTCGGTCTGGTCCATCGCGGCGCGCACGATGCCGGCCCATTTCCTGATCCGATCGCCGGCGACCGTGCACAGCTCGTCGACCTCGCGCACCGGACCGAAATGGCTGAACATGAGGGCGGTCTCGGCCCGGGCCCTGATCCGTTCGATGCTGTCGACCGCGAGCTCCACGTCGATGTCCGGGGGCGGGGTCGCCGGGCGGAGGACCCGGACGTCGGGGAAATGGATCCCCAGGGCGTCGCCCGTGAACAGCGCCCCGCTGTCCGAGTCCACCAGGCTGACATGGTGGAAGGCGTGCCCGGGCGTGTACATCACGTCGAGCTGCCGGTCCCCGAGCGGGATGTGGTCGCCATCGGCCACGGACCTGATCCGGCCCCCGTCGACGGGGTCCATCGGCCCGAACAGCTCGAGCAGGCGTTCTGATCCGCCGTAGACCTCTGCGGCGCTGGCCACGAGCCGGGCGGGGTCGGCGAGGTGCCTGGCGCCGCGCTCGTGCACCCATACCGTGGCTCCGGGGAAACCGGCCGCGATCCGACCGACGCCGCCCGCGTGGTCGAGATGGATGTGGGTCACCACGATGTGCGCGAGGTCCTCCGGCCCCATCCCGAGTGCGGCGAGCCCGGCGGTGACGGCTTCGGCGGACGTGGTGGGGCCGGTCTCGACGAGCGCCGGCTCCCTGGCGTGCACCAGGTAGGCCGAGGTCATCCGGAACCGGCCGGTCATCCTGGTGTCGATCGCGGAGAGCCGCGCGCCCGCCTCGAAGGTCTGGTCCATGGCTGCGCCGCAGTGTAGCCCCGAGGCCCCGCCGGCCCGCGAACCTGCAGCTCAGGGGCCCTTTCCGGGTTCGTGTCAGTGGGCCGCGCTATGGTCGTTCTCGGAAAGGGGGGAGCCCATGGTTGCGGTCAACGTGGTCGTGCTGGCCGGCACGGTGGCTGCTGATCCGCAGGAGAAGCAGTTGCCCTCCGGCGACAAGGTGACCGAGATCAAGCTCTCCGTTCCGGAGGCCGGCAGGCGAACCCTCCCCCTCCCTGTCGCGGCCTGGCACAACAACAGGGCCATCCCCAAGAAGGACCTGGGCGCCATCGGTAAGGGCGACCTGGTCCTGGTGCATGGCCAGTTGCTCAGGCGGTTCTACCGGAACGGAGCCGGAGCTCGGACGGTGATGGAGGTGGTGGCCACCGGCATCAAGAAGCTGGAACGCCCGGAAGACGAATAGTGCCCGGTCAGTCGAACGGCCTGATCACCATGCCCGTGCGTGGCTTCGGCCAGAAGTAGGTCGACTTCTGGGGAAGCGTGCCGCCGGATCGGATCACCCCTCTGATCCGTTCGACCCGTGTCGGCGGAAGGAAGAACGCGGAAGTCGCGGCGCCGGTGTGGACGGCTTCCTCGGCGGCGGCCGCGTCCGGCATGAACCGGAGCGTCGCGGACCCCAGGACCCGTTCGTGCAGGGCGCACACGGTGGGCGGCCACCCCTCCAGGGCGGCCACCCGGTGGATGAGCCGGCCATCCTCCCGGGCCGCCGATCCGTAGACGAGCGCGTCGTCGTCCACCGCGGCCAGGACCTCCGCGAGGTCGCGGACGCGACGGCCCTCGACCGGCGCGTCCCCGGACAGGACGACGCGATGGATGGGGAGCACGGGCGGGTCCTCGGTGGCGGCGTCCACCAGGAGCATCATCATGCGGTCCCACGGGCCGGGCCCGTGCTCGCGTCGCATCTCCTCGGCGAACGCCTGGGCCACCGAGTACCGGTGGTGGCCGTCGGCGATCAGGAGCTGCTCGGGGGCCAGCCATCCGGGCACGGAGCTCCAGGACGGGGCTCCGGCGTCGGGCTGCGGAGAGCCCAGGCTGCCGTCCGAGGGCGATGGAGCCGGGATGACCCACATGCGGTGCTCCACGCCGTGGTCGTCTGTCATGCCCCGGTGCGGTTCGCCCGCCGCCGCCTGGTCGAACAGCGCGGCCAGGCCGGGCTGGGGACCGCCGAACAGCGCGTACACGGGCGACAGGTTGGCCCTGGCCGCCCGCAGGAGCGACAGCCGGTCCTCGATGGGCCCCGGGAGGGTCCGTTCGTGCGGGAGGATCGAGCCTCCGAACGGCTCGATCTCCACCTCGCCGATCAGGCCGCGGATCCGCCGGTCGCGGCCCTGGAACGAGAACCGCATCTCGTAGAGGAACCACGATGGCGTCTCGGTCGGGATCAGGACCCCGGCCCGGCGCCACGTCCGGAGCTCCCGGCCGGCCCTCGTATACTTGTTGCGCTGGTCGTCATCCCCGGGTTCGTCGCGCCCCAGGATCAGGCGGACGACGTTGTGGGGATTGGCCGAGTGCAGCCGGCGCTCCTGCTCGGCGCTGATGGAGTCGTATGGCGGCGCGGTGACGGATGCCAGGGATCCCGCCCGCGCCTCGTCGAACAGAAGACCGGTGAACGGTGAGACCAGAGGCATCCCGAAGGTATAGCACCCAGATCGAGGGCGAGTCCGCGTACGACCTGTTCAGCAAGGGGAGCAGGTTCCTCCAGGAGGGCCACCCCCACCAGGCCGCGATGTTCCTATCCCGCGCCAGGCTCATGGAGCCGGAGAAGGCCTCGATCCGGGAGGCCCTGGGCCGGGCCCTGTTCATGAGCGGCCGCGCCGCCTGGGCCCGGCGGGAGTTCGCCAAGGCGGTCGCCATCGACCCGGTGAACGACTACGCCCACTTCGGGCTGGCCCTGGCCTGCGAACGGACCGGCCAGCGGACCCGGGCCATCGCCCACCTCAAGCTCGCCATCGCCATGCGCCCCGGGATCCAGCACTACGAGCGCGCCCTGGCCCGCGTGGCCGGGTGAGCGCCTCCCGCATGGGACGAGCGCTCGTCGACCGGTACGACTCCGCCCTCCTGGACCTCGACGGCGTGCTGTACCGGGCCGCCGAGCCCATCGAGGGGGCGGCCGACGCAGTCGCGGACCTCCGGCGCCGGGGGGTCCGCCCGGCGTTCGTCACGAACAACTCGAGCAGGACACCCGAGAAGGTCGCCGAGAAGCTCCGGGACATGGGGTTCGAGGTCGACGCGCGGGAGGTGGTGTCCTCGGCCGTGGTCACCGCCGACCTCCTCGCCGCCCGCGGCGGTGGGTCGGCGTACGTGATCGGCGAGACCGGGATCCGCGAGGCCCTCCGCCGGGCCGGTCTCACCGTCCTCGACGGCGACGATCCCGGCTCGGCCGACTACGTCGTGGTCGGCGTGGACACCGACGTCACCTACGCCCGCCTGCGAACCGCCGCCCTGCTGGTCCAACGGGGTTCGACCCTCGTGGCCACCAACGCCGACGCCTCCTACCCCGCTCCCGACGGGATGTGGCCCGGGGCCGGCGCGCTCCTGGCGGTGATCACCCTCACCACGGGACGCGAGGCCGACCAGATCGTCGGCAAGCCAGAACCTCCGCTCATGCGTGCGGCGCTGGAGCGTTCCGGGGGGAACCGGCCGCTGGTCGTGGGGGACCGGCTGGACACCGACATCTCCGGCGCCGCCTCGGTGGGCTGGGACAGCCTGCTCGTCTTCACCGGCGTGTCGAAGCCCGCCGATCTGCTGAGCGCGCCGGACCTACCGACGTTCGCCGGCCCGTCCCTGGGGGCGCTGTTCGAGCCGGCGGCCGACATCCGGCCGGCGAGGCCCGGGGACGCCCGGGCCATCGAGCGGTTGCTCGAGGAGTCATCGCTCCAGCTCGACGGCGTGACCGATCGCCTCGGGGAGACCCTGGTGGCCGAACGGGACGGTACCGTCGTGGGCACCGCGTCCCTGGAGCTGTTCGACGGCGGGATCGGGCACCTCCGCTCGCTCGCGGTGGCCCCGGACCTGCGCGGCTCGTCCCTGGGGACGCTCCTGGTGGCCCGGACGGTCCGCCTGGCGGTGGACCGCGGCGCCTCCGAGGTCGACGCCGTCACCCAGACGGCCGCCGGGTTCTTCGAACGGATGGGGTTCGAACGGATCGGGGCCCGCGACGCCCTCCCCCAGCCGATCCTCTCCACCCCGATGGTGGCCCGGACGTGTTCGGAGTCGAGCGCGGCCTTCCGGTGGCGCCCGCCGGCTCCCCGGGGCGGCCACGGTGCGCCGGACGAGCCCCACGACGCCCCGGGCGCCTGAGCCCCGCCACCCGCATCGGCTGCCCGGGGAGGCCTCAGGGGAACGACGACAGGCCCGCTTCGGGGGTGCGGCGTTCCTTCGGGAAGAACAGCAGCGCCAGGACGAGACCCGCCGCGAACCCCCCGATGTGCGCGAAGTACGCGACGCCACCGCTCACGTTGCTGGACAGCGCCGTCACGCCGCTGAAGAACTGGAGCACGAACCAGAACCCCAGCACCACGATCGCGGGGAGGGGAAGGAGCGTGAAGACGAAGATGATCGGGACCAACGAATACACCCGCCGGCGGGGGAACATCACCAGATAAGCGCCGAGGACGCCGGCGATGGCGCCGGACGCTCCCAGCGTGGGGATCACCGAGTTCGGTCCCGTGAGGATCTGGGCCGCGGACGCCACCAGGCCACAGAACAGGTAGAACGCCAGATACGGGAAGCGCCCGATCTTGTCCTCCACGTTGTTGCCGAACACCCACAGGAAGAGCATGTTCCCGCCGATGTGCAGCCACCCCCCGTGGAGGAACATCGAGACCACCACGGCCTCCCACCAGCTCTTGTGGGGACAGCCGTGGAAGTCCGGGGCACCCTGGACCCGGGCTTCGCCCAGCAGGACCTCCTGGAACTGCCGTCCCGGGAGCCCGATCCCGGCTTCGTCGATGGCCCGGGCCGCCTCTCGCCCGCCCTGTGCCAGGTTCTCCTGGTGGGTGACCTCCCAGGGGATCTCCGCCTGACAGAACGCGAACAGCTCCTGTTCGACGTCCTGCTTCCAGGGTTGCTGCCACAACACGAACACCAGCACGTTCGCCGCGATGATCGCGAGGGTCACCCATGCCCGGCGAGCGGTGGGGTTGTCGTCCCGGATCGGGATGAGCATGGGGGTGAACCTACTCCAGCGGCCCGCCCCCGCGCGCGGCCATCCCGGCGACACCGGACGCCGCTGGCCCGCCACCGTTCGCCGGCGCGCGACCGTTCCGGCGGGCCTCCGGGCTCGCGGGATCGATCCCGCTCCGCGTTCGGCGCCGGGACGGGCGAAGGCGCTCCCGGGCGAATCCGTCGACCAGCTCGCTGAACCGGTCGTGCTGTTCGAGGAACAGCGCGTGACCGGCCCCCGCGAACTCCTCCAGCGTGGCCTTCGGGATCAGCCGGCCCAGCGCCCGGCTCTCCTCCGCGCTCACCAGACGGTCCCGGTCGCCGATCACGAGCGTGGTCGGCGTCTCGATCTCGGCGAGGCGGGGACGGAGGTCGAACCCGGTCATCGCCCGGAACGTGTCGGCTCGGACCGATGGCGCCACGGTCGCCGCCATGTCCCGGACGAACCGGACGTGGCGGGGATCCGGGTCGGCGCCGAACCCCGTCCGGATGAGCCGGAAGCTCGCCGCGGTTGGGTCGAAGCTTCCCGCCTCCCGGGAGAAGTACCGGTCCACCACGCTGTTCTCCACGGCCAGCTGCATGACCTGGCCCAGCATCCGGGCCTGGAGGGAGGCGCCGGGCCACCGCCCGGCGGCGGTCCGCGCGAAGTGGACCAGGGGGGTCGCCGCGAGGATGGCCCCCCGAACCCTCCGGCGGGCCGTCTCGGAGTGCCGGAGCAGGTAGCCGATGGTCAGGATCCCGCCCAGGCTGTGGCCGACCAGCACCAGGTTGGGGTCCTCGATCGAGTCCACGACACGCGCCAGCGCGTCCACGGCCACGTCGATCGTGAGGTGGTCACGTGATACCGGCGTGGAGTGCCCGTGCCCGGGAAGGTCCCACGTCACCATGGAGTACGGGCCACCGGCCAGGGCCCCCTTCTGGTAGTGCCAGATGGCCTCGGTGACGCACCACCCGTGGGTGAACAGGACGGTGCCGGCCGCGGCGTCGCGGGTTCCGCGCGCGGGGTCGCGGGTTCCGGGCGGGGCCTCCCCGGTCCCGGCCGGGAACCACTCGGTGTAGACGCGGGAGGACCGCGGGCCCCTGACGATCCGGGGGCGTCCCCGGGCCGAGCCCAGGAGCTCCTCCTCGTGCGACGCCAGGACCAGACCCACCTGCCGGTCCCGGCGGCGGACCAGAACCTTCCCGGAGGCGAAGCCCGCCACCACGCCCGCCGACCCCACCAGCAGACGGCGGATCCCGCTCATCTACATCAGCCTCCGGAGCGCCATGAGGTCGGACAGGCTGGCCTGGACCCGGATGTGGCCGGCCAGATAGGAGGAGAACAGCGATTTGGTCCCGTCGATCATGGCGACGAGGTCGTCGCTGTCAGCGGTGATCCTGATGTCGGCGTCCCGATGAGACCCGGACTGGAGTTCTTTCATGCTGCCGTCGGCGAGCTCGGTCCAGAACGACTCGTCGAGGTCCGGCACGTCCATCTGGATGACCCGGGGCCCCGAGAGGGTCCTGGCCAGCTCGGCGTGGACCTTGGGGTCGGCCGAGGCCAGGCGCGCCACCAGCTCCCTGAGCTTCGCCTCGACCTGTTCCGCGCTGGCCATCCTCGATCCCTTGTCCGATCCGTTTCGAGGTCGCTGACCCGGGCAACCGGGCCGCTCGCCGGGGAGGCGGCCGGCCGGGGGGCGCCGGCCGCGAGCGGGCCCGAGTATATCCGGGACGCCCCCCGGTCCGGCCGGGCGGCCCCGGAGTAAGCTTCGGGCGAGCCCGAGCGGCGCTCCGACACGACGAATAGGAGGCGAGCATGGCGCTTGACGTGCGCAGGTACTCCGAGGAGGTGCGCCGGTACGTGGAGACGGCGCTCGGGACCCTCAGCCCATCGGGGGCCCGTGACCTGGCTCGGTCGCTGGTCGAACAGGCCCAGGGCCTCTCCGGGCAGCGACCCGGGGAGGTGGCCGGACAGGTGGCCGGACAGGTCCGGGAGGTGAGCCAACAGCTGCTCGAGTGGTCGCAGCAGAGCCGCGAGCGGATCATGGAGATGGTCCAGAAGGAGGTCCGCAAGCAGCTCAAGGTGTTCGGCCTGGCGACCACGGACGACGTCGACGCCCTGCGCAAGCGGGTTCGCGGCCTGGAGAAGGCGGCCGCGGCCTCCGGCTCGGCCGGCACGGGCTCGGGCTCGGCGCGGAAGAGCACCTCGAGCTCGAGGAAGAGCACCGCGACGAAGCGCGCCTCGGCGACCACCGCGAAGAGCGGGGCCACCGGGAGCGCCGCGAAGCGAACGGCCGCGAAGGGCACCGCGAAGCGCAGCACGGCCAAGCGGACCGGCGGTTCGCGTTCGTCGGGCTCGAACGGGTCCTCGGGGTCTTCCTCCTAGGCGGTGCGCCGGCGGCTCGACAGCGAGCTGGTCCGCCGGGGCCTGGCGGGCTCCCGCACGGAGGCCCGGGAGACCGTGGAAGCCGGCCTGGTGAGCGTGTCCGGACGTCCGGCCACGAAGCCCTCCACGCTGGTCGATCCCGCCGACCCCGTCACCGTGGGTGGCCCGGTCCGCCGGTTCGTGTCCCGGGGTGGCGAGAAGCTCGAGGCGGCGCTGGAACGGTTCGCGGTGGAGGTCCGGGGCCGCGACTGCCTGGACGCGGGGGCATCCACCGGTGGGTTCACCGACTGCCTGCTCCGGCGCGGTGCGGCCCGGGTGGCGGCGGTCGACGTCGGGTACGGCCAGCTGGCCTGGTCGCTCCGACAGGATCCCCGGGTCATCGTCCTGGAACGGACGAACGTTCGTGATCTCCGGCCCGAACGGATCCCCTTCGCGCCCTCGCTCGTGGCGGCCGACCTCTCCTTCATCTCGCTGCGCCTGGTCCTGCCCGCCCTCGTGGGGGTCGCTGCCCCCGACGCGGAGCTCGTGGTGCTGGTGAAGCCCCAGTTCGAGGTGGGGGCGGACGCGGTGGGGCGGGGCGGCGTCGTGCGCGAGCCCGCCGCGTGGCGCTCCGCGCTCGACGGAGTCGTCGGCGAGCTCGGGCGGCTGGGATTCGAAGTGGCGGACGCGATGGCCTCGCCGCTCCTGGGACCGGCGGGCAACGTCGAGTTCCTCCTGCACGCCCGGACGAGCGGCGCGGCCGGGCCCGCCGCGGCTCCGGACCGGCTGGCGGAGGCCGTGGGGGAGGGCGTGGCCCTCCGGGAGGCGGGAGCGCGCCGGGAGGGGGCATCGTGACAGCGGTCGGGCTCGTGGTCCACGGCGGGCGGAGGGTGGCGGTGAGCGTGGCCGCCGAGCTCATCCGGTGGCTGGGGGAGCAGGGGGTCGAGGTCCGGGTCCTGGGCGAGGAGCCTCCGACCTGGGGCGGCACGGGGACGGCCGGCGCCGGCGAGCTGGTGGAGATGGCCGGAGCCCGACTGGTCACGCCGGAGGAGTTCGGTCCGGGCCTGGACCTGGTCGTGTCGGTGGGGGGCGACGGGACGTTCCTCCGGGCCTCGCACCATGCGGTGGCCGGGGGATGCCCGGTGGTGGGCGTGAACGTGGGCCGGCTGGGGTTCCTCACGGCCGTGGACCCGGACCAGGCCCAGTCGGTGCTGGCGGCGGCCCTGGAGGGACGCGCGATCGTGGAGGAGCGGCTGGCGGTGGTGGCGGAGCCCCTGGGGGGCACGTCGTGGACCGGGCCCCGGTGGGGGCTGAACGAGGTCATGGTGGAGAAGGGGGCCCGGCACCGCGTGCTCCGTGTCGCCGTGCTCCTGGCCGGGGAGTACGTCACGACCTTCTCCGGCGACGGCGTCATCGTGGCCACGCCCACCGGATCGACGGCGTACTCGTTCTCGGCGCGGGGCCCCATCGTGTCGCCGCGGGTGGCGTGCCTGGTGGTCACGCCCATCGCCGCGCACATGGTGTTCGACCGCTCGTTCGTGATCGGAGACGGCGAGGACGTGACCGTGGAGGTTCGGGGCGAGGAGCCGGGACTGCTCTCGGCGGACGGGCTCGAGAGCCTCCCCCTCCCGGTGGGCTCGCGGGTGCGGATCCGGGCCGCCGACCAGCCCGCCAGGGTGGTCCTGCCGCCGGAGTCGCAGGGGTTCTTCCTCCGTGTCCGCGAGCGGTTCTCGCTCCCGGACGGGGCGGCGCTGGACGCCGAGGTCCATCCTGAACCGGGCGAACCGGGGCCCGTGGGCGGCAGCCCGGAGACCTCGGTCGGCGGGGATCCCGGCGAGGATGTCGTACCCCCGGCGTAGGATCCGCTCGTGCTGCTCGAGCTCCACATCTCCGGCCTGGGGGTCATCGACGACCTCGACCTCGAGCTGCATCCCGGGCTGAACGTCCTCACCGGGGAGACCGGCGCGGGCAAGACCATGGTCACGGTGGGGCTGGCCCTGGCGCTGGGGGCCCGAGCCTCCCCCGCGCTGGT
>DASWED010000047.1:0-8610 GCA_036394995.1 Actinomycetota bacterium
TGAAGTCCTCGCGGATCCGCGCCACGATGGCCGACTCCGCGTCCTTCGCCGCAAGGCGGGCTGTCCCGTACGAGTCCATGAGCCGTCTCCCTTCAACCCGCAAGGTCTCGCCAGAGTACGGCTCATACGGTCCTAAAGTAATTCCCCACCTCCTGAGCCTCCACGAACAGGGCTCCCCCGATGCTGGCGGTGTCGAAGCCACCGGCAGCGGGAGGAGCCCCAGGGATGCTGACACAGGAGGAGCACGTGGAAGCCGTCGCACTCGCCACCAGGGGATGGACCATCTCGGCCATCGCCCGACACCTGGACCGCGATCGCAAGACGATCCGGTCCTACCTCACCGCCAAGACCGCGCCCGGAGTCCGTCGCCGGACGAGCGACCCGTTCGGGGTCGTCGAGCCCTACGTCCGCCAGCGCTTGGAGGACGACCCCCACCTGCAGCTCGCGGTGCTCATCCGGGAGCTCGGGCCACTCGGGTTCTCCTCGAGCTACCAGACCCTCACCCGGGAGGTCCGTCACCGGTCGCTCCGTCCCCACTGCGAGGCGTGTGCCGGCGCCAAGGGCCGGGCCACCACCGACATCGAGCACCCTGCTGGAGCGGAGACGCAGTGGGACTGGCTGGAGCTCCCCGACGCGCCGTGGACGTCCAAGCTCATCGTCCTGACCGGGACGCTCGCGCACTCCTCGAAGACGAGGGCATGGGTCTCCGAGGCCAAGGACACCCCGCACCTGCTCCAGGGCATCGACGCGGTGCTGTCCCGCCTCGGCGGGCTCACCAAGGCGTTCCGGATCGACGCCATGGAGGGGGCCGTCGTCCCCGGAACCCGGAACCTGTGCGCGGCGTTCGCCGATGCCGCCCGGTACTACGGCGTCTCGGTCGCCGTGTGCCCGCCCCGGCGCGGCAACCGCAAGGGCGTGGTGGAGAAGAACAACGACCACATCGCCCAGTCCTGGTGGCGAACGGCCGACGTGGCGACCCCGGAGCAGGCCCAGACGAGCCTGGACGCGTTCTGCGAGTCGGTGGGGGACGCCCGTCCCCGGGGCGACGCCACCGTGGGGGCGCTCGCCGATCGCGAGCCGCTCCGTCCGCTGCCCTCGGGGCCGTACCCGGCGGTCGTGGAGTGCTCCCGGAAGGTGAGCTGGGCGGCCCTGGTGTCCTACGAGGGGAACCGCTACTCGGTCCCGGCCGCGTTCGTGAACGCGTGGGTCATCGTCTCAGTGCGTCTCGGTCACCCTGTCGTGGAGATCCGCTCGGGCGAAGGCGAGGTGCTGGCACAACACCGCCGTCGCCCGGCCGGCGCCGGGGCGCTCGCCCGCTCCCAGGAGCACCGGGCCGGGTTGGAGCGGACGGTGCTGGCCCAGTTCTCCACGGCGAGGCCCTGCCGGCGCAAGGAGCACCGTCCGCCGTCGGATGAGGCGAGGGCCATCGCCGCCCGGCTCACCCGGGGCGTCCAGCAGTCCTTCGACGTCGACCTCGGGAGCTACGAGGAGCTGATGGCGACGTGAGCCACGACACCGTCTACCAGCGACTGCGATCGCACCTTGCCTACCTGAAGCTCCCCGCCGCGGCGGAGGCCCTGGCCGGAAAGCTCGATCACGCGGAGAAGGCCAAACCCTCCTACACCGCGTTCACCGAGGACCTGCTGGCGACCGAGGTCGAGGCCACCGAGCGCCGGCGCCTGGCGGGGCGCCTGCGGTTCTCGCACTTCCCGGTGATCAAACGACTCGAGGACTTCGACTTCGACGCCCAGCCCGGCCTCGACCGTCGCCTCGTCGAGGAGCTCGCCACGCTCCGGTTCGTGGAGGAGAAGGCCAACGTGCTGATGGTGGGGCCTCCGGGGGTCGGCAAGACGATGCTCGCCCTGGCGCTCGGGTACCGGGCGATCGAGGCCGGGTACCGCGTGTACTACACGACCGCCGCCGACCTCGCGGCCCGGTGCCACAAGGCCGCGATCGAGGGCCGGTGGGCGACCACCATGCGGTTCTTCGCCGGCCCCCAGCTCCTGATCTGCGACGAGCTCGGCTACCTGCCGCTGCAGGCCGAGGCGGCCTCGGCGATCTTCCAGGTGGTGTCGCGGCGCTCGGAGCAGGGCTCGGTGATCGTGACGACCAACCGCTCGATCGCCTCGTGGGGCGAGATCTTCGATGACCAGATGATGGCCGCGGCGATCCTGGACCGGTTCCTGTTCAAGGCCACGCTCCTCGCCATCACCGGCGACTCCTACCGGATGCGGGCGCACCGGGAGCGGCTGCAGCAGCTCAGGGAGGGGGTGGCCGCCACCCTCGAACGCTAGACTCGGCCGGGCTCAGGGTGGGGAATTTCGATGAGCGCCCCTGGGGAATTTCGGTGAGCGCCGTCAGTCCGCACCAAGATCATCTTCATCGCTGCGGCCGTCCTGGTGCTCCTTGTCGCTCTGCTGGTCCCGGCGTAGGCGCTACCAGACCGCGAGGTCTCCGTCTGCAAGACCATCGTCTGTGATCCGGTCATCGAGCACCGCGACCACGACGTGATCCGGGTCGTCCTCCTGGGGATCGGTGTTGTTGTCTCAGCCGCTCTTGCCCTGCTCGCGGTTCGACCCTGGAGGCGAACTGCGTAGCCCCTGGTGGGCGGTCGCCTGCCGAGGTCTCGATTCGTCAACACCCGCTGCCGCTCAGGGTTGCTCGTCGAGAGTCAAGTGTCATCGGCGAACGCTGGGGTGACCCGGCGGGCTGTTCCGGGCTCGATGATCGGAGCTAGGGTGAGACGATCCAGTACAGGTCGCCGCAGCGCTCAGGGATATCCAAGCCCGTCAACTCGGATGCCCAGCGTTCAGCTGCCGCTTCTCCACCCACTTCCCGGGGCCTAGTCTCGCCGCCACCCAGTCGGATCGCTTCACCCTCACGCCCTATGACTTCGCCGCTCCCATTGAGGGCCTCGAGCCGACGGTCGACGAGTCTGGCGGTGTATCCCTCCGGCCACAGCAGGAGCCAGCGTTCGTCGGTGGCGGCGACGAAGACACACCCAGAACGCACCTCGAGATGCCCGTCGATCAAGGCCGCGGGATAGGCGTCTCCAATTGGCACCGTGGGGAAGAAGACCCCTGGAGGAACAACCGCCTCGCGACCGCTGCAGGCAGCCGACGTGAGCGCGAGAAGCAGAACGAGAAAGCGGGTTCGCCGCCCCATGTCCGTATGATGATTTTCTCGCGGAATTCGTTCCAGCTTCGGACTGGTCGTTCGGGCCGAGTGACACTGGGGCACACTGGGGTGGCCCGAGGACCCTACGCTGGCTCGTCTACTCGGATGGACCTGATGATCTCGCCCAGGTGCTCGACGTCGGCGAATACGGCCGCCCAGTCTGCCTCTGGAGTCGCCCGCGGCAGAGGAATGAATGCCGCGGCCGTAGGACTGCTCCGTCCCGGGGCAGGGACCGAGCCCGCTGTGGGCCAGATTGCACATGCCCGTTGCCCGTCCACCGTGAGGACCCGTATCAGAGGACGGCGGCCGAACGGGCGACGGGCGTGCTGCGCCTGCTCCTCGCACACCGCTCTCGGGTTGTCCGCGGCGGTGGTGAGCCCGACGAGATGGACGAAACCATCGGTCCCCTCATAGGACGGATCGGCCGAGTCGAAGTCGGCCGTCCGCGTCCATTCCGCCGGGCGGTCGAACCGGAGCCCCAGAGCGCGTACGGTCACTGTTGACCGCCGCGCTGGGGACTCCTTGGCTGGCGAGTGAAGGAAGTAGCCAGCGGCAAACCCTGTCGCGAAGACGATTACGACGGCGAGCACCGTCAGGGCTCGCTTCCTGGCGACTCCTGCTTCGGCCATGGGCCCCCGAGGCTCCACGATTCGATCGAGTCGGTCAAGGTAGTAACCGCTCTGGTGTCATTCGCGAACACTGGGGTGGGCGAGATCAGCCTCTCAGGGGCCGCGGGGGATGCCAGACTCGCGAGATGGCACGAGGCGGGATGGTGGTGCGCTCGTTGCTCGCCGCGACGCTGGTCCTGCTCGTGGCATGCACCGGCGGTGCCGTTCCGATGACCCAGACGCTGGTGTTACACGTCCGCGGCCATCCGCAACGAACCTCGGCGGGTCGATACATCTTCGTCATCCGCGCCGACGTGAGCGGACCGCCGATCAGGCCAGCGGCAGCAGCCCAGTCGATCTGACCTACACGCTGACGTTCCAGCGCTCCCGAACGGCGCCGGATACCTCCCCGTCCGATCGACCGTGACGCACCCGGTCGTCGGGCGCGATCACCCCCCATGCCGCGGCCACTCACCGGAAGGTGTTCCGCCACGGTTGGTCGGCGGGGTCGCCGGCGAAGCGCAGCGGAGGACCAAGTCCGGAGGCCGGCAACGAGCCGCAACCGAAGCGAGATCGGATTCCGGCCGGAGGACGGGAGCTGCGGAGCGGAGCGGAGCGCAGCGTAGGCGTGCCCCGCCGGCCGGCCGTGCGACCTGACCAGACATGTTGGAGGAGCCGGAGCACGCGCCGTGACCACCACCACCCGTACACTGGTCGACATCATGCCGCTCTACGAGTTCAGGTGCGCCGAGTGCGGGGGAATCTTCGACCGGCTGATGTCGGTGAACGATCCCGCTCCGGTGTGCGCTTCGTGCGGGTCGGAGCGGGTGAACCGGCTGGTGTCGCTGATCGGGGGGCTGGTGGGGTCCGGTTCGGCGTCCGGGGGTTCGTCGCGTCCGACGGGTGGCGGGTGCGGGTGCGGCGGTTCCTGCGCCTGCGGCCACTGACGGCCGGGGATCAGGCGGGCGCGATCTCCTGAGGGGCCGGTTCGTCCAGGGCGCCGGTGCGGGCGGCCTGCCTGACCACCACAGCCACCGCGGCGACGGCCAGCAGCCCGCCGGCGACCTGGAGCCATGTCAGCGGTTCGTCCAGGACCACCAGTGCCGCCACCGCCGCGATCACCGGTTCGCCCAGGATGAGCAGCGACGACACCGACACGTCGACCTGGGGGTGGGCCCAGGCCAGGAGGACGTGCCCGCCCTGGGCCGCAGCTACGAACAGCGACAGCCACAGCCAGTCGATCACTCGGAGGTCGCCAAGCGGGGTGCCGGCCCCGATGGCCACGGGGGTCACCACGATCGCCGCCACCAGGGCAACGGTGGTCATGAACTCGATGGCGGCGACGCGCTGGCGGATGCGCTTCGACAGCAGGAAGTAGGCCGTCCACACCAGGAGCGCGAGCACGGCCAGCACGTCGCCCTCCAGGCTCCACACGGCGCTCGAGCTGGACCCCAGGATCGACACCGCCACCCCGGCCACGGACACAGCCGTCCACCCGATCTCGCGACGGGTGATGACCTCGGCGAACAGGCGCCCGGCGACGGTCAGGACCAGGGCGGGCTGGAGGGCCTGGATCAGCAGGACGTCGGCCACGCCGGTTCGCCGGAGCGCGGTGAAGAACACCACCAGGTTCACGCCGAACAGCACCCCCGCCGGGGCCGAGGCACGCACGATCGCCCACGTCAGGCGGCGCCCGGCGACCGCGCACACGATCAGCATCAGGGCGGCCCCCATCCACAGCCGCCAGAACGTGAACTCCAGCACCGGGATCGGGGTGAGCTTCACGATCGTGTTCGCGAACGACCACGCCACCACCGGGAAGGCCACGGCCAGCAACCCCAGACGGGTGGCGCGCGGGCCGGTACGGGACGCGGTGGCGCGGTCCATCCGCCGATTCTTGCAGGAGCCTGAGACTCTCCGGTCCGCGGGGACTCAGGCGGTCCCGAGCAGCGCCCGTGCCTCGTCGGCCCGTTCGAACAGGAACTCGACGGCCCGGGGCCCATCGCAGCGCGATCTCCTCGGCGGGAGGCCCCAGGGCGCGCTCGAGCTCCACCCGGACCGAGGCATCGGCGAGGTAGGCCCCCAGCGGGGAACAGGCCGTACCGGAGGGCCACGGAGACACAGAAGCCGAGACGCGCCGGGTCCCGCGCTCCGTCCCATCCCGCCTCGCGGAGGCCGTCCACGTAGCCGTCGAACACGGCCTCGTCCACCTCCGGCATCCGCTCCGGTTCGGCGTCGAGCAGGCACACGCCGGCGGCGACCATCGGTGCCAGCTCGGACCCCACCGGAGCGCGGCGGCTGCGGTACTTCACCGAGGCGTACGTGCGGCTCGACCTGCCGAGGGCGCGGGCCCGCCGACGGGCCCTGATGCTGTACATGTCCTACATCGGGGTGTTCGACTGCCTCCGGTTCGGCTTGGCCGACCTCACGGACGCCGAGCTGCGGGCCCACGCCCACGAGGTGCTCTCGACGCTGGTGCCCTCCGACCGGTAGGAGCCGGGCGCTCGCGGATCACCTCCGCGGCCGGCTTGTCCTCGCGCAGGCCCAGGAACCGGGGGTGGCGGAGCTGGCCGTCATCGGTCCACTCGGCGAACCCGACCTGAGCCACCAGCTCGGGCTCGACCCAGTGGACGTCCGCCCGCGGCACGCGCCCGCGACCGAACGGCGTGGTGTCGCGCTCCAGCGAGCGGAGGCGGCGGGTGAGCTCGCCCAGCAGGGACCGGTCGAATCCGGTCCCGACCTTCCCCGCGTAGACCAGTGTCCCGCCCTCCTGGTAGCCGAGGAGCAGCGCGCCGAACCCGGTCCGGGAGCCCTTGGGATCCGTGTAGCCGCCGATCACGAGCTCCTGCTCGTTCACGCACTTGAACTTCAGCCAGTCCGGCGAACGACGGCCCCCGTACGTCGAGTCGACCCGCTTGGCGATGAGGCCCTCCCATCCCCTGCGGCACGCCTCGTCGTAATAGGCCTCCCCCTCGGCGTTCCGGTACGGAGTGATCCGGAGCGGCCCTCCCGTTCGGATCAGTCGCCGGAGGATCGCCTTGCGGTGGCGGAGCGGGAGACGGGTGCAGTCGAACGTACCGGCGTGGAGGACGTCGAACACATACAGGAACACCTCGACGCCGGTCCGCCGGGCCCGCTCCGGATCGCGGACATGGATCCGGCGCTGGAGCCGTTCGAAGCTGGTGCGGTTGCCCTCGAAGGCCACGACCTCACCATCCACGACGAAGTCCGGGCCGGGGAGCGCGCAGAGCGCGTCGACCACCTCCGGATACGACGAGTCCGCGCTCTCGCGGTTCCGCGACAGCAGGCGAACGGCGGACCCCCGCCGGAAGGCCAGGCACCGCACGCCGTCGAGCTTCCGCTCGAAGATCCATTCCGGGTCGGAGAACCGGAGGTCGGTCAGGGTGGCCAGCATCGGGGGGATCCAGTCCGGCTGGGGCGTTCGGACCAGGAGCCGCCGGGCTTCGTCCGGGAGTGAGACGAACGGGTCGAACGCGTCCGTTGGAACGGTCACGAGACCCGGGCTCGGAGGTCCTCGATGGTCCGGCCGCTCAGCACGGACTCCGGCTGAGTGGAGACCGGGTTGCGCCGGGCGTCGGCCGCCTCGTCCTTCAGCTTGACCAGCAGCCACTTCTCGCGGCCGTCGCGGCCCACCGGGGTCCGGGTGAACGCGTACCCGCCGGTGAGCTTCTTCCCCTTCAGCCACACCTTCACGTGGCCCCGGTCGACGGCCTCCCCCACCGGGACCTCCCGTCCATCCCGCTCGGTGAGGTTCCGGTACGTGCCCGTGTCCCACACGATGACCGGGCCGGCGCCGTACTCGCCCTCGGGGATCACGCCCTCGAAGCCGGCGTAGGCCAGCGGGTGGTCCTCCGTGGGCATGGCCAGTCGCTTGTCCCGAGGATCCGTGGAAGGACCCTTCGGCACCGCCCACGACTTCAGCACACCGTCCGCCTCCAGCCGCACGTCGTAGTGGAGGGCGGTCGCGTCGTGCTGCTGGATGACGAACCGCGGTTCCCCGGTCCGCCGCCCCCGCCGGGCCGATGGCTCCGGCGTCCGGCGGAAGTCCCGCTTCTCACGGTAGCTCTCGAGGGCGTCCTTTCTGGGCATCACCCCGGAGGATTCCCTCTGGAGCAGGGGCTCACGCCCCGGCGCGCCTCCGGTACGGTTCGCCCGTGTCCCTCGACGACCTGCCGCCCTCCGCCGACGTCGTGGTGATCGGTGGGGGCGTGGTGGGCGCGGCGACGGCGTTCCACGCGGCTCGGGTGGGCCTCCGGCCGCTGCTGGTGGAGGCCCGGCCGGCCCTGTGCACGCTGACCACGCCGGTGGCCACCGGCGCGTTCCGGCTCCAGTTCGACAACCTCGAGGAGCTCCAGTTGGTCCGGGAGTCCGTGGAGCTGTTCCTGCATTTCGCCGACGTCACGGGCCAGCGGGAGCACGACCCGTCCGTGCGGGAGCAGGGATATCTGTTCGCCACCACGTCGGAGGACCGGGCGGCGTGGCAGCGCGAGTTGGTGGAGCGCCAGCGGTCCTGGGGGCTCGACGACGTCGAGGTGCTCGAAGGCGAGGAGGTCAGGCGGCGGTTCCCGTTCGTCGGGCCGGAGGTGGTGCAGGCCCGGTTCCGGGCGGGGGACGGATTCCTCGATCCGAAGGAGCTGACGCTGGGGCTGGCGGCCGCGTCGGGGGCGGCCGTCGCGGTGGGGACGCGAGTCACCGGGTTCGCGGTGGATGGGGGCCGGCTGAGGGGCGTGGAGACCTCCCGGGGGACGGTGGCGTGCGAACGGGCGGTGATCGCCTGTGGACCGCAGTCCGGCGTGGTGGCCGC
>DASWED010000048.1:0-2182 GCA_036394995.1 Actinomycetota bacterium
TGATGGGCCTCGCGGCGCTGGTGCGGACCAGCCAGGTGGCGAAGGAGGAGCGGGCCTGAGCGTCGAGACCCCCAAGGAACGGCTGGCCCTCTGGTCGTTCCGCCTGGTGGCCTGGCTGGCCAGGACGTTGCCCGAGCGAGCCGGGCGCCGTGCGTTCGATGCTTTCGGGCGCGTGGCGTACCGCCTGCTCCCCGGTGTGCGGGCCACGGTCGCGGCGAACCAGGCCATGGTCCTGGGGCGGGAGCCCGGGTCTGCCCTGGTGGCATCGGCCACGAAGGAGGCGTTCTCGCTCTATGCGCGGTATTGGTTCGACACGTTTCGGGCCCGGGTCCTGCCCATTGCCGAGCTGAATGCACGCACGATCACCGAGGGGATCGACCACATCGACCGGGCCCTCGAAGGTGGCAAGGGTTGCATCACGGTTCTGCCGCACATGGGGAACTGGGACGTTGCCGGGCGGTGGCTGGCGACCCACGACTATCGGATCGCGTCCGTGGCCGAGGAGCTCCGCCCGAGGAAGTTGTCCGAGCTGTTCCTCGAACACCGGGAGGCCCTGGGGATGAAGATCATCCCACTCACCAAGGACGGGCACGTCGGTCAGCAGCTCGGCGCGCTGCTCGGCCAGAACTGGATCGTGGCCCTGGTGGCGGACCGGGACCTCACCGGGCGAGGGGTCGAGGTGGAGATGTTCGGCGCGCCCCGGAGGCTCCCGATCGGGCCGGCGCTGCTGTCGCTGTCGACCGGAGCGCCGCTGCTGGTCTGTCCGGTGTGGACCACCGACAACGGATGGAAGATCCGGGTCGGCGCGGCCCTGGAGATCGAGCGGACCGGTGACGTACGGGCCGACGTGACCGCGCTCACGCGGAGGATGGCCGCGGAGTTCGAACGGGCCATCGCGGCGCGACCGGTGGACTGGCACATGTTCCAGCCGGCCTGGGAGAACCGGCTCGGCCCCGGTGGGAGGGACGGCCGGGACCGGTGAGGGTCGCCCTGGCCTGCCCCTATGCCTGGGACTCCCCGGGCGGTGTCCAGGTGCACGTCCGGGAGCTTGGGGAGCGGCTCCGGGGGCGTGGGCACCAGGTGCTTGTGTTGACGCCGTCCCGGAAGCCGCCGGTCGAGCCGTGGGTTCGGGCGGTGGGGCGGCCGGTGGAGGTGCCCTACAACCGGTCGACCGCCCCGATCGATCCTCGCCTGTGGTCGGTGCGACCGGTCCGCCAGCTCTTGTTCGGGTTCCAGCCCGACGTCGTGCATGCACATGAGCCATTCACCCCGAGTACCTCGATGTGGGCAACGCTGTCTTCGCCCGCTCCGGTGGTGGCGACGTTCCACTCGGGCGCAGAGCGGTCCCTGCTGTTCGATCTGGCCTCGCCGGTGCTGCGAAGGATGGCTCGCAGGATCGCCGTTCGGATCGCCGTGTCCGAGCGGGCGGCGGCCTTCGCCCGCGCCCGGCTGGGAGGGGACTTCCGGGTCGTGCCGAACGGGCTGGACGTCGCGTCCTTCGCCGCGGCGGAGCCCGCCGACCTCGGTCCCGGGCGCGGGCTCCTGTTCGTGGGGCGCCTCCACCGACGCAAAGGATTCCCCGTTGCGGTGGAGGCGTTCCGCCTGCTCGCAGATCGACATGCGGACACCCGGCTGGTCGTCGCCGGGGATGGAGAGGAACGGGCGGCGGCTGACCGCCTGCAGCCCCCAGTGCGCGCCCGCGTGACGATGCTCGGTATTGTCCCGCACGACCAGCTCCCTCGGTACTACGCGGCCTGCGACCTGCTGGTCGCCCCGTCGCTCGGCGGGGAGAGCTTCGGCTACGTGCTCCTCGAGGCCATGGCCGCCGGGCTCCCCGTCGTGGCCAGCCGGATCCCCGGCTACGACGAGGTTGTGCGCGACGGGCGGGAGGGCTTCCTGGTGCCGCCGGGAAACCCACGCGCGCTGGCCGACGCAGCGGCGAAGGTGCTCGACGATCCCACGATGGCACAGACCATGGGCCACGCCGGCGGTACGACGGCCGCCCGGTACGACTGGGCGGTCGTCGCCGGGCAGATCGAGGCCGCGTATCGGGAGGCCCTGGCGCTACGATAGGTCCATGTCGGCTCTCTGGATCGCCGTCGCCCTCGTCGCGCTCGTCCTCCTGTACGCCATCTACCTGTTCAACCGCCTGGTCTCGCTGCGAAACCGCGTAGACAACGGT
>DASWED010000049.1:0-2210 GCA_036394995.1 Actinomycetota bacterium
CGAGAGCACCGCGGCCTCCAGCCCGGTCAGTGCGATCCTGGCGTCGCCGCCGGCCACCTCCACCAGGTGGTCGAGTGCGTCCTCCTCGACTTTCATCGGGATGCTGCCGAGGCCCCGGCCCTCGTCCTCCAGCGCGCGAACTAGAAGCGCTCGAACCTCAGGCGGCGACAGCGGCTCCAGGCGAAGCAGGAGGCAGCGCGACAGGAGCGGTGTGACGAGCGAGAAGTACGGATTCTCGGTGGTCGCGCCGATCAGGGTGATCGTCCCCTCCTCCACCGCGGGCAGGAGCACGTCCTGCTGGGCCTTACTCCACCGGTGGACCTCGTCGACGAACAGGACCGTCCGCAGCATCCCGCCCTTGGCCCGCTCCATAACCTTTCGAGCGTCGGCCACCCCCGAGGACACGGCCGAGAGCTGCACGACCTCAGCGCCCACCGCGTCGGCGAGGAGGTGGGCGAGCGTGGTCTTCCCGCTCCCCGCCGGACCCCACAACAGGACCGAGGGAAGGTGCCCGCCCTGGATCAGCTCGGTGAGGGCCGTGTCCGGCCCGACCAGATGGGTCTGGCCCACGAACTCCCCGAACGAGCGGGGCCGCATCCTCGTCGCCAGGGGGACCTCGGCCATCGGCTACCCCCGCTGCCCGTACCGGATGATCCGCTGGGGCTCGATCCGGTACAGCACCCGAACCTGCCCCTCGACCGGTGTCCACGGTTCACCGTCATAGCGGCGCGACAGCGTGTCGATGTGCGCTTCCGCCTCCGGCCCGGTCACCCGGGCCACCACGGACCCCTGGATCGAGGCCCATCGGTAGAAGTCCTCGCCGATGACGGTCACGGCGGCGCGCGGGTCACGCCGGAGGTTGCGGTCCTTCCGCCGGCCTTCCGCCGTGTTGACCAGCACGTGGCCCTCCGCCGCATCCACCCACGTCACCGTGGCGTGCGGCGCCCCGTCCTGGTACAGCGTGGCCAGCACGCCATAGTTCCCTCCGGTCAGAAGCGCGAGGTCCCAGTCGGTCAGCGGGGCGGTCACGCCCCCCCGTCCTTCGTCGTCTCCGTCCGAGCGATCACCTTGATGCCGAGCTCCCGGAGCAGTTGCTCGGGGACGGGAGCGGGAGCCCCGGTCAAGGGGTCCGCCCCCGACTGGGCCTTGGGAAACGCCGTCACGTCGCGAAGCGTCTCCTTCCCCGCCATGAGCATGGTCAACCGGTCAAGGCCCAGGGCGATGCCACCGTGCGGTGGCACGCCGTACCGGAACGCCCGAAGCAGGTGGCCGAACTTCTCCTCGGTCTCCTCCGGCGTGAGGCCGAGCACCTCGAACACCCGCCGTTGGATGTCCGGGTCGTGGATCCGGATGCTGCCTCCCCCGAGCTCGAACCCGTTCAGGACCAGGTCATAGGCCCGGGCAGTGGCCGTCTCGGGCGATAGGTCGTCGGAGGCCGGCGAGGTGAAGGGGTGATGGACCGACACCCACTTGCGCTCGTCGTCGCTCCACTCGAACAGGGGCGGCTCGACCATCCAGCAGAACCGCCACTCGCCCTCTGGGACGAGGCCCAGGCGTGCCGCCAGGTGGCGGCGGAGCCCGTCGAGGGCAACGTTCGCCCGTTCCGCCCGGTCCGCGACGATCAGCACGAGGTCTCCAGGCCCAGCCCCGGTGGCCAACGCGGCGGCGCGGGCTTCCTCCGGCGTGACGTGCCTCTCGACCGGTGAGCGGATCGCGTCCTTGTCTTCCACCACCATCCACACCAGCCCGCCGCCGCCGCGCTCCTTCGTCAGCTGCACGAGCTCGTCCAGCTCCCTGCGCGACAGCTGCGACCCCCCCGGCGCGGCGAACCCCTTGACCACGCCACCCTGGGACAGGGCCGCGGCGATGGCCCGAAACCCGGTGCCGGCGAAGGCCTCCCCCAGATCGGCCAGCTCCATGCCGTAACGAAGGTCGGGGCGGTCCGTCCCGTAGCGGGCCATCATCTCGGCGTAAGTGAGGCGACGAAACGGCACCGGGACCACGACACTCTTGATGTGAGCCACGATCCTCGCGTACAGCGGCTCGATGACACGGAAGACGTCCTCCTCGTTCACGAACGACATCTCCATGTCGAGCTGGGTGAACTCGAAGCTCCGATCGGCCCGGGGGGCCTCGTCGCGGAGGCACCGGACCATCTGGTAATAGCGGTCCTGACCGGCCACCATCAGCAGCTGCTTGAGCTGCTGGGG
>DASWED010000050.1:0-23819 GCA_036394995.1 Actinomycetota bacterium
TGGCCGAGCACGCCGAGACCATGTCGCTCGACGGCCGGAGCGGGGGCGAACCCCTTCCCGGGCTGTCCGACGAACTTCGCCGGCGGGTCCTGTACGTCCAGGTCGCGCCGAACCTCCTGCTCAGCCTGCACCCCGACTACGTGCTGACCCACCGGCTGGTCCCGCTCGCGCCCGCCCGTACACGCGTCGAGTGCGAGTGGCTGTTCCCGCCGGACAGCCTCGACCGGGACGGCTTCGACGCCGCTTACGCCGTGGAGTTCTGGGACCGCACCAACCGCGAGGACTGGGGCGCGTGCGAGTCCGTCACCCGCGGCCTCGCATCACGAACCCACGTGCCCGGCCCGCTCTCCTCCCGCGAGGACGCCGTGTACCGGTTCCTCACGCTCGTGGCCGGCGCCTACCGGGACGGCCGGTTCACCCGCCCCCGGCCCGTTCGCCGCCCCGCCACCGCCCGTCCCTGACCGGATCATCCTCCGCCGGGCCGTAGTCTCGGGCCACGATGCAGGTTCCGAAGGGCCGACCTCGCAGTGGCGCCGGGCGCGTCGTGGACGCCCTGCTGTGGATGGCCTCGCTCGGCCTGCTGGGGGGGACCATCGCGTACTCGCTGGGGCCGGCTCCGGCCGCGCTGAACGCGTTCCCGCTGGCGGACAAGGTGTTGCACGCGGGGACGTACGGCGCGATGACGCTCTCGTGGCTGCTCACGGTGGTATGGCGGCCCGGGCGGGGCGGCGGGGCGATCCCCGAGGACGCCCCCGCGGTCCTGGTCAGCGCGATCATCCTCGGGGCGGCCATCGAGGTGGCCCAGCACTTCGTGGACCGCACCGCGGACCCGCTCGACGCACTGTCGGACGCCGTGGGCGCAGTGGCCGGCCTCGCAGTGTGGGCGGCGGTCCGCAGGATGACCCGCCACCGGGCCCGCCGGGCCTGATCCCGTTACGGACGTCCCGACGACGCGTCCCGCGACCATCCGCCCGTCCGGGGGCGATACCAGTGCCGGGTGTTCTGCCGGCACACCCACGCGTCGTAGCCGAACGCCAGGTACCACATGTCGCCGCCGCAGGGGCACGCCACGGCGCCGTCCGCCCGCACGGGCGCCGGTTCGTCCATCGGGGGATCGATCGCGGGAGGCGTGGTCACCGGCTCACTCCAGCCCCAGCTCCCGCCGGACCCGCCGGGTTCCCTCCACGATGGCCCGCAGCTTGTCCTTGGCCTCGTCCACGGTCCGGGTCTTCAGCCCGCAGTCCGGGTCGACGAACGTCCGCTCCGGCGGGATGACCTCCAGCGACCGCCGGATCCCCGCCTCCACCTCGTCCGCCGACTCGATCCGGTGGGAATGCGAGTCCGCCACGCCGAGCCCGATCGACTTCGTGAACGGGAACTCCCGGAAGTCGTCCAGGAGGTCGAAGTTCGAGTTCGTCATCTCGAGGTCGATCTGGTCCACCGGAAGGTCGAGCATCTTCGGGTACGCGTTGTGGAAGTCGCCGTAGCAGATGTGGGTGATCGTGTGGACCCCGTCGAGTCCCGAGGTGACCACGCCGAGGGCCTTGATCGCGAGCTCCAGCTCGTCCATCCGCGTGGACACGGCCGGCTCGTCGATCTGGATGAACGTGGCCCCGGCGGCCTTGAGATCCTCGGCCTCCTGCCGGATCACCTCGGCCAGGGCCATCACCAGGTCCTCCCGGGTCCCGTACGCCTCGTTGAACGACCAGTCGCAGATCGTGTACGGGCCGGTGAGCATGCCTTTCACCGGGCGGTCGGTGAGCGACTGGGCGAACTCCCACCACTCCAGCGTGATCGGGTGGGTCCGGCGGAGCTCCCCGGTGACGACGGGCTTGCGGTAGAACCGGTTCCCGTAGGACCGGACCAGCCCGCCCTGGGTGAACCCCTCGAGCTCCTCGGCGAAGAACGCCACCATGTCGCCCCGGTACTGCTCGCCGTCCACGATGACGTCGATCCCGATCTCGTCCTGGAACCGGATCCAGTCCTCGGTGACCTTGCGCTCGAGGGCCTTGAGGTCCTCCCGCGAGATCCGCCCCCTGGCGAAGTCCGCCCGCGCCGCCAGGATCTCCGGCGGCTTCGGCAGCGACCCCACCTGGGTGGTCCACAACCCCTTCACCTGCGTCACGACACGGCCTCCTTCACCTCGGCCAGCCGGCGGAGCTTCCGCTCGGCGGCCTCCCTGGGCAGGAACTCCAGCCCGCACGACGGCGCCAGCCACAGGCGCTCCAGCGGGACGTTCTCGACGATGTCGCCCACCGCCCGCGCCAGCTGCTCGACGGATTCGAGCTTCGTGTTGCGGGCGTCGGCGATCCCGGCCTGGATGATCCGGTCACCCGGCAGCCTGGAGAGCAGCTCGCCGCTCTGCCACCCGGACACCAGGTCCAGGCCGAATCCGTGGAACGGCAGGTCGAACAGCGTGGTGCCGAAGGGGGCCACGTCGCCGAAGTACGTGGCCAGGATCGTGGTGGCGTCCACGCCGTCGGTGAGCGTCCCGGCCACGGCGGCGAAGGCCTCCAGGTCGCCCGGAGGCTGCCCGGGCACCCGGGCCAGGGCCGGTTCGTCGAACTGGATCACGGTGGCGCCCGCCGCGGCCAGGTCGCGGGCCTCGTCCCGGAGCGCGCTCGCCAGGTCCCGGAGCAGCGACGCCCGGTCCCCGCCGCTCTCGTCCTTGGACAGCGACGCCAGCGTGTACGGCCCGCACAGCACCGCCTTCACCGGCCGTTCGCTGTTCGAGGCAGCGAACGAGAACTCGTCCACCAGGATGGGCCGTTCCCGGCGAACCGGGCCCTTCACGACGGGCTGGCGGAAGTACGTGTTGTTATCGAAGAACCGGATGAGGCCGGAGAGCGCGAACCCTTCCAGGCCCTCCGCCACGCGCGTGACCGGGTCGTCCCACCGGACCTGGCCGTCGGTCACCAAGTCGACCCCCGCCGCGGCCTGATCGGCCAGGATCTCGCGGGTCAGGTCGTCCTCCGCCGCCCGGATGTCGTCCGCGGTGGCCTCCCCGCGGTCCACGGCCTGCAGGATCTTTCGGAGCCGGAACTCCCCACCCTCGCGGGGCGGCCGCGGATACGACCCGACCGCCGTCACCTGGAGCGCCACGTCGTTCTCCTTTGCTCGAACACGAAAAAGCCCCGTCCTCCGCCTCGGGAGAACGGGACCGGTGTTCGTGGCCCGCCCGGACACTTCGTTGCGCCCTGCCGTCGGCTCGCGCCGCCGGAAGGGAGCCACATCTCCCTCTCGCGAGGGAAGGCACCTTGGGTGTCCGTCCCAGGTTGCCGGTCCCGGCCCGCCGTGCTCGGCCGAGGCACTCCCGATGCACCACCGAGGCTAGCAGCGCTCGCCAAACCGGTCAATGGTCAGAACGGGGCATGGCCCCTGAGGGGGTCGAGTGCCCCGCTTCAGCAGCAGTGGATCGCGAGCGCTCGACGAGGGTGTGGGTGCTCGCGTCTCTCCGCAGACCCACGGTCCGGGTCGCGGGTCCCGGGAACCGGGCGTAGGGTCGGGTGATCCCCGACGCAGGAGGTGGGACATGCGCAAGTGGATCGCGCTCCAGGTGCTGCTCACGCTGGTGATCGTGCCGGCGGCGGTGATGGCGCAGGACAGGGCGGGGAAGGTCTCGGGTTCCGGCGTCACCCGCCTGAGCCGGCAGGCATTCCATTTCGCCACCGGTGACGCCGGGACGAGCAGCCAGTCGTTCACGAACATCCCCGGGCTCGGGCGGGAGGTGTGCGCTACTGGCAGCGTCATGGGGACGGTCAGCCTGAACCTCAGCGGCGGGGTCGTCGAGGTCCGGCTGGTCGACCACGCCCCCGGTGGGAACAACGTGCTGCACCCCTCGCTCGCGCATTTCAACCCGAGTGCGGGGACCACGTCGTTCTCGTTCTCGTTCGTGGAGGCACTCGGTTCGCCGCACATCCACACGTTCAACCCGGAGTGGCGGAGCACGACGGGCGGCCCGGTCAACCTCCACGGCGGGGCGCTGGTGTTGCAGTACGACTCGGCCCCGCGCGCCTGCTAGCAGCAGGAAGAGAATCGCCGGTGCGGAGGGAAGACGGGATCGTGCCGGCTAGTGGAACGAGTTGCCGCAGGCGCAGGTGCTGGTGGCCACGGGGTTGTCGATGGTGAACCCGGAAGCCTCCAGCGTGTCCACGAAGTCGATCGTGGCCTGCGTGATGTAGGGCACGCTCATGCGGTCGATGACGAGCCGGACGCCGTACTGCTCCTCGCTGACGTCGCCGTCGCCGGTCTGGTCGTCGAGATACATGGCGTAGCGCAGGCCACTGCACCCGCCGGGCTGGACGGCCACCCGCAGGGCGATGTCGGACCGTCCCTCCTCCTGGAGGAGCTCCTTCACCTTGGCGGCGGCGGTCTCGCTGAGCTGGATCATCCCGTGGTCTCCGTGGTCGTCTCGCAGGCGAACTGGTTGCAGGAGGAAGTATACCCGGCGGGTCCGGTTCACCCACCTAGGAGGGTCCCGAAGTCTCCCGGACGGCCCCCGGCGGCCCGGAGCAGATCGTCCGGGGCGATGGGGAACACGGAGTCGGGGGTCCCCGCCGCGGCCCACACCTCGGCGTGGCCCAGGAGGTCGCGGTCCACCAGGACCTCGAGCGGCCGGGCGTGACCGAAGGGCGGGGTCCCGCCGATCCCGTAGCCGGTGGCGGCCCGAGCCTCCTCGGCGTCGGCCCGGCGGACCTCCGAGGCACCCAGGAGCTCGGCGAGCCTCCCGGTGTCGGCCCGGTTGGCCCCCGAGGTCAGGGCCAGGAACGGCCGCCCGTCGGCCACGAACACCAGCGACTTCACGATCTGCCCCACATCGCAGCCGACGGCCCTCGCCGCGTCCCCCGCGGTCTTGGTCCCCTCCGGGAACCGCCGCACCTCGATCGTCAGCCCGAGGCCCACCGCGGCCCGGATCACCCGGTCGACCGACCTGCTCAGGACGAACCCTCTTCTCCGCGTTGGGGCCACCGGAGGGCCAGGCCGGCGACCGCCTGCCGGAGGGCCGTCCGGGCGTCCGAGTAGGCCCGGTCCCGGCCGGTCGCCTCGACCAGCGAGACCACCGGCACGCCCTCCACGACCACCCCGGGCTCGGCCTGTCCACACACGATCGCCGCCGGGCGACCGGCCGTTCGTGACCGGGCCACCACACCCCCCACGGTCTTGCCGTGCATGGATTGGGCGTCGAACTTCCCCTCGCCCGTGACGACCGCATCGGACTCCGACAGCCGCTCGTCGAACCGCACCGCTTCCATCACCACCTCGATCCCGGGCCGGAGCTCGGCGTTCAGGAAGGCCATGAGCCCGGCCCCCAGGCCCCCTGCCGCTCCGGCGCCCGGACGGCCGGCCACATCCACGCCCAGGTCCCTGCGGATGACCTCCGCGTAGCGGGCCAGGGCGGCGTCGAGCGTCCGCACGTCACGCGGGGAGCACCCCTTCTGCGGCCCGTACACGGCGGTCGCGCCCTCCGGCCCAGTGAGCGGGTTGTCGACGTCGCTCGCCACCACGAACCGGACGCCGCCCACCTCGGGCACGAGCCCTGACGGGTCGATCCGCTCGAGGCGGGCCAGCGCCGCGCCGCCCGATTCGAGGTCCCTCCCGCCGGCGTCCAGGAGCCGGACCCCCATGGCCTGGGCCATCCCCGCGCCGCCGTCGTTCGTGGCGCTGCCGCCGATGCACACCATGACCGTGCGGGCCCCGGCCCGGCACGCCTCCAGGATCAGCTCGCCGGTTCCCCGGGTCGTGGCCCGCAGCGGGTCCCGGCGCCCCTCCGGGACCAGCGCCAGCCCGCTTGCCGTCGCCATCTCCACGATCCCGAGCGGCCCCTCGGGCCCGGGTGCGATCCCCACCGGCGCCTCCACCGGGTCGCCCAGGGGACCGGTCACGGTGATTCGTCGCTGCTCCCCGCCGAGCGCGGCGACCAGGGCCTCCAGGGTGCCCTCGCCGCCGTCGGCCATGGGGACCTCGATCGCGGTGTCCCCGGCCCGGGCAACGAGCCACCCCTCCGCCATGGCCCGGGCGGCCTCCGCGGCGGTGAGCGTGCCGCGGAACTTGTCGGGGGCCAGGAGGATGCGCATCGAGCGGAGGGTACAATCCGCGAACCCATGGGCATCGGACACGACGAGCTGCTGGGGATCGCCCGCCACGAACGCGAGGCCGTGGGGCGGACCATCCAGTACACGCCCCCCGAGGCCTGGGGGGCGGACAGCCCGGCCGAGGGATGGCGGGTACGCGACGTGGTCGCGCACCTCGCGGCGGCGGAGGTGGCCGCCGCCGCCGTCCTGGCCGGAGAGCAGCCCGTCGAGCTCGACGAATATGTGAAGACGGAGGAGGAACACAACCCCACCGTCGACGGATTCGACCGGTTCGCCGTGTCCCGCCGGGCCGACGCGCCGCTCCGCCAGGTCATCCGGGAGTGGGGGGCTGCGGCCGACCTGTTCCTGTCCCGGGCCTCTGCGGTGAGCGATGAGGACTGGAGCTCCAGGAGGGTCCCGTGGTTCGCCGGCGAGATCCCCGTGCGGTACCTGGTGCAGTCGCGGGTGGCCGAGTGGTGGTCGCACGGCGAGGACATCCGGACCGGGGCCGGCCTCGAACCCCGCCGCGAGCACTGGCCGATCTACGCCCTCAACGACCTCGCCGTCCGGGCCCTGCCGTGGGCCCTGGGCCTGGCCGGCCGGTCCTACCGGAGCAAGAGCGTGCTGGTGGAGCTGGAGGGCGCCGGGGGCGGGACCTGGCACCACGGGCTGGGCCCCCGGGAGGTCCCCGGCGAGGGCCGGCGGCCCGACGCCACAATCGGGGGCCGGGCCTACCAGTTCGCCATGGTGGCCACCCGCCGCCTTCTCGCGGACCCCCTGGTCGAGGACGGCACGCTCACGGTGGGCGGCGACGTGGACCTCTCGCTCGACGTCCTGCGGAACATCCGCGTCTTCGGATAGATCGGGGCCTCGGCCCCGTCCCCCGAGAGCCGGACTGCGGTTTCGTCCGTAGTTCTGGGGAGGTACCGTGCGAAGGATGCGATCGCGAATCCCGAGCCCGGGCGACGCCGCGTTGGTGCGCGGGTTCGCCTCGGGGGACCCGGTGGCCGCCGACGAGCTCTACGGGCGGTACGCCTCCCGCATCTACGGATTGGGGTTGGTCATGCTGGGAAACGAAGCCGCCGCGGAGGACCTGGTGCAGGACTCGTTCGTGAAGATCCTTCGCTCCGCGGGCAACTTCGACCCGGCCCGGGGCTCGCTCGACACGTGGGTCCTGCTGGTGGCCCGGTCCCTGGCCCTGGACTCGCTCCGGCGCCGGGTCCTGGAGGCTCGAACGCTCACTGCCACGCGGCCGCTGGACGACGCGGACCCGGAGCCCGGCCCCGACCACGTCGCCGAGACGCACGACCTGGTCGAACGGGCCCGGCGCGCCATGTCCGCCCTCACCGACGGGCAGCGGGCCGCCCTCGAGCTGGCCTACTTCGGGGGGAAGACCTCGGCGGAGGTCGCCGAGCTGGAGGGCATCCCGCTGGGCACCGCGAAGACCCGGATCCGGTCGGCGCTGATCCGGCTGCGGCAGGCCCTCCAGCCGGAACGGGAGGGAGGCCAGGCATGACCGGCCGGGGTTCTCCCTCGACGGCTCGGATCATGGGGTGCGACGAGGTCCGCGACAGCCTTCCCGAGCATCTCCTGGGGACCCTGGCCTCCGAGGACGAGGCCGCGGTCCGGCACCACCTTCGGGGGTGCGGTTCGTGCCGGCGGGAGCTGGCCCAGCTCGGCGAGGGCCTCTCCACGTTCGCCCGGGCCGCGCACCAGGCGGAACCGCCCCCGGACCTCAAGGACCGGGTCATGCAGGCGGTGGCCGAGGAGCACGCCGCCTCCGCGAACCCCGCCGAGGTGCCGGGCGGCGGGCCCCGGCAGGACCGGGCCCGGAGTCTCCGGGCCCGGGTGCTGGCGGTGGCCGCGGCCGTCGTCGTCCTGGCGGCGTCGGGATGGGGTGTCGCGCAGACCATCCGGGCCTCCAACCTGTCCGAGCGGGCCCACGCCTACCAGGTGTTCCTCGACGCCCTGGGCGGACGGGACGTCCGCGTGGCCCGGCTGGAGGCGGCTGGGACCCGGCCCGTGGAGGGGACCGCGGTGCTGTACGACTCCGACGTGGGACGGTCGTGGGTCCTGGTGCTGGTCCGCTCGCCGGGGGCCTCGGGGAGTGTCCAGGTGATCCTGCAGTCCTCCGGCGGGCGCATCCGGATGCACCCGGTGCAGTTCGACGCCGAGGGAGATACCGACGCCTGGCTGGTGACCTCCGCGGACCTGTCCCGCTACGACCGGCTCCGGGTCCTGGACGGGACCGGCCACCTCCTGGCCACCGGGCGGGTCACGGACGCCTGACCGTCAGCCCCGGGTGATCACGAGCCGGCGGACCTCCCGGCGCACCGGCCCGAACCGGAACTTGTATTCCAGATCGCCCTTCAGCATGTCGAACACCGTGCACCCGTCGGCGATGGCGTGCTCGATGAGATCGGCCACCAGGACCATGCCCGGCGCCAGCTCGCGGCGCCCCCGGTCGAACGCGGAGTTGTAGAGGGAGAACACCCCCCGGAACCGGAACGCGACGGCCGCGGCCGCCCGCTCGCGGCCGGCCTCCAGGAACGCCAGGTGGAACTCCCCCTCCGGGATGAACAGCTCGCCCAGACGGCGGAAGAACAGCTCCATGCCCGGGACCATGAACCGGCCCTTGCGCCCCTCGCTCCCCCGGTGCATCTCCGCGAACAGCCCGATGTCCGCGACCAGGGACTCCGGCGTTGCGAACACCACCCGGTGCTCCCCCATCCCGGCCCCCAGGCGGCGGGCCTTGCGCCGGATCTCGTGGCGGAGCTTGCCGGGGAGCCCGGCCAGGTACTCCTCGTAGGTGGCCGGGAGCGCGATCCGCGGCGCCACGGCGTCCGGCGCGTCCTCCACATGGAGGCCCAGCTCCCCGGCGGCCCCCGCCAGGCGGGCCAGCCAGGGGGAGTCCTCGCCCATGCCCATGAGGTCCGCCTCGGTCCAGTCGCCCCGGCCGGCCAGCGCCGCCAGCAGCTCGCGGGCCACCGCGTCCTCGGACCCCGGCGCCGCCACCGGCCCCATGTAGTCCGTGACCTCGGTCCCGCCCAGGAACCGCAGCTCCCCGCCGTGCCGTTCGAACGCCGACGCACCGACCATGCCGCCCTCGTCCTCGGCGAACGCCAGCAGGAGCTCCGAATCGTGGCCGAACTCCTCCCAGTACAGCTTGAGGTACCGGGGTTGATGGAAGAACGTGGCCGCGGGGTCGGCATCCATCAGGTCCGACCAGTCGGGACGCAGGAAGTCCCGGGGGTCCTCGGAGAACGAGATCCGGACCGACACTCAGCGGTCCAGCACGAACAGGGAGTGGGGATACGTCTTGAGGGTCGGCCACGGGGGCCGGTACGTCTCGGTGTGCACGATCGAGAGGTCGTGCTCCTTGAACACCGCCTGCCACCCCTCGGGGCTCCGGAATGTGAACGGCGTGGGGACACCGTGCCGCCAGTTGAGCGCCCAGTCCCACACGCTGTTGAGCAGGCGGTCCAGACGGTTTCTCGGCGTGTCCTCCATGATCACCATGCGGCGGCGGGCGATCCGGTGGGCCTCGGCGAACAGCCGGATCTGATCCTCGTAGCGATCCATGTGGTGGAACACGAACAGCAGCATCACGACGTCGAAGAAGCCGTCGGGCACCGGGACACGCAGGGGGTCCTCCTGGAGGATGAACGGGAGCTCACGGGCCCGGTTCCCGTACTCGACCACGTCGGTGAGCGTGGGCTCCACGCCCGTGCGGTCGCGGAGCCACCGGCTGATGAAGCCGGTCCCGGCGCCGAGATCGAGGAGCGTCCACCCGCGCTCCAGCCACGGCGCGACCTTCGACCCGACGGCGTTCTCCCGCAGGAACATCCCGTCAATGATAGGAGGGCCCGGAGATTCGTCCGCGGTCAGCGGGCCCCGGCGTGGGTGCCTCCGCCTCCCCCACCGCCGCCGCCCGAGAACGAGCCGCCGGAGCTCGAGAACGAGCTGATCCCGTGGGAGGACGACGACGAGGACGAGACAGCGCTCGACGGCGGGATCCGGGAGGCCGTGTGGAACGCCGAGACCCAGACCAGCGCGTTCGCGCCGCCCGGCGCGCCGGGCCAGGGCGAGGGCAGCCGTTCGACCGGCACCAGCGAGCCGACCTGCTCGGCCACCTCCTTCGCGACGCCCAGGGCGGCGGCGTACTCGAGGTACCGCTCCCAGATGACCACCGCGAGGGCCGGCGCGTCGGGAAGCGACGAGAAGTCCTTCAAATACTTCCGGAACCCCCGCCACGGCGCCATCCGAGCCCGGAACTCCGGGTCCAGCCTCGGAGGCACGGCGAGGGCCAGGCCCCCGCCCAGGAGGATGGCCTCCCAGATGAAGAGCTGGGGGAGGCCGGCGACGTCGCCGCCCGAGACGGACAGGGCGATCCCGGCCGCGGTCCCCCCCAGGGCCGACCACGCGATCAGCCGCTTGCCGAACCGCTTCTCCTGCTTGGGAACCCTCCCCAGGCGCGCCTTCATCCGCGCCGTGAGGTCGTTCGACCACTTCTTGAACCGGCGGCTCCCGCCCTTGTGCCGCAGGGAGTTCAGCGACACCGGCGCATCCCCCGCCGAGGCCCAGACGGGCTCGTCGGGCCGCGCGGGCGATGCGTCCTTCGCTGTCTTCGCGTCCTTGGCGGCCTTGCCGTCCCTGCCGAACACGAAGCTCACGAAGTCCCGGTCGACGTCGGTCTGCGGTTCGCCCGTCAGGCGCACCTGGAAGTCCGTCGGATCGGACACGGTTCCCTCGGGCACCATGTCGATGACCCCGGTCCGGGCCAGGTGGAGGATCTCGGTGCCGTAGGCGGTGGTGGAGAAGGTCTGACCGCGAAGCTTCCCCCACATCACCGCGAGGTCTACCGGATCGATGGGCTCGGGGGCCTCGGTGACGTCGTTCGGAGCGCCCATCCGGTCGCGGACGCGGGCCGCGATCACCACCAGCAGCCAGAACACCGGGAGGCCCAGCAGGAGCCACAGCGCCAGCAGGTGCCGGTTGTGCCGGGACGCGAACCACCCCCAGAAGCCGGTCTTCTCGCCGGGGAACGGCTCCCTCCCGATCTCCCTGTTCCCGATCGCGTGGTCCTGTTGGAACGCCAGCGGGACCGAGGCGGGAGGCATCAGGATCGAACCCTCCACGAAGCCACCGGCGGGGACATCGCGAACCTCGAAGACCACCGTCTGCGGGTCGTTCAACCGGAACGTCCCGTTCGCGGGGCCGAAGCCCTTCGCCAGGACCTCCCCCGGGCGGAGACTGCGCGTCTCGATCACGCCGTTGCCGGGCGGCTCGGCCGGCGGCGGTGGGCAGTCGCGGTCCGGTCTGGGGAGGCTGCCGAGCGCCGCGCCGGGGACGTGCACCGTCACCAGGACGTGGTCGGTCCCGGCGTCGGCCGTCCCCACGAACTGCCAGTACAGGTGGGCCCGGTCGGTGTACACGCGAACAGCGCACCGGACCCGGTACGCGATCTCGAACGTCTGCCGGCCGGTCTCGAACTGTGGGAAGTCGTACTCGGCCTGGAAGAAGGTGCCGGAGGAGACGTCGCGGACGTTGAGCGGCGCGCCGTCCTGGGACACCCGGAACCCCTCCACCAGGTCGTGGGGCCAGTCCACGCCGAACGTCCCCACGCTGAACGTCCCGCCGGTGAACAGGAACGTCCGGTCCTCGACTAGGTCCATGCTCCCGTCGGCCAGGATCGTGGCGTCGATCCGGACCTCGGGGAACGTGAACGACTTGTCCTCCACATCCGCGTGCGCCGTCGCCGTGAGCGGCGCGAGCACCGCGGCGGCGAAGCCCAGCGCGAGATGGATCAGCCGGACGCGTCTCATGCCAGCTGCTTCACGAAGAAGAATGAGATGGCCATGATCACGTAGGCCCCCAGCAGCTGCGCACCCTCCAGCCAGTTGCTCTCGCCGTCCTGCGAGATCAGCGACACCAGCACCGCCGACAGCCCCACGGCCGCGATCTCGAACGTGTTGAACACGAAGCTCATGGGGTGGCCCACGGCGGCGCTGATGAACACCAGGAGCGGCGCCACGAACAGCGCGATCTGGGTGGACGACCCGATGGCGATCTCGAGGGTGACGTCCAGGCGGTTCTTGAGAGCGAACACCACCGCCGTGCTGTGCTCGGCGGCGTTCCCGATGATCGGCACCAGGATGAGCCCCACGAAGAATTTCGACAGCCCGAGGTCTTTCAGCGCCGGTTCCAGGGCCCCCACCAGGATCTCGGCCATCCACGCCGTCACCGCCGTGGCGCCCACCAGCGCCATGACCGCCCGACGGCGGGGCCACGTCGGCTCCTCGTGCTCGTCGGGCACCCGGAACAGGTGCTCGTGCGTCACCATCGTGAAGAACAGCGCGGCCCCGTACAGGACGATCAGGACGAACGCCACGACCACGCTCACCGTCTCGCGTTCGGCGAACTCCTTCGATCCCGAGGTCAGGACGAACAGGGCCGGCATGAGCAGGCCCGTGACGGCCAGGGTGAGCGAGGTGGAGTGCACGCTGGCCGCGTGGCGGCTGTAGCGCTGCTGGGGATGGCGGAGCCCTCCCACGAACAGCGACAGCCCCAGCACCAGCAGGAGGTTCCCGATGATCGAGCCGATGAGCGAGGCCTTCACCACGTCGAGCTCGCCCTTCAGGATCAGGAAGATCGAGATGATGAGCTCGGCCACGTTGCCGAACGTCGCGTTCAGGAGCCCGCCGGCCTTGGGACCGGCGTGGGCCGCGAGCTGCTCCGTGGCCCGCCCGATGAGTCCGGCCAGCGGGAGGATGGCCAGGGCCGACGTGACGAACGTCAGCAGGTCGTTGTGGAACCCATAGTCGGAGATGGCCGCCACGGGCACCAGGACCAGCAGCCAGTCCAGGCTGGGCTTGCGGAGGTCGATCGACCGGTACGCCATGCTCGCCGAAGACTAGAGGCTGCCCGGCACCCGGCGCGACCCAGCGGCCGGTCGCGGCGCGTCTAGTGGGGGGCCGAGGCGGCGGCCTCGCCGGCCCCGGCCAGGGCCTCCTGGAGGACGTCCCAGGCGAGGACGGCGCACTTGATCCGGATGGGGTACTTCACGACGCCCTTCAGGGCCACCAGGTCCCCGAACTCGTCCTCGGTGGGGTCGACCTCCCCGGCCATCATCCCCCGGAAGTCCGCGGCGAGGTGCAGGGCCTCCTCCACCGGCTTGCCCTTCACGGCCTCGGTCAGCATCGAGGCCGAGGACTGGGAGATCGAGCACCCCTGGCCCTGGAACGCCACGTCGGCCACCGTCCGATCCTCCACGTGGGCGAACACCGTGATCTCGTCCCCACACAGCGGGTTGTTCCGGGAACAGGAGAGCTCCGCGTCCGGCAGCTCGCGCTTGTTCCGGGGGTTCTTGTAGTGGTCGAGGATGACTTCCTTGTACAGATCGTCGAGGGACATCGCTCAGCCAGTCTAATCGAGCATCTTCAGTCGAAGATGCTCCGGGCCTTCTCCAGGGCCGCGATCAGTACGTCCACCTCGTCGCGGGTGTTGTACAGGTAGAACGAGGCCCGGGCCGTGGCGGGGACCCCCAGGACCCGGTGGAGGATCTGGGTGCAGTGGTGGCCGGCCCGGATGGCCACGCCCTCCTGGTCCAGGACCTGCGACAGGTCGTGCGGGTGGATGTCGGCGAACCAGAATGACACCTCGGCGCCGCGTTCGGTCATGTCGTGGGGACCGAACACGCGCGCGCCGATCCCCAGGAGCCGGTCGATCGCGTACTGGGCCACATTCTCCTCGTGGGCCCGGACGGCATCCATGCCGACGGCCTGGAGGTACTCGATCGCGGCCGCCAGGCCGATCTCCTCGGCGATGTTCATGGTCCCGGCCTCGAACTTCCACGGGATCTCGCGCCACGTGGATGAGTCCCGGCCGACCTCGCGGATCATCTCGCCGCCACCCATGAAGGGATCCATGGCCTCCAGGTGCTCGCGCTTCGCGTACAGCCCGCCGGAGGCCGTGGGGCCCAGCATCTTGTGCCCGGAGATCGTCAGGAAGTCGCAGTCCAGCTCCGCCACGTCCACCGGCGCGTGGGGCACCAGCTGGGCCCCGTCCACCAGGAACAGGGCGCCGGCGGCGTGGGCCGAGTCCGCCAGGCGGCGGAGCGGGGGCATCGTCCCGAGGACGTTCGACATGCCGCTGATCGCGACGAGCTTCGTGTTCGGGCCGAGGAGCTGCTCGAACTCGCCCTGGTCCAGGCGGCCCTCCTCGGTCACCGGCACGTAGCGGAGGACCGCGCCGGTGTCCCGGGCGGCGAGCTGCCACGGGATGATGTTCGAATGGTGCTCGAGCTCGGAGAGCACGATCTCGTCGCCCTCCCGCAGGAACCTCCGCCCCCACCCGTACGCCACCAGGTTGATGGCCTCCGTCGTCCCCCGGTTGAACACGATGCTCGCCGGGTCGGGAGCGCCGACGAACCGCGCCAGCCTGGCGCGCGCGTCCTCGTAGGCCTGGGTGGCCTCCCCGGCCAGCGTGTGGACCGAGCGGTGGATGTTTGCGTTGTGCCGCTCGTAGTAGTCGACGACGGCGTCGATGACCTGGCGGGGCTTCTGCGACGTGGCCGCGGAATCCAGGTACACGAGCGGCCGGTCGTGGACCAGGCGGTCGAGGATCGGGAAATCCTTGCGGATGCGTTCCACGTCGAGCGCCCCGGGGTCCCGGTGATCCGCCACCTTCGCCATCTGCGCCTCCAACCCTACGACTCGCCGCGCGCGGGGCCGGATCCGGCGTCGTCGCGGCCGGCCTCCTCCTCGGAGAGCCCGACCTCCTGCCGGATGCCCTCGTAGCCCTTCTCCTCCAGCTCCCGGGCCAACTCCGGACCGCCCTCCTTCACGATCCGCCCCCCCATCATCACGTGCACGAAGTCGGGGTGGACGTAGTTGAGGATCCGCTGGTAGTGGGTGATGACGAGCACGCCGAGGGAAGGCCCGATGAGCTTCTCCACGCCGGTGGCCACGGCCTTCAGCGAGTCGATGTCCAGGCCCGAGTCGGTCTCGTCGAGGATGGCGATCTGCGGAGCCAGCACGGCCAGCTGGAGGATCTCGTTCTTCTTCTTCTCGCCGCCCGAGAACCCCTGGTTCACGTAGCGGCGGACCATGTCGTCCTCCACACCGAGGAGGTCCATCTTCTCCTTCATGTGCTTGCGGAAGGCCAGCGCCGAGATCTCCTCGCCCTTGATGGCCTTGTAGGCCGTTCGCAGGAAGTTCACGACGGAGACCCCCGGGACCTCCACCGGGTACTGCATGGCCAGGAACAGGCCGCGCTGGGCGCGCTGGTCCGGCGTGAGCCCCAGGATGGCCTCGCCCTTGAACACGACCTCGCCCGAGGTGACCTGGTAGCCGGGCCGGCCCATCAGCACGTTGGCCAGGGTCGACTTCCCGCTGCCGTTCGGCCCCATGAGGGCATGGGTCTCGCCCTGGCGGACCATGAGGTCGATGCCCTTCAGGATCTCCTTGCCCTCCACGGAGGCGTGGAGGCCCCGGATCTCCAGCTCGGCGGTCTGCACGAGCGTGTCTGCGGTTGCCATGTCAGTCGCTCACCTCGATCAGGATGTCGTTGCCCTCGACCTTCACCGGGTAGGCGCGCACCGGCATCGTGGCCGGGAGGGTCCTCGGCTTGCCCGTGTTGAGATCGAACGTCGAACCGTGCTTCGGGCATTCGATGGTCTCGAAATCCGGGTCCACCTCGCCCTCGTCCAGGTAGGAGTGGGCGTGCGAGCAGATCGCCTCGAGCGCCCGGAACTCGCCGTCGCCCAGGTTGGCCACGGCGATCTCGGTCCCGTCGTGCGCGAACCGCCGGGCCTCGCCCTCGGGGATCTGGTCCGTGGTCGCGATCTTCACCAGGCCCATCTCCTCACCGCTCCAGCTCGCGTTCGATGGCCTGCTCCAGCCCGCGGCGGACCTCCTCGAGGCCCACGCGGTCCAGGACCTCCCGGAAGAAACCGAACACGATGAGCCGCTCGGCTTCCTTCCGCGGGATCCCGCGGCTCTGGAGGTAGAACAGGGCCTCCTCGTCGACCGGGCCCACGCTGGCCGCGTGGCCGCAGCGGACCTCGTTGTTCTCGATCTCCAGGTTGGGGATGGCGTCGGCCTTCGCGTGCTCGCTGAGCACGATGTTGCGGTTCGTCTGGAAGGCGTCGCTGCGGGAGGCACCGGGACGGATGTGCACCCAGCCCGAGTAGATGGCCCGGCTCGCCCCCTTCAGGGCGCCCTTGTACAGCAGTTGGCTGGTGCCGTTCGGCGCCTCGTGGTCCTGCAGGGTCCGGTGGTCGAAGTGCTGGGAGCCGTCGGCGAAGTACAGCCCGAGCATCTCGGAGTGCCCGCCGGGCTCGGCCAGGACGGATTCGAACTCGTTCCTGGACAGGTCCGCGCCGAACGCGACAGAGAGCGAGTGGAACTCGGCGTCGCGGGCCAATCGCGCCCGCTGGACCGACACGTGGGTGACGCCCTCGCCCCACTCCTGGAGCGAGACGTAGCTGACCTTCGACGCCGGGCCGACGTCGATCTCGACCACGGCGTCGGAGAGGGCCCGGTCGAGGGCCGGCGAGACGTAGCGGTCGATGAAGGTCACATCGGCCTGCTCCCCCACCACGATCAGGGTGTGGGGGAACACCGCCGCGCTGCCGGCGTCGAGGTAGGTCAGGGACTGCAGCGGCAGCTCCACGCGGACCCTCGGCGGGACATACAGGAACGTGCCGCCGGTGCGAAAGGCCCCGTGCAGCGCGGTGAACTTGGTCCGGTCGGTGGGGACGATGGCATGGAGGTGGGGTTCCACCAGCTCGGGCAGTCGTTCGGCGGCGGCGTCCAGGCCGGTGAAGACCACGCCCTGCTCGGCCAGCTCCGGCGCCAGGTGGGCCGTGAGGACCTCGGAGTTCCGCTGCACCAGCAGGCCGGCGCGCTCGCCCACGTCCCCGGCGGCCAGCAGGACCTCCGGCGGGACGTCGTCGAGGTTATCGGCCTGGCCGCCCGGCGCGAACGCCCGGAACGAACCGAGGTCGAGCTCCGAGAGGTCCGTGTACCGCCACTCCTCGGTCTCCTGGGCGGGGACGGGCAGGGCCTCGTACTCCGCGTGAGCGCGCTCCCGCTGTGCGCGGATGAACTCCGGTCCGGCCGGCAATGCCGCCAGCGCTTCGCCGTCGAACCCGTTCCGAGTGGCCAGACCGGTCAACGTGTAGCTCCGTTCGTCGAGTCGATGGGTCGCCCGGGCGCCCGACGAACGCCCGCCCGCGTGGTCCCGACCGAAAGTCTATCAACGGGGTCGGATTCAACGCTCCGTTGCGGGGTTGATTCGGTCCCACAGCCGCTCCACATCGTCCGCGCGGGGTGCCGGATCTGGTCAGCCCCGCAGCGTCCGGTAGTGGTAGCCGTAGCGGGTCGCGAAGCCGAGTCCCGCGTACAGGCTGCGGGCCGGTTCGTTCCCCACCTCCACCTGGAGGTAACAGGACGTCGCTCCCAGCCGGGCGGCCCACCGGACCAGCGCCCCGAGCACGGCGGTCGCGGCTCCCCGCCGCCGGGCTCGCTCCGCCGTCGCCATCGAGAAGATCCCGAGCCATCCCCGCTCCACCACCCCAAGGCCCAGCGCCACCGGCTCCCCTCGAGCCCCGCCCTCGCGGGTGTCGCGGAGAAGCACGTAGCCGGCCGGAGGCGCGATACGGTCGAACACGCCCGCCCGCATGGCGTCCGGGTCGCCCCGCCCGACGAGCTCGGTCGACAGCGCCAGCCACTCCCGTCCCGCTCGGCGTTCGACCTGGACGTCGAATGGCGGACGGGCGGCGACCCCCGCCAGGACGTCCTCGATCGGTGCCGCCTGGATGTCCGCCCGCGCCTCGATCTCGTACCCCCTGGAGGCGAGGGCTTCGTCCAGCCCCTCCGGCACCGAGGCGGGCGAGATCTGGAAGCGGGGCTCGATCCCGCGTGCGCGGTAGAACCGCTCGGCGAGCTCGAGGTACCCCTCGAGCCCGGCGGTCCCCGGCCCGGCGATCGACAGGACGGAGTTCGAGCGCCGGGCCACGACCCCGGGCGAGCAGCGCAACCGCCAGCCATCCACGACCTGGATCACGTCGGCCGGCCACGCGTTCGCGGCCAGCTCCTCGATCAGACGGACGTCATCCATGCCGAACGGGGCCGGCCTCGCCCACACCACGATGGCCGTGGACGGGCGGGGTTCACATGCCCTTGAAGATCCCGAACGCGTTGCCCTGGGGGTCGAGGAACATCGCGATCTCGGTGTCCTCCGCGACCTTCATGGGCTGCATGACGACCGTGCCGCCCTGCGACTCCGCCCGTTCGCAGTACTTCTGGAGGTCGTCGACGTCCGCGTAGACGTTCACGTGCGGCAAGCCGTCCGGGGTGCCGCCGATCGCGCCCTGGATGCCCGAGCCACCCGAGTCCGTGTCGATCTGGTGGTACTCGAAGTCCCCGCTCGTGCTGCTCGTCACCCTCCAGCCGAACAGCTCGGTGTAGAAGTCGACGAGCTGGCCCGGATTCGGCCCCAGGATCTCCCACCAGCTCACCGCGCGCCCGTCTCCCTGGCTGACGGGCGGGGCGTCCCCCGGGCCCGGAGCCACCAGGCCGACCCGGTTCCCCTGCGGGTCGCTGAGGAGGGCGAACGTCACCATCTCCATCTCGACGATCGGCACGGCGGTCGACCCCCCGAGCGACTCGGCCTTGTCGAGCGCGGCCTGGAGGTCCGGGGCCGCCACGTAGAAGGTGACGAAGCCCGGACCGCCGTCCTGCGTGGTGCCGATCCCGCCGTTGATCCCCCCGCCGGCATGGGTGTCGACGGTGAAGTACCCGCCCTGGAACTCCGTCGACTTCCAGCCGAACAGCTCGTCATAGAACTTCGCGAGCGCGGCACCGTCCTGTCCGTTGACCTCGAAGTGGACGACCGGATCACCCATCGGCTTCCTCCTCGCTCGAATCGGATGCGATCGATGGGAGCGTACGCCGCGGCCGGCGATCCAACGTTCGCCCTGCTCAGACGGGCGAGACGGTGACCGGAATGCCGTTGAGGACCGCGTTGCCGGACAGCGCGTCGACGAGATCGGAGGGTGCGAGCGCGTTGGAGTTCGCCGCGGGCTGGCCGGCGGCCACGCTGAGGCGGACCTCACCGTTCCCGTCGCCCCAGCCGTGGGGGATGCTCACGACGCCCGGGCGCATGACGTCGGTCACCTCCACCTCGACGTCGATCGAACCTGAGGCCGACGACACGCGGACCGGCTTCCCCTCCTCGAGATGCAGCCGAGCGGCGTCCTCGGGGTGGACCTGCACCGTGCACCGGTTGCTCCCGCCGGACAGCCCGGGCAGGTTGTGCATCCACGAGTTGTTCGAACGGAGCTGGCGCCGTCCCACCAGGACCAAGCCGTCACGGGCGCGTTCCAGCGACGCCCGGAGCCGCTCGACGTCCTGGACGATGTCGCCGGGCGCCAGCTCGATCATCCCGCTCGGGGTCCGCAGGACCTCGGGGATGCGCTCCTGGAGCGGCCCGAGGTCGATGCCGTGCGGGTGCTCGAGGAGCTTCGTCATCGACAACCCCTCCGGGTCCCGCCCGAACCCGTCGCCGTACGGCCCGGTTCGCAGCAGGATGTCGAGCAGGCGCTCGGGCCCCTCCCCATCCGCCACCTCCGACCAGGCGGCCTCGAGGTCGGCGCCATGGGCGGGCGAGAGCGCGTTCTTCAGGCCGCGTTCCAGAAGCCCCCGCGCCACGAACCCGTCGAGCGCCCTCAGGTCGGATTCGGGCCCCTGGCCGGCGGCGATCGCCGCCAGGCGCAGGAGCACCTGCCATTCGTGCATCGAGCCGTCCTCTGCCTCAAGCGCGGGCGGCGAGTAGTGGGCGATGTTCCGGCACGACAGCGCGGTGAACGCCACGTCGTAGTGCCCGCGGGTGAGGGTGGACTCGCCGGGCAGGATCACGTCGGCGTGGCGGGAGGTCTCGTTCAGGTAGATGTCGATCGAGACCATGAACTCCAGGGCGCCGAGCGCCCGGTCCAGCCGGCGGGCGTCGGGCGTCGAGACGACCGGGTTCCCGGCCACCGAGATGAACGCCCGGACCCGCCCGTCGCCGGGCTCCAGGATCTCCTCGGCCAGGGCTGCCACAGGGAACTCGCTGAAGTGCTCCGCCAGCCCGCGGACCCGGGTGTGGCGACGGCCGAACCGCGCCCCCTTGCCGACGCCCGGGGTCCCGGAGGTGTTGCTGCCGCCGGTGGCGGGCTTGGTGAACATCGCGCCGCCGGGGCGGTCGAGGTTCCCGGTGAGGACGTTCACCACGTCCACCAGCCACGAGGCCAGCGTGCCGAACTCCTGCGTGCAGGTGCCCACCCGGCCGTAAACGACGGCCCGCTCTGCGGCGGCCAGCTCCCGGGCCATGCGCCGGATCTCCCCGGCCTCGATGCCGGTGACCGCCGCGACCACCTCGGGGGTGAACCGCTCCGCCAACCCCCGCACCACGTCGATCCCGGAGGTGTGTTGCTCGAGGCGGCCGGGCCGGGCCAGGCCCTCGTCGAACAGCGTGTGCACGATAGCGAGCAGCAGGTGCGCGTCGGTGCCGGGGACGATCGCGTGGTGCTCGTCGGCGTGCCGGGCGGTCTCGGTTCGACGCGGATCGACGACCACCAGCTTGCCGCCCCGGGCGCGGAGAGCCCGGAGCCGTCCCGGCAGGTCCGGTGCCGTGAACAGGCTCCCGTTCGACACGAGCGGGTTCGCGCCGAGGATCACCATGTGCTGGGTCCGGTCCACGTCCGGGATCGGGATCGAGAGCCCCGAGCCGAACATGTACGCGCAGGCCACCTGCTTCGGCATCTGGTCGACGCTCGTGGCCGTGTACAGGTTCGCGGTCCCCAGCGCCCGGACCAGCACGGGGTTGTAGAGCAGCCCGGCCAGGTTGTGGACGTTCGGGTTGCCCAGGTAGACGGCCACCGAGTCCGGTCCGTGCTCGGCGACGATCGGCCGCAGGCGCGAGTCGATCAGCGCGAACGCCTCCTCCCAGGAGGCCTCGCGGTGACCGTCCCCGTCGCGGATCAGGGGCGTGCGGACGATGTCCGGGTCGCGCTCCAGGTCCACGAGCGCCAAGCCCTTGGGGCAGATGTAGCCGTGACTGAAGACGTCCTCCCGGTCGCCCCGAACCTTCACCAGCGACCGGCCCTCGAGCGTGAGCTCGAGCCCGCAGGTCGCCTCGCAGAGCGGGCAGGTCCGGTACGCGGTGCGGGTCTCGGTCACGGATGTCATCGGCATTCGACTCTAGCCCGAATCCCCCCGGGCCGGACGCGTGCCCTGCCGCTCGCCGCGACCGCGGCGATCAGATCACCGGTCAGTTCTCGACGACGGTGCTCCGGAGGATGGGGTAGCCGCTGTCCAGGCAGTCGGCCTCCGAGCGGAGCGCGTTCGGCTCGTAGTCTCGCGGGACCACGACGTAGTTGAACCGCCACAGCGGCGAATACCGCTCCATGCCCGGCACCGAGTCGTAGATGTTGAGCTGACCGGGCACGCGCTCGGGTTCGCGCACGGGCTTGCCGCGCTCGTCCAGCTCGGCGTCGTACACGACCTGGTACTCCTGCGCCACCTTCACCAGGTCGAGGTCGACCTCCACCTCCCCGAGCTCCGACGCGAACACCACCCTGCCGTCGAACCAGACGCGCTCGATGTTCAGGCCGAACGGGTTCGAATACGTGAGGTCCTCGACGCCCTCGCGCCAGGGCGAGGGCTCTTCCAGGTCGGCCGGCTCGCCGTGGGTGATCCGCCACACGCCCTCGGTGGCATCCGCGGTCATCGTGAGTCCCGGCGCTACCCGACCGAGCCCTCCATCTGGAGCTCGATGAGGCGGTTCAGCTCCACGGCGTACTCCATGGGGAGCTCGCGGGTGATGGGCTCGATGAACCCATTGACGATCATCGCGGTCGCCTCGGCTTCCGTCAGCCCCCGGCTCATCAGGTAGAAGAGCTGATCGTCGCCGACCTTGCTCACCGTGGCCTCGTGGCCCAGTGCTGCGGTCTCGTCCTCGACCTCGATGTACGGGTACGTGTCCGAACGGGAGTCGTCGTCGAGGATCAGCGCGTCGCACCGGACCGTCGACTTCGCGTGGTGGGCGTCCGGCTCCACCCGGATCAGGCCGCGGTACCCGGTCCGCCCGCCGTCCTTGCTCACCGACTTCGAGTTGATCACGCTGGTCGTGTACGGCGCCGCGTGGATGGCCTTCCCGCCGGCGTCGGTGTGCATGCCCTTGCCGGCGTAGGCGACCGACAGCACCTCGCCCCGGGCGCCCTTTCCGAGCAGGTAGATCGAGGGGTACTTCATCGTGATCTTGGAGTTGTGCACCAGGAGACCGTTCGCGACGAAGTTGTGGGCGCCCTCCACCTCGATGTCGTACGTGGGCTCGTGGAGCAGCTCCTGGATCTCGGCGACCGGGGTGAACTCCAGTCGGGACTCCTGCGCTCGATGCATCCGGATGGGATCCAGGTGGTCCCGGAGGTTCATGTTGACCGCGTACCCGACGTACTCCTTGGCCTCCCTGCCCAACGTGAGCTTCCGATCCGTCACGTACCTGCTGATCTTTCCGGGGTTGAGGCCGCAGCTGATGGCCAGGAGCCTGAGGTCGTCGAGCAGCTCCCGGTTCGCGGACGAGAACGTGAGCTGGCCGTACTGGATCCCGTTGCGCTCCGAGCGTTCGCGGACGTGTCCTTCGGTGTCGAGCAGGCCCTCGATCAGGGCCAGGCGCTGCGACACGGGGAGCCCCCAGACCCACGCGGGGATTCGCTTCGTCTTCGCGGTGCCGAACACGCCGAGCCACCGGAAGAAGTCGGCGAGGACCGTGGAGCTCACCGCGAGCGCGACGGGCCCTTTCTGGCGCCCCTCGACCTCGAAGACCTCCTTGAGGGCGACCTCCAGCTTCGTGCGCGACTTGTCGAGCGGCGGGACCGCGAAGTACACGCGGTTGGGAGTGCCGGAGCTGTTCACCTCCATGTAGCCGTCACCGAGGTACGCCCCGAGCAGCCACATGAGGGTCTCGTCGGTCTGCTCTGGAAGCCGCAGGGAGGTCTTCGGACGGCCACGGACGTGACCCGAGTACCGGTAGTCGCGAAGGTCGCGGGACGAGCCGACATCCGGAAGACCACGGACCACGCCGATCCGGTCGCCGACGCGGATGTCGCGCAGGGCCTTCCACCCGACGACCCCCGTGCCGGCGGGCGACGCCGGCCCCAGGACAAGGAACGGGTGGTTGGCGGTGGCCTTGATCTCGCGATGGTTCTTCGTGCGGACCCGGAACACCTGCTGGATGCCGCTGTCCTTGAGGCCGAGGACGCGCCGCTTGATCGGTTCCATCCGCTCCAGGTCGTAGGCCCACACCTCGTCGTCCGGACCGAGGTCCCTGATCGCGGTCGGTCGGCCGCCCGTGGAGATGAGCGCGTCGCCGGTGAGGCATCCGATGTTGCCGTCGATCCACTCCATGACGGCGTCCTCGTAGGCCGCCGCCCGCTTGGTCACGAGGTTGTACACGTTCGTGGACCAGTTCTGGATCGTGGTGTACCGGACCCGGGCACCCTTCTTGACGACGATCTCGACCACCGCGGAGTGCAGCGAGTCGGTCGTGTAGATCGGGGCGGAACAGCCCTCGACGTAGTGCACGTACGCGCCCTCGTCGGCGATGATCAGCGTCCGCTCGAACTGGCCCATGTTCTCGGCGTTGATCCGGAAGTAGGCCTGCAGCGGGATGTCCACGTGCACGCCCGGCGGCACGTAGATGAAA
>DASWED010000051.1:0-1639 GCA_036394995.1 Actinomycetota bacterium
GCCGGGAAGCTCTTGGGGGCCGGCGAGTTCACGGCCGGGTCCATGGGTCCCAAGGTCCAGGCGGCCATCGAGTTCGTGGACGCCCAGGAGGGCCGGCGGGCCTTCATCGGCGACCTCGAGCAGGCATCGGAGGTCCTGGCCGGCCGGGCCGGGACCATGATCGTTCCCTAAGGCCGGCCGGGCCCGGGATAGGCTCCCCCCGTGCAGCTCCGGGTGGTGGTGTACAACGTCCGTGGGTTCCGCGACGGATCGGACCGGGTGATCCGGCTGGTGGGCCACTTCCGGCCCGACCTCGTGGTGCTGAACGAGACCGGGGCCCGCCGCCGGCTCCGCCGGTTCTCCAAGGCCTTGGGCATGGACGTGGCCACCGATCCGTGGTCTCCGCTTCGCCGGAGAGTGAAGAACGCGATGCTCGTCCGGCCGCCATGGCGGATCGTGTCGCGCCGCCTCCACCGGTTCAGGGACGTCCGGCGCCGGCTGTATCCGCGGGGCGCGCTCATCGCCCAGGTCGGCCGGTCGGGGTTTCGGATGTGGGCCATCGCGGTGCATCTCGGGCTCCATCCCCTCGAGCGGATCCACAGCGTCGAGGAGATCTCAGATCTTGCCCGGGGGCTCGCGGGGCCTGTCCTGATCGGCGGGGATTTCAATGAGCAGCCTGACGGGAAGGCCGTCGCCTTCCTGGCCAAGCGGTACTGGGACGCCTGGTTGCTTGGCGGGGACGTCTCCGGCGAAACGTTCCCGGCCTCGGATCCCTCGGCCAGGATCGACTTCCTGTTCGTCTCGGAGGGTGTCGGCGTCCTGCGAGTGATCGTGCCACCCGGCCCCGATGCCAGGCTGGCCTCGGACCACCTGCCGGTCGTGGCGGAGCTCAGGCTGCCCCAGCCCGAGGTCCCTCCGGAGGCAGGCTGAGGCCCCGGGTAGTTCGAGCGGGCCACGAACGCTCAGGTGCGTTTGGCCTTGCGGCCCGGGTTCAGGAACAGCTGGGCCACGATGTACACGAAGGCCAAGCCCACCGCGCCGGTCAGCCCGAGCAGGGCGAGGGCGAAGAACCATTCCAGGAATCCCCAGGCGGCGACCATGGGTCCAACTGTACCCAACGACGACGCCGGGATTGGCTCAGCCGGGGATGCCCTCCACCGGGACGAGGATGTCCGCCCGCACGGGCGACATCCCGACCCCCAGGTAGCTCGCCGCCGCTATCGACAGGTCGAGCACCCGTTGCCCGTCGCCGAAGGGGCCTCGGTCGTTGATCAGCACGATCGCGCACTTCCCGCCGTATCGAACCCGGACGAACGACCCGAACGGCAGCCACCGGTTGGCCGCCGTGAACAGGCGGGGATCGAACACGGCCCCGCTCGCCGTGCCCTGTCCGGCGAATTCCCATCCGTACCAGGTGGCCAGACCGGAGAAGCTGTTGCCCGTGTCGCGCAAGCCGTCGGGGATCTCGCACGTCCGGCCGCCCGTCGGCCCGAGGAGCGCGAGGAGCTTGGACTGGTCCGCGCCCACCACTCCGCCGACGATCAGGTCCCGGCCGGCCTCCCGTTCCGACGCGCTTTCGATGGCCGCCTGCTGCGCCTCGAGCGAGGCCACCGCACGCCCGGCCCGGTCGGCCAGGCGCTCCGCCTCGGTCACCGCGCTC
>DASWED010000052.1:0-2778 GCA_036394995.1 Actinomycetota bacterium
CGCGAAGAGGATGTCGATCCCCTGGCGCCCCCGATGAGCGAACCCTCGAATGCCGCGTCCCGTAGCTCTGTGGTCGAGGTCCGCCGGGACCTCGACCACCCGGAACCCCCGCCGGACGGCGTCGATCGTCATCCCCGTCTCCAGTCCGAACCCCGCCGACAGGGGCCGGCAGGCGTCGAGTGCCTCCTGGGTGATCGCGCGTTGTCCCGAGAGCGGTTCGACGGCCTGGAACCCGCTCAGCAGCCGGATGGCGCCCCGCGCCGACCGCATCACCAGCCCGAACCCCCCGTTCCGCACTGGAGGGAACACGGCGATGGCAAGGTCGGCCCGGCCCTCGAGCACCTCGGACAGCACCGGACCGAGCCGAGCCGCGGTGTGGCCGAGGTCCGCGTCGGCCAGGAGCCAGACCCCGGCGGGCGGGAGCCGGCGGAGGGCCCCGTCGACCGCCCGGCCCTTGCCCGCCCGGCGGTGGCCCTGCAAGACCGCTGCCCCCGCTGCCAGGGCCGCGGACGCGGTCCCGTCCGTCGAGGCGTCGTCCATGACCACCACCTCCGCGACCTGCGGAAGGGAGCGGAGGGCCGACACCGTGGCCGCGATCCGGTCGGCTTCGTTGCGGGCGGCGATGAGCGCGCGAACGCTCGGGTTGGTCACGTGAGGGGCGGAAGGGGGGCCGTCGCTCCGGCCTTGATCCCGTAGTTGCCTCCCTGTCCCAGGAGCAGCCGCTCCAGCCCGAGGACGAGCGCCGCTCCGCCGACCGAGAAGTCGAGGTCGTCCACGGTCACCATGGGCGGCTCCGTGCCGTCGCCGGCGGCTCCATCGGCCCGCAGCGCCGGAACGAACGGATAATCGGTTGAAACGCTCTCGCCCGCAGCGACGGTGGCGCCGCGCTCGACCAGTCCCTCGACGAGCGGCACGAAGAAGTCCTGTGGATCGATGAGGGGCTCGCCTCGCCCACCGGACAGGACGATCACCAACTGGTCCTTGCCCCCGATCCCCGGGAGGTCTCCCTTGGAGATCGAAGGGGAGCCCGGTGTGGTGGTCAGGAAGTTCGCGGCCAGGAGCTCGTCAAGGATGTCCGGTCCGCTCGGGGCGACGGCGCGCCGGGGTGCGCCTACGGCCAGGCGCTGCGCGAGCACCTCCGCCGCGCGCATCTGGAGCGTCGGGGTCTCGGTGTCGCTCGCTATGCCCAGGAGCTGCGCCAGCGCCTCCCGGGATGGTTCGTCACCGACCGCCATCCGGTCGGTGATCGACAGCTCGGCCACCATCTCGACGGCGGCCTCGGACAGCGACAGCCGGGCCTGGGACAACAGGCGGGGGTCCACCGCGTCGTGCGTGACCAGCACCACCGGCCGGTCGGTCAGGGTCCCCGGGTCGAGCGAGGGTAGGATGTCGCCCGCCTCCTGGAGCGCCCCGACCTGCGCATTGAGATCGCTGACCTCCGCCCGGGTGTCCGCGAGGTCCTGGGTGAGTTGATTGGCCTGGTTCCGAAGGTCCTTGATCAGCGCGGGCTGGACGACGGACGACCCGAACAACAGGCCGAGCCCCACGGCCAGGAAGATCGCCACGATCGTGAAGATGTGGTACCGGAACGAGATCAAATCAGCTCCTTCAGGTGGAACAGCCACTGACGGAACCGTTCGAACAGGAGCGTCACGTAGGTGCTCAGGGAAGGGGAGATGGCGATGATCAGGATCATCACGACGAGTGCTGCCCCGATCAGCAAGACCGTGTCGCGAGTCCGGATCCTCGGCGTGTAGACGCGGGACACGCCCTTCGCGTCCATCAGCGTCTCTCCCACGCGCAGCCGCACTAGAAACGTGCTGGCCATGCCCATCCGCCCCTTGTCCAAGAACTCGCGGAGGTTCCCGTGGCTGCCCACGGTGACGATGAGGTCGGCCCCCTTCTCGTGCGAGAGGAGCAGGGCGACGTCCTCGCTCGTGCCCGCCGCGCGCACGATCGTGTACGGGACGCCGAGGTCCTCCAGCCTGGCCTGCCCGGGGGCGAATCCGTCCCGGTAAGCATGGAGGACGATCTCGGTCGACTGCTTGCGCCGCAGGCGTTTCGGCCGGGACAGCGCGAGCCGCAGCGCGGAGTCGGACACGCTGTCCATGTCCCCGATGATGAGGTCGGGCGCGTACCCCGCCTCGATGAGCGCGTCGGCGCCGCCGTCAACGCCGACGAGCACCGGCCGAACATCGCGGATGTACGAGCCCAGGGCGGCCAGGTCCTGCTTGTACTGGTAGCCCCTGACGACGACCAGGACGGGCCTGCCGGCCAACTCGTGTGCGAGCTCCGGGAGCCCCGACCCCCCGAACAGGAGATCGCGTTCGCGTTGCATGAAATCCACGGTGTTGCGGGCGAAGCTCTCGAAGCGGTCGGCCAGCGCGGCGCGAGCCTCCTCCATGGCCAGGCGGACCGACTCCTCGCCCTGCCTGACGCCCACCGCGAGCAGCCGTTCGCCCGACAGGACGCGGTCCCCATCGACCTTGACCAGGTCACCCTCCCTCACCTTGCGGAGCAGCAGCGGGCCCACGCCGTCGACCAGTGGGATGCCGGCATCGAGGAGGATGAGCGGCCCGAGGTTCGGGTACCGGCCGCTGATCGAGCGTCCCGCGTTCACCACGGCGGCCACACCCGCCCCGACCAGTCCCTCGGCCGAGACCCTGTCCAAGTCCTCGTGGTCAAGCACGGCGACGTCGCCGGGCTGCAACCGGCCCACCAGGCGCTTGGTCCGGGCGTCGACCCGGGCCACGCCCTGCTGCGGCCGCTCCCTCCGCT
>DASWED010000053.1:0-14524 GCA_036394995.1 Actinomycetota bacterium
GACGGTGACCGTGCTCGATGTCGGCCTCCGGGCGAACATCTACCGGGGGCGTCGGTCGCGGCGTCGGTAACTCCGGAGGGAGAGGCTCTCGCTCGGCTCGATCTTCGGGGGGCGGTTCGCGCACCGAGCAATCAAGACCACTTGGCAGGGGCCTCGGTTGCCGCCGGATTCGTCAGGTTCGCGTCCGAGCGACCGCCGCGCAGGATCCCGGGGTCGTCGCCGCCGCCGAGCCCCCCGAACCCGAACTCACACGTCTCGGCGCCGGGATGGAAGTTCGCCGCGCCGATGACGAGCCGGCGCGCCGTCGTCCTGGCGCGCCCCGAGGCCGAGCCGTCGAGACTCATGCCCACGACCAGTCCGGCCACGAGTCGCCCCGAACCACCCCGCTCGCCGATACCCGGCTGAGAGAGACATGGTGGCCTCCTCTCCGATCGACGGCCGGATCGTAAGGGCACGCAGTCGAGCGCGCGCGTGCCGTCCTGAGGCAACGTCGCACGTCGCGGTTTGAGGCGCGGAGCTCGGCGGAAGTAGGGTCCTGGCGCGAGCCATGGCGAATCGAGGGGACGCGGCCGTGAGCGGGGGCGCCGGGAACGGTGCCGGGGCCGCCGCCGCGGGGGTCGCTCCACGGGCCGAACCGGAGATCCCGCCGTCACCGGGGTTCGACGTCGCTGCCATGACGGCGTTCCTGGACGGGAAGCATGCCGGCATCAGGGCGCGGATCCGCGAGATCCTCTCGCGTGAGGAGTTCGCCCCTCGCCCGTGCCTGACCCGCGAGGAGTACCGCGAACAGGTGTGGGCGTGGCTCGAGCGGATCGCCGGCGAGGGGTGGGGGTTCGTGGGCTATCCCGAGGAGGTCGGCGGGGGCGGCGACCCGGCCGGCGGGGTGGCGATCTTCGAGGCGCTGGCCTTCGGCGACCTCAGCCTGGTGGTGAAGTTCGGCGTTCAGTTCGGGCTGTTCGGCGGGGCCATCGCCCAGCTGGGGACCGAGGAGCACCGCCGCGAGTACCTGCCGCGGGTGGCCCGGGCCGAGCTGCCCGGGGCCTTCGCCCTCACCGAGACCGGACACGGGTCGAACGCCCGGGACATCCGGACCACGGCACGCTACGAACCGGCGTCGAGCGGATTCGTGGTCGACACCCCCGACGACGACGCCCGCAAGGACTACATCGGGAACGCGGCGGTGCACGGCCGGATGGCCGCGGTGTTCGCCCAGCTCGAGGTGGCCGGCGAGCCCCGGGGCGTCCACGTGCTGCTCGTCCCGATCCGCGACGCGAAGGGGAGGCCGTTGCCCGGCGTCCGGATCGAGGACTGCGGCGAGAAGCTCGGGCTCAACGGCGTGGACAACGGCCGGCTGTGGTTCTCGTCCGTCCGGGTCCCGCGGGAGTCACTGCTGGGCCGGTTCGGCACCGTGGACGAGTACGGGACATACCGGAGCCCGATCGCCGACCAGTCGGCGAGGTTCTTCACCATGCTCGGCGCGCTGGTGCAGGGGCGGGTGAGCATCGCGGCCGCCGCGGTGAGCGCCTCGAAGTCCGCCCTGGCCGGCGCCGTCGGCTACGGCGTCCGGCGGCGCCAGTTCGGGCCGCCCGGCGAGCCGGAGACCCCCGTCCTCGACTACCTGACCCACCAGCGCCGGCTCATGCCGCTCCTGGCCACGACCTACGCGATGGACGCCGCCGTGAAGCACCTGGTGGCGGAGTACGCGCGGGCGATGACGGCGAAACGGGTCTCGCGGAAGTCCCGCCGGCAGGTCGAGTCCCTGGCCGCTGGGATCAAGGCCCTGGCCACGTGGCACGCCACCGAGACCATCCAGACCTGCCGGGAGTGCTGCGGCGGCGCCGGGTACCTGGCCGAGAACCGGTTCGCCGCCCTCAAGGCCGACACCGAGGTGTTCACCACCTTCGAGGGCGACAACACGGTGCTCCTGCAGCTGGTGGCCAAGGGGCTCCTGACGAACTACCGGAGCGAGTTCGGGGACCTCGACGTCCTTCGCACGATCCGCTTCGTGGCCACGCGCGTCGTGGAGAGCATCGCCGAGGCCGTGCCCACCGGGGTGATGGAGGACGTGATGGCCGTCATCCGCCGGTCGCCGGACGACGACGAGGCGGTGCGCAACCGGGACTTCCACCTGGGTGCGTTCGCGTTCCGGGAGCGGCACCTGCTGGAGGGCCTGGCCCGCCGGATCCGCAAGGAGGCCGCCGAGTCGGATGCGTATCGAGCCGTCGCAGCGGTCCAGGACCACATGGTGGCGACGGCCGCAGCGCACGCCGAACGTGTGGTGCTGGAGCGGTTCGCGGCCGCGGCGGAGTCGGCCGGGGGCCGGGGCGTGGCGGAGACCCTCGGGACCCTCTGCGACCTCTACGCGCTCTCCCGGATCGAACGCTACCGGGGATGGTTCCTGGAGCACGGGTTCCTGTCCGCGACGCGGTCGAAGGCCGTGGTCCGGGCCGTGGGCCGGCTGTCCCGGGAGGTCCGGCCCCTGGCCCAGGACCTCGTGGACGCCTTCGCCGTCCCCGGGCAGTGGCTCCCTCCCATCGCCTCTCGCTGAGGCCGCACCGACACGTGACGGGTCGAGGAGGCCCCGGTGGCTGGCCGACCACGGGCTCACGTTCGGCACGAACGCCGTGCGCGGCGTCTGCATCCACTTCCGGGAGCCCGTGACTGGCTTCACCCTTCCGGGATGGCGCTCCCCCAACCTCACGGTCACGGTGGCCGACCCCGAGGCCCTGGTCCGGGTCCTCCAGCGGCTCGCTCCCGCCGAAACGGCCTGAGGGCCCCCCACCGTCTGCCGGAGGCCTGGACGAGGGTCAGCGGCGGCCGAACGGGCCGGAGGGACGCTCCTCGCCGGTGTCGTCGTCGACGTCGAGGCGGCCCTCGGGGCTGAAGTCGACCCCCCCGGAGTCCTCGATCTCCAGCGGGATCAGCCAGCCGCTGGACTGCTCGCGCAGGGGGCGGTCCCGGCGGAACCGGGGGTGGACCTCCTCGCCGGTCCGTTCGCCGATGATCTCCGCCGCCAGCGCCACGCACTCGTCGCAGATTCGGACGCCGGAGCCGGCCACCATGGCCTGGACCTCGTCGCTGCCCTTGCCGCAGAACGAGCACACCATGAGGCTCCGGCGACGCCTGGTCTCGAACAGGGCCATGTCCCTCACCTCCGGCCGCGCCGCGGCGCGGCCCGTGGGCGATCCTATCGAATGGGCCGAGTCCGGTCAGCCCCCGCCGGCCGGAGGCTTCGAGAGGCGTTCGCGGAGGGCGGGGATGTCGAGGTCGGGCTCCGGGTACCGGGGGTCCATCTCCCGGAGGGTGTCCACCAGGATGTCGGTGACGGCGACGTTCCGGTACCACTTCCGGTCGGCCGGCACGACATACCACGGCGCCCACTCCGTGGAACACCGCGCCACGGCGGTCGCGTACGCGGCCTGGAACTCGTTCCACCGGTCGCGGTCGTCGAGGTCGCCGGGGTTGAACTTCCACCGCTTCTCGGGATCGTCCAGGCGGGCCAGGAGCCGCTTGCCCTGCTCCTTCGCGGAGATGTGCAGGCACAGCTTCACGATCGTCGTCCCGGACTCCACGACCTTCCGTTCGAACTCGTTGATCTCGCGGTAGCGGCGCTCGATGACCTCGGGTGGAGCGAGCTCCCGGACCCTCGCCACGAGGACGTCCTCGTAGTGGGATCGGTTGAAGATCGCGATGTGGCCGGGCTCGGGGAGGCGGCGGCGGATCCGCCACAGGAAGTGGTGACGGAGCTCCTCCGGCGTGGGGGCCTTGAAGCTCGTGATCTCGACGCCCTGAGGGTTCACCGCCCCGATGACGTGCTTCACCGTGCCGTCCTTGCCGCTGGTGTCGGTCCCCTGCAACACCACCAGCAGCGCGCGCCGCCGCTCTGCGAACAGCCGGTCCTGGAGCTTGCGGAGCCGGTCCTGCCGCCGGATCATCCGCTTCTCGGCCGTGCCGCGCTTGCCCACGCCGGGCGTCGAACGGGGATCGACGGTGGCGAAGCTCCTCCCGCCGTCCGGATCGATCCGGAGGCGATCCCGCATCGGCCGCACCGGCATCTCCCCTGACGCTCCCCCCGTCCGGACCTAGATGCAGAACACCGGCGTGGTGGGGCGGGCCTGCCACGTGACCACGCTGATCTCGGTCCCGGCGACCGTTCGGAGGTAGTACGCAGGACGCTGGGTGGGACGGACGTCGCGGTCCACGAACGAGGTGGTCGAACGGCCGGCCACGGTAGCGATCCGCACCGGGCTGCCGTCGCGGGGGAAGGTCCGGAACACCATGTACCCCCGGGCGGCCGGGGAGATCGAGGGGGTCCACGTGAGGGTCACGTCGACCTGCTGGAACCCGGCACACTCGGCGTGTGCCCGGAAGTGGCCGGGTGGGGCCAGGGGACGGGGCGGCGGCGCGCCCGCGGCCTGCGGCTCCCGGTGGAGCAGCGGGGGAACCACCACCGCGGCGCCGGAGGCCATGAGGAGCAGCACCAGGACGCCCACCACCATCCGCCCGGCCCGCCGGCGGGGCCGGACGTGGCGGCCGGGCTGAGCCGGCTCCGGGTCCACGGCCGTCCGGGCTCTGGCCGGGGCGACCGGAGCCACGGGCCCGGTCGACATCGCGACGGACGCGGCGGCCACCGGCACCGGCGGGGGCGGGGCCAGCTGCACGGTGTGGACCGCGCCGGTTCCCACGGGGGCGGTCGCGCCGGCCATCGGCGGCAGCCCGCTGGCGGCGGCCGCTCCCCGGGCGGCGGCGAGGGCCGCGCGGAGCGCGCCCGCGCTCGGGTACCGGTTCGCGGGGTTCTTCTCCAGGCACCGATGGACCACCCGTTCGAGCTCGAGCGGCACGTCGGGCCGGAACGACCGGACGGGCTCGGGGCGCTGCTCGAGGTGCTGCAGCGCCACCGCCACCGCGTTGTCGCCGGTGAACGGGACCCGGCCGGTCAACAGCTCGTACAGGACCACGCCCAGGGAGTACAGGTCGGACCGCCCGTCCACACCGTCGCCCCGGGCCTGCTCCGGCGAGAGGTACTCGGCGGTGCCGTGCACCCGCCCGGCGTCGGTGATCGGCGTCCACGTGGGTGCCAGGGCGATGCCGAAGTCCAGGACCTTCACGTGGCCCCACGGGGTGAGCATCACGTTCGCCGGCTTGAGGTCGCGATGGACGATGCCGCCGCCGTGCGCGTACGCGAGCGCCGCGGCCACCGCCTCGCCCACCTCGCAGGCGGTCCGCCACCCGAGTGGCCCGTCCCGCCGGAGCAGCAGGTCCAGGGGCTGCCCCACCACCAGCTCGGTCACGAGGTAGGGCCGGCCGGGCGCCAGGCGGCGGCCGTCCACGACCTGCTCGCGCTCCACGGCGCCCACGTCGTGGATGGCCACGATGTTCGGGTGCGACAGCGCCGCGACGGCTCGGGCCTCCCGGCGGAACCGGGCCACCGCGATGGGATCGTGGGCCAGGTGCTCGCGGAGGATCTTCACGGCGACCGGCCGGTCCAGGACCGTGTCGAGCGCCGACATGACCTCTGACATGCCCCCCTCTCCCACCAGTGAGCGCACGGAATAGCGCCCGCCGAGGAGGGAGTCACGGCCCGACCGGCCTCCCCACCCTCCGCGGCGCCCCCGCAGCAACACGCCTCGATCCGCCATCGCCGGAACCTGCATACCACATGCAACCCCTTCGCAGGGGTGGTCCGAAACACGGTTGGGTACACTCCGGCCCTCCATGCCCAGCCCCCGGCCCCGCTCGTTCGCCGCCGTCGTGGCGGTCGCCATGGCCCTCCTCGCCTCGTGCAGTGCCGGCGTGCCCGCGCCCCCCGGCGGCGAACGCCTCCTCATCGCGGTGAACGCCCCATTCTCCGAGGACGCGTTCGTCGGCGAGACCATCGGGAACGGCGTGCAGCTGGCGGTGGACCAGATCAACTCCGGGGGCGGCCTGAAGATCGGCAACGCCGCCTACCGCCTGTCGGTGAAGCGCTACGACAACGGCCTGTCGGCGGAGCGGGCCGTGTCGAACGTCCGCCAGGCCGTGGCCGACGGCGCCGTGGCCATCGTGGACGAGGGCACCGGCATCGACGCCTCGTGGCAGATCGCGAACGACGCCCACGTGCCGATCTGCATCGTGTACCAGGGCGGGGTGGGGATGGTGGACCCCGCGGCCAGGCCGAACGTGTACCGGATCGCGCCCACCGACCACGGGGTGGCGTTCCGCCTGGCTGAGTACCTGATCCCGAAGGGGCTGAAGGTCGCCCTACTCACCGACGACACGGATTATGGCCGGGAGGGTCAGGCCGCGCTGGCCGACTCGTTCGGCCACAACCCCGAGGCCGTCCCGGCGAGGATCACGGTCCCGGCCTCGGCCCCGGACCTCTCGCCCCAGGTCCTGGAGGCCAGGCGCTCGGGGGCCACGGCGTTCCTGGTGTGGGCCCGGGGGTCCACCGTGGCGAACGTCCTCCGGGCGGCCCGCTCGAGCGGCTGGGACGTCCCCGTCTTCACCCCACCCTCCGGGGAGGACCCGGTGATCCGCCGGCAGCTGGCCGACCACCCCGAATGGGTCGACGGGCTGACGTTCGCCTCCGGCCGGATGACCGCCGAGAGGGGCCCGGGCCCGTTCCTGCGCTTCCAGAGAGCGTACGAGGACGCGTTCGGCCGGGACGACACGGGGGTGACCACCGCTGGCGGCGAGCGGGTGTTCCAGCCCCCCGACTACGCCATGTACCCGTACGACTTCGTGCACCTCCTGGCCGTGGCGCTGAAGGCGACTGGCGCGCAGACGGGGGCGCCGTTGATCCAAGCCCTGAACGAGGTCGAGACGCGGGGAGCCAACGGGGACGAACGCGGGTTCAACGACAAGAACCACGAGGGCGTGGTGGACGACGACACGTACTTCGCGTCCTTCCGCGACATGACGTACTCGCCGGTGACCGACGACCCGCTCTCGTCCACGCTCCCCACGATCGATCAGACCTAGGCCCCGGAAGCTCCGTCCGAACGTCAAACTGGTGCGGGAATGCGAGGGGCGACTCACCGTCACGTTCACGGCACAGCGCGCGGGCGCGCGCGCGATGCCGCCGCGCGCGGGCTCGCCGGGCGGGCGACGGCCGCGGGGGTCGCCGCGGTGCTCGCGTTCGGGCCGGTCCTCGCGGGCGGGGCGTCCCCGGCGGTGGCGGCGGGCGAGGACACCTTCCCGCTGAAGCTCCCCACTGAGGCGGATGCCGTCGCGGTGGTCGTCGGCATCGAGGGCCTCCTCCACGGCGCCGGCCGCATCGAGACCAGGCTCCCGGGGGCCGTGACCGACCGGGAGCGGGTCGGGTTGGCGTTCGGCCTCGACGGCTCGCTCGTTGCCGCCACCGACGACCAGCGCCTCGCCCTCACCGGCGTCGGGGACTTCGAGTTCAAGGTCCCCGGTCCGGCCAGCGACGTCGAGGCCCTCCCGGGCTCGGAGAACCCGCCCGGGCTCCGCCGCGGCGCGGTCCTGTGGCAGGGGTTCTGTTCGGGCTCCAAGCGGCTCGGGGCCAGGGTCTCGCTCCTCCCCGGCGAGGAGGCCCGCCGGCTCCCGATCCGGGTCCGGCTGGAGGCGACGGTGGGCGGGGCGCCGATCCCGGCGCGGGGCCGGGTCTCGGGGCCCCTGCGGCTCCGCCTCGAGATCGAGAACGTCTCGGCGGTCCCCATCCAGATGGTCGACGCGCCGATGGACGAGGCCGCCGGGGCGCGGGTCCTCGACGGGATCCGGGCCGACCTCCTGCGAGGAGCCCGGCCGGCCCCCGGCGAGGGGGCCGTCCCGATCGAGGTCCCGGCCCGCCAGCCGGCCTCCTTCCGGACGGAGGACGTCGAGGCTCCCATGTCGGTGCGCGGCACGATCTCGTTCCCCGCCGGGGAGGCGACGGGGATCACCGCAACCGGCGGGGAGGTCCGGACCTCCATGGATGCCGTGGAGGTCCGCTTCGGGGGGCTGCTGGGCGGGGGCCGGCCGCTCCGGCTGGCGGTGGAGGTCCGGGGCCGGGCCATCGCCCTGGCGCTGCCCCGGGTCGAGTTCGACATGGCCCCGGCACCACCGGCGGCGGCCACGGTCCGGCCTCCGTCCGGGCGGACGTGGACCGAGGGGTTGCAGCGGAACCCGTCCGCGTTCGACGGGCGGACCATGCTCGGCCTGATCCTCGACACGCTGTGGCGGACGGCCCGCCTCCGGCAGTTCGACGCCTACCTGGGGAACCCGGATCCCACCGGCCCGGCGTCCACCGCCTACCATTTCGTCCTGGCTCCGGCGCTCGCGTCCCGGGCAGCCCCGCCCGGCGGGAGCTCGAACGGGCCGCTCGGCGCGGCGGCGGCGGCCGTGGTCGCGGTCCTGGTGGTCCTCGGCGGGCTCGTGGTGTGGAGCCGGTCCTGAGCGCCGGTCGCGGGTGGCGTTCGCCCCGAGCCAGTGCTACGGGGACGCGCTGGGGTTGATCGCCGTGCCCGTCCCGGTGGGGGACGGGAGGCCGGGCAGCCCGGGGTTCTGCTCCGCGTACACGATCAGCATCTTCGAGAAGCCCGGTTTGCAGTACACGGAGACGGCCTTGAACGCGCCCACCGCCGGAGCCTTCTGGAACTGGTCCTCCACCTCACCGGGCTCGGACTCCCCCCGGCCCAGGATCCAGCCGGCCTTCGGCCAGTCGCTGAGGACGAACTTGATGAAGGTCTGGAGGCTGCCGGGGACGACCAGAATGGCCCGGTGGTAGCTGGTCGCGTCCGGAAGCAGCTGCATGGTGTAGGTCCCGGCGGGGAACGGGAGGTCCGTCGGCATCCACTCGGGCGTCTCGATGCTCGGGGGGAACTTGCACTCCGGCAGGTTGGAGGGGACCACGGTGGGTCGGGTGACCCCACCGGGGCCCTTGGAGGTCCGGGGGCCGGTGGGGCGGGGGCTGTCGGCCGGCTCCGGCTCCGCCGAACAGGCCCCCAGGACCAGCGCCAGACAGCACGCGGCGAGGGCACGAGAGACGCGACGGCTCCCCGTCGGCGGATTGGGGAATGCGGCGAGCACCGGGGCTATACTCCGGCCACGCTTCGCCCACCGTCAACACAACTCGTGCTGCGGAACTCGGCACGAGTCGGCCCGACGCCGGAGAGCCAGTGTCGCTGATCCTCCAGGTGCTGGTGACCGGCCTCGCGGCCGGAGCGGTCTACGGGCTGGTGGCGGTGGGAACCTCGCTGGCCTACCGGTTGACCGGCGTGGTCCCGTTCGCACTCGGCGACCTGGTCGGACTGTCCGTGTTCGCCACGCTGGCCATGGCCGCCGGGACCGGACCGGTCACCGCCACGAACGTGCCGGCGTGGCGGTTCGCCCTGGCCCTCGTCGGCGGGCTGGCGGTGGCGATGGTGGCCGGCGTGCTGCTCTACGCGCTGGCCGTGCGGCCGTTCCTCCGTGGTCGGTCGGTCACCGGCTGGGTGGGGGCCATGGTGGCGGCGACCTTCGCCCTCCACGGGTTCCTGGCGGCCGCGTTCGTCCGGGAGAGCTACGTGTTCCCCGACCCGCTCCCGCTGTCGGGGGTGGGGCGGGGAGGCGCGATCTCGCTGGGCGGCGGGGTCACCGTCCAGGCCCGGGCCTTCGTGGTGATCGCGGTCGGGGTGGCCCTGGCGGCCGGTGCGGCCGCGTTCCTGGGACGAACCCGGAGCGGGAAGGCCCTCCGGGCCGTCGCGATCGACCTCGACGCGGCCGACACCGTGGGGCTGCCCGTCGACCGCCTCCTCGGCGCGGCGTTCGCGGGGATCGGCGCCCTGGCGGCGCTCGCCGCCGTGATGGCGGCCCCCAGCGCGCCGGTGGACGCCGGAACGGGGGCCCTCATCGGGCTGAAGGGCCTGGCGGCCGCGCTCCTGGTGGGGTTCGGCTCGCCGTGGCGGTCGTTCGCGGCGGGGCTCGGGATCGGGGTGCTGGAGGCGGGGGTGTCCTCGCTGCACCTGGGCTCGGTCCGGCTGGGCCCGGCCTGGCGGGACGTTGTCCCCCTGGCCGTGGCAGTGCTGGTGGCGGTGCTCGGAAGGCGCCGGGCCGAGGTGGCGGTGGAATGAGCCGGACCGGCGGCCTGGTGCGGGGAGTGGGTCCGGCCCTGTCCGGCGCGGGCCGGGACCTCCGGAGGACCTGGACCGGGCGGTCCTGGTTCTGGCTGGGTCTGGCGGTGGTCGCCGCGGCGATGCCGTTCGCGCTCTCCGACGCCGGCGCGTCGGACGCCGCCTCGTGGATGTGCACCGTGCTCGCCGCCATCGGGCTGAACGTCGCGGTCGGCCAGGGCGGGATCCCTGTGCTGGGCCAGGGCGCGTTCATGGCCGTGGGGGCGTTCACCGCCGCGCAGCTCGTCGCCCGCGGCGGGTGGGACCCGGTATCCGCCGCCGTGGTCGCGGTGGTCATGTCGCTGGGGGCGGGAGCGGTGGTCGGCCACGTGGCCTCGCGGCTCCAGCCGGCGTACGTCGCCGTGGCCACGTGGGTGGTGGCCTGGCTGGCCGCCCTGGCGCTCGACGCGTTCCCCCGGCTCTCCGGCGGGGCCCAGGGCCTGGTGGTGGCCAACGTGCCGTTCCGGCTGGGGGCCGGAGGACCGATCGTGCGGATGACCCCGGCCATCCGGTTCGAGGTGGTCCTGGCCCTGGTGGGACTGGCCCTCCTGGCCTTCCGGACCACCGCGGTGAACCGCCCCGGGCTGGCCCTGGCCGCCGTGCGCCAGGGGCCGTCGGCGGCGGCCGCGGTGGGGGTTCCCGCGGCGCGGCTGGAGTGGGGGGCGGTCGTGGCGGGGGCTGGCCTGGCGGGATTGGCCGGGGCCATGGTCGTGCAGATCGCGGGCGTGGCCGACGCGGCGTCGTTCGGGCCGCTGCGGTCGGTCGAGCTGTTCGTCGCCGTGCTGCTGGGCGGGGCGGGGACCACGCTGGGGCCGGTGGTCGGCGCCGCCGTGCTGGCCGCGCTCCCCCGGCTGTCCGGATGGATCGGCTCCGGCCTCGGGATCGAACGGGAGCGGTTCGAACCGGTGCTGGCCGCTGTGCTCCTGCTGGCCGCCCTGGTCCTCGGCCGGGGCGGACTGGTCCGCCTGGCCGCGGTGACGTGGCGCCGCCTGACCGGCCGCCCGGAACGGGACCGGGGCCACCGCGCGGGCCCTCGAGGCGCCGACCTCCCGCTCGCCCGAATCCCCGCGGCCGAGGGACCGGCCCGGCCCGGGGTGGTCCTCGCGGCCGAGAGCCTGGTGAAGCGGTTCGGCGGTGTGACCGCGGTCGACGACGCCGCCATCGAGGTCCGCCCGGGCGAGATCCACGCCCTCATCGGACCGAACGGTTCCGGGAAGTCCACGACACTGCGCCTGCTGTCGGGGGCCCTTCGGCCGGACGCGGGGACCGTGCGGCTGGGCCACCGGGACCTCACCGCGCTCGGCGCCCGGGAGCGAGTGGCGGCCGGCGTGGCCCGGACCCTCCAGCGCACCGTGGTGTTCCCGGAGCTGACCGCCCTGGACCACGCCGAGGCCGGCACCGAGGTCCGCCGGTCCCGAAGCGGCGCCCTGCGGACCGCCCTGGCCACCCCGCAGGCCCGTCGGGAACGGGAGGTCATGCGGTCCCGGGCCCTCGCCGCACTGGACGAGGTGGGACTCTCGGGCCGGGCCGCGGTCCCCGCGGAGCGCCTGACCTCCACCGAGCAGCGCCTGCTGATGATCGCCACGGCACTGGCGTCGGAGCCCCGGGTCCTCCTGCTCGACGAGCCCACCGCGGGGATGTCCGCGGCCGACCTCGACCGGCTCGTCCCGCTGCTGCTCCGGCTGCGGGACCGGGGCCTGGGGCTCCTGCTGGTGGAGCACAATCTCCGGCTGGTCCGCCGGGTGGCCCACACGGTGACGGTCCTCGACGCCGGCGCCGTGATCGCCCGGGGCCGGCCCGACGACGTCGCATCGGACCCCGGGGTCCGGCTGGCGTACCTCGGCCGGGCCACCCTGTAGCCGCCCCCGCCGGAGCGGTCCGGTTTGTCCGCCGGGCGGGGTTGGGTCAGACTCGTCGTGAGGCCCCCCTCTCGGGCCAGCTCACACGGAGGTGAAGGACGTGGCGAAGGAGTCGAAGGGCGGACTGGCCCAGACGGCGTCGAACATCCTGTCGGAGATCGCGGAGCGCGCGCCCGCGGTGGCCAAGAAGGCCGCGGACGTCGGGCGGACCGTGGCGAAGAAGGCCCCGGGTGTCGCGAAGTCGGTCGTGGACAAGGCGCCGAAGGCCATGCGGGGGATCGCGGAGAAGGCCCCTGCCGTGGGCAAGAAGGCCGCCGACGTCGGCCGAACCGTCGCGAAGAAGGCGCCCGACGTCGGCCGCAGGGTGGCCAAGGCCAGCCGCGACGCGGCCCAGAAGCTCCCCGGCCGGGCCCAGAAGGCCCGGGAAGCCGCCGCCGGGGCCGCCGCGACCGCCGCCGCCGTGGCCAAGGACACGGGACAGAAGGCCAAATCCGCCTCCGCCCCCGCCGTCACCGCCGCCAAGGAAGCCGCGAAGAAGACCGCCGGGGCGGCGAAGAAGACCGCCGGCGCGGCGTCCGGCGGCGCGAAGACCGTCGCCTCCACGGCCAAGCGCGCGGCGAAGAGAGCCACCTCCTAGCCGAGTCGGGAACCGCCGCCGCCGTCAGGCGACGTTCGGGTTGACCTCGGTGAACACGCCCTGGGGGTTGGCCTTCCACACCCAGGCGTGGAGCAGCCACGCGGTCTGCTTCTGGAAGTAGATGCCGCCGACGGCCCGGCAGGCGGCGTCGTCCGACGCGATCGTCACCGACCCGCCCTTCTGGAAGCACAGGTTCGTGTGGTAGTGCCACACGTCGGACCCGCCGGCGAACCCCACCGGCGGCGCCTCGTCCGTGTGCTTGAACTGGTAGGCCACGCCCACCAACCGGAGCGACCCGTCGGCCCCCGGTTCGTAGAGCAGGATCTGGGGGTGCGCCGGGTCGAACGAGGTGTTGGAAACCCGGAGGTTCACCATGTGCAGGCCGAGGCCCGGGATGAACTGGGTGACCTGGAAGTAGCCGTCGGCCTTGGCCACGGCGATGTCCCGGTACCTCGCGGTCGCCGCCTTGGCCCGGGCCAGCTGGCGCTTCAGGACCACGCGCTGGGCCGCGGTCACGGGGCCGGGCTCGCCGTGGGAGTGCTCACCGAACGTGGACTCCCCCTCGGCGCCCTCGCCGGCCACCGCTCCCCCGGGCGGCGCGTGCACGTGCGTCCCGGTCCCGGCGCCGCCGATCGGCGCCGTCACGGCATCGTGATGGCCGCCCGCCGACGCAGCGCTCGTCTCCGTGCCGCGCATCCCGGACCACGCCCCGATGGCCACCGTGGCCACCAGCAGCAGCGACATCAGCGCGCCGAGCAGGCCTCCCCATTCGCTGTTCTGGCGGACCGCCCACCGGATCCCGCCGACCGCCGTCACCAGGATCCCGGCGAACAGCACCAGGTGCCACGGGTTCGGAGAGGTGAAGCTGACGAGGTCCTCCCGCTCGTGCGCCGCGGGACTGAGCGTGTGCGCCAGGAGGTCGCCGACCAGCCCGGCCAGCGTGAGGATCACGCCGGCGGGGATGAGCGCCGCACCCAGATCGCGCGCGGCCGAGCGGGATGGGCGGCGGGACGACGGCGGGGCGCCGAGGGTCTCCTGCACCGATCCAAGGTACACCACCGGCGCCGTCCTCCGACAGCCCCTCGCGCCCGCCTGTTCGAGCCCTGATCGGGAGCCCCGTGGAATCTCAGCAGTCCGAGTCCACCCATTCCGGCGGGGGACCCACCGGGACGTGGTGCTGGATGGCGAGCGCCTTGGCGTGCTTGCGGTACACCCGCATGTCGGCGTGGGTGAAGTCGTCGTGCGTCTGGCAGGCGAACTCGGCCACGTGCTCCACGTGGTACGGGCTGATGAGGTTCTCGGCGTGCCCGATCACGTTGCGGACCTGGATGCCGTACCGCTGCATGAGCCAGACCGTGAGGGCGTACGACGACGCGATCTCCGCGTCGTCGCCCATGACGTCCGCGTCGCTGGTGCCGACGTGCTCGATGCCGAACGCCACCCAGTTCATCCCCATGGCGTGCCGGCACCGGATCCACAGCGGGACCAGCTGGTAGATGGTCCCGTCGGTGTCGATGATGAAGTGCGCGCAGGTCCCCGGGTACTCGCCGAGGTGCTTCGCGTTCGACGCGAACGTGTTCCAGGCGGCGGAGAACGACGTCCCGCCCGTGTAGTGCTCCACGATCACGCGCGGGTGCAGCAGGCGCCAGCGCCGGACCCCGTAGTGGCGCTTCGAGTACGCCCCCATCTGCCGTTTCCGCCTCTCGCCGAACGGGATCCGCTTCCACGTGATCGGCGGCTTCTTCGCGTCGGGCGCCTCGGTCGTCCGCGAACGCAGCGGGGCCGCCTGCGGGGCACCGGCGGGCGCCACGAGCAGTGCGCCCACCATCAGCGCGGCGACCGCGAACCGGATGCCGGAACGACGGGGCATCGCCCGATGATCCCACGGCGAGCGAAAGGCCCGCCCCCCTCGCAGGGGGGACGGGCCTCTCGCGCCGTTGCCGCGTTCCGTCCCTAGA
>DASWED010000054.1:0-69641 GCA_036394995.1 Actinomycetota bacterium
GACGGTGACCGTGCTCGATGTCGGCCTCCGGGCGAACATCTACCGGGGGCGTCGGTCGCGGCGTCGGTAACTCCGGAGGGAGAGGCTCTCGCTCGGCTCGATCTTCGGGGGGCGGTTCGCGCACCGAGCAATCAAGACCACGCGGTCTTGACAAATCTCGCGCCATATTGCCTGGTAGAGGGCACGTTCTGATGTCCGATCGCTCTCCTGCAGCGATCCCCTCTCAGACCGCGCTGCACGGAGTCCCATCCAGGTAGAACCGCCTGTTGTTGGCCATGTACATGGCCTTCGACGCCAAGCTCGCGATCGTTGGCGCCACGGCGATCGCGCTATGACGGCGTCACCATTCTTCTGCGAGACGCCATGGCGACGGCCTGTTGCAAGCGGAACCGCTCGCGCGACCAGGCCGTCCCGCTCCGAGCGGGGATTCCCCTCGACCGCGAACGGGAGCTGCTCGCCGCCTGGAGCAATCGTCAGGTCGGGTGGCCCCCTTGACGGAAGACGCCGCACGCGACTCAGCTCTGGGCGAGGCTCTCGAGCATTTCGCCCGTGTTCGCGTCGAGGAACAGCCACATTCCACGGCAGGGCCCAGGGGACGGATGGGCATTGAAACCGCCGTGCACCATGGGGCACCCCGGCGAGAGGAGGCCCCATGCCAGCCGGTCACGGAACCGGAAGGAGCCATCGCCGACCGGCGCCGTGTAGAGCCCCAGCGTGGCCGTCGTGCCGTCCGGGACCTGGAAGACCGGGTCGACGGCCTGGAAGTGGGCCACCGCGTCGCTCGCCGTCAGGGCCGGCGCGGCGTCGGGCGGCGGCGGGTCGAAGCGGATGTCCTGCCCCGGGTCGACGATCACGGTGGCGGACAGCGGGCCGTCGCCGTCCGGGCCGCCGAGTAGCGCAGCGGCGATGCCGGCGCGGAGGTGCTCGATTTCGCCTCCCAGCTTTCGCAACCGTGAGGTCAGCGCGGCCTCCCGGGCCCGAAGGCCCGCCAGCTGAGCCGTCAGTCGGGCGGCTGCGGTCAGGCGGGCCTGGCGGTGCGCTCGCGTCTCCCCCGGCCGGGGACGCTCCACCCGCGCAAGGCGCCCGGTGAGCCCGGCCTCGCGGGCAATGAGCACCGAGGAGGCGTGGCGAAGCCTGCCACGAGCCGCGAGTTCCGACCGAAGGGCCAGCCGCATCTGCACGATCGCGGAGTTGCGGAGGCCCTGGTCCGGGCTCGGCGACGGGGCGTGTGTCGCCCCCGAGCTCGGGCCGGGAGAGCCCACCGTGTCGGGACGACCGCTGGTGAATCCCGCCCACAGGGCGCCCACCACCGCCGCTGTCGCGGCCATCGCGACCACCCCGAGGGCGAACCCCCGGCGCCGCTGGCGGCGACTCGCCTTTCGGAGCGTGCGCTCCAGCCCATCGGCGGATTCGGTCGCCCGATCGGCCTCCCGATCGAGGAGCGTGCGCAGGTCATTCATCGCGTTCCTCCAGGTGCTCACGGAGCGCGGCCCGCGCTCGCGACGCCTCGCTTCGAACGGTTGAGGGCTTGATGCCCAGCAGGCTTCCCGCTTCCTCCGCGGACAGCTCGAGCCACGCGGTCAACACGAGCGCCTGGCGCCGGTGGACCGGGATCGACGCGAGCGCGCGGGCGACGTCGGTGCGTTGCTCCGCCTGCTCGATGCGGTCTCGCTCGCCAGCGCCGCTCGGTGTTCGGCGAGCGCGGACCTCGAGGGAGCGAACGCGCTTTCGCTGGAGGTTCAGCGCCGTCCGGCAGACATAGCCGCCGGGCGAGGCCATGTGCCGGACCCGGCGCCACCGCTCGAACGCGCGCGCGAGCGCCTCCTGGGCCAGGTCCTCCGCCTCGGCGTTGCTCCCGGTGAGGAGGTAGAGCATCCGAACGAGCATGGGGTACTGCTCGCGAAAGAACGCCTCGAACTCCGGGGCGGTGGTTCGGTTCGGGATCAGCCTCGGCCTCGCGATCATCGCCCTCGTATGTTCAACCCTCGTGGAGGCCCGGGCGCTGCTCCGCCCCCTGGACATCTCGGCCCGCCGCGCGTTCATGGTCGGGAGATGCCTCCACCGAGCGGGGAGGTGACGCTCCGCGACGAGATTGTCCGAGTCCCGGACGAGCCCAACTGGCCCCCCAGGAACCGGCATTGACAAGAGATGCCTGACGCCGGTCTATCCGCCAGCAGTTCGCGGGGCTGGGTCGTAAAATCTGCGCCAAGCGTTCGAACAGCGTCCCCTCGGGTGCCTGAGTTCTTGGCCTTCCCAAGCCATTCCTGCTGGTCCGCCCGCCCTTTCTCGATTCTCGCATCGCTGGCAGGCCAACTCACGTCACCCACTCGCGTAGGCCTTGACCCGCCTTGATCGCGACCTGGCCCAGTTCGGTCGACTCTCGGAGCAGCGCCTCGACAGAGGCCTTCAGCGCTTCCAGCAGCGCCTCCGGCGCCAACGACGGCACCAGGGTACGCCGCAGGGGATCGAGGACGGTCGGCGGCAGATCGTCGTAGCCGCGGCCATGGCTACTCTCGAGGTTGCGCCTGATGCATGCCAGGGCCAAGGTCCGATCCCGGACGCCGTCGATGCAGTGCGCTGCCTGCCACCATCGTCGCCGCGCGATGTACGCCCGCGCTGCACGCGCGTAGACGACCGCCCAGCCGAACAGATCGCGCGGATCGGGCGGTTCAGGCGACGAGACCTCTCCGGCAGCGCCGAAGAGCAACCGAAACCGGGGACCGCGTGGGCGGAACCACGCCGCGGGCGTGAACGAAAGGTCGATCTGGAGGCACTGCGGCAGGAGGAACACACGGTAGATCGTGTGGCCGCTCGGGAGATCGAAGAGCACCACCGCGTCGAGATCCGCGACAATCTGCCTCGTCCAGTCGGTGATGACCTGATCCACCTCCGCGCCGTCCGAGACGGCAAAGGTGAGGTCGAGGTCCGACCACCGATCCCCTGCTCCCACCGAAAGGGAACCGACGAGCGCAGCGCCGACCACGCGCTCGTCGGCATTGGCCATCCCGAGAAGGCGATCGCGCACCGCGCTCCGTTCCTCGATGGCGAACACAGGCGCATCCTAGGCCGACGGCCCTTCGCGGGCGGGCGGGGCCCGTACACTCGCCCCGTGCTCTGCTCGAGAGGGGGGAGGACAACCCCGAGCGCGCGCGGTTCTGCCTGGCCTGGGCGGCGGGAAGCGCCACTCGACGACGATCGGGCTCTCGCCGCTGTCTCCCGAGGAGATCGCCCGGCTCATCGCGGCGATCCTCAACCAGGCGGTGCTCCCTGTCGAGACGCAGGCCGCCCTGCTGGATCGCGCGGGCGGGAACCCCCTCTACACGGAGGAGTTCGTCCGCATGCTCGTGGACCGCGGGTTGCTCGAGAGGACGCGGAGGCCCGGCTCGAGGCGATGGCCCGCGAGCTCGACGTCGTGCGTGAGGCCCTCCCCGCGCTGTGGCGCGAGATGTCCGCGGGCCAGGCCCCGTAGCAACGCCGTCGCGTCGTGGTCGTCGCCCAGGTGCCGGCGTGACCACACGGGCCGCGAACCGGTCGATGCCCGAGGCCTTCGTCAGGCGGACCAGGTAGAAGCCGCTGTTGCCATCCGGGGCTTGCCGATCCGCCAGCTCCGTGACCCTGTCACGTCGGCAGCCATCGGGGTCGCCGTCGGCGACGTTGTCGAACGTCGTGGAACCGGCGTTGGTCATGACGTTGTCCAGGCGCCCGAACTCCCCGACGGTGGACTGGACGGCCGACCGGACGGCGTCGTCGTCGGCCGCGTCCCCGGTCAGAGTCATCAGGCCGGCCGGTTCGCCGACCTCCTCGGCGAACGCGTGGAGGCGGTCCTGGCGACATCCGGTGATCGACAGCCGGTGGCCCAAGTCCAGCAGTGCCCAGGCCGTCGCCGCCCCCATGCCGCTGCCACCGCCGGTGATGAGCGTGACAGGGGAGTCAGGCATGCTTCCGAGGCCAAAGTCGAGAGCGGACTCTATGTCAGCTCACCCTGGAGGAACGATTGGCTGAGATCGAATCGGGCTTGAGCATCGGAGACGTCGCCGAACGCACGGGAATGAGCGTGCACGCGCTGCGCTTCAACGAACGCGAGTGCCTCTTCGCCAATCCGGTGCGACGCGGGCTCAACGGGTACCGGGTCTACGGCGAGCAGGACATCGAGTGGTTGGAGCTCTGCTCCAGCCTCCGCGCCTCCGGCATGCCGCTCGCCGGGATCCGCCGCTATGCCGAGCTCGTTCGGCAGGGAGGCGGCAACGAGGAGGAACGGCTCGCCCTCCTGCGTCAGCACCGGGAACGCGTGACCGCGCAGATCGGCGACCTCAACAAGTGCCTCGACCTCATCAGATGGAAGGTCGGCGTGTACGAGGAGCGCCTCGCCCAGGGCCACCGCCGGCGACCTCTGGACCGCGGCAAGCCGGTCGGACGATGGAGATCGGCCCTAGATCCAGGACGGACCTACGAAATGTGGCGCGTTCCTGGCTCGACCGCTGCGGATGCTCCATCGGGGATCGGACCGCCCTGCCTGGGACCCAGCAGCAGATAGGTGTGCATCGGTCCCTTACCCTTGACGTCGAGGATCCCCCGATCCTCGAACTCGAACGTCGAGGCCATGCGCGCCTGGGCCCGTTCGGTCACGTGGATCGCACCGGGAACACCATGGGACTCCATCCGGCTGGCGGTGTTCACCGTGTCTCCCCAGAGGTCGTAGATGAACTTCCTCCGCCCGATCACGCCGGCCACGACGGGGCCGACGTCGATGCCGATCCGGAGCTGGATCGCGCCCATGGATTCGACCGCCCGCTGCATCCCGAGCGCCATCTCGGCGAGCTTCCGGATGTGGTCGGGGCCCCCGCCCAGAAGTCCGGAGGCGACCATGTACGCGTCACCGATCGTCTTGATCTTCTCCAGCCCGTGATCCGCCGCCAGGCCATCGAAGACGGTGAAGACTTCGTTCAGCAACCGCACGATGTCCTCCGGGGCCATGTTCGCCGACATTGGTGTGAAGCCCGCGATGTCGGCGAACAGGACCCCCACCTCGGGGGATCCGTCGGCGATCAGGGACTCACCTGCCTTCAGCCGCTCCGCGATCGGTCCCGGCAGGACGTTCAGCAACAGGCGCTCCGAGCGCTCGCGCTCCGCGGCCACCATCTCGGCTGCACGGTCGCGCTCCCGGACGAAGTATTGCAGCAGGACGTAGCAGGTGCTGGTCACGCCGAGGACGTTGAGGGCGAAGAACGAGATGCGGATCCAGTGCGGGATCTGCGCGGTCTTGTTCGCCATGAACGGGTCCAGCGCAGCGGACAGGGCGATGAGCGCAAGGAAGGCCGCGAACCACCGCGCCGCCTCCTTGCGTCCCGAGAACAGCAGGGCGCCGAGCGGGGCGGTGAACGACCACAGCACGACCCCGCTCGATGCCACGAACCCACCGAGGCTGAGCTGCAGCACGAACGGCAGGATCAGGCTCGTGGCCAGCTCGCAGGCCCGGAAGAAACGGAACCGCTTGGTTCTGGCGAGCACCACCAGGTTGACGATCGAGACCGCCTGGTAGGCGAATGGGATGGCGGCGGACAGATACAGCCCGAGCGACCAATACGTTGCCACCCACACGACCGAAAGGGCCGTGATGAACGCGGCCGCGAGGACGAGCGTCTCCTTGCGAAGAGCCTCGTCCCGGGAGTCGGTCGAAAGCACCCCGATCCTCGCGAAGCGCTCGAGCCGGCTCCACCACCCTCCGGACGCTCGTGGTTGCACGCGCGCTAGTGAACCTCGCCTGACCCGCAGGCGCAATGGTCGCCCGGCTGCCCCGCATCCTCGGGACCACCCAGGACCGTGGAGAAGGAGGACCGTGGAATGATTCCTCGAGGGTTCAGCGAAGGAGCTGGCATGACGGGACCAACCGGCATGGACGACTACCTGGCCGGCCTCCCGGAGGCCCCGCGGGCCGCATTGGAGCAGTTGCGGAAGACGATCAGGGCCACCGCGCCGGAGGCCGCCGAGACGATCAGCTACCGGATGCCGGCGTTCAAGCTGCACGGTCGATTCCTGGTGTGGTTCGCGGCGTTCAAGGACCATTGCAGCCTGTTCCCCGCGAGCGCGAGGGTCCTCGAGGCGCATGGGGAGGAGCTGAAGCCCTACTTCTCGGGGAAGGGGACGCTCCGCTTCACCGCGGACAGGCCCATCCCCGCCGCACTCGTGAGGAAGATCGTGAAGACCCGGATCCAGGAGAACGCCGCACGCACGGGTCGCTGAGCCCGGGCCACCGGGCACGCCCACCAAGCCGGCTCATCGACGCCGATCCCAGGAGCCACCACGAGGACACCTCCGGGATATGCTGACTGCAGGCGCCGAGCGCCGGAGGGAGTCATCGATGTCACTTGGGGGAGCGACCGACGGCTACGCACTGGGTCCGGGCGAGGGCGAGGCGTTGTGGTTCAACGGGGGACTGGGCGTTCTCAGGGCGACCGGGGACAACACGGCGGGCCGCTTCGCAATGATGGAATTGCTGGCGCCCAAGGGGTTCGCCTCCCCGCTCCACATCCATCGACGGGAGGACGAGTTCTTCCTGGTCCTCTCCGGCGAGGTCCGTGTCCAGCACGGTGAGGCCGTCATCGAAGCGGTCGCCGGCTCGGTCGTCTACGGGCCTCGTGACGTACCGCACGGGTTCCGTGTCGATTCGGAGGAAGCCCGCCTCCTGCTGTTCTTCGGACCCGCGGGGGTCGAGGGGTTCTTCCGGGAGGGCGGGAAGCCGGCCCGGTCCCGGCAGCTGCCGCCCGCCGACGAGCAGTTCCTCGACAAGCAGGCCCTCACGGAGATCGCCGGCCGCTACGACCAGGAGTTCATCGGTCCACCGCTGCCGCCGAAGGACTGACCGCCTCGAGCACCCGCCGGTCGGGTTCACCGAACGTCGTCGAGACTCGACGTTCCAGGCTCGATTTGACATCGGTCCGTCGGCCGCGGTACTTTACCCATCAGTTATTTAACGGAGAGGTTGAATGAGCGCAGGGACGGCACAGCTGAACCGGACATTCGCGGCCCTCGCGGATCCCACGCGACGGGCGATCCTGGCACGGTTGGCGGCGGGGGAGGCCTCCGTGACCGAGCTGGCGGAGCCGTTCGAGATGAGCATGCCGGCGGTCTCGAAGCACCTGAAGGTGCTCGAGCGGGCGGGGCTGATCGCGCGGGGCCGGGAGCGGCAGTGGCGGCCCGCCCGGCTCCAGGCGGAGCCGCTGAAGGAGGTCGCCCAGTGGACGGAGCGGTACCGCCGCTTCTGGGAGGAGAGCTACGACCGGCTGGACGAGTACCTGGACGAGCTCCAGGGTCGAGGAAAGGAGAAGGGCGATGGGCGCAAGCGATAGCAAGCGGCTCACGGTGACGACGCCGTCGGACCTGGAGATCGTCTCGACCCGGGTCTTCGACGCGCCGCGCCACCTGGTGTTCGAGGCCCACTCCTCGTGCGAGCACATGTCGCATTGGTGGGGCCCGAGGCGCTACGAGATCGCGAGCTGCGAGATGGACTTCCGGCCGGGCGGCGCGTGGCGGATCGTGCACCGCGGCGCCGACGGCGAGATCCCCGGATTCCGGGGCGAGTTCCGCGAGATCGTCCGCCCGGAGCGGATCGTCTGGACGTTCGAATGGGAGGGCGTCCCCGGCCACGTCTCAGTCCAGACCGCGACGTTCGAGGAGCAGGACGGCAAGACCGTGCTCACGGCCACGGCGCTGTTCGACTCCGTCGAGGACCGCGATGGGATGCTCCAATCCGGCATGGAGGAGGGCGCGGTCGAGACCTACGAGCGTCTCGACGAGTACCTCGAGGTCCTGGCGGCGAAGGCAGCCGGCTGAGGGATCGCCCGCCGCCTCGCTGCCGCTACGGAGACAGCGCGATCCCCAGGGTGTCGGCGCCCGCGAACCTCGGCACGCCCTGCTGGTAGAACACGTCGAACTCGACGAGCGTGAACCCGGCCTCGCTCAGCAGGTCGATGATCGGCCGGGTCAGGTGGCACCCGCCGGCGAGCCGCTTCTGCATCGGTTCGAGACGCCGTTGCCACCGGCGCACCCGCTCGTCCGGAGCGAGCCCGTGCTCGACGAAGTGCAGGGTGCCGCCCGGCTCGAGGACCCTGCGGACCTCGCCGAGGGCGGCGGCGACATCGGGGATCGTGCAGAGCGTCCAGCTGGTCACTGCGGCGTCGAAGCTGTCGTCGTCGAACGGCAGCGACTGCCCGTCCAGACCGGATCGCTCCACCGGGACCGATGCCGCCTCCACGCGCTTGGCGGCCAGCATCCAGGCGAGGTCGGAGGGCTCGACCGCCGCAACCTCGGTGACGGTCGCCGGATAGAAGGGGACGTTGAGGCCCGATCCGAAGCCGATCTCCACGACGCGTCCGGCGAGGCCCGCGCAGACCCGGCGGCGCAGCGTTTCGAGCTTCTTCGATCCGCATCCGACGTCGACGATCCGCGGGAGGAACCGCTCTCGGTAGAGGCCCATGACCGCGCCTCGAGCCTCTCGGTGTCAGCTGGGCGCCGGGGACCGACGGTCAGCCCGAGGGACTGGCCTGCTCGGTGTCCACGGGCTCGGCGTCGGCGTACCCGTCGAAGTCGTCGTCCGGCCGGATCGGCTCCTCGATGGGCGGGAGCCCGGCCGCTCGCCGCTCGCGGCGGTCGTTGCGCGCGACCCGGCGCGCATCTCGGGCCGCGGCTTTCCTCGCCTTGACGTCCCGTCGTTGGCGCTTCCCGAACGTCTCTGGCATGTCAGTACCTCCTCGAAACGGCGTCGCTCCGTCAGTCTCGCGGGACCGGCCGGCGGCGGGATGGCGCCGTATGAACCCAGCACGTGGGCGACTCGTTGTACACGGACAGGACCGTGCTGCAACTCGGATGCTCACAGGCACGCCCCTTGGGCCACCGCGCCGGAGCTCGCCGCGATGACTGGGGTCCGTAATCGATCCCTTGCGACGTCTTCGTCATTCCGATGGCTCCCGTCTGGGCGTGTTGCCAAACAGGGATCGTGGGGAGCCGGAGCGACGAGGTGGGGCCTCCACCTGCAACAGCTCGGCACGGACCCTACAAGGCCTTCAGAGCTGCCAGCATACTAGGTCGCCCCCACCCGCGGACGTAGCCAGGGGGGCCCGAGGCTCACCCGGACGCCGAGCGTGCGTCCTCTCACGGGCTGTCGCTTCCCTTGAGCTGACGCATCATCGGGTGGGCCGCCAGCACCGCCTCCGCCACCTCGACGATCTTCCGGCTGTTCCGCCGGGCCTCCTGGCGGAGCATCTCGAAGGCCTCGCGCTCGTCGATCGAGTGACGCTCCATCAGGATGCCCTTGGCCCGCTCGAGGAGCGCGCGGCGGCCGAACGCCCCCTCCAGGTTGTGGTACTCGGCGAAGCGCCGCAGGACGATGTCCATGGAGCTCTGGAGCTGCGCCGGGTCGCCCTCGTGCGTGAGGTAGGCGAAGATCCCGCGCCGGGCGGCCTCGTTGATGAACGTCCGGTCCTGGACGGCGAGCACCGCGATGATCGGGCAGGCCGCCTCCCGGACGATGCGGTCGATCATCCCGAGCGAGTGCTCCGAGCTCTCGCCGACGATCACCACCGCCACGTCGGGCTTCAGGCGTGCGGTGGCGGGTCCCACGTCCGAGAGGCCGGACTCGTGGGCGATGACGTCGTGCCCCAAGGCGACCACGGTCTGGGTGACCTCGCGCAGGCGCGGGCCCTCGCCGTCGGCGATCAGGACGCGCAGCGCGCCATCGTCCTCCATCCGCGTGCCCACAGTTCGGACAGTACCAACCCGGTCTTTCCCAGGTCACATTGACCGGGTCGATCACCGGGGCGTAGCCTTGGTTCCTGGCCCAGAGGGCCGCCAGGCTCCGCCCTCCACCTTCGACCCCATTCCCCGGTCGTCACGAGTCGCCGCCCACGTCGCGGTCGAGATCGGGGAACACGATGAACTGGCTGCTCGAAGAGGCCATCAACCAGACCAGGTTCCGGGCCGTCAACGAGTCCATCGAGACCACCACGGACGCCCTCGGGGCCCACGGCACCTGGGACGTCTATGTCTGCGAGTGCGGCGACGGTGAGTGCCACGCGCCGATCCGGCTGACCCGAGACGAATACGAGGCGGTCCGCCGCGAGTCCACGCACTTCGCCATCGCCATCGACCACGAGAACCCGGAGATCGACCGCTTGGTCTCGGAGCACGCCCGTTACGCCGTGGTCCAGAAGACCCTCGCCGCGGCTGTGAGGGTCGCCCGCGAGACGGACCTCCGCCTCCTCACCGGTCCCTGACGACCGGACCCACATTCCGGCCCACCGGCTTCGGCGCCGATTCGCCCGACGTCGCTTCCGACCCGCGAGGCCACTGGCGTGCTGGGCCGGGGCAGCGGCCACGCGCGAAGTGGGATGATTGACTCCGGATGACGCGCGGGGGACCGGTTGCGATGGACGTCGGGCGGGAGGCGCTGGGGGCCGGGCGGTGGGAGGAGGCCCGGGACGCGTTCGACTCGGCCGGCACGGATCCCGAGGCGCTCGAAGGGCTCGGGGAGGCGCTGTGGTGGCTGTCCGACACGGACGGCGCGATCCGGGCGTGGGAGCGGGCCTACGTGGCGAGCCGCCGCGCCGGCGGTTCCGCCCGTGCCGCCCACACCGCCCTCCTGCTCTCCCGGGAGTACTCGGACGCGCTGGGGAACGACGCCGCCGCGGCGGGGTGGCTGGCCCGGGCCCGCGATCTCCTCGAACGCGACCCCGACCCGGTCCAGGTGGGATGGATGGCCCTCGTCGACTGCGAACGCTCGATCGATCCTGTCCGCGCGCTCTCGTTCGCCGAGGTGGCACTGAGCGTCGCCAGGAGCGCGGGCGACCCCGACCTGGAGCTTGCCGCGCTCGGCCATTCCGGCCTCGCGGAGATCGCGCTCGGGCGCATCGAGGACGGGATGACGCACTTCGACGAGGCGATGGCGGCGGCGACGGCCGGCGAGGGAACGGATCTCCGCACGCTGGGCGACCTGTACTGCTCGATGGTGATGGCCGTGGAGGTGACCCTGGACGCGGCCCGGTTCGAACAGTGGTCGGAGGTCGTGATGGGGTTCATGCAGCGGACGCGCCATCCGGCCCTGCTGACGTTCTGCGGGACCTGCTGCGCCGAGGTGCTGCGGGCGAGCGGCCAGTGGGACGAGGTGGAGGGGTGGCTGACCCGGACGCTCCGGGCCCTCCAGAAGACGGGGCAGCGGGCCCGGTGCGTCCACCCGGCCACGCGCCTGGCCCAGCTGCGGGTCTCGCAGGGGCGGCTGGAGGAGGCCGAACAGCTGCTCGGCGGATACGAGGACCTTCCCGAGGCTGTCGTGCCGATGGTGGCCCTGTCCATGGCGCGCGGCCAGACGGCGCTGGCGGCCGCCCGGCTCCACCGGCGACTGAACGACATCGGGCGGGACCACCTCCTGGCCGTCCCCCTCCTGGCTCTGCTGGTCGAGGTACAGCTGGCGCAGCCGGACCAGGCGGGCGCTCGCGAGACGGCCGAGCAGCTGGGCGCCGTCGCACACGCCGCCGGCTCGGACCGGGCCCGGGCGGAGGCCGACCTGGCCGCCGGCATGGTTGGTGCCGCCGAGGGCGATGGCCGGGCCGCGGACTCCCTGGAGCGGGCCCTGGCCTCGTTCGTCCGGCTGCGGATGCCGCACGCCGCCGCCCGTGCCCATCTCGCCTTGGCCAGGGCCCTCGACGGCGACCGTTCGATCGAGGAGGCGCGCCTGGCGCTCCGGGCGTTCGAGGAGATCGGCGCCACCCGGGACGCCGACTCGGCGGCCGCGCTCCTTCGCTCGCTCGGTGTGGCCGGGCGAACCGGGCCGAAGCGGCTCGGCGAGCTCAGCAAGCGGGAGGTGGAGGTGCTCCGGCTCCTCGGCGAGGGGCTGACGAACGCCGAGATCGCCGCGCGCCTGTACATCAGCACGAAGACCGTGGCCACGCACGTGGGCAACATCTTCGCCAAGCTCGGCATCAGGAACCGGACCGAGGCGGCTGCGCTGTCCCGCCAGCACCTCCAGGAAGACATCACCGCCTGACGCCCGCCGGTCCGGGAAATCGGTAATCCTTCCGATCCTTCCGAAGCTCCCGCCTGCCACGCTCCGGTTCGAGGCGAAAGGAGGGAGGGGACATGGCGAAGACACGGGTGCATGGCGCGAACGTCGCGGTCCCACAGCGGACCCGGTGGCACAACCCGGTCCTGCGGTTCGAGGGTGACTGCCAGGCCCCGCCGGAGGCCGTGTACGACCTGCTGGCGGACCTGCAGAGCCACATGGAGTGGGCGGGGAACCGGCAACTCGAGACCACCCGACTTCTGTCGATGGAGGCGCCGCCCGGTCCGGCCGTGGTGGGGACGGAATTCCGCTCGACCGGTCCGACGGGAAGGTGGCCCGGTTCTCGGACCGATCTGTGGTCACCGAGGCCACCCGTCCGGAGGTGTTCGAGTTCGTGACGGAGAGCCACCGGGCGGGCAAGCCGGGGGCCCGCCCCTGGGACCTCACCGCGGTGCACCGGTACGAGATCGAACCGACGGCCGCGGGCTGCCGCGTGAGGTACACGGAGGACCTCACCAGGTTCGTCGGGGCACCCGCGCTGTTCACGACGCCGGGCGTCAACCGGCTGGTGTTCCGGATCGCGGCGAAGTACATGCGCCGCGGGTTCGACGCGCTGCTGGCCCTCGCCGATGAGCACCCCGGGTCCGGCACGCCCTCATAGAATCGGGGTCCGTGGAACGGACGCTCTCGCCGGCCGAGCTCAGCGCCGAGACGGGCGCGCCCCTCGGGGACGTGGAGTGGCTGACTCGCATCGGCATCCTCGAGCCCTCGACGCCGGGGGAGTACACGTACGGCGACGTGTTCCGGGTGAAGATGATCGAGTCACTGCTGGCGGCGGGGTTCACGCGGGAGCAGGTCGAGGCGGCGGTCGAGGGCGCCGGTCTGAACCTCCGGCACGTCGACCGCTACGTGTTCCGGGAGCCGGCCGAACGGTCCGGGCGGACGTTCGCGGAGTTCGCCTCCGGGCTCGGGCCGGACTCCGGACGGGTCCTCCCCGCCGTCTATCAGCTGTTCGGCCTGACGCCTCCGGATCCCGCGGCGCGTCTCCCCCGGGACGAGGAGGCCCTGCTCCGGGAGTTCGTCGAGGCGTGGAGCCCGGCCGGCGATGAGGACACCCCCCTCCGGGCCGCGCGGCTCGTGGGCGACGGGACCCGGACGGCGACGTTCGGATGGGCCGACCTCCTGTACGAACAGATCGCCCGGCCCGCCCGCGAGCGATGGCTCCGCCGAGAGGTCGAGTCGTATCCGAAGGAGGCCACCGACGCCGTGGTGAACCTGTTCACGATGCTTCCGAGGCTCACCCGGTGGCTGATCCAGCGGCACATCGAGCAGGCCGTGACCTCGGGGATCGCCGACAACTTCGAGGAGGTGCTGGCGTCCCGAGGTCTCGGCCCCTCGCCCGAGCCGGCCGAACCCCCAGCGGTGCTGTTCGTCGACATCTCCGGGTTCACGAACGTCACGGAGCAGCGCGGCGACGATGTCGCGGTGGGCATCGCCACGGCGCTCCAGCGCCGGGCCGAACAGGTCGCCGCCCGGCGCGGCGGCCGGATGGTGAAGCTCCTCGGCGACGGGGCGATGCTGCACTTCCGGGACGCCGGCCCGGCCGTTCACGCGGCCGTCGAGCTGGTGCGAACGCTGCGCGAGGACCTCGGGCTGCCGGCCCACGCGGGCATCCACGCCGGACGGGTCATCGAACGGGACCGCGACCTGTTCGGCAGCACGGTGAACCTGGCGTCGCGCGTGTCCGGCGTGGCGGGCCCGGGGGACGTCCTGGTCACCGAGGCGGTCGTCCGGCTGGCCGACCTGGACCCCGCGACCGTCGAGGAGGTCGACCCGGTGGCGCTGAAGGGCGTCGGCGACCCCGTCCGCCTGTTCCGCGTCAGACCCGAGTGAACCTGCATCGAGGAAGGAGCATGACGATGGCCATCGAGCATCACCTCGCGCCGGAGGGGATGGCGCCGGGCAACGGGTACAGCCACGCCGTGGCGGGGACCGGCCGGCTGGTGGCGATCGCCGGGCAGGTGGCCATCACGCGAGCGATCGGACCTCGCCCGCCTCTCATCGATCTCACAGCGAACGGCCAGTCGACTCCCATCATTCGCTGGTGACATGTGCTCGGTGCCCGGATCCTCGGGCGAGGCCGACGAAAGTGGGGAGAGTCAGTGGGCATGTGGCGGCGGATGGCTCGGTGGCAGAGGTGGGTGGCCGGTGGCGTGGTCGCGCTGGTCGTCCTGGCGGTGGCGGGGCCGTTCGTGTACATCCACTTCATCGAGGGGAAGTCGGCTACCGCGTGAAGGAGCTGCTGTTCGGCCAGAGCAACGTGGCGGTGGGCCGGACCGGCCGGATCACCGGCACCATGACCGTGGACGGCGGTGCGATCACCGCCGGGACCTTCACCGTGGACACGACCTCGGTGTCGAGCGACGAGAGCCGGCGTGACGACCAGCTCGACGGACGGATCATGGAGACGGCCACGTATCCCACCGCCACGTTCGAGTTCACCGAGCCGCTCTCCTTCGGCTCGGTGCCCACCGCCGGCACGGAGAAGTTCCGGGCAACCGGGGAGCTGACCCTGCACGGGGTGACCCGCAGCGTGACCTTCGACGTCACCGGGCGGTACATGGGTTCGGAGATCCAGGTGGCGGGGTCCATCCCGGTCACGTTCGCCGAGTGGAGCATCCCGAACCCGAGCTTCGGGCCCGTGTCGACCGAGGACAACGGGACGGTCGAGTTCTCGCTGGTCTTCGAGCACGCGTGAGACCCGGGATCTCCCCGTACGCCGGCGCCCGGTTCGGGGAGAAGAGCGGCGAAGAGCTCCCGACCGACCCTGCCTTTACAAGCAGCGGCCGGTCCCCGTAGGCTCCGCCGCCGGGGGGACCGGCGCGAGCGGGAGGCCATGGGAGCGAGCGATACCCCGGGCGGCGAGGAGCGGGAACCGGCGCCCGGGACGATCGAACCCGAAGCGAAGGAACACGGAGCGATCGAACCCGGAGCGGCATCGGGTGGTTCGCCGCCCGGCCCGTCGCCGAAGTTCCAGCTCATCGTGGCGCTGCTCATCGTGGTGGCGTCCCTGTCGGGCGCGGGGGTGGCGTGGTCGGCGTCGGTGACGTCCACCCGGGCATCCGATCTGGACCAGATCGCCCAGCAGGAGTTCCTGGAGCGCGAGCGGATCCTCACCAGCGGGCGCTCGGACGTGGGCGAGGAGCTCCGCCGGGTGGGGACGTTCCAGCAGGAGCTCGAGGCCCAGCGGTTCTTCTCCCAGCAGGCCCAGGCGCTCGCCGACCGGTACCCGGCCCTGGCCGCCCAGCTGGCCGCGGAGGCCCAGGGGCAGGCTTCGCTGGCCCGCAACACCGGGGCCCTGTTCTTCGCGACGTTCCCCCAGGTGACCCCCGACGGGACGGTCACCTACGACCGCGACCAGGCCCTCAACAACCTGCTCAGCCAGTACGTCGTGTACCAGCAGCTGCACCCCGAGGCCATCCAGGCCGACGCCGCCGAGGCCCACACGAAGGCCGGGCGGACGGTCGGGGTGGGCATCGTGCTGGTGGCCGCGCTGTTCTTCCTGACCCTGGCCCAGGTCGCCCGGAGGCGGAGCCGCCACGCGTTCTTCGTGGCCGGGACCGCCGTGCTGATCGCCGGGCTCGTGCTGTGGGCGGTGGTCGCCCTGGGGTCCTAGGCCGCCATGGACGACGAACGCGGGACCGAGTCCGGCGGGGAGGGCGCGTCGGGGACCACGGCGGAGACCGCCACCGCCCAGCAGCAGCATCCCCTGTCGCGGGCGATCACCGTGGCCATCGTGCTGGTCTCCCTGGCCATCGCGGCAGTCGGGTACCTCCAGGTCCAGGCCTCGCGCAAGAGCAGCGACGCGGGGCAGGAGGCCCAGCGCCTGGCCACACTCACGATGTCCACCCAGCTGAAGTCCCAGGGGGACGCGCAGGTCGACTACGAGCTGTTCCTCCAGTCCCAGGACCAGCGGGGCCGGGCCGGCAACGCGCTCCAGCAGAGCCTCTTCGTCAGGGGGGAGGCGGAGCAGGCCTACCGAGTGGAGCAGCAGCTGTGGGAGACCCTCGCCGCGCGGACCCAGGCCCTCACACCGCTCGCCTCGAACAGCCAGGACGGGCCCCAGAACGACCCCGACTTCCCGAGGCACTTCTTCGCCCGGTCCACGCAGGGGGCCCTGGAGCAGCAGGCCCTGGAGGACGCGGCGAACGCCACGAACTCCGGGTGGGAGTCCCTGGCCGCGCGGTACACCGCCATCCTCACGCTGTTCGCCGTGGCCCTGTACCTCCTGGGCTTCTCGCTGGCCCTGCCCGACCGGGTCCTCCGGCTGTTCGGGGCGATCGGCGCGTTCCTGCTGGTGGTGGGCGTGGGGTGGGCGATCCAGGTGACGCTCTCCGCTCCCTCCACGATCCCGGCGGAGGCCGCGACCGAGTACGCCCAGGGGGAGGTGGCCCTGGAGACCGCGACCGACGCGCCGAGCTCCCAGGTCGCGGTGGACCACTTCAGCCGGGCCATCGACCTCTGGCCGGGGTTCTCCCGCGCCTACCTGGGCCGCGCGAATGCCACGCTGTTCGGCAGCGCGTCGCAGGTGGAGGCCACCCTCATCCCGCCCGAGGCCCTGGAGCGCGTGCTGTCCGACCTGTCCAGGGCCCAGAGCCAGGGGTTCGACAACGCGCTCCTCCTCGAGCAGCTGGGGGGGACGGACTTCTCGCTGGGGCTCCACGGGCAGCCCGACCGGTTCGACGCGGCCATCGACGACGCCCGGGCGGCCATCGAGATCGTGCCCGACGACCCGGTGCCCCGGTTCACCCTGGCCGTCTCGCTCCTGGCCCAGGGCGACGCCGACGGCGCCGCCACCGCCTACGCCGACGCGATGGCGAGGGTCCTGTACCTCCAGGGGGACCCGTCGCAGCCCCGGAACTCGCCGCCGTTCGAGCAGCCGTGGGTGTCCGGGGCCCTCAGCGACCTCGAGGCTCTCCTGGCCGCGAAGCCGGACGCCGCCGCCGACATGAACCGGTTCAAGGAGTACGTGGTCGCCTCGTTCGCCGCCGGCCAGCCCGCCGGGCCGAGCGGCGACGCATCGTTCACCGGCGTCCAGGCCCAGCTCACGCCCACCACGCTGTTCTGGCTCACCGGCGGGAACACCGGGTACGACCCGAACAGCCAGACCCTCTCCGCCGAGTGGTACTTCCGGCAGTCCGGCTCGGCGTGGGTGGCCATGCCGGAGGTGTCCGGGGTGGTGGATCCCCGAGTGGAGACCACGGCGCCGCAGTACTCGGGGCGGAACCTCGTGAGCTCGTCGATCCCGGCCCGGTGCCTGAAGACCGAGCAGTACCGCGTGGAGCTGTACGTGAACGGCCACCTGGCCGGCCAGGCCGAGACCCAGGCCCAGTTCGGGGCGCTCGTGCCGTTCACCGATCGTTCGGTGAACCTCGAGGTGTGCCACCCGGCCGACTGGACGCTCGCCGACTCCACGCTCCCCGGCTTCCGCGACGCGCTCCACAACGCCGACGGCACCCAGGGCGTGGTCCTGTTCCGCTACAACCTCACGACGCTCCCGGCGAACCTCCAGCAGCTCGACCCGTCGGTCCTCACCGACCGGCTGCTCTCGGCGACGGTCCGGTCGAATCCGGACCTGTTCCCCGCCCAGGCGTCACCCGCCGGCGACGCCACGCACCAGAGCTTCCAGGGCCTCGAGGGGTCCACGGAGCGGCTGTTCGCGTACGACGGCGGCGTGGCCGAGGGCCAGGCCGGCATCGACGCCAAGGACCAGGCGGTGTTCGTGACGTTCGTGTACGGGCCCCAGGAGGCGTTCAACGCGCCGGGCGCCGCGCAGGGCGGCCTGGTCAGCGTGCTCCAGTCGATCAGCGAGTACCGCCCCGGCGGCTCGTCGTTCTAGGCTGAAGCACGCATCAAGGGGCCCGGCGGAACATGGATGAGGGAAGATGGGGTCGGCGGGTTCTTGTTGGCGTCGGCGGGCTGGTCGTGGCGACGGCACTCTTCGCGGCGGGTCGTATCTCGGTCGATACGACAGAGCCCGCGTTGCAATCCGCGCCTCCAACACACAGTTCCCTTTCCGTCGCGAGTCCGTCTCCATCTGTTTCTCCCCCCGGTAAGTCCTCGGAGGAGGGGGTGTGGATGAACCTCGGGGGCAAGGTGGTGTCCGCTGGCGATACCTCAGTCGTCATCGATATCAATCGGCCCGCGGATCCCGTTGGCCGATACCTGGTCACGATCAGGAATGTCCAGTGGGGTTCGAGGTCGCTCCACCCTCCAAGCCTGCCCCCGAGCATCGGAACGAGCGTGTGCGCGACCATCTTCGTAACTCCAGCGGAGCTCGAGGCACGGGAGTTCGACTTCGGCAAGGTCTTCTTCGGAGAGTGCACGATGCATCTCGTGCCTGCGTAGCAACGAACGCGAGCGCCGCAAGCGTCGCGACGCTCGCTGTGTGCTCAGCGTCAGAAGTCCGGCGGCTCCGTGATGTTGCAGTACTTGTGGTCGAACGCGTTCGAGAGCCGGACGAACTTGTTGTAGAGCCGGGTGAACTTCAGCGACTTCGGCTTGGCCTTCGACGAGGCCTCGAACGCGTCGGTGACCCGCTTGGCCAGGGCCCCCTGGTCGCCGGTGAGGCTCTCGGCGGACTGGCGCATCTCGTCGACGTGCTGCGCCACCACCTGCGGGTACTGGGCGGGGTCGGCGTCGCCCACCGCGAGCCGCGCCTTGTCGCTCACGCCGCAGAAGCCGGGGACCTGGGAGCCCGAGCCCGAGCACCCGGCCAGCAGCGCGGCCACGACCGCCGCCACGAACAGGGACCGAGCCATCACGCGCGAAGCGTACTCCGAGCGATCCGAGCCGTGGTCGGGTTCGGCTGCTCACGGCTCCCCGACCGGCCCGGCCGGCAGTTCGGCGAGCTGGCGGAGCCCGGTCGCGGGCCGCGGGGAAACGTCGTGCGCACCGGAACGGGACACGGGTGGCCCGATGGGCATGCGAATCCGCCTGCCCGGTTTGCTTGAGCGCCACGAGCCCGCCGGGGGTAGCCTTGCCCGCCAATTCCGGCGGTGTTGGGGAGGAGGAACTCGAGTGTCTGAACGTCGATGGCGCCTGGTCGCGGGCGCCGCATCGGTATTCGTCGTCGCTGCAGTCGCGGTTGCGGGACTGCAGCGGTCGGCCCCGGCTGCACACGCCATCAAGCACGTGGCGAAGCAGCCGGCCCGGGTGGCGGTGGGGGGAGACCCCGACGCCAAGGCCGGGCAGCACGGAGTGGAGGAGAGCGTCGGCGACCCGCTCAGCGGGTACGCGGGCTGGTTCTACGGGCAGCGCATGGCTCCCGCGAAGACGCTCCCCGTGGGCGCGTACCAGGCCGCGCTGGCCCAGGCCAAGGCCCTGCGGGCGAACGCCGGGAAGCTCCGGGCCCACGGCGCGGTGAGCGCCGCCGCCTGGAACAACCTGGGCCCGGCGCCGATCGACGGTGAGAACCCGGCGTACTCCGACCCGGTGTGGAGCAACTACGGGGCCGGCATCGGGATCTCCACCGGCCGCATCACGGCGCTCGCCGTGGATCCCTCGGACCCGAGCGGGAACACGGTGTACATCGGTGGCGCCAACGGCGGCATCTGGAAGACGACGGACGGCGGCACGAGCTGGGCGTCCGTCAGCGACTCCCTGCCCACGCAGTCGATCGGGTCCCTGGCCATCGCGCCGGCGTCGCCCCACATCATCTACGCGGGCACCGGCGAGGCGAACACGAACGCCGACTCGTACTACGGCTATGGCGTGTTCCGTTCGGGCAACGGCGGTGCCTCGTGGCACAAGCTGGGCGGGACGACGTTCGACCGGCTGACCGTGTTCAAGGTCCTCACGCGGGGCAACGGCAACCTGATCCTGGTGGCCACGAACAAGGGTCTGTACCGGTCGGCCGACGGCGGCTCGACGTGGCGGCTGCGGCTCGCCCCCGGCGACCCCAACCTGTTCCAGTCCTTCGTGACGGACGTGGTGTGGGACTACGACGGGCACGTCGTGGCGGCGGTCGGGTTCCGGACTGGCAAGACCACGAACGGGCTGTACCAGTCCTCGAACGCGGGCAAGACGTGGGCCTCGCTGGGCTCGCCCTCCGGGTTCACCCCGCAGAACCGCATCGGCCGGATCGCGCTCGCCAGCACGCCGGCCACTCCCGGCCTGCTGTACGCGGCGGTCCAGGACGCCGTCAAGTTCAACACGGGCGGAGCCTCGGTGTTCGACGGTGTGTACAAGAGCACCGCCGGCGCGTCCGGTCCGTGGACCGAGGTCGAGTCGGCCGACCAGATGGCGGCCAACCAGTCCTCGGCGCTCACCGACGAGCACGTCGGCGGCGGGTACCGTCCCGGCATCCAGGCCTGGTACAACCTGTACGTCCAGATCGACCCGACCGACTCCGACGACGTCGTGGTCGGCCTCGAGGAGGTCTGGAACTCCGCCGACGGCGGCGCCAACTGGAACGTCATCGGCCGGTACTGGGACTTCTGCTACACGAACCCGACGAGCGAGCCGTGGTGCAACCAGGGCGCGACCGGTCTGTACCCGACCACGCACCCCGACCAGCACGCGGCCGGGTTCGCAGTGGTCGGTGGCAACCCGGTGCTGTACGCCGGCAACGACGGCGGCGTGTGGCGGCAGGAGGGCCCGACGTTCGACAACGACAGCTGGTCGAACGAGAACACCAACCAGTCCACCACGCAGTGCTACACGGCCGCGGCTTCGGCCGACGGCACGGTGATCTGCGGACTGCAGGACAACGGGTTCGTGAAGTACACGGGGAGCGACCTGTGGCCCGAGATCGCCGGTGGCGACGGTGCCGACGGCGTGATCGACCCGGCGAACTCGCAGAACATCATCGGGTCGTACGTGAACATGAACATCTACCGTTCGAACAACGGTGGCGCGACGTACGAGACGATCTCGCCCGGTGACCCGTTCCCGCGGTTCATCTCGCCGATCGCGATCGACCCGGTGAACTCGAGCCACATCGTCACGGTGGGCGAGCGCGTCTGGCAGACCCACGTCGGGTTCGCCACGACGTCGGCCGACTGGCACTCGATGCACGACTTCGGGTTCCCCCACCAGGGGACGGCGATCGCCGTGAAGGGCAAGAGCGTCTACGCGGCCTGGTGCGGCGGGTGCAACCCGTCGAGCTTCGCCAGCTCGTCGCCGTTCGCCAGCGGGATGGCCTCGAACGTCGGCGGTTGGCACGACCTCGCGGCCGCGGGGCTGCCGAACCGGTACGTCACCCAGATCGTGATCGACCCCGCGAACAAGCTCCACATCTTCGTGGTCGAGTCCGGCTTCGCCCGGAACTGGATCCCGAACGCGGGCATCGGGCACGTGTTCGAGTCCACGGACGGTGGTGCCTCGTTCACCGACATCTCCGGCAACCTGCCGGACGCGCCGGTGAGCTCGGCCGTCCTCGACGGCTCGAACCTGATCGTCGGCACCGACACGGGCGTGTACGAGCAGGCCGGCGGCGGCACGTGGGCGCCGCTCGGCACCGGGTTCCCGACCGTGGTGGTCGACGACCTCACGTTCGTCCCGGGCACCGACACCCTCGTGGCGGCCTCCCACGGCCGCGGCGTGTGGGAGCTGGACCTGGGCGCCTAGCGCACCGAGTTCAACCGGCAGCGACGAGAGGGCCCGGTCCCCGCGGGGACCGGGCCCTTCGTTCGTGTTCGGCGTCCGGTGGCCGGCTCAGGGCTCCGGCGTCTTCGGCTCCTGGTCGGGGTCGATGGGCTCGCTCTGCGGCCACAGGGAACCGCCGGCCGGGGCGGTTGTCGCACCGGGGGTTGCCGCCTCGGGCGTTCCCGGTACCCCCGGCGTGCCGGGCAGCCATGCCGGCGCTTGGATCGCGGGGGTCGATCCGGGAGGCTGGGCGCCCGGTGCCGGCGTGGCCGTCGTCCATTGGGAGGGCGTGGACCCGGGGAGGCCCGGCTGCATGCCGGCCGTCCCCAGCATCCCCCGCTCCATGGCCAACCCCTGTTGCAGGGCGGCGATCTGCTGCGCCATCTGGGGGTTCTGCGCGGCCCAGCTCGCGGCCATCTGCTGGGCGGCCTGCATCTGGGCGTCGAGCTGCGCCGGGTCGACCCCGGCCCCCCGCATCGCCGCGGCGGCCATCGGATTGTCGGCCATCATCTGCGACAGGGTGCCCCGCTGGCGAGGGGCGTTCCAGTCGACGGCCAGCCGGTCGGGCTTGTCGGGGTCGACGATGACCTCGAACACGGTCCCCGACATCAGCCAGCCGGACTGCATTACGGGGACCGGGATCTTCGTCGTCACCGTGTACGGCGCCTTGCCCGGCAGCTCGACGAGGAACGTGACCTTCTTCCTGACCGGAGTGGTGTCGCCCTCGAGCATCTCCTGAGCCTTGCGCCCGGAGATGCCGCTCATCTCCATGCCGACCAGGCTGTGGTGAACGTGCTGGACGGTGCCCTTGCCCCGGATCCCCCGCGTCAGCAGGTCGTCGTCCGGCCTCGTCTTCTTGAAGAACAGGCCCATGCGGCCACCTCCGTGGTTCGGATAGGCGCGATGGTCCCACCGTGAGGCCGGTTGAGCAACACAGGTCCGGGGTCCGCCGCCGCGGTCGCCCCCCCGGGTCGCGGGTCGCGGTCGCGGTCGCGGGGGGACTCAGCCCTCGCGGAGCGATTCGATGGCCTGTTCGGCCAGGCCCTTCCACCTGCGGGCGTGCCGCACGGGCACGGTGACGTCCGCTCCGGCCGTGTCGGCGACGTGGTGGGCCACCCGGTCGTGCGCCCGCATGGCCGGCGGCGACGGCTCGACGCGTTCGTGCATCACGCCTCCAGCACCCGCTTGAGGTTCCCGAGCGCGGCCACCTCGGCGTCCATGGACTTCTGGACGGCGCGGCCCATCACGAGCTTCTTGACCCCGGTGACCTCGGCCTGGAGCGCGAACGACATCCGGGTCCCGCCGCCGGCCTCCTCGAACCGGAAGCTCCCCGTGGGACGGACCGGGCCCGCGATGGCCTCGAACTCGATGAGGCGGTTCGGTTCGAACCGGCTCACCCGGTAGTCCGCGGCGATCCTGCGGCCGCCCGGCCCGGCCACGCCCTGCCGGTACACCGCCCCCAGGCCCTGCCCCGAGACCAGCTCGACGTCCTTCACGCCCGGCCGCCACCTCGTCGCGGTGGTCCCGTCGGCCACGAAGGCGAACACCTCGGCCACGGGGCGGTCGATGGTCACGCTGCCCTGCGCCTCCGGCATCCTCCCGCTCCCTCCGCTGCTCCTCGGCCCGATGCGACAAGCTTGTCGATCGCCCGTCCCCGGCGCAACCTCCGTCGCGCCGCGGGAGCGGCGGCCCATACACTCAGCCCGTCATGGTGTGCCCCTCCTGCGGCGAGGCGAACGACCCCCGGGCGCGGTTCTGCATGATCTGCGGGACGCCGCTCCCCGCCGCCGAGCCGGTCGAGGCCCGCGAGGAGCGCCGGATCGTGTCGGTCCTGTTCGCCGACCTGGTGGGGTTCACCGAGAGCTCCGACCGGGCCGACCCCGAGGACGTCCGGGGGACCCTGCTTCCGTTCCACCGCATCGCCAAGGAGGAGATCGAACGGCACGGCGGGACCCTCGACAAGTTCATCGGCGACGCCGCCATGGGGGTGTTCGGCGTCCCGTCGGTGCACGAGGACGACGCCGAGCGGGCGGTCCGGGCGGCCCTGGCCATTCAGGACCGGGTCCGCGAGCTGGTCGAACGGCAGCCCGAGCGGCCCTTCGCGGTGCGGGCGGCCGTGGAGACCGGTGAGGCCGTAGTGACGCTGGCCACCGGCCCCCAGATCGGGGAGAACGTGGTCGGCGACGTGGTGAACACGGCCTCCCGGCTGCAGGGCGTGGCCCCGGCCGGGGGGGTGGTGGTCGGCGAGGGCGCGTACCGGCGCACCGTCGCCTCCATCGAGTACGCCCCCCTGGACCCGGTGGCGGTGAAGGGCAAGGCGGAGCCGCTGCAGCTGTGGCGGGCGGTGGGGGCTCACCGAGAGGTGCCCGCCGCCATGGACGCGGACGGTCTCGGGCCGTTCGTGGGCCGGGGGGCGGAGCTCGACGAGCTGGCCCGGATGTGGGAGGTCGTCACGGTGGAGCGGTCCTCGCGGGCCGCGCTCCTGGTGGGCGAGCCGGGGATCGGGAAGAGCCGGCTGCTGGGCGAGCTCCGGGCCCGTCTGGCCGGGGTGGGCCGGCCGGTTGTGTGGCGCCACGGGACCTGCCCCCCGTACGGCGAAGGCGCCACGTTCCGGGCCTTCGCGGACGTCGTCCGGAGTCATGTGGGCGCCACCGAACGCGACGAGCCGGAGGCGGTTCGATCGAAGCTCCAGGATGCCCTGGAGGCGCTGGCGCCGGATCCGGAGGACCGCCGGTGGCTCCTCTCCCGGCTGGGCCCGGTCGTGGTCCCCGGGGCCTCGGGTGGGGCGGACCGGGAGGAGGTGTTCGCGGCGTGCGAGCGGTTCGTGCGACTGGCCGCCGGGGCCGCGCCGCTGGCCCTCGCGTTCGAGGACCTGCACGTAGCGGAGCCCCCCATGAGCGCGCTGGTCCTGCACCTGGTCCGGGAGCTGGCGGGGGTCCCCGTGTTCGTGCTGTGCACCGCCCGGGAGGAGCTCTTCGAACGCGAACCCGCCTGGGGGGAGGGAGCGCGAGTCGCCGTGTTCCGGCTGCGCAGCCTGTCGGACGGTGAGATGCGGTCCCTGGTGCACGGGCTGAATCCGGAGGGGGCCGTCTCCGGCGCGACGGAGCGGGAGCTGATCGGACGGGCCGGGGGCAACCCGCTGTTCGCCAGGGAGTTCGTCCGGATGGTCTCGGAGTCCGGGGAGGGCGGGCGCCCCGGGATCCCCGAGACGGTGCAGGCGGTGGTGGCGGCCCGGCTCGACATGCTGCCGCCGGAGGAGCGGTCGCTGGTCCAGACCGCGTCGGTAGTGGGGGAGACGTTCTGGCCGGCCGCGCTGGCCACTGTGGGCGGGGCCGCGCAAGGGGTCGTCGACGCCGCCGTCGGCTCGCTCCTGGCCCGGGGCCTGGTCCGAGATGTGGAGCCGTCCGTCGAGGGACATCGCGAGCTGGGTTTCACCCACGCCGTGATCCGCGACGTGGCCTACGGGCAGATCCCGCGCCGCGAGCGGGCCGCGCGCCACGCCGCGGCCGGGAGGTGGATCGAGGAGGCGGCGGGCGACCGGGCGGTCGACCGCGCCGAGGCCCTGGCCGTGCACTACCGGACGGCGCTCGAGCTGTCGAAGGCGTCCGGACAGCTGCCGGGGCCCGACGTCGAGGACGGCGCCCGGCGGTTCCTGGTGCTCTCGGGAGACCGGTCAACGGACCTCGACGCGGGCCGCGCCACCGAGTACTACCTCCAGGCCCTCGACCTCATGCCGCCTGAGCACCCCGACCGGCCGGCCGTGTTGATCCGGGCGGCCCGCGTGGGGGGGCGGTCGGGCCGGCTCAAGGGGGAGCAGACCATCGAGATGTACGAGGAGGCCGCGAACACGCTGCTGGCCCGGGGGGAGCGCGCCGCCGCCGGCGAGGCGTGCATCCGGCTGGCCATGCGGTTCGGCGTCCTGGGCGACGCGGACCGGGCCCGCGACGCGCTCCAGGAGGGCGTTCGGCTGCTGGACGACGAGGCCCGCGGGGGACCGGAGCTCGCGCTCGCGTACGCGAAGCTCGGGGAGGACGCGGCGTTCGCCGGTGACACCGCCATCGCCCTGGAGTGGGCCGACCGCGCCCTGGCGCTTCCCGGAGGGCCCGACCGCGAGGAGGCCGTGATCATGGCGCTCGAGGTCCGGGGGGACTCCCGCTGCACGCTGGGCGACGTCGAGGGGCTGGCCGATCTCCGCCGGGCCCTCGACATCTCCTCGGCGGCCGGCCGGGCCATCGACACCGTCATGGCCCACTCCTGGCTGGCCGAGTGGCTCTGGGTGCTGGAGGGACCGGAGAGCGGGCTCGCGCAGCTGGCCGAGGCCGAGGAGATGTGCGAACGGCGCGGGCTGGTGGGGCTGTCCCTGTGGATCAGGGCCGAGCGGGTGACCATGCTCTCCGACCTGGGGCGGTGGGACGAGCTGGTGGGGCTGGCCGAGGACGTGATCGCGCGGGACCGGGAGGCCGGTGGAACACAGGTGAGCGCCCTTGTGCTGGCCGCGCTGGTCCCGGTGCTGGTCCACCGGGGCCGGACGAGCGAGGCGCAGCAGCTGGTGGGCGGCATGCTGGACGGGGCCCGCAGGGCCGAGGACCTCCAGGTTCTGGCCCCCGCCCTGGCCGGAGCCGCCGTGGTGGCGGCCCGGACCGGCGACAGCGAGGAGGTCCGGCGCCTGGCGGAGGAGTTCGACCAGGCCACTGCCGGGCGCTCCCCGCTGTACCGGCAGGTCCACTCCCCGGAGCTGGTTCGGGCGTGCGTCCAGGCCGGCCACGTGGAGATCGCCGAACGCCTGGCCGCCGACCCGCCGGGGCGAAGCGCCCGCCTGGCAGCCGCATCCGCGACCGCCAGAGCGGTGGTCGCCCTGGCCCGGGGCCGGATCGAGGAGGCCGCGGAGGCGTTCGAGGAGTGCCGGGCTCGGTGGACCGACTACGGCCACCGCCTGGAGGCCGCGCTCGCATCCCTGGGCTCCGCCGGCTGCCTGCTGCGCCTGGACCGCCCCGACGAGGCCCGGGACCGGCTCGACGCCGCCCGCATCCAGCTGGAGTCCCTTGGCGCCGTCGACCCGCTGGCCGAGGCCGACGCCCTGGCCGGAACGCTCCGGTCCTGACGGGGCCTCAGGGGAGGAATTCGCGGCGGCCGGTCTCCTTGTGGTCGGACTGGGCGAACTGGATCCAGGTGGACTGGACGCCCAGGAAGACGATGAGGGCCAGGAACACGCCTTCCACCTGGACGGCGGGCACGTGGAAGCCGAGGTCCTTCACCAGCGAGGGGATCACCGCGAACATCGCCACCAGGACGTACAGCCCGAACCCCGCGTAGTGCGCGGCCCGCCACAGCCGGGACCCCTGTGCCCGGCGGGTGGTGGCCAGGAGGAACCCGGCCTCCACGGCTCCCAGGACGGCCGCGGTGACGAACGTGATCCGCCACAGGAACCCGGTGGTCGAGATCAGCGACATCAGGCTCATGATCCCCGGCAGCACGAAGTACAGCGAGGTGTCGTAGGCCTGGATCCTGCGCCGGCGATCGCGCATGAGGTCCTGGTACTTGAACTGGACGACCACCCACCACAGCCCGAGCAGCGTGAAGCTGACCTGGGCCATCGTCGAGTAGAAGTTGCCCAGATCCGTCACTGCCAGCACGACCTGCCTTCCTCCTCGCAGCTATCGATCCCGGCCTGCGCCGTGTGAATGCTCCCGCAGTTGCGTCCACCGGGCAATCCGCCCCAATGGGCGCCGCTCCGGGGTCAAGCCGGGCCGGGGAGGTTGCCGATACGTGAGGTGAGCGGGGTCCCGGGTCCTTCGGGAAGGGACCGGCCGCCGACCGCCAACCGAACCGTCCCCAGGGGAAGATCCATGAACGCAACTGCTCGCCGCCGCACCTCGCTGTTCCTCACCGCCGCCGTCGTCGCCGCGCTCACCCTGCAGGTCCTCCGGCCCGCTCCCGCCCACGCCGGGTGGCTCGGCAAGCGCGGCGTGATCGTGTTCGTCGCGCCCACCGCGAAGGGCGACAAGTCCTCGATCTGGTTCATGACCGGGGAGGGGACCGATCTCGTCGAGATGACCCCCGGCGACGGCCGAAACGACTTCGACCCGATGTTCTCGCCGGAGGGCGGGCCGCACGTGGTCTACGTCGGCAGGCCGCTGAAGGGCGGCCCCGGCGACCTGTTCGTGATCGACCGGTACCCGCCGGGGGGCGGCCTGCCCAAGCCCATCAACCTCACCGCGAAGCTCGCGGGCGACTCCGAGCACCCGGCCTTCTCGCCCTCGGGCGGCAAGATCGCGTTCGACCTCACGGTGCCGGGGAAGCCCCCGCACATCTGGACCACCAGCCTGAGCGGGCTGAACAAGCAGATGCTGACGTGCTGCCGCGACCACCAGCTGAACGACGGCCCCATCAACCAGCCGATCGTGGGCACGCAGCCGGCGTGGTCACCGGACAGCAAGACGATCGCGTACGTGGCCCCCGACCCGCAAAACCCCACCGTGAACGGCATCTGGCTGGCCGCCTACGATCGCAACCGGCTCCCGGTCTTCCTCACGGACGGCGAGCAGCCGAACTGGTCCCCGCTCGGCGACATGCTCGTGTACACGCTCGGTGGCAACCTCATGGTGGCCCGTCCCGACCCCACGAACCCCCGGCCCACGCTCATCACCCGCGAGCCGAAGGGCGTGATCGACACCGCGCCCGCGTGGACCCCCGACAGCACGCACCTGCCCTCGTACCAGGAGTCGCCGGGGACCGTCCTGTTCGAACGGGACGGGCGCGTGTACATCGTCGGCGCGTCGCCCGTGAACGGCTCGAAGCAGCCCCACGCGGTGTCGCCGGCCGGGATCGACGCCGGTGCCCCCGACTGGCAGCCCCGCTGCATGAACGACAAGGTCCACGACGGCGTGGTGATCCGGGGGACGGCCGGACCCGACCTCCTGTGCGGCGGGCGCGGGAACGACACGATCTACGGCTACGGCGGCTGGGACCACATCTACGCGGGCCAGGGACACGACCACGTGTACGCGGGCCCGGGGAACGACTTCGTCCTCGGCGGCGTGGGGACCGACGGCGACGTCATCGACGGCGGCCCGGGCGACGACCACCTCGAGGGCGGGCTCGGCCCCGACGTCATCACCGACTACGGCAAGGACTCCGGCTCGGACTTCATCACCGCCGGCGGGGCGAACGACCGGATCGAGGCCTGGGACGGCGTCCTCGGCAACGACCGGATCGACGGCGGCGACCAGACCGACACCTGTGTGGTGGACAACACGGACCTCGGCCACAGCCAGGGCGTGGACTTCATCTGGCAGTGCGAGCACGCCACCCTCCCGAAGCAGGTCGGGTAGGCCGGGACCGAAATGTCCTCGCCGTGGGCCTGTTCAAAGCGCGCGACACGGCCTAGGCTGGCCCCGTTGTGAATCGAGCGCCCCGCCCCGCCCGCCGGCTTGCCGCCGTCCTGGCACTCTCCGGTCTCGCCGTGACCGTGCTCGGGCCCCAGCCCGCCGGCGCCGCATGGCTCGGGAAGGCCCGCAAGACCGGGTCCCCGGCCAGGCTCGTCGCCGCCGTGACGAAGCCGGGAGCGAGCACGTCCGACATCTGGTCGTTCGAGTTCGACACCGACGGGACCACGCAGCTCCTCACGAACTACTCGTCGACCGACGGCCGGAACCACGTCTCCCCCACGTTCTCCCCCGAGGGCGGCCCGAACATCGCCTTCATCGGGATCTCGAAGGGCGTCGGGGACCTGTTCGTCGTCCAGCGCGCACCCGGGGGCGGCGCGAAGCCGGTCCCCGTGAACATCACCACGAAGCTCGACGGGAACGTGGCCCATCCCGCGTTCGCCCCGTCCGGCGGCAAGCTCGCGTTCGACTACACGCACGGTGGCGTCACCGAGCTGTGGGTCACGAACCTCGTCGGGACCAGCCAGAAGGTCGTGGACTGCTGTATCGGCAGGGACCTCACGCTGGCGAACGTGAAGGGCTCCCGGCCGGTCTGGTCGCCGGACAACGACTGGCTGGCGTACGTCGTGCCCGATCAGACGTTCGGCTCGCAGGTCTGGGCGGTGTCCGTCGGCGGGAAGGTCCCGCTCGGGTCGACCGCCATCCCGCCGATGTTCCCGGTGACCCGCGACGGCGGCACGGACCCGAACTGGTCGCCGCTCGGCGACCGGATCGCGTACACCCAGAAGGGCGTGCTCAAGGTGGTCCGGTTCGACCCGAACGGGTCCCTCGTCCCGGGGAAGGTCGTGGACACACCGCCCGACGGCTCGGTGGACGAGAATCCCGCGTGGTCCCCGGACTCGTACGACACGTCCCACGGCGTGATCGTGTTCGACCGGAAGGTCGTCCGGACGGGCGCGACCTCGCTGTGGTGGGTGAACCCGAACGCCGCCACGCCGAAGGCCAAGAAGATCACCACGGGCTTCAAAGCCGAGAACCCCGACTGGTGGCCCCAGTGCACGAACGACAAGAACCAGGAGGGCGGGACCATCAAGGGCACGAGCGCCCCCGACCTCCTGTGCGGCGGCGGCGGCAAGGAGACGATCTACGGGTTCGGCGGCGCCGACCGGATCTTCGCCGGGGGTGGGCACGACGTCGTGAACGCCGGGGCCGGCGACGACTTCGTCCTCGGCGGGATCGGGACCGACGGCGACCGGCTGGTGGGCGGTCCGGGGGACGACTTCCTCGAGGGCGGCACGGGCGACGACGTGATCTGGGACACGGGCACGAACAGTGGCAGCGACATCATCGAGGCGGGGTCCGGGGCGGATGAGGTCCACGCGAACGACGGCACGCCGGGGAACGACGAGGTCTCCGGGGGTGGCGGCAACGACTTTTGCTATGTGGACAAGGGCGACATCGTCTGGGACTGCCTCCACGTGATCATGTGACGCTCGTCATGCGGCGCCGGATCGGCCGAACGTCCACGGCCATTCGGGTCTAGCCGGAGCGCCACCCCCGCTGCTAGGGTGGGCCCGCGGTGCCGCTCGAGAGCTCGGCCGCCCGCCGGCATCGTCGTCCCAGGCTCCGCAGGGGGGGTACCCGTGATTCTCGTTCGTCGTGTCGCTCGTTCGATGCTGCCCGTCGTGGTGGTGGCCGCGCTCATGATCGTGGTCGCCGGCCCGACCGCCCACGCCGCGTGGCTGGGCAAGGCCCGGAAGGCCGGGTCGCCGGCGCTCCTCATCGCGTCGGTCCACCGTCGCGCCGACGAGGCCGACCACTTCGACATCCGGTCCTTCACGTGGGACACGGACGGGACCGTGACGCTCGAGGACGACTACTCCCCCAACGCGCGCGCGTTCAACGACGACCCGGCCTTCTCGCCCGAGGGCGGCCCGCACATCGTGTACATGGGGAAGTCCGGGCCGAACTCGATGGACGGCGACCTGTTCGTGGTGGACCGCCAGCCGCCCGGCAGCGGCCTCCCCAAGCCGGAGAACCTGACGAACTCCGCTCAGCTCTCCGGCGACGCCGAGCATCCCTCGTTCTCGCCCTCGGGCGGCAAGATCGTGTTCGACTACACCAAACGCGGCCAGCTGCCCCAGATCTGGATCACGAACCTGGCGGGCTCGCTCCAGATGCCGCTCGACTGCTGCGCGGGCGACCCTTCCCCGGGCATCGTGAAGGGCACGGACCCGGTGTGGTCGCCGAACAGCAACTGGATCGCGTACACGAAGGCCGTCACGGCCGACATCAACCAGGTGTGGGTGACCTCGATCAGCGGCGACGTGCCCCTCGACAAGGGCGCCGTCAGCGCCACCTTCCCGGTGACGCTCCGCGGCGGCGAGCAGCCGAACTGGTCGCCGGTGGGCGACCGCATCGCGTACATCAACGGGGGAGTCCTGTTCGTCGTGGACTTCAACGCGTCCGGCGTCATCGGGACGCCGACCCTGGTCGATGCGCCACCCGCGGGTTCGAAGGACGCCGACCCGTCGTGGTCGCCCGACTCCTACACGGTGAGCGACCGGACCACCGGCGTCATCGTGTTCGAACGGACCGACTCCAACGGCAACCGGACGCTGTGGTCCGTGAACCCGAACGCCCAGAACCCCCAGGCGAACCGGATCGACACGCTCGACGCCGGGTTCCAGGCCGGCAGTCCCGACTGGTGGCCGCAGTGCACGAACGACCGCGCCTCGTCGGACGGGGCGGTCGTGGAAGGGACGCCGGGGCCGGACCTGCTGTGCGGCAACGACGGGAGCAGCACGATCTACGGCTACGGCGGGTTCGACCACATCTACGCCGGGGCCGGCCGCGACCGCGTCTACGCCGGGCCGGGGAACGACTTCGTCCTGGGCGGCGTGGGCGACGACCCCGACTACGTGAACGGCGGCTCGGGCGACGACCACCTCGAGGGGAGCCTCGGTAACGACATGTTCGTCGACACCGGCTCGAAGAGCGGCCGCGACGACATCAAGGGCCTGATCGGCAACGACACGATCAAGGCGAACGACGGCACGAAGGGGAACGACCGGATCGACGGCGGTGACGGCACGGACACGTGCTACACGGACAACCGTCCGGGCGGCTCGCCTCCGGTGGCCGACCTCATCTTCGGCTGCGAGAAGTTCCCGCTCCAGGCAACGGTGCAGACCGAGGCGCGGCAGTCGGCCCACCGGTACTGGGTCGAATGGAGGAGCAGCTAGATTCAGCCGCCGCCGGCCGCTCGCATCTCGTAGCCGACCAGCGCGTTCCAGGCCTCCTGCCACCCCTGCTCGGTCCTGGCGAACCGGGCCATGGGTGGGCCGGGGTTGGCCTTGTCCCACACGCCGAAGTACTCGTTGCTGTAGCCGAGGATGTACCGAGGCCCCTCGTGCGAGAACGTCAGGGCGGGGGACGGTGACTGGGTCCTGGCCGGCTCGATGGCCGGGGGCTGCGCCTGGGGCTGAGGCTGCGGCTGCGGCTGGGGCTGGGGATACCCGCCGGGCTGGGGCTGGGCCTGCTGGCCGTACGCGCCGGCCCCGGGGGCCTGCTGGCCGTAGCCGGGCTGCTGGGACTGCTGCCCGTAGCCGGGAGGCTGGGCCTGGGGCTGCTGCCCGTATCCGCCGGCCGGAGGACCCTGCTGCCCGGGGCCGGGCGGCTGCCCGTACCCGGCACCCGCGGCCGTCCCTGGACCGGTCGTGCCAGAACCTCCGGTCCCGGCACCCGCGCCGATGTTCGGGGGCAGCGGCATGATCCGGGTGGCCTCCACGCGAGGGGTCTCCTGGGCGGGCGGGGTCGAGGGCGCGGCCGGCTCGGCAGGAGGTCCGGCGGCCGGAGCTTCGGCAGCCGGAGGCTCGGGGGCCGGCGGTTCCATCTCCGGCTCGCCTTCGGGTTCCGCCGGGGCCTCCGGGGCCGCCGCGGGCTCCTCCTCCGAGGTGGGCGCGCCGAGCGGGCCCGACACGGCCTCCACGGGCTCGACGCCGATGACAGGAGCCGCGCCCGCGTCCTCCTCTTCCGCAGCCGACGGCGGATGCGCCACCACCTGCTCGGGGGGGAGCGTGAGGTCGCTCCCGCACCAACGGCACTTGATGGCCTCGTCCCGGATCTCTTCCGCGCAGTATGGGCAACGCTTCATGAGCGGCATTCAAACACAACGGCGCCGTGCGCGAAACCGGGACGTCGGCCGGATCGGCTACGCACCCCGCCCGGCCAGGAAGCCTGCCCCCACCATGAGCACCGGGAGCACCACCAGTGAGGCCACGAACAGGCTGAGCCGCCGGTTGTTCGCCACCACGTAGTCGTCCAGCGCGAGCACCCCCCTGCACACCATGCGGTACGCCAGCAGCAGGAACGCGGCCGTGACCAGGGCCACCCCGATGAACTCGGCCAGCACGATCTGGACCCCCACCGCGTTGTTGTAGACGATCGCCACCAGCAGGGTGTCGGCCAGCGTGGCCACGTTGGCCCCCATGATGTACGGCACCGCCTCGCGGCGGTTCACGTGTCCCTTCGCGGCCAGGGGGACCAGCACGGTCAGCGCCACCGAGACCGACAGCGTGACCAGCGTGATCACGAATCCCATGGCGAACATGGCCCACTCGCTCCGGGCCCGGCGCCCCCCCGACTCCAGGCGGTGCCCTTCGACCTCGGGGAGCAGCCGGTCGATCAGCTTGATGGCCACCACGATCACGGCGCCGCCCAGCGGCAGGAGCACGGCGTCCGGGAGATGGACGGCCGACAGGGCGTTCGAGATGGCGTGGACGATCGGGTCGAACACGACGCCCACCGCGCCCTCGACCCGGGCCGAGGTGAGGTTCACGCCGTCGAGGAGACCGGACTTCAGGATGCCGTAGCCCACCAGCATCCCCGGGATGTACACCAGGGCGGTGAGGGACAGCGCGAGCACCCCGACCCCGATCGACTCCCGGCGGTTCCGGCCCCGGACCGCGTACAGGAACCCCACCAGGAGCACGATGAACGCCGCCCCCAGCCGGCCTCCGGAGAGCATGGTGAACGCCTGGAGCCGGGTCAGCCCGCCCGCGGCGAACAGCGAGAGGGCGAACGCCGCCACCGGCTTGCCCGACAGGAACAGGTACGCCAGGAGCACCCCCAGGCCGAGCGTGGCCACCGCGTTCCACCGCGCCAGCTCGAGGCTGGGGGCCAGCGAGCCGGCCCCGTCCTTCATCATCTGGATGGCCAGGACGAACAGGAACAACGCCAGGGTGAACTGCCCCACTCGGAGCGGGACCGTCCATCGGGACCGGGTCGGCACGCGGCCTTCCCCGGGTTCATCGGGGACGACGACATCCGCCCGAGAGGGTGCGCTGGTGTCTTCTCTCATGGGCGAGCGAAGCTCCGGGCCAGGATACCGGCGCCCCCTCGCCCGGACAAAGGCCGGGATCGAATCGACGCGGGCGGCGTACCGGCGCCGGTATCCTTCCTCGAACCGCAGGTCGTGGCCGGGGCGGGCGCGCACCCGGCCACAGGGCGACCCGGGCAGGAGCGTATGGCGAGCAGCAGGTACGACCCGAGCGAGATCGAGCCGAGGTGGGTGGCCAGGTGGGCCGACGAGGGCCTGTACAAGGCCTCGGACGACGACGCCGACCCCCGGCCCCGGTTCTATGCGCTCGACATGTTCTCGTACCCGTCGGGCGACCTCCACATGGGCCACGCCGAAGCGTTCTCCGGCGGGGACACCATCGCCCGGTTCCGGGCCATGCAGGGCCACAACGTGCTGCACCCCATCGGGTGGGACGCGTTCGGCCTCCCCGCGGAGAACGCGGCGATCAAGCGCGGCATCCACCCCAAGGAGTGGACCTACGCGAACATCGACCAGCAGCGGTCGTCGTTCAGCCGGATGGGGATGTCGTTCGACTGGAACCGGCAGCTCAACACGTGCGATCCGGAGTACTACCGGTGGACCCAGTGGCTGTTCCTGCAGCTGTTCGACCGCGGGCTGGCCTACCGGAAGCTGGCCCCGACCAACTGGTGCCCGCACGACCAGACCGTGTTGGCCAACGAGCAGGTCATCAACGGGCTGTGCGAGCGGTGTGACACCCCCGTGGTCCGCAAGGACCTCACACAGTGGTTCTTCCGGATCACCGATTTCGCCCAGCGGCTGCTCGACGACCTCGAGCCGCTGGAGGACACGTGGCCGGAGCGCGTGGTCACCATGCAGCGCAACTGGATCGGTCGGTCCGAGGGGGCCTCGATCGAATTCGAGATCGCCGAGACCGGCGACCGGCTGGAGGTGTTCACCACCCGGCCGGACACCCTGTGGGGCGTCACCTTCTTCGTGTTCGCGCTGGAGCACCCGCTGGTGACGAAGCTGGCGGCGGCCGGCGGGCCGGAGGTCGAGGCCGCCACCCGGGAGATGCTGGACCGCCTGCAGGCCACTCCGCTGACGAACCGGGAGCAGGCCGAGTCGCGGGAGGGCGTGGCGCTGGGGGCGCACGCAGTGAACCCGGTGACGGGGGAGCAGGTCCCCTGCTTCGTGGCGCCCTACGTGCTGATGGAGTACGGGACGGGCGCGGTCATGGGCGTCCCCGCGCACGACCAGCGCGACTTCGAGTTCGCCCGGGAGCACGACCTGCCGATCCGGGTGGTCATCCAGCCCGAGGAGGGTGCCACCCGGGACCCCGACCGGATGTCCGAGGCGCACGACCACGAGGGCGTGATGGTGAACTCGGGTCCGTTCAACGGCGTGCGCTCGCCGGAGAGCATCGGGCGGGTCATCGAGTGGCTGGAGGAGGAGGGGAAGGGCCGGGCCGCGATCACGTACCGGCTCCGGGACTGGCTGATCTCCCGCCAGCGGTACTGGGGGGCGCCGATCCCGGTGATCCACTGCCCGTCGTGCGGCGAGGTCGGCGTCCCGGTCCAGGACCTGCCCGTCGTGCTTCCCGAGGACGTCGACTTCCAACCCGGGGGTGAGTCGCCACTGGCCCGGGATCCGGAGTTCGTGAACGTGGTCTGTCCCCGGTGCGGCGGCGCCGCCCGGCGCGACACCGACACCATGGACACGTTCGTCGACTCCTCGTGGTACTTCCTGCGGTACTGCTCGCCGGGGCGGGACGACGTCGCGTTCGACCCCGCCGACGTGGCTCGGTGGATGCCGGTGGACCAGTACACGGGCGGGGTGGAGCACGCGATCCTGCACCTGCTGTACTCGCGGTTCGTCACGAAGGCGCTGCACGACCTGGGGCTGGTGGAGTTCGTCGAGCCGTTCTCCCGGATGATGAACCAGGGCCAGGTCATCTTCGGCGGAGCCGCCATGAGCAAGAGCAAGGGCAACATCGTCCTGCCGATGCCGCTGGTGGAGCGGTGGGGGGCCGACACCATGCGGCTGACCATGCTGTTCGCCGGGCCGTTCGAGGACGACATCGACTGGAAGCTCATCGCACCCGACGCCACCCGGCCTCCCGGGGTGTACGGGTGGCTGAACCGCACGTGGCGGGCCGTGACTGCGGCGGCCGGGGCGGGCGACGGCGGCGGACGACCGCAGCCCCAGGAGCTCACCCGGCTGGCCCACCGGACGGTCCAGGGCGTCACCGAGGACATGGACCGGTACCGGTTCAACACGGCGATCTCCAAGCTCATGGTCCTGACGAACGAGATCCGCCGGGCCATCGACGCCGGCGAGGAGACCCGGGACGCCGCCGAGGTGCTGGTGCTGATGCTGGCCCCGCTGGCCCCGTTCCTGGCCGAGGAGCTGTGGCGCGAGGTGCTGGGCAACGTCGGGAGCGTGCACGGGGCCCAGTGGCCGTCGTTCGACCCCGCGCTGGCCCGCGAGGACACGGTCACGATGGTGGTGATGGTGGACGGGAAGGTCCGCGACCGCGTGGAGGTCCCGTCCGACGCCGACGAGGTGGCGTGCCGGGAGGCCGCCCTCGCGAGCGAGCGGGTCCGCCAGGCCCTGGAGGGCCGAGAGGTGTCCCGAACCATCGTTCGCCCCCCCAAGCTGGTCAGCCTGGTCACCGCGGCCGCGTAGCCCCGTCGTCGTTCCCGGGACCCGCCCGGCCTCCGCCTGGGGTGTGATCGAGCTCACTGCGCTCGCGGTTCCGGTGGGCTAGGTTCGTGGTCCCTTCCCCTCACGGTCCGGTCGTTCGATGGACTGGGGGAGATGCAGGAACGGATCTCGGTTCGGGACCGCCTGGCGGCGCTGTCCCGGCGCGAGCTGGCGGTGCTCGCGGTCCTCGCGGTGGTGGTCGTGGCCGGGGCGGGACTGTGGTACGTGCGGTCGCTGCCCAGGCCCGTGGAGGTGGCGGCGCCGCGTGCTCCCCGCCCGCTTCCCCCGGCCGCGACCGATGGCGCTTCACCCGCCGCGTCCCCGACTCCCTCGGTGCTGTTCGTGCACGTGGCCGGCGAGGTGAGGCACCCCGGCGTGTACCGGTTCCGGCCGGGGCAGCGGGTGATCGACGCCGTGCAGGCCGCGGGCGGGCCCCGGAAGCGCGCCGACCTCGACGCGCTGAACCTGGCGGCGCTCCTGGTGGATTCCGAACAGATCCTGGTCCCTCGGCGGGGGGCGGGCGTGGTTCCGTTGCCTCCGGTGCCGGGGACCGGTTCGTCTCCCGGGTCCACCGGGGCGCTGGTGAACGTCAACACGGCGACCTCGGAGGAGCTCGAGGCCCTCCCGGGGATCGGCCCGGTCCTGGCCCGGCAGATCATCGACTACCGCACCGCGCACGGGCCGTTTCCCACCGTGGACGCCCTCGACGACGTCAGCGGGATCGGACCGACCACGCTCGAGGAGCTCCGGCCGCTGGTGACGGTGTGAGCCGGCGAAGGGTGAGGGGGCGCCGGACGTGACCGCGTGGGCCGAGCCGGGGGAGCACGTGCCGTGACGGCCTGGCTCGTGCCGGTCCTGGCGTCGGCGTTCTGGGTCGGGATCGTGGCCTGGCCGGTGGCCCGGTCGCTCGGTCCGCCGTGGCCGCTGCTCGCGGCGGGCCTCCTGGCCCTGGGGTGGGCCGCGCAGGCCGCGCCGGGGCGCGTGGAGGAGTCCGCGCTCATCCGGGCGGGCGCGGTTCCGCAGGGCGTTCCCGCCCCTGTCGGGGCCTTGGGCGAGTCGCGGCCCGGGGTGGCCCGGGCCCCCCCGGGCGCGATCGCGTTCGCGGCGGCCATCGCCTTCGTCCTGCTCGGCGCGGGGTGGGCGGGGCTGCACGAGCTGCGGGTCCATGGCGCGGCCCTGGCCGCCGTCACGCCCCGCGAGGTGACCGTGTGGGGCTCGCTGGACACCGATCCCGGGCGCTCCGGGCGCGGGTGGACGGCCGTGCTCGGCGTGGGGCGGGTTCGCGTCGTCCTGGAGCAGGAACGGGTCGAGGACCTCTCCACCTCCGAGACCGTGTGGCTCGAGGGGTACGGGCCGCCGCCCGGGGCCCGGCGCGGGGACCGCGTGGAGGTGTCCGGACCGGCCGAGCCACCCGAGGACGGGCCGTTCGCCGGCTACCTCGAGCGCCGGGGCATCGCCGTGGTGCTCCGGAGTCGGGAGCTCGTCCGGCTGGGGCCGTCGGCGAACCCGCTGGTCCGCGCGGCCCAGGGCGTCCGGGCGGCGCTCCTCGGGCGCATGGAGACGATGTTCCCGGCGCGCCAGGCCGGGTTGCTGATGGGCCTCGCCCTGGGCGACACATCCCGCCTCGACCCCGGGGACGAGGAGCACTTCCGGGCCACGGGGCTCGGGCACCTCCTCGCCGTGTCGGGGGAGAACGTGGCCATGGTCCTGGCTCCGGTGCTCGGGTTGGCGCTGCTCCTCCGGCTGTCGGCGCGGGGCCGGTTCGTACTGGGCCTGGCCACGGTGGCGTTCTTCGTGGTGCTCACCGGCGCCGAGCCGTCGGTGCTCCGGGCGGGGGTGATGGCCGCGTTCGCGCTGGCCGGCATGGTGCTGGGCCGGCCCCGGACCACCGCGACCCTGCTCGGCGCCGCCGTCCTGGCCCTTCTCGTGGCGAACCCGACGCTGGTGTGGTCGGTGGGGTTCCAGCTCTCGGTGGCCGCCACCGTGGGCATGGTGGCGCTTGCCGCGCCCATCGCCGCCCGCCTGGGGTGGCTCCCCAAGCCGGTGGCCCTGGCCGCCGCGACCACGATGTCGGCGCAGCTGGGGGTGTCGCCGCTCCTCCTCGCGTACTTCCACCAGGTCCCGGCGGTGACGATCGTGGCGAACCTCCTAGCGTTCCCGGCGGTGTCCCCGGCGCTGCTGCTCGGCCTCGCGGCGAGCGCGATGGTCGGCCCCGCGGAGCCGCTGGCCCGGCCGGTGGCCCGACTGGCCGGGGTGTTCGTCTCCTATCTCCAGGCCCTCGCCGACCGGCTGGCCGTGGCGCCCCTTCCGTCGATCACGTCGCCCGGGGGAGTGGTGCCGGTCGTGGCGGGGTTCGCCCTGTTCGCCGCGCTCACCTGGTGGATGCGCCGAGGGAGCCGCCTGCCGCGGCCGGCGGTGATGGCGCTCGCCGCGCTCCTGCCGCTGTTCGTGTGGTCCTCGGCCATCCGGGCCGGACCCCCGGCGGGTCTCCAGGTCCGGTTCCTCGACGTGGGCCAGGGCGACGCGGCGCTCGTCACCACCCCCGAGGGGGGAACGGTGCTGGTTGACGGCGGCCCGGATCCCGAGCAGGTCGCGACCGACCTGGCGGCGTTGGGCGTGAGGCGCCTCGACGTCGTGGTGGCCACCCACCCACACCTCGACCACTTCACCGGCCTGCCGGCGGTGCTGGCCCGCTTTCCCACAAGCCTGGTCCTGGACTCCGGGTGCCGGCCGCCGGAGGGCCGCTCGCTGCCGTACCGGGCGTTCCTCACCTCGGTCCGCTCCGAGGGGGTACCCGAGCGCCGCCCGGTCCGGGGCGACCGGTTCTTCGTGGGCCGCCTGCGGATCGACGTGCTGAGCCCCGACCGGTGCTGGGAGGGGACGAACTCGGACGCGAACAACGACTCCCTGGTCCTGCTGCTGTGCTACGGGGAGGACCGGGTCCTGTTCGCGAACGAGCCGGAGGCCTCCGCCCAGCAGGTGCTGCTCGACGACCACCAGCCGATCATGGCGGAGGTCCTCAACGTCCCCCACCACGGCGCCGGCACCTCCATCGCACCCTTCCTCGACGCCGTGCAGGAGACCGTCGCGGTCGTCAGCGTCGGCCCGAACGACTACGGCCACCCGGTCCCCTGGGTCCTCGACGAGCTCCGCCGAACGGGAGCCCGGGTCTTCCGCACCGACCGCTCCGGCGACGTCACGGTGACCTTCGCCGACCCCGGCCTGGTGGTCCGCACCGCCCACGGCCGGACCTTCGAGTTCAGGTAACGGTGGACCCGTCTCCGTCCCGATCGCGGACCGCGGCCGGGGAGGACGCGGACTCGAGGCCGTTCCAGCCCCAGTGGGGCACCGGCAGGCCGGCCGCCACCCGGGCTTCCGGCGACGAGTAGGAGAGGACCTCGGCGACCGCCCACTCCATGTAGGCGCGGAGGCCGGCGCGGAGGTCGAGGTCGTCCGGGAGGCCGGCGTCGTCGGCCGCCTGCACGAAGCAGGCGACGAACCGGGCCCCGAGGTCCTCGCCGGCTCCCTGGCGGGCGTGGATCTCGAGCATCGCCGAATGACCGCCGAACGACTCCGAGTAGCGAGTGGGACCCCCGAACACCTCCGCCCAGTAGTCGGCCAGCCGCTCGACGTGCTGGGGATTGCCGAGGTGGGAGAAGGGGTGGTTGAGCTCCGGGTCCTCGAGGCAGCGCCGGTGGTGTGCGGCGGCGAGCGCCAGGAAGGCCGGCTCGCCGCCGGCGAACTCGAACATCGAGTGTCGCGCCACGGTCAGAGTTTCGCGCATCCCCGCCGCACATTTCCAACCGCTCACACGCAACGCGAGGAGATCAGGTTCGAGCGATCACCGAGAGCCACGCGGGGATGCCGTTCGGCGTGAAGGTCACGTCCATCGTCGTCCCCTCGATGGACCGAACGTCCCATCCATCCTCGAAGCTGCTCCGGATCTCGGCCTGGCTCACCCGCCTCGGGCCGAACTCGCCGGGGACCCGGTCACTGAAGCAGAGCATCAGGTACATGCCGCCGGGGCTCACGGCGTCTCGCAGGCCGTCCACGTACCTCGTTCGATCGTCGTCGTCGAACACGTGGAACAGCCCGGAGTCGAGGACGGTGTCGAACCGCGGGCCGAGAGCGGGAAGATCGAGCGCATCCCAGACCAGGAACCGGGCGTCGAGGTCGCGGCCCTCGGCCTTGCGCCGGGCGAGTTCGATCGCGGTTCGTGACGCGTCGATCCCGGTGGCCTCGAGCCCCAGCTCCGCGGCCATGAGGGCGTGCTCGCCGGTGCCGCATCCCGCATCCAGGACGCTGCCCCGCACCGCTCCGGACTCCGCGAGCCGGAGGAACGCGGGTTGGGGGCGCCCGATGTCCCAGGGAGGCGTCCCCGAGTAGGCGGCGTCGAAGTTCACTCCAGGCATGGTCCGTCGAGTCTCTCAGGTGCGCGGAGCGGACCGGGCCGAGGCTGCGACGAGGTGAATGCGGATCCCTACCATGCGAGGTCGTGGGAACCGGGTTCAGCTTCGAGGACGTCGACGCCCGGGACTACGACGCCCTCCGGCCGGGCTACGCGCCTGAGGCCGTGGCCTGGGTGGCGGAGCGAGGTGGCCTCGGCGAGGGCTCGCTCGTCGTCGATCTCGCGGCGGGCACGGGACAGCTGTCGAGACGTTTCGCCCCGCTGGGTGTCGAGCTCGTCGCGGTGGAGCCGGCGCGGAACATGCGCGCGACGATCGGGGAGCAGCTGCCGGCGGTGCGCGTCCTCGCCGGGTCGGCGGAGGCGATCCCGCTCGACGACGGTGGGGCCGATGCCGTCGTCATCGGCAACGCGTTCCATCACTTCGACGCGGATCGGGCGTTCGGCGAGATCCGGCGTGTGCTGCGCCCGGACGGCACCCTCGCGCTGTTCTGGGCCCGGTCGGCCGACGACCGGCCGGCCCGATATCCGGGGCTTCGGGAGGTCGAGGAAGCCGTGGAGGAGGTTCCCGCGGCCACGACGCTCGTGACCGCGTACCGGAGCTGGACGGAAACGCCGACCAGGGTCCGGGGCTTCACGGCGTTCGAGCGGCGGGAGTTCCCGACCGCCCACGTGGTCCCCTCGGCGCGGCTCGCCGACCTGTACGCCACCTCGAGCGACGTCGCTTCGCTGCCCTCCGGGATTCGCGCGGAGCTGCTCGGGCGCATCCGGGAGATCAGCCGGGACCTCCCCGAGGTCCTCGAGCTCCCCGCCCGCAGCGTCGTGGACCTGTGCTTCCGGGAATCGACGCCGGCCCTGACTCGGCCGTGAGAGCCGATGAGCTCACTCAGGGAGCTCCCCACGTTTGCCTGCGGATCACGCGAAGGCGCTGAGCCCGGTGATGGCCCGGCCCACGATCAGGGTGTTCATCTCCCGCGTCCCCTCGTAGGAGTAGATGGCCTCGGCGTCGGCCACGAAACGGCCGACGTGGTGTTCGAGCAGGATGCCGTTGCCGCCCAGCAGCTCACGCGCGTAGCCGACCGTCTCCCGCATGCGCACGGTACAGAAGGCCTTCGCCAGCGACGCGTGCTCGTCCCCGGCCAGTCCCGCGGCCTGGAGCTGGGAGAGACGAGCGCAGAGGGCGGCCGACGCCGTGATGTTCCCCAGCATGCGCACCAGCAGGTCCTGCACCAGCTGGAACCCTCCGATCGGCCGGCCGAACTGCTCGCGCTCGAGGGCGTAGGCGAGGGCGTGCTCGTAGGCCCCGCGGGCGCATCCGACGGCCATCCACGCGACGCCGGCCCGGGTCAGCCGCAGTACCTCCGCGGTCGCCCGGAACGAGGTGGCGTGTTCCAGGCGGTTCGCCTCGGGGACCCGGACGCCGTCGAGCGTGATCAGGGCGTTCTGGACCACCCGGAGCGCGATCTTGTCCTCGAGGTTCTCGGTGGTGAACCCCGGCGTCCCGGCCTCGACCACGAAGCCCTTGACCTGGTCGTCCTCGACGTCCCTGGCCCACACCACGCAGAGGTCGGCGAAGCTGGCGTTGCCGATCCACTTCTTGCGCCCGTCGAGCACCCAGGTGTCGCCGTGGCGCCGGGCGGTGGTCGTCAGGCCACGCGCGGCGCCGGAGCCGACCTCTGGCTCCGTCAGGGCGAACGCGCCGATCTTCGCCAGCGTGGCCATGTCGGGAAGCCACCGCCACTTCTGTTCCTCCGAGCCGCACAGGAAGATCGAGCCCATCGCCAGGCCGCTGTGGACGCCGTGGAACGTGGCGATCGAGGGGTCGGTGCGCGCGAGCTCCATCGAGACCATCCCGTCCAGCAGGGGGCTCTTGCCCGCACAGCCGTACCCCTCGTACGGCAGCCCGGTGATCCCGAGCTCCCTCAGGCCCGGGAGGATCTCGAACGGGAACTGGGCCCGGGTCCAGTACCGGTTGATGATCGGCTGGACCTCCTTCTCCATGAACGCGCGGATGTCGTGGAGCAGGTCGCGGTCCTCGTCGTCGAGCAGCAGCTCCAGTGCGTAGAAGTCGGCATCAGTGTCCATGGCAGCCTCCTCAGGCGGTCTCCTCGACGACCGGGTCCGCCCGAACGAGGAAGCGCTCGATGATCGGGGCCAGCTCCCGGGCCTCGGTCAGCAGGCCGAGGTGGCCGCCGCCGTACACGTGCAGCTCCGCGTTCGGGATCAGCCGTCGCATGACGCGGGCGTTCACGAGGGGGATGAGCGGGTCGTCGTCGCCGGCCAGGACCAGGGTGGGCTGCCGGATCCAAGGGAGGAACGGCAGGCTGCTCCAACCGGCTCCGGCGGCCAGCTGGTAGACGTAGCCCAGCCGGGGCCCCAGGCGGGTCCCGCCCTGCAGCAGCTCCCGGGCCCGGGCCGGGTCCGCGCGGATGGTCCCCCCGTACACGTCCGGCGCGATGCGTTCCAGGTACTCGGCGTCGAGGTACCGGCGGGGCGTGGCCATCCGCACGAGGACCCGGGGCCGGGCCGGGACCATCGTCATCCCCGTGCCGGTGGCGGCCAGGACCAGGCGGCGGCACCGGCTCGGGTGGCACAGGGCGAGCTGCTGCGCCACCCCGCCGCCCCACGAGAAGCCGAGCACGTCGACGGTCCCGTACCCCAGCGCGTCGAGCAGCCCGGCCAGCAGCCGGGCCAGGCCCGGAAAGCGGTAGGGGGCTCGCGGCAGCGGCGAGCCGCCGACGCCGGGGGGGTCGAACCGGATCACCTCGATCGATGGGTCGAGGGCGTCGACGAGCGGTTGCAGCAGCTCGAGGCTGCCTCCGATGCCGCCGGCCACGACCAGCGGCGTGCGGGTCCCGTCGCCGGGGCGCACGGCGACGCGCGCGGAGCGGCCCCCCACGGTGACGATCCGCACGGTCATCGGTCCATCACGTACGTGCCGGGGGCGGGATCGCTCGGGCGGAATCCGGCCCCGCCGAGCCGTCGCGGCCGCGGCCGGTCTCCTCCGCCGCGTTCCTCCAGCCACCCGACGTAGTCGGGCCACCACGTGCCGCGCTCCGTGGTCGCGGTGGACAGCCACTCGGCCGGATCGGGCGGCGCATCGGGCGCCGTCCGGAACGTGGCCCTCTGGTTCCCCGGCGGGTTCACCAGTGACGCGATGTGCCCGCTGGTGGACAGCACGAAGCGCGAGCGCCCGCCCAGCAGCTGGGTGCTCCGGTAACACGACTCCCACGGACAGAGGTGGTCGGCGACGCCGGCGATCACGTAGGAGTCCACGCCCACGGCCCCCAGGTCGACCGGGGACCCGAGCATCCGGGCCGATCCCGGCCGGGTCAGGGAGTTGCCCGTGGCCAGCCGGAGGAAGTCCCGGTGCAGCCGCGCCGGCATCCTGGTGGTGTCCGCGTTCCAGTACAGGATGTCGAACGGCCTGGGGCTGCGTCCCTCGAGGTAGTTGTTCACCCAGTACGACCAGATCAGGTCGCCCGGCCGGAGCCAGGCGAACACCTCGGCCAGGGCGCGGCCATCCAGGTACCCCCGGGCCCTCGACGCGGCGGCGGCGGCTCGCGCGGTTCGCTCGTCGATGGCGGCGCCGGCGGTGCCCGCCCGGGCCTGGTCGAGGACGGTCACCCCCAGGCCCAGCCCGGCGACGCGGTCCTCCTGCCCGGTTGCTGCCAGGTGCGCCAGGACCATCGACGCGATGATCCCCCCCGAGCACAGCGCGAGCATGGCCGCCCGGTCGGCGCGGGTGATGCGCTGGGTCGCCTCCAGCGCCTCGACGACGGCCTGACCGTAGACATCGGCCCCCCAGTCCCGGTGGCGGGCGTCGGGGTTGCGCCAGCTCATGGAGAACACCTGCTGCCCGCTCCGGACGAGGTATTCGATCAGGCTCCGTCCTGGAGCGAGGTCGACGATGTAGTGCTTGTTGATCATCGGCGGGACCACCAGCAGGGGCACGCGCCGGACCCTCGGCGTCTGCGGCGCGTACTGCAGCAGCTCGAACACGGGCGTCCGGAGCACCACCGCGCCGGGGGTCACGCCGAGGTCCACCCCCACCTCGAACGCGTCGGGCTCGACCATGGTGGGGACGCGGGGCGGCGTGGACATGTCGGCGAGCAGGTGGCGGAGGCCTCGGACGACGCTCGCGCCTCGTGAGTCCACGAGGGCCTTCCAGAACGCCGGGCTCACCGCGGGGATGTTGCTGGGGGCGAGGGCCTCGACCAGGTTCTCCACGATGAAGCCGATCCGCTCGTCGTCCCTCCAGGCGAGGTCCGCGTCGCCGACCAGCTCGCGCGCCGTCTGCCCGGCCGCCACGTAGCCCTGGACCAGCCGCCGGAGCACCGGATTCGTCGCCCAGGCGGGATCGGCGAACCGGCGGTCCGATGCCGGCGGCATCACCGTCGACCGGCCCAGCCCCACGCGGAGCATCTCGCCGGCCAGGGCAGCGCCGCGCCGCGCGACCGTCCCGGGTCGGCGAGCCAGCGCCGCCGCGAACCTGACACCGGCGGGGCCGGGAACGAGCCGCCGCCGGGGCCCCAGCGCCGCGTCGCCCAGCAGGAGGTCGAGCGCAGCCGCGTCGGCCGCCGCACGGCCGTTCCCGTTCGCGGCGGGGACCGGCGCGCCGTGACGGTTCTCCGGGGACGGGTTCGCGGCCATCACGCGGTCGGCTCCATCGCCGCGTCGACGGGCGCACGCACCTCTCGCCGCAGAATCTTGCCGGTGGTGGTCTTGGGGAGCTCGGCCTCCAGCCACACGTGCCGTGGGTACTTGTAGGCGGCGACCCGGTCCTTCACGAAGGCCCGGAGCTCGTCCGCGGTCGCCTGCGCTCCGTTCTTGAGCACCACCGCGGCGCCGACCTCCTCCCCGTGGGTCGGGTGGGGGATGCCGATCACGGCCGCTTCCGCGACCGCCGGGTGCTCGTACAGCACTTCCTCGACCTCCCGGGGGTACACGTTGTAGCCGCCGCGGATGATGAGGTCCTTCTTCCGGTCGACGATGAAGAAGAAGCCGTCCTCGTCCTGGCGAGCCAGGTCGCCGGTGCGAAACCACCCGTCGGGGATGGCCTCGCGCGTGGCGTCCTCCCGGCGCCAGTAGCCCTTCATGACGTTGTGGCCGCGGATCGCGATCTCGCCCACGTCGCCGGCGGGCACGTCGCCGCCGTCCTGACCGACCAGGCGCATCTCGACGCCCTCGATCGGTGTGCCGATGGACCCCGGCTTCCGTTCGCGGTTCGGATGGTTGAAGGAGGCGACCGGCGACGTCTCCGACAGGCCGTACCCCTCGAGGATCACGCACCCGAACGCGGCCTCGAAGCCGCGCAGGACCTCGACCGGCAAAGCGGCACCGCCCGACACGCACAGCCGAAGGGAGCTGGTGTCGAAGTCTTCCCGGGACGGGTGGTTCAGCAGGGCGACATACATCGTGGGGACGCCCTCGAAGATGGTGACCCGGTCCCGCTCGATGGTCCGCAGGGCCTCACCGGGGTCGAACCGGGGCAGCAGCGTAAGGGAGGAGCCACTCGTCACCGAAGCGTTGAGCCCGCACGTCTGACCGAACGAGTGGAACAGGGGCAGGCACCCCATGACGACGTCATCGGGCTCGAGGAAGAACAGCGTGGAGGCCGACACGGCGGCGTTGCGGGCGAGGTTGGCGTGCGTGAGCTCGGCGCCCTTCGGCCGCCCGCTCGTGCCGGACGTGTAGAGGATCACGGCGGTGTCGTCGTCGGCGCGACCGGCCACCTCATGGACGGGCGAGCGCGCGTCCAGCATCCGGTCGAACTCCCCCGGTACCACGGAAACCACGCGCGACCCCGCGGCCCCTGCGGAGGCCTCGTCGACCACGTACCGCCAGGCGAAGATGGCCGAGGCCCCGGAGTCGCCGAGGTAGTACTCCACCTCGCGCGAGCGCAGCAGCGGGTTCATGGGCACCACGACCGCTCCGGCCCGCAGCACGCCGTAGTAGATGACCGGGAACTCCAGGACGTTCGGAAGCATGATCCCGACCCGGTCCCCCGGCCCCACGCCGAGGTCGGCGAGGAGGCCGGCGACGCGGGCGGACCTCTCGTCGAGCTCGGCATAAGTGATCACCGAGTCCAACAGCCGAACGGCCGCCCGCTCCGCGTACATCTCCCGGGCTTCCATCAGGTTCGAAGCAAGGTTCGACATCGATGACCTCCATGCGCAGTCGCCGTCGACGGCAAGCCTCGAACCACCGAGCCCCCGCGGCAATGGCCCCCCGAACAAGGAACGACGGCCGCGAGTTGTGGCGGCCCACAACTCGCCCGCCGACCAGTCGATGGTCGGGCGGACACGGCGTAGACCTCGATCGTCGGGGGAGCTTCAGTCGGAGAATGTGGAAGGAGGAGCTCCCGCAAAGAGCGGGGACCTCAACCCGCCCCGAGGCGGAGGTGTCGACGCTGGACGCGAGACCGCTGACACGAGCGTGGCCGGCATACGCGGCCGCGGTTCTGGCGTTCGCCTCCGCCGCGGTGAGCCTGTACTGGACGCTCGGCGGCACCCGTTTGCTCGACACCGTTGGAGGCTCACTCGAGGATCTCGCTCGGGAGCGCTCCGGTGGCGCCCTCTTGCTGGGCATCGTCGTCGTGCTGGTGAAGGCGGTTGGGGGGGTGCTCGCGCTGGCTCTCGTTCGGCCGTGGGGCGCTCGCGTCGGGCGGAGGTTGCCGGTCTTGCTGGCCGGGGCTGCGAGCACGCTGCTCGCGCTCTACGGAGCGGTGTACGTCCTCGTCGGGGGACTCGTCCTCGGCGGCGTGATCACCCCATCCGAACCAGTCGACCTTCACGGCTTGCGGTGGCACGTATTCGTCTGGGAACTCTGGTTCCTGCTCTGGGGTCTGGCTCTCGGGCTCGCGGCCTGGCGGTCCCACGTCGACCGCTCGTCGTCGACTTGAACCCTGTCACCCGCGAACTCTCGCGAACTACGACGTGACCAAGCAGGCCTCCAAGGGGAATTCGGGACAGCCGATCGAGCCCGTCGACGGCCTCGGTCGGGAGGCCTTCTGGGACCCGCACGGCTTCCTGATGTCCGCGCTCGGCGACGACTGTGCCCCACCCCGGGACCTCGACCGGGGGTTGGCCGGGTCGTGCTGGGGAGGGTGTGGGTGCCGTCGGCGCCCTCGAAGGTCCTCCGTCCCTCCCATCCCCGGACGACCGAGGGGAATCTCATCTTCAAGCAGGGCATCAGCGTCCGGGCAGGTGCGCCGATCGGGCTGGTCGACCCGGACGCTCTCGGCGCTCTAGACGAAGCGGAGGGAGTCGAGCGCCGTGAGGAGCTCGGCGGCGGCCCTCGGGTCGTCCAGCGAGCGGCCCGTGTAGTCCTGCACTCTGCGCAGGCGGTACCTCACGGTGTTGGGGTGGCAGTAGATCCGTTTGCCGGCCTCGGTGGCCGAGCCGCCGGCGTCGAACCAGGCCTGCAGGGTGTCCAGCAGCAGAGTGCGGTCGTGCTCGGGGAGGTCGAGGACGGGGCCGAGCACCGTCCGGGCCAGCTCACCGGCCGCCTCGGGGGCAGCCGCCGAGAGCACCCGGAGCGGCGACACCTCGAACTGGGCCACGGCCGGGCTTCCCGGGGGGAGGCTGGCCAGGACCAGCCGCGCGTGGTGCAGGGCCCGGGGGGTCTCGCCCAGTGACCGGAAGACCGGGCTGACGCCCGTTCGGGCCCGTACGTTTCGTTCCAGCAGCCGCACGAGGATCTCGATTGCCTCGACCTCCCGGAGCGACGCCACCCCCATCTGGATGTCGGGGTACAGGCGCCAGGCCGAGCCGATCCCTCGCCCGGCCAGCAGCGCCTCGGCGTCGGGGAGTCCCTCCTCGGCCAGCGCGGGGGCCTCGGCCACCACCACCACGAACACCCCCTCCCAGGGCAGGCCGAGCGCCTTCGCCGCCTCCCACAGCGTGTCCCGGTCCGGGATGCCGCCGGTGAACAGCGCCTCCACCAGCGCGGAGCGGTGCTGCGCCCGGGCCAGCGCCAGCTCCGCATTGGTCTCCCGGTAGGCGAGCGTGACCGCCTCGGTGTACTCGCCGTTCAGCCACCAGATCTGGGTCGCCGCGTCCAGGAGCATCTCGGTCGACACCCGGCCGCTCCGGCGGGCCACCTCGACGAGACCGGTCCACAGCTCGGTGAATCCCAGCCGGTACGCGTGGAGGATGTCCACGAGCGGCGAACCCTGCTCGGCGCGCCGCCGGCCCAGCTCCCGCGGCGCCGAGAGGTCCGGCGGGTCGGTGGTCAGCGCAGCCGCCATGGCCTCCATGTTGGCGTGCACGGACTCGCGAAGCTCCTCGTCGGTCACGACGAGCGTCTCGCGGTAGAACTGGACCTCGCCCCGGATCCGCCGGATGACCCGGTCGTCGAGGTCGGGAAGCCGATCCTCCAGCGCCCGCGCGATGTCCGCGAGCTCCGGGGCCAGGACGTGGTGGCCACCGCGGTCCGGTCCGGACCTGCTCGCCGCCCTGCTCGCTCCGGTGGCCATCGCACTCCTCTCGTCCGACATCGACGAGCTCCGCCTTCCGAACAGTGGCACAGCGACCTCGCGGACGCCACCGTTGTGGCGGCGGACAAACGGCCTGGGAGCAATGTCGTCTCCACAGACATTGTCCGGGCCGGGCCCGCCGGGCTGAATGAGCGTCATGGTCATGCAGGGTTCCGCGGCCGCGACGACGATCCTCCCGGGTGGGCCCACCCTCCGGGTGGAGGCGCTGACCGTCCGGTTCGGCGGCCTGACGGCGCTCGACGACGTCTCCCTGGAGGTCCGTCCCGGGGAGATCGTCGGCATCATCGGGCCGAACGGCGCCGGGAAGACCACCCTGTTCAACTCGATCTGCGGCTTCGTGAAGCCGACCGCCGGCGTCATCCGGTACGGCGGCCGTTCGCTCACGTCCGCCCGCCCCCAGCACCTCTCGCGTCTGGGGATCGCCCGGACCCTCCAGGGCCTCGGCCTGTGGGAGGGGCTCACCGCCCTCGAGAACGTCATGGCGGGAGCAACCCGCTCCGCCCGTGCGGGATTCGCCGCATCGCTCTTCGCGCTCCCCCGAGCCGACCGGGACGAGGCGCGGATCCGAGGCAGGGCGCTCGCGCTGCTCGACGAGCTGGGCGTGGCGGACGTCGCGGACCGCCCGCCCCCGACGCTGCCCTACGGCGTGCAGAAGCGGGTCGCTCTGGCCCGGGCCCTGGCGGCGGAGCCGTCGCTGCTCCTCCTGGACGAGCCCGCGGGAGGTCTGTCGGAGGGGGACATCGACGACCTGGCGACACGCCTGCGAGGCCTCCGCACCGACATGGCGATCGCGCTGGTCGAGCACCACATGGACTTCGTCATGACGCTCTGCGACCGGGTCGTGGTCCTGGACTTCGGCAGGGTCATCGCGTCCGGGAGACCCGACGAGGTCCGCACCGATCCGCTGGTGACCGCCGCCTATCTGGGCGAGGAAGTCGAACACGAGGAGGCCGGCGATGCTCGCGGTTGAGTCCCTGACGGCGGCCTACGGTTCGGTGAAGGCGCTCAGCGATGCGTCGCTGACCGTCGCCGACGGGTCGATCACGGCGGTGCTCGGTGCGAACGGCGCCGGCAAGACCACGCTGCTCCGGACGATCTCGGGTCTGGTGCGCCCGGCGTCGGGCAGCGTCGTCCACGACGGCAGGCAGCTCTGCGGACGGCGGGCGGAGGACATCGCGCGCGGCGGGATCGCCCACGTGCCGGAGGGGCGCGGGGTGATCCAGGAGCTGACGGTGGACGAGAACCTCCGCCTGGGCGGCCTGGCCCGGCGGGACCGCGCCGGGCTGCGCCGGGGCCTCGCGGAGGCCTACGAGCTGTTCCCCGCCCTCGCGGCCCGGCGGCGGCAGCCGGCCTTCACGCTCTCGGGCGGCGAGCGCCAGATGCTGGCCATCGGTCGGGCGCTGGTGGCCCGCCCCCGGCTCCTGCTCCTGGACGAGCCGTCGCTCGGCCTGGCCCCGCTGATCGTGAAGCAGACCATGGCGCTCATCCGGCGGTTGCGCGACGAGGTCGGCCTCGCCGTCCTCCTGGTCGAGCAGAACGCCAGGAGCGCGCTGTCGATCGCCGACACCGGCGTCGTCCTCTCGCTGGGGCGGGTCGTCGTGTCGGGCCCGGCCCCCCAGCTGGCCCTGGACGAGGGCCTCCGCCACGCCTACCTCGGCTTTTGAGAGAAGGGAGCGACGTCGTGCACCGGTTCGTGGTCCTCACCCTCAACGGCCTCACCACCGGGTCGATCTACGCGGCCATGGCGCTGTCGCTGATCCTCATCTGGCGGGCCACGCGGGTCGTGAACTTCGCCCAGGGCGCCATGGCCATGTTCAGCACGTACATCGCCCTCGGGGCGATCCACCGCGGCGCGTCGTACTGGGTCGCCTTCGCCGTGGCGCTGGGGTCCGGGTTCGTGATGGGCGCGGTCGTGGAGCGGACGCTCGTGCGGCGCGTGGAATCCGGGCCGCAGCTGAACGCGGTCATCCTCACGCTGGGGTTGCTCCTGGTGCTCGAGGCCGCCGCCCCGATGATCTGGGGTGGGCAGATCCGTTCGTTCCCCGCCGCCTTCTCGATCGTCGGCGTGCACCTCGGCAACAGCCAGATCGCGCTGTCGCGGTTCGACATCTTCACGCTCGCCTCGATCCTGGGGACGATGGCGCTGCTGGTGGCGCTGTTCCGCCTGACGCCGATCGGGCTGCGCATGCGCGCGGCGGCGTTCCAGCCGGAGGTCGCCCGCCTCCTGGGCGTGCGCGTCGGCCGGACCCTGAGCCTGGGATGGGCCCTGGCCTCCCTGGTCGGCTCACTGGCCGGGCTCCTGATCGCCCCCAGCCTGCTCCTCTCTCCGAACTCCATGGACGGCGTGCTGGTGTTCGGCTTCGTCGGCGCCGTGCTGGGCGGGCTGGAGAGCCCCGCCGGAGGTGTGGTCGGCGGGCTCCTCATGGGCCTGGCCCTCTCGTACGTGGGCGGCTACCTGGGCGCGGACATCCAGACTGTCGGTGGCCTGGTGATCCTCGTGGCCGTGCTGATGGTGCGGCCCCGGGGCCTGTTCGGCTCGATGGTGGCCAGGAAGGTGTGATCGCGATGACGCCAGTGACACAACGTGCGGAACCGGTCGCGCCGGCGGCCGGCGTGACGCCGCGCCTCGAGCGCCGCCGTGCCGTGCGGTGGCTCGCCCTCCCGCGGCGCACGCTGCCGCGGCACCTCCTGCTCGCCGGCGGCGCGCTGCTCGTGCTGTTCGCGGCCAGCGCTCGCGTCGACGCGTTCACCGACTACAACTTCGCGGCGATCGCGTACCTGGCGATCGCGGCGGCCGGGCTGACGGTGCTCACCGGGGTGAACGGCCAGGTGTCGCTGGGGCACGGCGCCCTGATGGCGATCGGTGCGTACACCACCGCGGTCGTCACCATCCACCTCCACCTCCCGGTGGGCGTGACGATCGTCACGGCCGTCGCCTCGGCCGCCGTCGCCGGGCTGATCGTCGGGATCGCGGCGGCGCGCCTTCGGGGGCCGTACCTGGCCGGCGCGACGCTGGCCCTCGCCGTCGCCGTGCCGCAGCTCGCCACGCACTTCAGCGGGACCCTGGGCGGAGAGCAGGGCCTCCCGGTCCCGCCGCTGTTCCACCCCGCGGCGCTCGGGGCGACGTTCCCGGACGAACGCTGGCTGGCCTGGATCTCGTTCGTCGCGGCGGCCGCGGCCTTCGTCCTGCTGGCCAACCTGAAGCGAGGCCGGTTCGGCCGGTCCCTCCGGGCGGTCCGGGACGACGAGTCGGCCGCCGCGCTCGCCGGCATCCCCGTGGCCCGGATCCAGGTCCTCGCGTTCGTGGTCAGCGCGGCCTGCGCCGGCCTGGCCGGCGCCCTGTTCGCCTACTGGGCGGGGCTCACGGCTCCGTCGGGGTTCACCCTGGGGCTGTCGCTGCAGCTGCTCACCGCGATCGTGGTGGGAGGGATCGGGAGCCTCCCCGGCGCGGTGTGGGGTTCGGCGCTGCTCGTCTACCTGCCGACCTGGACGAACCATCTGGCGACTCGGTTCAGCCTGCCGGCGTCCGTCGGCAACAACCTGCCGCTCGCGATCTACGGCGTGGTCCTCGTCGTCGTGATGCTCGGCTTCCCGGAGGGCATCCACGGAGCGTTCCGCCGGGCTGCCGCCCGTCTCCGCCGCGAACGTCCGCCCGCGGGCGGGGACCCGGAGGGGGTGGTGCCCCCGGTGGCCCACTGACGTCCCATCACTCCGCGCACCACGGCACGGTCCGGCCCGACTCCTCGGGCTTCTCGAGACACGCACGGAAGGAGGAAACATGCAGCGCAGACGAGGTTCCACACGCCGGCTCGTGATGGTCGCGGCCGTCACGACGCTGGCCATGGCAACGGCGGCGTGCAGCGGCTCGACACCGTCGTCGAGGTCGTCGTCGGACCAGACCGCGAACGAGGCGTCGGCGCCCGGGATCACCGCGACGACCATCACGATCGGCAGCACCCAGCCGCTCACCGGGCCCGCAGCGCCGGGGTACTCGGAGATCGCGCCGGCGTCGAACGCGTACTTCCAGTACGTGAACGACCACGGCGGGGTGTTCGGCCGGAAGATCGTCTACAAGTTCCTGGACGACGGCTACAACCCGACCCAGACCACGTCGGCCACCCGCCAGCTGGTGCTCCAGGACAAGGTCTTCGCGGTGTTCAGCTCGCTCGGGACGCCCACCCACCTCGCGGTGGTGGACTACCTGAACTCGCAGCGGGTGCCGGACATCTTCGTCACCTCCGGGTGCAACTGCTGGAACGACACCTCGAAGCACCCGTACACGTTCGGCTGGCAGCCCGACTACACCATCGAGGGGAAGATCCTGGGGCGGTACGTCGACCAGACCTTCGACGGCCAGAAGGTCGGGTACTTCTTCCAGGACGACGAGTTCGGCCAGGATGGCGTGAAGGGCCTCGATCAGCAGATCCCGGCGTCCCAGGTCGCATCGCGCCAGTCCTACGTGCCCACGAACACCGACCTGAGCGCGCAGATCTCGGCGCTGCAATCCTCCGGTGCCGACGTGGTGGTGTCCTTCAGCATCCCGGCGTTCACGACGCTCGCCATGCTCGCCGCGGCGAAGATCGGCTACCACCCTCAGTGGGTGGTGAGCAACGTCGGATCGGACCTGGTCACCCTGCAGGGGCTGCTGGACACGTTCACCAAGGGCGCCGTCGGCCCCGAGCTGCTCGAGGGCATGATCACCGACGGGTACATGCCGGCTCCGACCGACACGACCAACCCGTGGATCCGGCTGTTCACGAAGGTCCACGACCTGTACATCGGGGACCTCCCGTTCGACGGCAACGTCCTGTACGGGATGGCCCAGGCGTACAACTTCGTCCAGCTGATGAAGGCCGCCGGCCGGAACCCCACCCGGGACGGCCTGGTCGAGACGCTCGAGACGACGGACCTCTCCGGTGGGCCCGGGCTCGCGCCGTTCGGCTTCTCCGCGTCGCAGCACCTGGGGTACACGGGGGTCAGGATCGTCGAGCTCGAGAAGGGCGCGGTGAACCAGCTCACCCCGGTCCAGGTCTCCTCCGACTCCGGCCCGATCAGCGCGTTCGCCGATGCACCCTCCCAGCCGCCGGCATCCGGGATCCCGTAGAGGGGGGCCCACCCGGGTAACGAGTGCGTGCTCCGCTCATCCGGCTCCAGGCGGGGGCCGGCCAAGAGCCCTGCTCCGTTCGACGGCGCGGGGCTCTTGCGTGCTCGTCGGACGCACCGGCCACGGCCGTGTCGTCGAGTTCTCGTACCATCGGCGCGTGGCCGGCAAGGAGCGTTCGTCGAACGTGCTGCTGCTGTGGGGGGAGGACGCCTTCCTGCTCCGCGAGGCCGCCCTGGAGGCACTGCACGGCGTGCGGCCCACCGAGGTGGATGCCGCGGACTGGCAGGGTGGCGAGACCTCCGACCTGGCCACGCCGTCGCTGTTCGGGGACGAGCGGGCGTTGCTGGTCAACGGATGCCGGTCCCTTCCCGAGCAGGCGGCCCGGGAGCTGGCCGCCTACATTGCCTCCCCCGCGCCGGACGCGCGGCTGGTCCTGGTGGCCGAGGTGGCCGAACGTGGCAAGCCACCCGCCACCCTGGTGAAGATGATCCAGGCGGCGGGGACCGTCCGGCAGGTGGCGTTGGCCCGGCGGGACCTTCCCCAGTGGGTCCTGGCCCGGGCCGAGCGGTGGTCGGTCTCGATCGCGCCGGACGCCGCACGGGCCCTGGCGGAGATCCTCGGCGAGTCGCCGGCCTCACTCGACTCCGCGCTGGAGCAGCTCGCCGGCGCATTCGGGTCCGAGCGGGTGACCCGGCGCCACGTCGAGTCGCAGTTCCGGGGCCTCGGGGAGCAGCGGGTGTGGGACCTGTGCGACCACCTGTTCGAACGGGACGCCGCCCAGGCCATCCGGTCGCTCCGGTCCCTGCTGGAGACCCGGGAGGAGCCGCTGGCCATCCTCGGGGGGCTGGCCTCGCGCCTGCGGGACCTCATCCGGGTGAAGGCCCTACCCGAGCGCATGGCCCCGGCGGACCTGGCCAAGCAGGCCGGGCTCCGGTTCGACTGGCAGGCCCGCCGGTACCGCGAACAGGCCAGGCGGTTCACCATGCCCGAGCTGCTCTCGGTCCACGAGCGCATCGCCCGGGCCGACCGGGACCTCAAGAGCGGCGCCACCGGCGACGTGGTGCTGCCGGTGCTGGTGACCGAAGTCGCGGGGTCGCCGGCGGGCGCCGGCGGGGTCTGAGGAGGCTACTCGGAGGCGGAGCGGGAAAGCGTCTTGGCCAGGCGAGACTTCCGCCGGGCGGCCGTGCGCTTGTGCAGCACGCCGCTGGACGCGGCCTTGTCCAGGGCCCGTGAGGCCTCGCGGGCCTGCTGCTCGGCCGCGTCGAGCTCGCCGCCCTCGGCGGCCACGCGGACCTTCTTGATCGAGGTCTTCAGCGACGAACGCACCGCCTTGTTGCGGAGCCGGGCCCGTTCGTTCTGGAGGTTTCGCTTCTTCTGCTGCTTGATGTTCGCCATCGGCGGGCCAGTGTACCAGCGGCTTTCCGCCGCCCGGCCCGTACCATGGCCCCGTGACCGACCCCGCTCTGATCCGCAACTTCTCCATCGTGGCGCACATCGACCACGGGAAATCCACGCTGGCCGACCGCATGCTCGAGCTGACCCACGCCGTCTCCGCCCGGGAGATGCGCGAGCAGTTCCTGGACCGGATGGACCTCGAACGCGAGCGGGGGATCACGATCAAGGCGGCCGCCGTCCGGCTCCACTACGAGCACCGCGGGCGCGACCACATCCTCAACCTCATCGACACCCCCGGGCATGTCGACTTCACGTACGAGGTCTCCCGGAGCCTCGCGGCGTGCGAGGGAGCGGTGCTCCTGGTGGACGCGGCGCAGGGCATCGAGGCCCAGACCCTGGCGAACTTCCACCTGATCCAGGAGGCGGGGCTGACCATCGTCCCGGTGGTCAACAAGGTCGACCTCCCCGCGGCCGACCCCGATGGCACCGCGAGGGTCCTGGCCGAGCTGGTGGGACAGGACCCGGAGGACGTCCTGCGGGTCTCGGCCAAGACCGGCCTGGGGGTGCCCGAGCTGCTCGAGGCCCTGGTCGATCGGGTCCCGCCGCCCGAACCGCGCGCCGACCGGCCCCTGCGGGCCCTGGTGTTCGATTCGGCCTACGACGCGTATCGCGGCGTGATCGCGTACGTGCGGGTGTTCGACGGCACCCTCCCGTCGCGTTCGAAGATCCGCCTCATGGCCACCAGAGCAGACACCGAGGCCGAGGAGGCGGGGATCCTGGCCCCCGGTCCCACGCCCGTCGACGAGCTCACGGCGGGTGAGGTGGGCTACCTGGTCACCGGCATGAAGGAGGTCCGCCAGGTCAAGGTCGGCGACACGATCACCATCTCCGGCAAGGTGGGCGCCGCCGAAGCCCTGCCCGGCTACCGCGAGCCGAAGCCGATGGTGTGGAGCGGCCTGTATCCGTCCGAGGGCGGCGACTACCCGGCGCTCCGGGAGTCCCTCGAACGGCTTCGCCTCTCCGATGCCGCGCTGGTGTTCGAACCGGAGTCCAGCCAGGCCCTCGGGTTCGGGTTCCGGTGCGGGTTCCTGGGCCTGCTGCACATGGACATCGTGAAGGAGCGCCTGGAGAGGGAGTTCGGCCTGGAGCTCATCGCCACCGCGCCCAACGTCGAGTTCATCCTGATTCAGGGCGAGGAGACCACCACGGTGCACAACCCCAGCGAGATGCCGGCGCCGGGGACCTACGACCGCGTGGAGGAGCCGTTCGTCCAGGCCACGGTGGTCACGCCGAGCGAGTACCTGGGCCCGGTCCTCGACCTGTGCCAGTCCCGCCGGGGGACCATGCTCGACATCCGGTACCTCACGCCCGAGCGGGCCGAGGTCCACTACCTGCTGCCGCTCGCCGAGATCATCTTCGACTTCTTCGACCAGCTGAAGTCGCGGACCAGGGGCTACGCCAGCCTGGACTACGAGCACTGGGGGTACGAGCCGAGCGACCTGGTCCGGGTGGACATCCTGCTGCACAACGAGCCGGTGGACGCGTTCTCCAGCGTGGTCCACCGGGAGAAGGCCTACCACTACGGCAAGCAGATGGTGGAGCGCCTCCGCCAGCTCATCCCGCGGCAGCTGTTCGACGTGGCCGTCCAGGCGGCCATCGGCAGCCGGGTCATCGCCCGCGAGACCGTGAAGGCGAAGCGCAAGGACGTCCTGGCGAAGTGCTACGGCGGCGACATCACCCGCAAGCGCAAGCTCCTCGAACAGCAGAAGCGGGGCAAGGAGCGCATGCGCAGGGTGGGCCGTGTGGACGTGCCCCAGGACGCGTTCATCGCCGCGCTCCGGGTGGACCAGCGGAGCGGGGGGAAATCGTGATCGCGGAGCCGGCCGGGCTGTACGTCCACGTTCCGTTCTGCCTGACCCGGTGCGGGTACTGCGACTTCAACGCGTACGCCGGGCTCGACCATCTCGCCGGCCGGTACGTGCGCGCGCTGGCCGAGGAGGCGTCGCTGGCGTCCTTCGACGAACCGGAGTGGCCCTCGTTCGCATCGGTGTTCTTCGGCGGTGGGACCCCCACCACGCTGCCCTCCGGTGACCTGGCCGGCCTGATCGAACGGTTCCGGACCGTCTTCACGCTGGACCCGCGCGTCGAGGTCACCGTGGAGGCCAACCCCGACACCGTGGACGCTCCCTCGCTGGACGGCCTCCTGAGCGGGGGGGTGAACCGGCTGTCGATGGGCGCGCAGTCGTTCGATCCCGCGGTCCTGGCGGCGCTGGAACGGGTGCACCAGCCGGAGTCCGTCCGCCGGGCGTTCGCCGACGCCCGGGCCGCGGGATTCGGCAACGTCAATCTCGATCTGATCTTCGGGGCGGACGGCGAGAGCCTCGCGTCCTGGCGGCGGACGCTGGAGGAGACCGTCGACCTCGAGCCGGAGCACGTGTCGGCATACGCCCTGACCATCGAGCCGGCCACACCGCTCGGCCGGGCGGTCGCGGCCGGAGTCACCCCGCCCCCCGACCCCGACCTCCAGGCCGACATGTTCGAGCTGACGTGCGAGGTCCTGGCCGCCGCCGGATACCGGCACTACGAGGTGTCGAACTGGGCCCGGCCGGGGTTCGAATGCGTCCACAACCTGGGCTACTGGCGGCGCCACCCGTACCTGGGTCTGGGGGCCGGCGCGCACTCCTCCCGCGACGGCCGCCGGTGGTGGAACGTCCGTCCCCCCCAGCAGTACCTCGAGGTGGTGGAGTCGGGCACTCTGCCCATGGGTGGCGGGGAGCGCCTCGACGCCGAGGCCCTGCGCCTGGAGTCCGTGTTCCTCCGCCTGCGAACCTCCGAGGGCATCGCCCTGGCGGACGTCGAACCCGCTCGCGCCGAGCCGTTCCTCACGGACGGCCTCCTGACCGAGCAGGACGGTCGCCTCGTGCTCACCGAACGGGGCCTGTTCCTCGCCAACGAGGTCGTCCTGGCCCTGGCCGAGTGACCATCTCTAGCACTCTGGGCCATCGAGTGCTAGAACGTGCTACAACTCTCGGGGAGATGAGCACGGAGCAGCGTGGGGAACTGGGGCCGCGGAAGATGGCGGTCCTGCGGGCGGTGGTGGAGGAGTACGTGCGCACCGGGGAGCCGGTGGGCAGCGAGACGGTGACCGAGCACCAGTCGCTGGGGGTGTCCTCGGCCACGATCCGCAACGAGATGGCCGCCCTGGAGGAGCTGGGGTACCTGACCCACCCGCACACCTCGGCGGGCCGGGCCCCGACCGACCTCGGGTACCGCCGGTACGTGGACATGCTGCCCCCCGGGCGCCTCCGCGAGACCCAGCGCCGGGCCATCGCCGATTTCTTCCGGCAGACCGCCCACGACATGGAGGAGGTCCTGCTGGGGGCCACCCGCCTGCTGTCCACGCTGACCCAGTACGCCGGACTGGCGGTCCCATGGCCCACGGCCGAGGACCGGATCGTCCGGGCCGAGCTCATCGAGCTGGGGTCGCACCTGATGCTGCTGGTCGTGGGGGAGCACGGCCGGGTGTACAAGGCGTACGCGGCCCGGCCCGAGGACCTCCATCCGGACGCCCCCCGCTCGGCCTCGGAGCAGCTGTCCGCTCTCTCCGGGCTGACGCTGTCCGAGGGCGCGGAGCGCGCGGCGGCCATGGCGTCGGAGGGCGGCCCCGGCGAACGAGCCCTGCTGGCCCTGGTGGGCCGGGCCCTCCTGGACGTCCGTCTGCGGGCCGAGGAGGAGCACGTCCTGGTGTCGGGCGCGGGGAACCTCGCCGCCGAGCTGGCCTCGTGGCGAATGGAGACCGTCCGCCGCCTCCTGGAGGCCATCGAACGCGAATCCGAGGTGCTGTCGCTCCTGCGCCAGGCGTCGGTCGCCGAGGACCTGTCGGTGACCATCGGGGGCGAGCACCCCTCCACCGAGCTGTGGGACGCCGCGGTGGTGGCCGCGCCGTACCGCTCGGGTGAGATCTCGCTCGGTTCGATCGGCATCGTGGGCCCCACCCGGATGGACTACCTGACCGCCATGACCGCCGTCCGCGCGGTGGCCCGGCGACTGTCGGACCTCGCCACCGAGCTCGGCGCCCAGCAGTGACCGCCCATGGCTGAGGTCCAGGACCTGTACGAGGTCCTCGGGGTCGACCGCGAGGCCACGGAGGAGGACATCCGCCGGGCCTACCGGCGCCTGGCCCGGGAACACCACCCGGACGTCAACGCGGATCCCGCCGCGGAGGACCGCTTCAAGCAGGTCGCGGCGGCCTACGAGGTCCTGTCCGATCCCCAGAAGCGGCGGCAGTACGACACGTTCGGGAACCAGTCGATCCCCGACCTGTTCCCGTTCGGGGACATCTTCGACGCGCTGTTCGGCGGCGGCCTGGGACGGCGGCGGTCCCGCGGCCCGCGTACCCGGGCCCGCCGCGGCGAGGACCTGTTCGCCGACGTCTCGCTCACGCTGCGGGAGGCGGCGTTCGGCCTCCAGCGGGAGGTCCCCATCGACTCCCTCGAGCCCTGTGCCCGGTGCGGCGGGACCGGCGCCGAGCCCGGCACCAGCCCCTCGCGGTGCTCGCGGTGCGGGGGGAGCGGCGAGCTCCAGGAGGTCCAGCGCAGCGTGTTCGGCACGATCATGACCGCGCGGCCGTGCCCGACGTGCCGGGGGTCGGGCGAGGAGATCCTCTCGCCCTGCACGGAGTGCCGGGGCCAGGGCCGGACCGGCCGCCGCCAGGTGGTGACGGTGGACGTCCCCGCGGGGGTGGCCGACGGGATGGAGCTCCGTATCGCGGGCGCCGGGAACGCCGGAGTGTTCGGAGGGCCGCCCGGCGACCTGTACCTCCAGGTGGGCGTGGAGCCCCATCCCGACTTCGACCGCCGCGGCCAGGACCTGCTGTCGATCCTCGAGGTGCCGCTCACGCACGCGGTGCTGGGGGCGGAGGTGGACGTCCCGACCCTCGACGGGACCGAACGCGTGAAGATCGCCCCGGGGACCCAGCCAGGCACCGTGGTCCGCCTTCGGGGCCAGGGGGTCCCGAACCTCGGGCGGCGCGGCCGCGGTGATCTGTTCCTCACGGTGCAGGTCGAGGTCCCCCAGGAGATCCGCAAGGACGAACGGGTCCTGGTGGAGCGCCTGGCCGAGCTCCGCGGAGAGTCCGCCCGGCGGGGCACGGCCCGCCTGCGGAGGCCCCAGCCGTGACGTACGAGCCGGGGTGCCTGTTCTGCCGGATCGCGGCGGAGGAGGAGCCCGCCGACGTCGTCCACGCCACCGACCACATCGTGGCCTTCCGGGACACCACGCCCCGGGCTCCGGTGCACATCCTGCTGATCCCCCGCCAGCACATCGCCTCGGTGCGGAGCCTGCGCGAACGCCACGGGGAGATGCTGGCCGACCTGTTCGTCTCCGCGGCCCACGTGGCCAGGGCCGAGGGGATCGACCGATCCGGATGGCGCCTGGTGACCAACACCGGTCCCGCCGCCGGCCAGACGATTCGCCACCTGCACTTCCACCTGCTGGGAGGTCGTCCGATGGGGTGGCCTCCTGGATGAGGACGCCCTCCGGTGCTGGGCCCGGCCACCGGCGCACGTATAATCGACGGAGACCGGGGTCGCGCGGGCGCGACCCCGTTTCGCACATCGAGAAGGAGCGGGGCGAGGTCCCCGGAACGCACGACTTGGCGAAAGCCACCACGCAGGTCAAGATCCTGGTCCCCGGCAGCCAGCCGATGGTTGCCCTCCTCGGCCGTACCGACGAGCTGCTGAAGATCGTCGAGAACGCCTTCGACTCGCAGATCGTGGTCCGCGGCAACGAGATCACGATCACCGGGCAGGAGGGCGAGGCCGAGAAGGTCGGCATGCTGTTCGAGGAGCTGCTCGCCCTGCTCGAACGGGGCCACGTGCTGAGCGAATCGAGCGTGGGCCAGACCATCGACCTGGTGAAGGGCGACGAGGTGCGCCCCACCGAGGTCCTGGGCGACCGCGTCCTCACCAGCCGGGGGCGGTCCATCGGTCCGAAGACGCTGGGCCAGAAGCACTACGTGGACGCGCTGCGGCGCTCGACGGTGACGTTCGCCATCGGCCCGGCCGGGACCGGGAAGACCTACCTCGCCGTGGCCACCGCGGTGAAGGCGCTGCAGGACTCGGAGGTGCGCCGGATCATCCTGACCCGCCCCGCGGTAGAGGCAGGCGAGCGCCTCGGGTTCCTCCCCGGAACCCTGTACGAGAAGATCGACCCGTACATGAAGCCGCTGTACGACGCCCTCTACGAGATGATGGACGCCGACGCCCTCCAACGCCTCATGGAACGCGGCACGATCGAGGTCGCGCCCCTGGCATTCATGCGGGGCCGTACCCTGAACGACTCATTCATCATCCTTGACGAAGGTCAGAACACTTCGCCCGAACAGATGAAGATGTTCCTGACCAGGCTGGGGTTCGGGTCGAAGGCCGCGATCAACGGGGACGTCACGCAGACGGACCTCCCGGCGGGACAGCGGTCCGGGCTCTCGGTGATCGAGGAGATCCTGGCCGGGATCGAGGGGATCGAGTTCATCCATCTCGGGGCCCGCGACGTGGTCCGGCACAAGATCGTGCAGGACATCGTGGAGGCCTACCGGCGCTTCGCCGAGCGCCCGGCCTCCATGGGCGAGTGAGCCCGCATCCCGTGGACGGCGGCGGCAAACCCAGGCCCGAACCCGAGGCGACGGTCCTGATCTCCAACCGCCAGGATGACCCGGTGGACGAGACGGGACTGAGCGAGCTGGCGGTCCGCACCCTCCGGGCCGAGAACGTGAGCTCGTTCGAGCTGTCGGTGTCGTTCGTGGGCCTGGATGAGATGGAGGACCTCCACGTCCGGTACCTGGACGAACCGGGCCCCACGGACGTGCTCTCGTTCCCCATCGATGAGGAGGCCGGGGACGGGGTACGCATCCTGGGAGACGTCGTGATCTGCCCCTCGTACGCGGCGCGCAACAACCCGGACGTCGGGTCCGAGGTTCGCCTGCTGCTGGTGCACGGCATCCTCCACCTGCTCGGCTACGACCACGAGGACGACGTCGAGCGGGCCGACATGTGGTCCCGGCAGGAGCGCTACAGCGGGGTGGCCGTCTCGTGAACGGCACGGACTGGGGCGAGCTCATCGCGGTCGCGCTGCTGATCGCCGTGGTGGGGGTCATGGCGGCCTCCGAGACGGCCATCACCCGGACGACCCGGATCCGCGCCTACCACCTGGTGGAGGAGAAGCGGCGCGGGGCGCAGTCGCTGCTGCGGATCGTCGAGAACCCCCCGAAGTACCTCAACGTCGTCCTCCTGCTGACCATGCTGGCCACGACCGGCGGCACCACGCTCGCCACCGTGGTCGCCTCGAGACACCTGGAGAACTGGGGGGAGCTCGTGGCCACCGGGGCCATGACGCTGCTGCTGTTCGTGTTCGCGGAGGTCACGCCCAAGACGTTCACGATCCAGCACACGGACCGGGTGGCGCTCCGGCTGGCCCCGTTGCTGGTGGGGCTGGTGGGGGTGTTCGGTCCGCTGGCCAAGGGCCTCGTGAAGATGGCGAACGTCCTCCTTCCCGGGAAGGGCCTCCCGCAGGGGCCGTACGTCACCGAGCAGGAGATCCGGACCATGGCGGAGGTGGCATCGGAGGAGGACGAGATCGAGGAGGGCGAGGCCGACCTCATCCACTCGATCTTCGAGTTCGGCGACACCATCGTGCGCGAGGTGATGGTGCCGCGGCCCGACATCGTGGCCATCGAGGTCTCGAAGTCCCTCCGTGACCTCATGGACGTGGTCCTGCGATGGGGGTACTCCCGGGTCCCCGTGTACCGCGAGAACCTGGACGACATCGTCGGCATCACGTACGCCAAGGACGTGCTGAAGGTCATGGTGCAGGGCAAGGAGGACACACCGCTCGAACGCATCGTCCGCGCGGCGAACTTCGTCCCGGAGGTCAAGAAGGTGGCCGAGCTCCTCCGGGAGATGCAGCAGAAGAAGTTCCACATCGCGATGGTGTCGGACGAACACGGCTCGGTGTCGGGGCTGGTCACCCTCGAGGACCTCCTGGAGGAGCTGGTCGGGGAGATCGCCGACGAGTATGACGTGGAACAGCCCCAGGTCGAGAAGGTCGACGACGGCGCGTACCTCGTGGACGGCCGGACGCCGATCGACGAGATCAACGAGCTCCTGGACAAGGAGCTCCCCGACGACGAATGGGACACGGTCGGGGGACTGATGATGGGCCTGCTCGGGGCGATCCCGCTGGAGGGCGAGGAGGTCCGGTTCGACGACCTCACGTTCAAGGCGGAGCGCCTCCAGGGGCGCCGCATCGCCAAGGTACTGATCAGTCCGGCCCCGCCCCAGGGCGAGAACGGCCAGGCCACGCAGCCGGCGCCGGAGGCCCCGAGATGACGGATGTGCCCGCGGACCGGATCGACGATCTGGTCCGGGCTGCGCACGACGCCCGAACCAGGGCCTATGCGCCGTACAGCGAGTTCACCGTGGGAGCCGCGGTGCTGGCGGGGGACCGCGTCTACTCCGGGTGCAACGTGGAGAACGCGTCGTACGGGCTGTCGATCTGCGCGGAACGGGTCGCGGCCACCACCGCTGTGGCGGCGGGGGAGCGGCGGATCGACGCCGTGGCCGTGGTGGGCTCCGCGAACCGCCCCACGCCTCCCTGCGGAGCCTGCCGCCAGTTCCTGAACGAGTTCGGCCCGTCCATGCCGGTGGCCGTGGAGACCCCGGACGGGGTCCGCGAGGTGTGGTCCCTCGACGCGATCCTGCCGCACGCATTCGGCCCGGAATTCCTGGAGTGACCGGGCCGGACGCCGAACCGGAGCCCGACCTGCCGGACGCGCCCGCGTTCCGGTCCGGGATCGTCGCGGTGGTGGGCCGGCCGAACGTCGGGAAGTCCACGCTCGTGAACGTCATGGTCGGGCAGAAGGTGGCCATCGTATCGGACAAGCCCCAGACCACGCGTCGGGGGATCCGGGGCATCCTCACCACGGAGCGGTTCCAGGTGGTGTTCACCGACACGCCGGGCTTCCACAAGCCGCGAACGCCGCTGGGGAAGCGGCTGAACCAGGTGGTGGCGGATTCGGTGGTCGACGTGGACGCGGTGATCCAGGTGGTGGACGCGGCCGCGGGCGTGGGGCGGGGGGACCGCGAGGTGTTCGTCCGGCGCGTCCAGGCGCTTCCCGCGCCGAAGCTGTGCGCGGTGAACAAGACCGACAGGCTCGGCCACCACGCGCTCGTCCCCCAACTGGCGAAGGCCGGCGAGCTGGGGGAGTTCGACGAGATCGTTCCCGTGTCGGCGGCCACCGGCCGCGGCGTGGACACGCTCCTCGACCTCGTGGTGGCGCGCCTGCCGGAGGGCCCGCCCCTGTACCCGACCGACCAGGCTACCGACCAGACCCTCGAGGCCAGGATCGCCGAGCTCATCCGGGAGCAGGCCCTCGCGCTGACCCGCGAGGAGCTCCCGCACTCGATCGCGGTCGAGGTGGAGGAACTCGACGTGCCGGAGGACCCGGACGAGGTGGCGAGGATCGAGGCCCTGGTCCTCGTCGAACGCGACTCCCAGAAGGGGATCGTGATCGGCCGGGGCGGAGAGATGCTGAAGACGATCGGGACCCGCGCCCGGGAGCAGCTCGAACCGCTCCTGGGCCGCCGCGTCTACCTTTCGCTCCGCGTGAAGGTGCTCAGGGACTGGCAGCGCGACCCCCGCGCGCTGGATCGCCTGGGGTTCTAGCGTGGCGGGACGGTGACTCTACGCCTGAGTGCTGGCACAGCCAGGGGAACGTGAGTTCGAGCACTTTCGACGCTTGGACGAACGATCCGGACCACATGTGCTAGGAGGGAGCCGAAGATGGGAACTCGTTCACGTTTTCTGCTGGCGGGAGCGATCGCGGTTGTTCTTGCCGCGACCGCCACGACGCTGGCGCTGGCCGGCTCCTCGCCCACCCCATCAACGGCAGAGAGCGGCCCTCCGACCAGCGACACCGAGGAGCCTGCTCCCCCGCCTCTCGCTGCGGGACCGCATCCCCTGTCGGAGCCCTCACGGATCCCTACGGAGGATTCACCTTCGGCCCCCCTGGGGAGGTACCTTCGATAGACGCAAGCCAAGCAATGGAGATCGCACTCGATCACGGCGTACCAACGGACGACCCCAAGCAGGTCTTCGCGAACGCTGTGTACGCGAACTTCTCGTGGAAGGATGAGGTCGATTCCCGCCTCGTGTGGGTCTTCGAATTCACTGGCGCCTGTATCCCGCAGCATGGGCCCGGTGCAAGTGAATGCATACGCGGCCAATGGGTCACGATCCTCGACGGAAATACTGGCGAGTATCTCCTCTCATACAGCAGTCCGGTGCGGTTCCCAACGAATTAGTGCCACTCGCTGCCATTGACGGTTCGCCGTGCGGAGGGCTGTGATGCGCAGTCTAGCGCTCAGTGGTAGATCAGGACCTCCGCGTTCATCGGGGCATGGTCGTAGGCCCACTGCGCCGCCCACGGCGGCACCCGGATGCATCCGTGGCTGTGCGGGTACGTCGGCACGGGGTTGTACCCGTGGATGGCCGCCCGCCAGCAGTACCAGCTGGGATAGATCATCCCGTCGATGACCTGGTGCTCCTTCTCGTAGATGTGCCAGTCGCCGTCCGGCGTCGGCTTGGTGGGCCTCCCGGTGGACACGTGGAGGATCGAGCTGACCTGGCCGTCGTTCACCAGGAACATCACCTGGAGTGTCTGGTCCACCTCGATGTGGTAGCCCGTCTTCGACCCGTGCACCGCGACCGTCCGGGGATCGGCCAGGGCCCGCCACACGTCGGCGTTCACCGAGTACACCCGGTCCATCCGCTGGACCTTCCGGAACGCCACCACCGCGTCGGCGGTGCGTTCGTCGTAGGTCTGGTCGATGCCGGTCAGGTAGTAGTGGAGCTGGACCAGTCGCCGTTCCAGGAGGTACACGAACGGCCCGGTGGAGCCCCGGGCCAGGTACGGCAGCGGCGTGGTCTGCACCGCGGAGAGCGCGGTCCCGGCGAGGTGGGTGGCGTCGGCGAACGTGGCCCGGGCCCGGTAGTTCCCCGGCTTCGTGATGGGCCCGACCTTCCGCTGGAACTTGCCGGTGGGGCCGAGGCGGGCGGTCGAGCTCCACACGGGCGTGGACCCCCGCAGCAGCTGGAGCTGCACCACGGCGCCCTCGTGCCAGGGCCGGACCTGTCCCCGGATGAGGGCCCCGCCGAACAGCCGGACCGACTCGAGCGCCGTCGTGACCACGGCCCGGACCCCGATCCTCACCGGCGCGCTGGTGGCCACCTTCTGGCTGCCGTGGCGCCACACCGCGTGGACGGTCACGGTCTCCCGGGGCTCCATGGAGAACGAGAACTTGCCCTGGGCCTTCGTGGTGGTCTCCGCCAGGACCCTTCCCCCGGAGGTCACGAGGCGGACGGTCTCGCCCTGGCGCCAGGGGGTGATGTGGCCGGCCAGGGCGACGCTGCCGCCGACGGGCACGATCGACGGGGTTGCCCCGAGGGTCACCGAGGGATCCGCGGCCGCCGCCGGCAGCGCGGCCGTCCCCAGCACGAACAGGCTCACCGCCAGCGCGACGAGCGCGCTTCGAATCCGCATCGTCCCCGGCCTCCTCGGATGTGGTGAGGGGAGGATGGCAGCGAATGCCCGACCACGCAAGGGACGATTTTCCCGCCGGATCCGGGACGTTCGGGAACGCGGACGCCCCGCCGTTCCGTCGAAGCCGGAATCAGGCAACGGAAGGAGACCTCCATGCGGAGACGGGCCCTTCTCGTCGGTTCCACGGCCGCCCTCGTGCTCGCGCTCGGTGCGGGTCCCGCGCTCGCCTGCGGGGGACTCGTGTCCCCCAACGGGACGGTCCAGCTGGTGCGGACCACCACGCTCGCCGCCTACCACGACGGCGTGGAGCACTACGTCACCGGGTTCAAGTTCGTGGGCGGCGGCGCGGAGTTCGGTTCGATCGTCCCCCTGCCGGCCATCCCGTCCAGGCTGATCCGGGGCGGGGACTGGACCCTCCAGCGCCTCGAGATCGAGGTCCAGCCCCCGGTGAGGGAGGCGCTCGCCGGCGTTCCGGCGCCATCCACGTCCGCTCCGGCCCAGGTCATCATCGAGAAGGACATCGATTCGCTGCACCTCACGGTGTTGAAGGGCGGCGGGTTCGCGGTGGGGAAGTGGGCGGCGGACCACGGGTTCGTGCTCCCGCCCGACGCCCCCGAGGTGCTCGACTTCTACGCGAACCGGAGCCCGATCTTCATGGCGGTGCAGTTCGACGCGGAGAAGGCGGCGGCGCGGGGCGAGCAGCTCGGCGACGCCATCCCCATCCACCTGGTGATCCCGACGAACCGGCCCTGGGTCCCGCTTCGGATCCTGGGGCTCGGCGCCCGTCCCTCCCAGCGGATCGAGGCCGACGTCTTCCTGCTCACCGACGACCGGCCGAACATGCTGCCGGTGCCCGTGGGGAGCACGGCTCGCGGGACCCACAAGGGCGGGATCCGGCTGGCCCGGAGCGAGGCGGCGTCCTCCGGCCTGCTGGCGGACCTCCGTTCCGACCGGGGCATGAAGTGGCTGCCCTCGACCGGCATGTGGCTGTCGTTCCTCCAGCTGGACACGGACGCCGGGGACCTGACCTACGACCTGGCGCTCAACGTCCGGGGTGGATCCCCGTCCCCGGTCGACGCCGGCCTGAGCTCCCACGAGACCCCGGCGGCGTCGGCGTCCGCCGGCCTGCTGTGGGCGCTCGCCGCGGCGGTGGCGCTGCTGGCCGTGATGGTCGTCGTGGCAGCGCGCGAACGCCGGGGCGGAGGACGGATCGCGATCTGAGTCGAGAGGTCGAACGGGCCGGCTCGAGGCCGCGGGCGACCCCCGCCGCCCTCCGGCCCCGAGGAAGGGAGGTCCTGGATGCGCAGAGGGATGCTGGCGGGCTCCACCGTCGCGCTCGTGCTCGCGCTCGGTGCCGGTCCCGCGCTCGCCTGCGGGGCGCTGGTGTCTCCCAACGGGACGGTCCAGCTGGTCCGGACCACCACGCTCGCCGCCTACCACGACGGCTTCGAGCACTACGTCACCGGGTTCGAGTTCGCGGGCGACGGGGCGAAGTTCGGCTCGATCGTGCCGCTCCCCGCCGTCCCGTCGAGG
>DASWED010000055.1:0-12155 GCA_036394995.1 Actinomycetota bacterium
GCTTCCTGCACGATGTCCTCCGCCTCGCTCACGCTGCCCACGATCCCGTAGGCGATGGAGAACAGCAGCGGCCGGAGGTCCTCGTACACCTCCCTACGCGGCGTCTCGGGCTCGCTCCTCACGTCCATCCTTTACACTAAGACCGGTCAGCCGTCCAGCCTGTGGCACCGCCCGGATCCCGAACCCCTCTCACCCCCCTTGCAAGCAAATGGACCCACCAGGGGACCAATGATCCCCCGAACGGTGGATGCCCGGACCGGATGTCGGAGACGGAACCGTCCGGATCTAGAACCTGGCCAGCTCCCGCATCCGTTCGTAGATGCCTTCGGCATCGGGCATGAAGAAGTGCTCCAGGGGCCCGGCGAACGGCATCGCCGGGATGTCGGGGCCGCCGATCCGCACCAGGGGCCCGTCGAGCTCGAACATCAGCTCCTCGGCGATGGTCGCCACGACCTCCGCGCCCGCGCCGTAGGTCCGGTTGTCCTCGTACACCACCATGGCCTTGGCGGTCTTGCGCACCGACTGCAGGATCGTCTGCTTGTCGAGGGGCGCGATCGTCCGGAGGTCCACCACCTCGGCCTCGAACCCGTCCTCCCGGGCCAGCCGCTCCGCGGCCTCCAGGCACAGGTGGAGCATGAGCCCGTAGGCCACCACGGTGAGGTCGGAGCCCTCCCGCTTCACGTCCGCCACCCCGATCGGGACCTCGTACGCCTCGTCCGGGACCTCGCCCTTGATCAGGCGATAGGTCTTCTTGTGCTCCAGGAACAGCACCGGGTCGGGGTCGCGGATGGCCGCCCGGAGCATGCCCTTGGCATCGTACGGGGTGGACGGGACCACGGTCTTCAGTCCCGGCACGTGCCCGTAGAAGGCCTCGATGGACTGCGAGTGGTACAGCGCGCCGTGCACGCCGCCACCCCACGGGGCCCGGACCACCATGGGGACGCCGAAGTCGCCGTTCGACCGGTAGCGGATCCGCGCGGCCTCGCTGACCAGCTGGTCGAACGCCGGGTGGATGAAATCGGCGAACTGGATCTCCGCGACCGGGAGGAGCCCGTGCATGGCCATCCCGATGGCCACGCCCACGATCGAGGACTCGGCGAGGGGGGTGTCGATCACCCGGCGCTCGCCGAACTCGTCGAGGAACCCGGCGGTGACCCGGAACACGCCGCCCCGCGCGCCCACGTCCTCGCCGAGCACCACCATGCGGTCGTCGCCCCGCATCTCCTCCGCCAGGGTGTCGTGGATGGTCTGGACCACGTTCTTCTCGGTCACGACGGCCCCCCTTCCGGGGCCTCGCCATCCCGCCCCGACGCGGGCGGTTCGGCCGGGGTGGCCTCCGTGCCGGTGCTCTCGAGGTCGGTCTCGGCAGAGGCACCGGAGTCCGCGAACAGGTGGAGCATCGCCGTCTCCGGCGCGGGGTCGGGGGCGTTCCAGGCCCGGTCCACCTCCTCGTCGACCTGGGCCTTGACGTCGGTTCGGAGCTGCCCGATGCCGTCGTCGTCGATGAGCCCGAGATCCTTCAGGTGGTTGCCGAACAGCAGGATCGGGTCCTTGGCCTTGGCCGCCTCGACCTCCTCCCGGCTCCGGTACGTCCGGTCGTCGTCGTCGGAGGTGTGGGGGTGGAACCGGTACGTGTTCGCCTCGATCAGGGTGGGACCGTCGCCGTTCCGGGCCTTGTCCACGGCCCGCTTCATGGCCTCGTAGCAAGCCAGGACGTCGTTCCCGTCGACCGAGACGCCCTCGAACCCATAGGCGGGGGCCCGGTCGGCCACCGACTTCACCGCCATCTGCTTCGACAGCGGCACCGAGATCGCGTACCGGTTGTTCTCGCAGACCCAGACGAGCGGCAGCTTGTGGATGCCGGAGAAGTTCAGACCCTCGTGCCAGTCGCCCTCGCTGGTCCCGCCGTCGCCGAACCAGCACGACACCACCGCGTCCTCGCCGCGGTACTTGATCGCATAGGCCACGCCGGCGGCGTGCGGGATCTGCGTGGCGATGGGGGAGGAGCCGGTGATGATATTCAGCCGCCTGGACCCCCAGTGGGCGGGCATCTGCCGGCCCCCGGAGGACGGGTCGTCGGCCTTGCCGAACACCCCCAGGAACACGTCGGCGGGCGTCATCCCGGCCACCAGGCACACGGCCAGGTCGCGGTAGTACGGCAGGAACACGTCCTGGCCCCTGCGCATGGGCCATGCCGTCGCCACCTGGCACCCCTCATGGCCGGACACCGGCACCACGAACGGCGCCTTGCCCTGGCGGTTCAGCCGGAACTGGGCCTCGTCGCACAGGCGGGCCGTGACCATGGTCCGGTACATCGCCAACAGGTCCTCGTCGGTGAGCCCCAGCGAGCCGTGCCGGGCCTCGGGCTGCTGTACCTCAGTGGCCACCTCGAGCCTCCTTGCCGTCTCACGAGCAACGGTGCCCCGAAGCGGGCGGCCGGTCCTCGTCGTGAACCTCTTCGCCGCGGGGCGGAATCGCTGAAGCGGCAGCCGCTCCCGGCCGGAGTCTAGACGACCCACGATGCCCGAGCACCGCGTGAGGGTGGGGCGCGTGGGGCCGGTAAGCTACGCGGATCATGGGTGAGGGCGTGGGCCTGCACGAGCGGGTGCGGGCGATGGTGGGGGAGCTGCTGGGGCGTGACGCCCCACCCCCCGACGATGCCGAGCCGCTGGGCGAGGTGGGATTCGATTCGCTCCTGTACGCCGAGCTGGCCACGCTGCTGGAGGAACGGGAGGGGATCGACCTCCTCGACGGTGGCATGGCGGCGCTGCGGACCGTGGGCGACCTGATCGCGACGGTGGACCGCGCGGCGGCCCATCCCGGGGCCGCGGGCGAGCTGGAACCGGCGGGGGCGGGGAGCGGGCAGCGGGTGGTGAGATCCGCGCTGTCGGGGCTGCTCCGGTGGTGGTTCGACCTCTCGGTGCACGGGATCGAACACGTGCCGGCGACCGGCCCGGCGGTGCTCTGCATGAACCACGAGTCGATGCTGGACATCCCGGCTGCCACCGTCGCGACCCCCAGGCCCATCACGTTCATGGCCAAGCGGGAGCTGTTCCGGAACCCGCAGTTCGCGCGGCTGGTCCGGTGGATGGGTGCGTTCTCGGTGGACCGGGACCTGTTCGACCTCCGCGCCATCCGGCTGGGGCTCGCGGCGGTCCGCCGGGGCGAGGTGCTCGGCATGTACCCGGAGGGGACCCGCACGCCGCGGACCCTGCTGCCGTTCCTGGCCGGCGCGCCGTGGATCGCGCTGGCCACCGGCGCGTCCCTCCTCCCGTGTGGGATCGCCGGCACCGAGGAGGCCCTGCCCCGGGGGAGCCGGATCCCCAAGCGGGTCCCCATCAGGGTCACGTTCGCCCCGCCCATCGAGGTGGAGCAGATCGACGACCCGGTGAAGCGGCGGGCCGAGGCCGAACGGCTGGCCGGCGAGCTCCGGGAGGTCATCGCGCCGCTCGTGTCGTACCCGGCCTGATCGATTCCCCCGTGGTCGAATACCCCCCCGGGGTACACTTGGATGCGGGCTTCGGCGAGGAGGAGGGCCATGTACGGCTACGCCATGCGGAAGAAGGAGCTGGGGGACCGGCTCCGGCGGATCGAGGGGCAGGTCCGGGGGCTCCAGCGGATGGTCGAGGAGGACAAGTACTGCATCGACATCCTGACCCAGGTGAACTCGGTCCAGGCCGCGCTGAAGGCGGTGGGGCTGGGGCTGATCGACGACCACGTCCGGCACTGCGTCCGGGAGGCCCTGGAGCAGGGCGGCGGCGACGAGAAGGTGGAAGAACTCGTCTCGGCGGTGGCCCGATTCGCGAAGTAGGGCGAGGGGCCGAGCCGCCGTGGCGATGTTCGCGCCGGATCGTGGACAATCGAGGGTGATGGACGAACCCGCAACATCGTCGCCGGCCGCAACGACGGTCATCGAGGTCACCGACGCCACCTTCATGCGCGACGTGGTGGAGGAGTCGAAGCGCCGCCCGGTGGTGGTGGACTTCTGGGCGTCGTGGTGTGCGCCGTGCCGGACCCTCGGACCGATCCTGGAGCGGGTGGCGGAGGAGCACGGCGGCGAGGTCCTGCTGGCGAAGCTGGACGTGGACGCGAACCCGGTGGTCGCGGGGCAGTTCCGGATCCAGAGCATCCCGAACGTGTGGGCGTTCGCTGACGGCCGGCCGGTGGACCAGTTCATCGGTTCGTACCCCGAGCCCGCGGTGCGGGAGTTCATCGGGCGGCTCCTCCCGTCCGAGGCGGACCGGGAGGCCGCGGAGGCCGAGGAGGCGGCGGAAGCCGGCGACGTCGAGGCGGCCGAACGGGGGTTCCGGGAGGCCCTGGAGGCCGATCCGTCGAATCGGGGCGCCCGGCTCGGGCTGGCCCGGCTCCTGGCGGACCGCGGCGACGACGAGGAGGCCCGCGAGGTCCTCCAGCCGCTGGTCCCCGACCGCGAGGCCGAACAGCTCCTGGCGGCGATCCGGGTCGGCGAGTGGTCGGAACTGCAGGACGGCTCGCCGCTCACCGCCGCGAAGCGGATGGCGGCCGACGGACGGTTCCGCGAGGCCCTGGCCGCCATGCTGGGGGCGGTCCGGTTCTCCCCGGAGGACCGGGACGACGCGCGAGCGTCGATGCTCGACCTGTTCGCGGTGCTCGGGGACGACCATCCGCTGGTCCGCGAGTACCGGGGCAAGCTTGCCTCCGCGCTGTTCTGACTCGAACGGGAGCTCCGGTGGCCGAACGAGCAGAGGACCGACCCGACACCCCGCCCCGAGGGGAGTTCGGCGACGTCCAGGACCGCATCCGGCGGTGGTGGGACGCGGACGCGCCCACCTACGACCGCACCCCCAACCACTCGGCCGCCGACCCGGTGGAGGCGGCGGCGTGGCGGGCGGCGCTGGCCCGGTACCTCCCACCGCCACCCGCCCGCGTGCTCGACGCCGGGGCCGGCACCGGCGCGATGTCGCTCCTGGCCGCGGACCTCGGGCACCGCGTCACGGCGCTCGACCTCTCTCCGGCGATGCTGGAGCGGGCCCGTCGGAAGGCAGCCGAACGGGGGGCGGAGGTGGAGTTCGTGATCGGCCCCGCCTCGGACCCGCCGCCCGGGCCGTTCGACGCCGTGGTGGAGCGCCACCTCCTGTGGACCACGCTGGACCCGGTGGGGACGCTGCGGGCCTGGCGCGGCGTAGTGGTGTCGGGCGGGCGGCTGGTGCTGTTCGAGGGGATCTGGACGCCCGCCGACCCGGTGGCCCGCCTCCGCCGGCGGATCGCGCATCGCGTGGGGCGCCTGCTGGGCGAGGGCCACGACCACCACGGCGAGTACGACCGGGAGATGCTCTCGAGCCTGCCGCTGGCCGGCCAGGCGTCGGCGGAACCCATGCTCCGGGCGGTGGAGGAGGCTGGGTGGACCGGCATCCGCCTGGAGCGCCTCCGTGACGTCGAATGGGCCCGGCACAGCGGCGGCGGGATGCCGGTCCATATCGCCGGCCCCGTACCGCAGTTCGCCGTGATCGCCGTCCGCCCCTGACCGACCGGCATCGGCCCGCGGGCGCCGCACGGGCGAGGCCGCCTACGACACGTTGAGACTGCGAGGTGATCAATGGTGTAGGAGGACCGGGGACGACGTCTGGCCCGGGAGGCGCTATGCGACCGCGGCCGGTGCGAGGTGAGGGACCGCGCCGGGCGGAGCGGGTTCGAACCGGAGGCCGAAGACCTCCGCGAACCGGGCGGCGACGAGGGGCGCCATCTCGGCGACGGTGACCTCGCGCCCGGCGAGCTCGGAGAGGGAGGCCACCCCGCGCCCGGCCAGGCCGCATGGAACGATGGCGTCGAACCAGCCGAGGTCGGTGGTGCAGTTCAGGGCGAACCCGTGCAGGGTCACTCGGGCGTGGGTCAGCTTGACCCCGATCGCGCAGACCTTGCGGTCGTCCGACCACACCCCGGTGGCCTCGGGGTCGCGGTGGAGCCGCACGCCGACGTCGGCAGCGGCCCGGATGACCGCCTCCTCGATGCGCCGGAGGTGGGCGATGACGTCCGGCCGGACGCCGAGGTCCAGGATCGGGTAGCCCACCAGTTGCCCGGGCCCGTGGAAGGTCACGCTGCCGCCCCGATCCACGTGGTGCAGCGACGCGCCGGCCGCCTCGATCTCGGCTTCGGTCCACCGCACGTGGGCGGCCTCGGCCCGGCGGCCGGCCGTGTACACCGGCGGGTGCTCCAGCAGGATCAGGGTGTCCGGGACCTCGCCCGCGGCCCGCCGCTCGGCCAGGTCGTGCATGGCCGCATACGCGGCCTCATAGGGAACCGCCCCCTCGGGGCGAAGGAGCCAGGCTGCCCGGTTCGTCATCGGATTCCTCTTGATCGGGGGGCTAACGCTCGGCTTTGCCACCGGACGGACTCTCGCCAGGGGCCTCGCTCATGAGCCCCCCGAACCCCCTTGATCGGGGGGCTGACGCTCGGCTTTGCCACCGGACGGACTCTCGCCAGGGGCCTCGCTCATGAGCCCCCCGAACCCCCCTGAGGGAGGTAGTGCTGGAGCTCGGGCGTGAAGTCCCACGTCTCCAGGTTCTGCTTCAGCCTGCCCAGGAACTGGGCCGCGGTGGCGCCGTCGATGACACGGTGGTCCCAGGACATCGACAGGTACACCATGTGCCGGATCGCGATGGCGTCGTCCACGACCACCGGCCGCTTCTCGATGGCGTCAAACGCGAGGATCGCCGTGTTCGGCTGGTTGATGATCGGGACGCTGATGATCGATCCGAACGGACCCGGGTTCGTGATCGTGAACGTCGAGCCGTGGACCTCGTCCGGCTTGAGCTTCCGCGACCGGGCCCGGACGGCCAGGTCGTTGACGGCGCGGGCCAGCCCGACGATGTTCATGCCGTCCGCGTCCTTGACCACGGGGACGATGAGGCCCTCGTCGTAGGCCACCGCGATGCCCAGGTTCACGTATCGCTTGACGACCAGCTCCTCCCCCCGGAGCTCGGCGTTCACGTCCGGGTAGGCCAGCAGCGCGTCGCACACGGCCCGAGACACGAACGGCAGGAACGTGAGCGAGATCCCCTCCGCCGACTTGAACGCGTCCTTGGCCCGGTTCCGAAGCTGGGCGATGTGCTCCATGTTGATCTCGACCAGGTTCCAGGCCCGCGCCGACGCCTGGAGCGACGCCACCATGTGCTTGGCGATCGACTTGCGGATGTGCGAGAGCTGACGAACCTCCTCGCGGGGGCCCGCCTCGGCCGCGGCGGCGGGCGCGACGGCCGGCTCGGGGGGCTGGGCCGGCGGCGCGGCGGGTTGGGACACCGGCTGCAGCTGCGGTGCGGCCCCGGCGGCAGCGGCGGCGGGAGCCTCCGAGGGAGCGGCCGCGGGTGCCGCGGCGCCGCCGGACTCGATGAACGCCGTGATGTCGCCCTTCGTGATCCGACCCCCGGTCCCGGTTCCCCGGACCTGCGCGAGGTCGATCTGGTGCTCTTCGGCCAGCCGTCGAACCAGGGGCGACAGGATGTGGCTCCGCTCACCCCCGCCCCCGATCGCTCCCCCCTGCGCCGCCGGTGCCGCCTCCTCGTCGAGCCGGCCCTGCTGCGGGGCCGGGGCGGGCGGGGACGGCGCCGGAACCGGCTCCTCCTCGGCGGGTTTCGGCTCCTCCTGCTCCCGACGGTCCGCCTCCTCCTCGGCCTGCTCCTCCTCCGGCGGTTCGGTCTCGGCGGTCGGGACCTCGGAGGGGACCTCGGCCGTCTGCTGCCCGGCGGAGCCGTCGTCGATCTCGGCCAGGTTGGTCCCCACCGACACCGTCTCGCCCTCCTGGACCAGGATCTTCGACACGGTCCCCGCCACCGGCGAGGGAACCTCGGTGTCCACCTTGTCGGTGGAGATCTCGAACAGCGGCTCGTCGCGGTCGATGGTCTCTCCCTCGGACTTCAGCCACTTGAGGATGGTCCCCTCGATGACCGTCTCCCCGAGCTGCGGCATGGTCACGGTTGTGGGCATGGCCTGCGGTGCCTCCTTTTCCTGATTCGTCGACGGTCCGCCTCCGGCGAACCGTCTCCGCCGAAGGAGTGCAGCAGCCTGATCCGCTCCGCTTCGCTCCGCGCGGCTGCTCCCCCCCGGACCCCCCGGACCCCCCGGCTCTCTACCACTTCGACAACCGGTCCACGGCGGCCACGATGTCGTCGGTCAACGGCAGGAACGCGTCCTCCAGGGGGGGCGAGAACGGCACGGCGTGGTTCGGCGGGGCCAGCCGCATCACCGGCGCGTCGAGGTGCTCGAACGCCTCCTCCGCGATCACGGCGGACACCTCCGAGCCGATCCCCAGGTACTTCAGCGACTCGTACAGCACCAGGGCCCGGGAGGTCTTCGCCACCGACTCCAGGATGGTCTCGACATCGAGCGGATACACGGTCCGGAGGTCCACCACCTCAGCGGAGATCCCCTGCTCCTCGAGGTCCTCCGCCGCCTCCAGCGCCCGGTGGACCATGGCCCCGTACGTGATGATCGAGACGTCGTCGCCGGCCCGCTTGACTTCGGCCTTGCCGATCGGGATCAGGAAGTCCGGGTCATCCGGCACGACCTCCTTGATCCGGCGGTAGATCCACTTGTGCTCCAGGAACACCACCGGGTTGTCGTCGCGGATGGCGGACTTCAGCAGGCCCTTGGCGTCCGTGGGGAACGCCGGGCAGATCACCTTCAGCCCGCCGACGTGGGCGAACAGGGGCTCGGGGTTCTGGGAGTGGAACGCCGAGGCCCGCACCCCGCCCCCCGACGGGCCCCGGAGGACCATCGGCAGCGGCACGCCGCTGCGGTACGTGTACTTCCCGGCGGTGGCCACGATCTCGTCGAACCCACACGTCATGAAGTCCGCGTACTGGAACTCGGCCACCGGGCGGAATCCCTCCATGGCCGCGCCGATCGACATGCCGACGATGGTCTCCTCCATGATCGGCGTGTCCCACACTCGCTCCGGGCCGAAGCGGTCGATGAACCCCTCGGTGACCTTGAACGCGCCGCCGTACACGCCGATGTCCTCGCCCAGCATGAACACCCGCTCGTCGCGCTCCATCTCCTCCCACAGGGCCTCGGCTACCGCGATCAGGTAGGTGGCCTCGCCCTTGTCGGAGCGCTTCCCCCGGGGCTCGGCGCCGTGGCCGGCAGCGCCGGCCTCGGACTCGTCCTTCTCCACCTTCTTCGCGCGTTCCGCCTCCGCCGCAGCCCGCCCGCCGTCGCCCTCGGTCTTGGCCGCCTGCTCGGCCGCGGTCGTGGGCGAGGCCTGCGGGGTGTCGCCCCCCACCCGTTCGCGGTCACCGTCGCTCACGAGGGCGCCCCCCCTTCCCTCGACGGCTCGCGTTCCCAGTAGCCGTCGTCGGTGAACACGCCCAGGTCCACGTCGCCGGCGTCGGGGAGCGGGGACTGCTGGGCGAACTCGAACCCCTCGTCGAACTCCCGCTCCACGCGCTCCTGGATCCCCTTCACACCCTCCTGGTCGATGGCTCCCGCCATCACCAGCAGCTCGGCGAACTTCTTCACCGGGTCGCGATGCTCCACGTAGTCCTCGAGCATCTCCTTCGGCACGTACTTCGCCGGATCGTGTCCGGCGTGGCCCTTCCACCGCAGCGACACCGATTCGATCAGGGAGGGCCCGTCGCCGTTCCGGGCCCGTTCGACGGCCTCGGTGGCCGCCGTGTACACGTCGAGGACCTCGGTGCCGTCCACGCGGACCCCGGGCATCCCGTACCCGACGCCGCGCTCGGCGATGGTCGGGACGGCGAACTCCAGCCGGTTCGGGGTGGAGTAGGCCCACTGGTTGTTGTTCACCACCCAGACGACGGGGAGCTTCTTGATGGCCGAGACGTTCAGCGACTCGTGCCACCGGCCGTTCGAGGTGGCTCCGTCGCCGCAGATGGCCAGGGCCACCCTGGGCTCCCGGCGCATCTGGTAGGCCAGCGCGGCCCCGGCCGCCACCGGGTACCCGTTCGGCAGGTTCGACAGGACCGTGAAGGTCCGCGAGCCGTTCCAGTCCCCGATGTGGCTGTTGCCGTCCCGCCCGCGGGTGTAGCCGTCGATGCGACCCCAGAACTGGGCCATGATCCGCTTCAGCTCCAGGCCCTTGGTGAGCTGCGCGGACAGGTCCCGATGGGTGGGGAACAGCGAGTCCTCCGGGCGGAGCGCGTAGGCCACGCCGACGTGCGTGCCCTCCTGGCCCCGCCCCGAGTAGATGGCCCCGGGGAGCCGGCCCTGGCGATACAGGGTCTCCATGCGCTCGTCGAAGTACCTGCACAGCACCAGGAAGTACAGGATCTCCTGAAGCTGCTCCTCCTTCAGGCCGGAGGCCTCGATGGCCGAGCGGCGATCCTCCTCGCTCCGCCCGGTCCGCGTGTCGGTGTTCGCCACGGGGGCTCCTTACGGTGTGTGCAGGGACTTCCCGGCCAGGGCCAGGTGGGCCTCGCCGATGGCCTCCGACAGCGTCGGATGGGGGTGGATGAGCGTGGCCACGTCGGCCGGCACCGCCTCCCAGTTCACGATGAGCATGCCCTCGGCGATGAGGTCGGTGACGTGCGGGCCGATCATGTGGATCCCCAGCACCGGCCCGCCGTCCGCGGCGGCCACGACCTTCACCATGCCGCCCTCGCCGACGATGTTGGCCTTCCCGATGCCCTGCATGGACAGCTTCTCGATCTCCACCTCGTGGCCGCGCTCCCGGGCCTGGGCCTCGGTGAGCCCGACGCTCGCCACCTCCGGGGTGCAGTACGTAACCCGGCACACCCCGGTGTACTCGATCTCGGGAGGGTCCATGCCCGCGATCCGCTCGGCCACCGAGATGCCCTCGGCGAACGACACGTGCGCCAGCTGGTACGGCGTGGCCGCCACGTCGCCCACGGCCCACACGTGGGGGACGGTCGTCTGGAGCTGGCCGTCCACCTTCACGTAGCCCCGTTCGAGCTGGATCCCGGCCTCCTCGTACCCCACGCCGTCGGAGACGGGGCCCCGGCCCACGGCCACCAGGCACACGTCCGCCCGGACGGTCTCGGAGGGGCCGCCGGTCTCGTAGGTGACCTCCACCGCGTCGCCGGTCTCCTTCACGTCCTGGACCTTGGCCCCGGTGAACGACCTGATCCCGCGCTTGCGGAAGGCCCGGTCGAGCTCCTTCGAGATCTCCTCGTCCTCCAGGGGAGCCATCCGGGGAAGGGCCTCGACCACGGTCACCTCGGCCCCCATCGAACGGTAGAAGGAGGCGAACTCCAGCCCCACGGCACCGGCCCCGATCACCACCGCGCTCCGCGGGATGAACCCCAGTGTCAGGGCCTGATCGCTGGTGATCACGCGTTCGCCGATCTCCATCCCCGGCAGCAGCCGGGCGTACGAACCGGAGGCCAGGACCACGTCGGTGGCGGCCGCCGCGCGCCCGTCCACGTCCACGGCGACCTTCCCGGGGACGAGCTTCCCGGTGCCCTGGATGACGTCGATCTTGCGCATCTTCACCAGGCCGGTCAGCCCGTTCACGAGCTTGTCCACGACCTTCGTCTTGAACGACTGGATGCCGTCCCAGTCCGGCTCGCCGGACGCCGTGATGCCCCACGTGTCGGAACGGTTGATCTCGTCCATCACCGCGGCCGACTGGAGGAGGGCCTTGGTGGGGATGCAGCCGCGCAGCAGGCACGTCCCGCCGAGGCGGTCGTCGCGTTCGATCAGGGCCACCCGCTTCCCCAGCTGGGCGGCCCGGAGCGCAGTCGAGTAGCCGCCGGTCCCGGACCCCAGGACGGCGACGTCGTAGCTCTCCTCCGGCATGCTCCCCTTCCTCGTCGGCAGGCTGTTGCGGTCGTCCGGCTCCGCCCGTTCATCGTACCCCTGCTCGGAAAACACTCGCAGACCGGCGGCCGGCGGCGGGTGGGTAGGATGCACGTCGTGGAAGCGGTCGGGGACGTGGGGCTGAAGCGGACGCCGCTCGAGCCCGAGCACCGCGAGCTGGGGGCCAAGATCGGGATGTTCGCGGGATGGGCCATGCCCATCGAGTACCGCGGGACGCTGGCCGAGCACCGGGCCGTCCGCGAACGGGTGGGCCTGTTCGACCTCATGCATCTCGGCAAGGTCATCCTGGACGGCCCGGACGCCGGCGCCGTCCTCCAGCGAACCGTGACGAACGACGTGTCGCGGATCCAGCCGGGGGGAGCCCAGTACAACAACGTCCTCAA
>DASWED010000056.1:0-29857 GCA_036394995.1 Actinomycetota bacterium
TCAAGGGGTGCCGCTACGCGCTGTGGAAGAACCCCGAGGACCTCACTGAGCGCCAGGAGGCCAAGCTGGCGTGGATCTCCGCGGCCAACACCCGGTTGTACCGGGCCTACCTGCTCAAGGAGCAGCTGCGGGTCGCCATCCGGCTGAAGGGGCGGCGGGCCATCGCCATGATCCACGACTGGCTGGCCTGGGCGGCAAGGAGCCGCATCACGGCGTTCGTCGAGCTGGGGCGGAGGATCCGCAAGAACCTCCCGGGGATCGAGGCAGCGATGCGCCACAAGCTCTCCAACGCGCTCATCGAGTCCACGAACACGAAGATCCGCGTCCTGCACCGGATGGCCTTCGGGTTCAAGAAGCCCGAGCACCTCGTCGCCCTCGCCCTGCTCGATCGCGGCGGCTACTGCCCCCCGCTACCCGGACGGGAAGCGGCCTGATGGACCCACGGATGCGTCAGGAGAGCCGAAATTGTGGTGCCAGGTGATCGGGTCGATCTCCTCCACGAAAAGGAGACCGTCGCTTGGCCGATCAGGGCGGGATCCGGCGAATACGCTCACGTACTTTCGGTCCAGGATGTGAGTCCACACGTTCACGTAGTCAATGCCGGCACTCGGGGGGAGCTCGCCCACCTGTGCCCGAGTCCACAGCCCTTCCTCGAAGGCGGGGGGACTGGGCCTTGCCCATTGGTACGGGGACGGCGAAGCAGGATGTTCTCTCCCCTCGACGATCATCGCTTCCTCTCGATCAATGATCGCCTGCTTCTCCGGCGGTAGGTCGGTCGGACCCGGGCGAGGCGGTCGGTCGAGTCGCGCGACGAACCCCCCGATCGCCACCGCGAGGAAGACACCAGCGACAGTCAATCGTCGAGCAAGCCTCATGGTGAATGTCGCATCAGGATGATCACGCAGAACGAGCATGATGTCGGCCAGTCCGTGGGTCAAGTCCTACCGACTGTCGAGAGGCGACCAGGAGGCTGGGGTCTGGTGACATTCCCGCACGCTGGGGTGGCGCGCCGCGTCGGCATCTGGTGTGGATGGCCTCGGGGCCGGGTGCCGGTGTCGTTGCGCGGCGCTGATGCGGCTCAGCCGTCAACCTGATGTGAGCGTCGCAGCAACGGAGATCTCCACGTTTCCTCGGAGCGCATTCGAGATCGGGCAGCCGGTCTCGCCCTCGAGGGCCGCTTGCTCGAACGCCGCCTGGTCGATGCCGGGGACGTCGCCCTGCACGCTGAGCTCCATCGTGCTGACGTGCATGCCGCCTCCCTCCTTCGGCGCGAACGTCGCGGTGGCCTCGACCTCGAGCGACCGGGCCGGCGTGCCTGCCGTGGCGAGAACGTTCGAGAACGCCATGGCGTAGCAGGCTGCATGGGCGGCGGCCAGCAGCTCCTCGGGGCTGGTCATGCCGTCCGGCGACTCGGTCCGCGCCTTCCACGTCAGCGGGGCGTCCGCGAACAGGTCGCTGGTCCCGGTACTGACCGAACCCCGCCCCTCGAGCAGAGTGCCTTCCCACCGCGCCCGAGCCGTCCTCGTCGCCGCCATCGTTCGACCTCCTGTTCCGGGATCGGTCCATGCACCCTCGCGCAGGAGGTGGCGAACCGTCAAAGCGGCAGGTCGCAGATCGTGCTCGACCAAGGTTGGTCGGCGGGGTCGCCGGCGGAGCGCAGGGGAGCGCCAAGTCCGGAGGCCGGCAACGGACCGCAAGTGAGCAAGATGGGATTCCGGCCGGAGGACGGGAGTGCGACCCGGAGCGCAGCGTAGGCGTGCCCCCACGGCCGGCCGTGCAACCTCGGGCAGACATGTTGGAGGAGCCGAGGCAACGCCCGCGAGCAAATGGGGTCAGGCGGGCGCGCCGAGGTAGGCGCTACGGAGGGTGCCGTGCTCGAGGACCTCGGAGCCCTGGCCGTCGAACGTGATGCGGCCCTTCTCCATGACGAACGCCCGGTCGACGTAGCGGAGGATGCCGGCGTTCTGTTCGACCATGAAGACCGTGACTCCCTCGCGGGAGATGCGGCGGACGGCCTGGAACACCTCCTGGGCCAGTTTGGGCGACAGCCCCAGGGAGGCCTCGTCGATGAGCAGGAGCCTGGGCCCGGCCATGAGCCCGCGGGCGAGCGCCAGCATCTGCTGCTCGCCCCCGGAGAGGGTCCCGGCGAGCTGGTGCCGGCGCTCCTGGAGGACCGGGAAGATCTCGTAGGCCATCTCCAGGCTCTGCTTGAACCGGCGGCGGTCGCGGCGCCGGGGCCACGCCCCCAGCCGGAGGTTGTGGAACACCGACATGCCCGGGAACACGTGCCGGCCCTCCGGCACGAGGACCAGGCCCCGCCGCACGAGGGTCCGGGCATCGGCCTTCGTCACGTCCTCGCCGTCGAAGGAGATGCGGCCGCTCCAGGGCTTGAGGAGGCCCGCCACGGAGAGCAGCGTGGTGGTCTTGCCCGCGCCGTTCAGCCCGAGCATGACGGCCGTCGAGCCTTCCCCCACGGAGAACGAGACCCCGTGGAGCGCTGGCACCGCTCCATATCCGGTGCGGAGGTCGTCGACCTCAAGAAGCGACATGGGCCTCCTCCGTCCTCGCCGACGTCCCGGCCGCGGCGGGCTCGTCGCCGGCGGGGGTCTCCTGGGACTCGGGCACCCCGATGACGTCGGCCTCCTCGCCGAGGTAGGCCGCGATGACGTCGGGATGGCGCTGGATCTCCGAGGGCTCGCCCTTGGCCAGCAGCTCCCCGAACGACAGGACGTACACGTAGTCGCACACGCCCACCACAAGCGGGACGTGGTGCTCGATCATCAGGATCGTGAGGTTCAGCGAGTCCCGCAGGAACTTCAGGGTCTCGCCGAGCCGGTGGGCCTCGTCCGGTCCCATCCCCGACGACGGTTCGTCGAGGAGCAGGATCTGGGGGTCGGTGGCCAGGGCCATGGCCAGGTCGCACAGCTTCTGGGTCCCGTAGGGCAGCCCGCCGACGGGCTCGTCCGCCAGTGGGATCAGCCCCAGGAAGTCGAGGATCTCCTCGGCGTTGCGCCGCAGCTCGCGCTCCTCGAAGAACGTGCCAGGCGCGCCGAGCAGCCCGGTCAGCGCGCTGTACCGCACGTGGGCGTGCTGGGCGGTGAGGAGGTTCTGCAGGATCGTGAGGGTCGGCACGACGCCGAGGTTCTGCCACGTCCGTCCCATCCCCAGGCGGACCCGCTTGTGGGTCGGCATGCGGGTCACGTTCTGCCCCTTGAACGAGACGGTCCCGCGGTCGGGACGGTAGATGCCGGTGACCACGTTGAAGAACGTCGTCTTCCCCGCGCCGTTCGGGCCGATCAGGCCCACGATCTCCCACTCCCCGACGTCGATCGAGACGTCCCGGAGAGCCTGGAGGCCGCCGAACCGCAGGGACACGTCGCGGACCTCGAGCGCTCTGGTCACGTGCGGCCTCGCTTTCTCCGGAACGCGCCGAGCTCCCGGCGCGGTCGTTCGGACGGATCTCCCGCGGACGGAACCTCGGTCTCACCCTGGTCGTCCGTCACCGCCGGGATCCGGGTGGTCTGGGCGTGCTCCGCATCGGAATCCTCGACCGCCTGGGCGGCGTCCGCGGTGGCGACCGCCCCGGAGGCGGCATCCGCCGGCACCGCCGGCATCGGGAGCGTGGGCTCGTCGGAGGCCCGCCTGGGCCGGGGTCCGATGGAGCTGGGGAGGTGGCCCAGGGTCTCGTGCTCGACCTCCTCCTGCTCGGCCTCCAGCTCGGCCACGGTGGCCCGGCGACGCTGGAGCTCGGGGCGGGTCAGCACGTGGGCCCGGATCCCCGCCCCGGCGGCCACCGCACCCAGCGCCCCCACGAACAGGCAGAACTGCCAGGGCAGGTGGAACGCGAACGGCACCATGAACCCCACCAGCAGGACCTGGCCGGGGATCCCGAGGGCCTCCTCCCGGTGTTCCAGGAACCGACCGCCGGCCAGCCATCTGCGGTAGGGCAGGATCTGCTGGCCGAGCCCGCCCTGATAGACCGTGATCGTGAACAGCAGCAGCACGGCCCCGATCAGGGGCGGCAGCTGCTGCGCTCCCACCGATCCGATGAACGGCACGGTCCACGGCTTCGCCGACGGGAAGAAGTACGAGAACGTGGCGAAGAAGCTCGAGGCGATGACCACGCCCGCCCGCGACCCCAGCCCCCCGACCACGGCCATGATGACCCAGGGCAGGGCGGCGGTGAACAGGTCGAAGTTGTTCGCGTACACGAACTTCTCGTGGTGGGCGAACAGCGATCCCGCCAGCCCGGCCATGAACCCGCCCACCGCGAACGCGAACAGCTTGTACCCGGTGGTGTTGATCCCGAGCGTGGCGGCGACACGTTCGTTGCTCCGCACGGCCACGATGGCCCGGCCGGCCTTCGACTTCGACAAGCGCCAGTCCACCATCACCATGAGCGCCAGCGCGATCAGGCACAGGTAGGCGAAGGACTCGTTCGAGGCGAACTGCGCGGGGCGCGGCGCCTCGGAGCCGGCCCCCCCGCCCGTGAACGAACGCCAGTTGAAGATGGTGTCCTGGGCCATCACGCCGAAGGCCAGCGTGACGAGCGCCATGTACAGGCCCCGGATGCGCAGGGCCACCAGGCCGAGGGCCAGCGCCATCACGGCCCCGATGGCCGAGGCCGCCACGACTGCCGCCACGAAGCCGAACTTGTGTTGGACGACGAACGCGGACATGAACGCGCCGATGCCGACGAAGGCCTGGTGCCCCAGCGAGATCTGGCCCGCGTAGCCGGTGATCACGTTCACCGACAGCCCGATGATCCCGTAGATCGCGGCGAGCGAGACGATGTTGTCCCACACGGAGGTGGTGAGCAGCGGGATCGTGAACACGACCAGGGCGAGCGCGAGCGCCGCCACCGCCCGCCCCACCAGCCCCGACGATGTCACCACGAACCGGGGCCGGCCGATCACGTGGACCTCGGGGGCCTGCGCGGCGACGGCCATCTACGCGGCCACCTCCTTCCCCAGGAGCCCGCGGGGCCGGACCATCAGGACAATGATCAGCATGGCGAACACGACCAGACCGGACCCGCCGGGGATGCCGGCCTTGAGCTGGAGCTGGTACTGGCCCACGCTCTGCACCACGCCCACGGCCAGGCCGCCGACGAACGCCCCGGCCAGGCTGTCCATCCCGCCGATCACCGCCGCCGTGAACGCCGGGATGAGCCCGGTGATCGTGAGGTACCCCGGGTAGAACGAGCCGGTGATGGGCGCCTGGAGCAGTCCGGCCAGGCCGCCCAGCAGCCCCGCGGAGCCCCAGATGATCCGGGAGACCGCCGGGACGCTGATCCCCACCACCCTCGACGCGAACGCGTCCTGGGAGGTGGCCGTGACCGCGTGGCCGTAGTCGGTTCGCAGGAACAGCGCCAGGAGGATGCCCACCGCGGCCAGGACCCCGATCAGGAGCCACTGCTGCGGGAGGATCCCCACCTGGCCGATCACGGTGGGGTTCCCGTTGACGGCCACGTCGAGGTTCTGAGGCTTGGGCTCCGCCACGATGAGCGTGGTCTGGATCACGGCCAGGGCCACCCCGACGGTCGCCACCAGCAGCGTGATCCGGGACCGTCCCATCAGCGGGCGGACGATGAGCCGCTCCATGACCATTCCCAGCGCGACGGCGCACGACAGGCCGATGACGGCCGCGAGCCAGTAGGGGAGGTGCTGGTAGCCCAGCATGCACCAGGTCACGTACACGGCCAGCGTGCCGAACTCACCCTGGGCGAAGTTGAAGACCTTTGCGCCCTTGTAGACCAGGACCAGGCCCACGGCGAGCATGGCGTACGTCGCCCCCTGGAACAGGCCGAGAACGATCGCCTGGAACATCGCTCGCCCCCTCTCCCGGCCCGCTCCCTAGAACCCGCTCACGTTCGCGTACTTCGTCACGTAGTGACCGCCGTTGCTGTCGCACACGTTGGTGAGGACGTTGAACGTCCGGCCGCCGAAGTGGTTGTCCGGTGAGTACTGCACCGCCGAGAACCCGGCCTGGCTGCCGTGGTACGTCGAGACCGCCTGCATGAATCCCTGCTGGGTGAGGTTCGGGCCCGCCGCCTGCAGGAACGAGTACACGGCCCGGTTGAACCCCCACAGGAGCCATCCGAAGTCGTCGGGGTCCACCCCCGCCTTGTGCGCGGCCGCCACGAACCCCGGGTCGTACTTCGTGGAGTCGGCGAACGCCGTGGCCGGAGAGAAGAACTGGAGCTTGTCGTTCGACCCGTAGTCGCAGTAGGTGTCGGCGACCGTGTCGATCCCCATCGTGATGCCGATCCCGGTGTACTGGGGGTTGCACGACCGTGCGGCGCCGGCCATCTGCAGGAAGTACACGGGCGCCAGCAGCGGGAACACCGCGTCGTACCGGGGGATGGTCCCCGTGCACAGCTGGCCGCCGACGGAGCCGGCGTCGTTCCCGTTCTTCGACACCCGCTGGATCGCCGCGCCGGAGCACGCGGAGCTGAACGCGTTGACCGCGTCGTCGAAGTTCGGTGTGTCCTCGGCGATCATGATGACCTTCGAGCAGTCCTGGGTGAAGTTCCGCTTGATGTAGTTCGCCAGGGCCGGGACCTGCTGCGGGTAGGACTCGGACACCGCGAAGTAGTCCGACAGCGGCGCGAGGTACTGCTGGTTCACGCCGGCCGAGAGGTACGGCTCGCCCACGCTCTGCGCGTAGTTCGCGCAGGCCACGATCTGGTCGGTGCCGGCGCCGCCCACCAGCAGGAAGGCGTGGTTCTGCACCACCATCTGCTGGCACACCTGCTGGGCGTGCGAGGGGTTGTACTGGTCGTCCTGGACCACCACCTGGACGTGCCGGCCGTACACCGTGACCGGACCGCCGTTGTTCCCGTACCGCCAGAACAGGTCCTTCTCCGTGTAGAACGAGTTGATGGTGACCGGCGCCGCGCCGGTGATCGGGGCGTGGATGCCGATCACGATCGTGTCGCCCCACGTCTCGCCACCTCCGGAGCCGCCACCCCCGCCACCCGAGCCGCCACCCCCGCCACCCGAGCCGCCGCCTCCGCCACCGGAGCCGCCTCCGCCACCTCCGGAGCCGCCACCTCCGCCGGAGCCGCCGGTCCCCACGGGGTTGCTCGAGCCGCTGCCGCTGGTCCCGGAGCTGTCGCCGCCGAAGCTGGTGTCGCCTCCGCCCAGCGGGCCCCCGAGGCCTCCGTTGTCCAGGCTGCCGTTCCCGCCCGGGTTCGCCACCGTGCCGTTTCCGTTGTTCCCGGCGACGCCGGCGTTGCCGTAGGCGCGCTCGTGCACGTTCGGGTACTGGCCGCAGGCGGCGGCGATCAGGGCCACCGCGGCCACGACGATCAGCGGGCGGGCGGTGCGTCTCATGGTTCCCAGCTCCCTCGGTTCCCTCGTGTGGGTGCGTCGAGTCGGTCTGGTCGTCTCGTCATGTCCTGGCCGTTCCCCGGGCCATCCCCTCGCGGGCGGCCTGACGCATGCGCTGCAGCACCCCGCCGCCGGCACCGGAGCCTCCGGAACCGGCCGGCTCCCCGCGGGCCGCCGCGTTGCGGGCCCGGATCGCGGAGATCACGCCGCCGGGGCGGACGCCCTGGGCCTGTTCGAACAGGATCGAGCGCACTGCGGCGAGCGCCAGCAGGGCCACGGGCAGCACCAGCCAGGCGTACCAGGGGAACCTCACCGGCAGGATCCCCGACGGCGCCGACTGCTCCACGGGCGTCGTGCCGGAGTTGCCGCCGCCACCGAAGTCGGTGTTGCTCCCGCCGGTGACCGGCCCGGTCCCGCCGCCGGTGGAGCCGCCGGTGTCACAGCAGCTCGAGCCGCCGCCGGTGCTGGAGCCGCCGCCACCGCCGCCCACGGGAGGCGGGGGAGGAGGCGGAGGCTGCGTGGTGGGCTTCGGGGGCTTCGGCGAGTGGGGGGGCTTGGGCGTCGGCGACTGGGTCGGGGGCGGGGACGGCACCGCCTGCCGGTAGCTCACCGTGACCAGGGTCCGGCCCTTCGTCGAGTCGTACTCGTTGACGGTGGGGGTGGTGCTGTCGTCGCGGCTCGGGATCTTGAAGTTGATCTGGTAGTTCGAGTCGGCCGGCCCCCCGGAGCTCCGGGGCACGAACACGACGCCGTTTGAGGTGAACGGATCCGACGCCCATTCGGTGGCCAGCGGCGTGAGGTCGAACGTCCACGTGGGCGCCTCGGTGGAGTCGTCCACCTCGCCCTTCACGCACCCGGTGTCGGACCAGGTGGGCTTCGTGTCCCACAGCTCGGCCGCCCCCGCCGCCCAGATCTTGGTGGCCGGGCAGGCCTCGACGATCTGGCCGGAGGCGTTGTACTCGGGCTGCTCCGGACCGGTGGGGGCGGCCCCCTCCTGGATCTGAAGGACGAACTTCGTGATCGTCGCCCCGACCGGGACGCCGTGGCCGACCAGGTTGAAGTAGATGGCCGAGACCCGGTCCAGGTCCGACTGCATGATCGTCACCGGGATGGTGTCCTGCGCCTGGGGGTCGGGGAAGGTCAGCTGCTGGTTCACCGGGCCGGGGTTGACGTTCTGGTACTGCTGGTCCTTCCAGTACCACGAGGTGCGGTCGAACCCGTGCTGGTAGCAGAACTGGATCGTGGTGCCGGTGACCTTCGGGCAGTCCGTCGTGGGACCGGTGGGGAGCTCGGTGGGCGTCCCGCTGGGCGAGGGGGACGGCGACGGCGACCCGGAGCCCGCCCCGCCCGGGATGGGGAGGGTCGGGAGCGGCGAGGGCAGCGGCGGGAGCGCGGGGAGGGTCGGGTCCGGCGCCGGAAGAGGAACCTCGGCCGGCGCCGTGGGCGGCGGCGGGATCGGGTCGGCGGCGGCGGATCCCGCTCCGGCCAGGCCCACCAGGCCGAGGCCGAGCGCGACGATGATCGGTGCGGCGAGCAACGGCCGTTTCATGCTCCCCCTCTTCATGGTTCCCCTGATGTGCCTGATTGCGGGCCCCTGATCAGGCCGGGGGAGACCGCGCGGGCTCACGCGGGCACCCGGCTTCCTACGCTCGAGTAGCACTTTTCCCATCTCCGCGGCCCACAAACCGCCGTCCGAACGACGTCCGGCGGCCGCCCCGGACGCGCCCGAGGTTTCGGCGCCGGCCCGGGCGGGAATCGTGACCGCGCGATGTTCCGCCTGACCCGAGCGGGACGGGGGGGCGACTCCACGAGGGGGCCCGCCTTCACCGTGTCATCCGAAGCCCACCGCCAAGAACGGATCCGGGGCGCGCATCGGCGTGCCCGGGGCCGGCTGGCCGGCGCCGCCGTCGCGGCCGTGGCCGTCGTGCTCCTGGGGTCGGCCTGCGGCCAGTATGCGTACGCGCACCGTGATCAGACCACGCCCGTGGCCCAGGTCACGGCGCCGAGCACCGACCCGCAACAGCCGGCCACCCCGCCCACCACGTCCTCTCCGGGGACCGCGGACCGGTCCGCCGGGGCGACCGGCAAGACCCGCATCCCGCGCGCCGACGACGGGAAGACGGGGCCGAAGGGGGCCGACATCAGGGGCGGCACGAAGACCGTCGACCTCAGCAAGCGCTTCCGGTCCGGCAGCAACGTGGGAGTCCGCCGGACCGGCAAGGATTCGAAGGGCGGTTCGACGACGAACACGCGCGACTCCCGCAGGGACAACACCCGGACCGGGAAGGGAACCGGGACGAAGCGCGGCGACGGCGCGCATCCCGGGGCCGGCGACATCCAGGGACAGGTGCCCGGCCCCCTCCCGACGGGGTCCCTCGACCTGGCCCAGCTCATCTCGCAGGAGACCGAGCAGGGTGCGAAGTACAACTCGACGATCCTGCCGGAGGGCTTCCCGTTCACGATCTGCCCGGTGATGGGGCAGTACTCCTACTCCGACGACTACGGCGCGCCGCGCTACGCCGGCGGGTACCACCCGCACGCCGGCAACGACATCTTCGCGGACATCGGGACGCCGATCGTGGCTCCGTTCGCCGGCTACGTGGAGAAGGACGGGAACACCCTGGGCGGCAACGCCGTGAAGGTGACCGGGGCCCAGGGGTACGTGTACATGGCCCACCTGGTGGCCTACGGGATCACGGACCAGAACGTGAAGGCCGGCGACGTCGTGGGGTTCGTCGGGAACACCGGCGACGCCCAGGGCACGAGTCCCCACGACCACTTCGAGTGGCACCCGAACGCCGTCGCCTCCTACGACCGGCAGCTCGCCGGGACGAACGGGGCGGTGGACCCGTTTCCGTACCTCCAGGTGGTCTGCCCGCCCGACTGATCCCGCCGGCCGTGTGATCCTCCGGCCGGATTCCCCTCCTCCCGTGCGCCGCCTGCCCCGCTGCTACAGTCGCCGGACGTGAGCCGAAGCCGGTCCCGGCCCGCGCTATCGGCCGATCTCGCGGTGGCCTGGGCGATCGCCGCCGTCGCGGCCGTCGCCGCGGTTGCCGGGATGGATCCCTCGCCGTTCAGTCCGCCCCTGCTCGCCGGCGGCGGGCCCGTCGCGCCGCTCACCGGCCTGGCCCAAGGTCTCGGTCTGGGTGGGCTGTCCGGGCACGGCGCCGCGTTCGGTGGACTGGCGGTCATGGCGTTCGCCGTGGGGGGGTTCCTGTTCGGGCTGCGGGAGGCGTGGCGGGGTCGACTCTCGGTGCGGTTGGTGCTGGGTCTGGGGATCGCGTTCCAGGTGGCCGCTGCGGCGCTGCCGCTGCTGCTGTCGCGCGACGCGTACAGCTACGCGATGTACGGACGGATCGACGGTGTGTACCACGCGAACCCGTACGTCGTGACGCCCGTCCACTTCCGACAGGACCCCGTGTTCCCGTTCGTGGGCCCCGCCTGGCGGGACACGCCGGTGGTGTACGGCCCGGCGTTCACGCTCCTGACGGGGACCCTGGCCCGGGTCATCTCCAGCCCGGTGGGGCTGGTGTGGGCCTTCAAGGTCGTCGCCGGCCTGGCCGGGATCGCCACGCTGCTGCTGGTGGCGTGGGTGGCCCGGCGACTCTTCCCGGGGCGCGCCGCGTTCGCCGTGGCCCTGTTCGGGTGGAACCCCGCGGTGTGGGCCTACGCGGTCGGCGGCGGCCACAACGACATGCTGGTGGCGGTGTGCATCGCCGGGGCTCTGGCGGTGCTGGTGCGAGGGGGCGTGTTCGACTCCCGGGGCGAACGTTCGGCGGGACCGGCCGTCCACGAGCTGGCGGCGATCGGCCTGCTCACCCTCGGCGCGCTGGTGAAGGTGGGCGCCGGCCCGGCGCTCGTGCTGGCGATGGTGGGGACCGTTGCCCGCCGGCCCCGGGGGCAGCGGGCCCCGCTGCTGGCGGCCGAGGCGGCGGTGGTCCTGGTCCTGGTGGCGGTGTTCGCGGGGCCGTACTGGGACGCGGCGAACCCCACGCTCGGGCTGGCCGAGCTGTCGAAGCACCGTGAGTGGATCAGCCCGGGGAGGCTGCTCATGGCCACACTGGGAGGGCTCGGTGAACGGCTGTGGGGGGCCGGAGGCCGCACGGCGGTGGAGGCGGCCATCCGGGCGATCCTGGCGCTGGCGACCGTCGCCGCGGTGGTCGTGGTGGCCACCGTCGTGGCCCGGCGGGCGGCATCGGACCGCCCGAGCGTGGCGGCGGCCGGCGCGGGGTGGGGGTGGGGCCTGCTGGTCACGCTCCTCGCGTCCCCGGTGCTGTTCCCCTGGTACATGGCCTGGGTGCTCCCGGTGGCCTGGCTCCTGCCGAAGGGGGGGCGGCCGGTGGTGATCGCGATGTCCGCGCTGCTCGCGGCGACGCGCGCCGTGGCGGAGCCCCAACGGCTCCCCGACCTGTACCGAACGATCCTGCTCGTCGGGCACGACGTGATCGGGCCGCTGTTCCTGCTGGCTCTGGTGTGGACCCTCCTCAGGGTCCGCCGGATCGGGCGGGGGGACTCACCCCTGGAGGACCCCGCGCTCCCGGCCGGCGCCGAACCGTCGCCGCGCCAGGTAGCCCCCGCCGGCCACGGCGGCTGACAGGATCACGGGTACCGCGCCGGTCAGACGGACCCCGAAGCGGTCCACCAGCGTCCCGGCCAGGACCAGCGCGGCGATGCCGGTGGCCGGCGCGGCGGCTCCGGCGGTGGTCGTGGCTCGGCGGCCGGGCCCGAGCGCCGCGGCGGCCCATCCGAATCCCGCGACCCACAGGAGCGCCAGGGCGGCCAGCGACGAGAGGGCGATAACCCAGGGAGCTGTTGGCAGGACGGGATCGGGTGCCGGGGGGAGCGGGCCGGGGTGGTGGAACGGGTTGTGCAGTCCCAGGGCCGCCACCCCGGGCGCGAGGAAGGCCAACTCGGTGCCGGGTCGGTGGAATCCGCGCTCGTTCATGGGCCGGAGCATCAGCGCCACCGGTGGGCGGGCCGCGTCGCGCAGGGCGGACCGGAGGTCATCCAGGTACTGCACCGACAACGCGTTGTGCAGCGGATTCCCGTTGAGGCTGGGCCGGCCGGCCACGTAGTCGGCGGGCCTTCCGACGAACAGGTGGACATCCCGGATCCGATCGGGCGGCAAGGCGGCGCGGATCTCGCTCCCGAACCGCGGGATCCCGAGCGCCGTGTGCTTCGGGTCGTCCACCACGAACACGATGGGTGTCCCCGGGGGCTGCTGCTGGACCACCGCCGCGGCAGCGGTGGCGGCGGCCATGTCCTGGGGGCGGATCGACTCCGCCGGATGCCACCAGGTGAGGATCGAGAGCGCGGCCACGGCGGCCGCGACGAGGACGGCGGCCGGGCGGCCCCACCGGGGACGAGCGCCCGGCCGTGCGGCTGCCGGCAGCCGTAGGGCGCCGCGCCACAGGCGGGCCACGCCGGTCGCCGCGAGGATCGGGATGGCGAAGCAGAAGGCCAGGAACCGAGCGCCGGGCAGGAGCCCCGTGGCCAGCGAGAACACGATCCCGGCGGCGGTCACGGCGAGCCAGGCCAGCAGGATCCTCCGACGGAGGCCGAGGGCCGTCTCCCCGGCCGGCGGGGCACGTTCCGTGAGCGCCCCGATCGCCGCGGGGAGCACGGGCGGCAGCAGCCGGACGGAGTTCGACCAGAACCTGCTGCGATAGAGATCGTGCAACTCGCCGGAGCGCCCGACCCGGCGGAGGAACGCGTCCTTCGACGTGTCCGGGTGGGCGATGGGCTGCACGCCCAGCCCGATCGTGGCCAGGAGTCCGGCGCCCGCCACGGTCGCCCCTCCGATGACCGCCGACAGCACCCGGCGCCCCTCCGAGCCGGGGGCCGCCACGGCCCGGAGCCCACCGGCGCTCCCCATAGCGCCCATCGCGACGGCGGCGAGCAGCACGAGGATCGCCAGGAGGAGGAAGGCGACGTGTGTCACCCCGGCGGCGCCCAGCAGCGCCGCGGCCAGGACCGTGCCCTCGGGCCGGCCGGCGACGAGGGAGGCCATCGCGGCCAGACACAGGACGCCCGCGGCCAGGCTGGCCAGGTAGCCGTTCGCCAGGGTCGCCGCGAACAGGCCGGCGAACAGGCCGGCCACCGCCCACACGGGGATCGCTGGCTCTGCCGGCCTGGCCTCCGGAGTGCCCGCACCCGTCGTCGCCCCGTGGCCTCCCGCCATGGCCAGGGCGGCCGCAGCGAGGCCCAGGGCGGAGGCCAGCGCCGCCCCCGTGGCCGCCACCGCCTGGGCCGGAGAGAGCCCGAGCGTCCCCTGCAGGAGCAGGATCAGGGCCGGGACCCCGGGCCGGTACCCCGTCGCGGACAGCCCGTCGCGGCCGGCGATGCGGGCCCACCACAGGTAGACCGGCGCGTCCGCGCCCACGGCGAAGCGGTAGCCCCGGATCACGTACGGGGCGACGTAGACGGCCAGCAGGACGAGCCCAAGGCCCGCGATCAGCCACAGGGAGCGCGCCCGGCCTCCGGCGTCGCGGGGGGACGCCCGGGCCGCGGCGGGTGAGGGATGGTCGGCCAAGCGGCCGTCATGCTACCGGGGCCCAGAACCCCGGACCCGTCTCGAAGGCGCCCGCCGGCGGCCCGGGGTGCGCGGGTGCGGCCGGACTTCGCTTGCCCCGGGAGCCGGGGGCTCGCATCCTTGGGACCGTGACCGAACGGATCCGGCCGCTGGGACGGCCCACCGGCCCCGCCATCCATCCCGCTCCCGGGGGTCACGACCCGGGGCCGTCCGCGGGGAGCGAGCCCATCGGGACGCGGCGCCTGGCGGCGGTGGCCGGGCTCTCGGCGCTGTGCACGGCGCTGCTGTGGCTCCGCACCGACCATCTCACGCCGGCCAGTCCCTACTTCGGGCTGCCCTGGGACCACCACATGTACATCTTCATGGCCACCCACGGGCCGCTGTCGTTCCACGTGGCGCCGTTCAACTGGCGGATCCTCGGTCCTCTCGCGGCGTGGGTGCTGCCGGGAGGGGTCGAGGGGGGGTTCCAGGCCCTCACCGTGGCCTCCGTGGCCCTCACCGGGGTGGCGGTGTGGGCCCTGTGCTGGCGGCTCGGGTTCGGCGCTGCGCTCGCCACGACCGGGATGCTCCTGTACTTCTCGCTCGGCTACGCCACCAAGTGGACGCTCTTCGATTTCTGGCTCAGCGACCCCCTGGCGTTCCTGCTGGTGGTGACCGCCGTACTGCTGGCGCTGTCCGGCCGCGATCTGGCCTTCGCCGCGTGCCTGGTGGCCGGGGTCCTGGCCAAGGAGAGCGCGGTGTTCGCGGCGCCGCTGTTCTACACACTCCGGGCCCGCCGTCCGTGGGACCCTGCGCTGGCCGCGCGGACGGTGGCAGTGTCCCTGCCGGCGGTGGCGGCGCTGGTCGCCGTCCACCTCGGCATCCCGGCCATGAACTCGGACCCGGCCTACGTCGCTTCGCTTCCCCGCCCGATCCGCCTGAACACGATCCATCACTACACGTACGGCGCCGTCCTGCACGACACCGTGATCCGCCGCCTCCACCACTGGCCCAGGACCGTGATCGGCTCCCTGTCGGCGTTCGGCGTCCTGGTCCCGGTGCTGGCCGTGGTCGGCCTCCGGCGCCCGGCCGCCCGGTCGTTCGCCCTGCGGGGCCTGCCGTTCCTGGTGCTGGTGTACGTGCAGCTGCTGTTCGCGTTCAACACCGAGCGGCTGCTGGTGCTGGGCTTCGTGGTCCTGGTCCCGCTCGCCGTGTGGGGGGTGGCCGAGCTGATGGAGGTCCGGGGCTCGGGCCCGGCGGCGTTCGTGGCCCTGGCCGGGGTGTTCTTCGCCGCGCAGCTCGTGGGCGTCCACGAATGGGAACCGAATCCGCTGATCCAGCTCGCGCTGATCGGGGCGTTCGTCCCGCTGGTGGGCCCGTGGAACCCGTGGCGCCGGCCGGACAGCGGCGCCGCCGTCCCCCAGCACTAGAATCGCGGCCTCGTGGAATCCGACTCTCTCCTGGTCGACCCCACCCTGGCAGCCGACGTCCTGCGCGCGGCCCTGGCCCGCGGGGGCACGTTCGCCGAGCTGTTCGTGGAGGAGCGCGAGTCTCTGGGGGTCCGGTTCGACGACGGGAAGATCGAGGAGCTGGACACCGGCCTGGACCGGGGGGCCGGGGTCCGCGTGGTCCGGGGGACCTCGGCCGGCTACGCGTACTCGAACCGCCTGGACCGGGAGAGCCTGCTGGAGGCCGCGTCGGCCGCGTCGGCCTCGGCCCGCGACGGGGGGCCGACCCAGCCCGTGGGCCTCCGGCGAATCGAGCCAGAGGTCCGGCACGTCGCCGAGCGGTCCGCCGGACAGGTCCCCCAGGACGTGAAGGTGCAGTGGCTCCGGGAGGCGGACGAAGCCGCCCGCGCCGTGGACCCCGCCGTCCGCCAGGTGGTGGCGGGCTACGGCGACTCCGTGCAGCGCGTGATGATCGCGGCGTCCGACGGTCGTCTGGTGACGGAGGAGCGGCCCCGGATCCGGCTGGTGGTGCAGGTGGTGGCGGCCCGGGACGGGATCATCCAGACCGGGTTCCACGGGCCGGCGCTGGTGGCCGGGGCGGAGTTCGTGGACCGGTTCCCGCCGGCCGGGATCGCCGAACGGGCGGCCCGCCAGGCTGTGGCCATGCTCGACGGGATCGCGGCGCCGGCCGGGGAGATGCCGGTGGTCATCGGCCCGGGCGGCGGCGGGGTCCTGTTCCACGAGGCCTGCGGCCACGGGCTGGAGGCGGACCTCGTGCAGAAGGACTCCTCGATCTATCGGGGGAAGCTGGGCGAGCGCCTGGCGTCGCCGCTCGTGAGCGGCGTGGACGACGCCACGGTGGCCAACGAATGGGGCTCGTTCTCGTTCGACGACGAGGGCTGGCCGGCGCAGCGGACGGTGCTGTTCCACGAGGGGGTCCTCGAGGGGTATCTGTACGACCGGATCCGCTCGGGGCGCGACGACGTGGCCTCGTCGGGCAACGGGCGGCGGCAGTCCTACGCCCATCTCCCCATCCCGCGGATGACGAACACGTACATCTTGCCGGGGGAGTCCTCCCCCGAGGACGTCGTCGCCGACACCTCGCGGGGGTTCTACGCGAAGCGGCTGGGCGGGGGCCAGGTGAACCCGGCGACCGGCGAGTTCGTGTTCGGGGTCACGGAGGGCTATCTCATCGAGGACGGCGAGATCACCCGGGCGGTGCGGGGAGCGAATCTGGTGGGGAACGGAACCGGCATCCTCCAGGCCATCGACGCCGTGGCGAACGACTTCGACACGTTCGTGGGGACCTGTGGGAAGGAGGGGCAGGGCGTGCCGGTCGGCAACGGCAGCCCGACCCTGCGGATCGCCCGCATGACGGTGGGAGGGACGGCGTGACCGTGGTCCTGGACCTCACCGACCTGTGCGCCGAGGTTGTCGGAGCGGCCTCGGGGGACGAGGAGGTGGAGGCGTTCGCCCAGGAATCGACCCGGACCGACGTCCGGGCCCGGGGCGGGGAGGTCGAGGCCCTCACGTTCGCGGAGAGCCGGGGGGTGGGGGTGCGGCTGATCGCCGGGGGGCGCATGGGGTACGCCTGGGTGGCGGACCCCACGTCCCAGGAGGTCCGGGAGGCCGTGGTCAGGGCCCGGACCAACGCGGCCCTGGCCGGCGAGGACGAGCACAACGCGCTCCCGGGCCCGGCCCGGCCGGAGCCCCTGGAGGGCCTGTTCCGGGAGTCGCTGGTGAGCATGCCCACCGAACACAAGGTCACCCTGGGCCTGGACCTGGAGGTGGCGGCGACCCGGCTCGATCCGCGGGTCCGCAAGGTCCAGGCGGCCGGCTACGGCGACGCGGTGTCGCGGGTGGCCATCGCCAGCACGCGCGGGGTGTCGGCGGAGTACCGGCGAACCGACTGCTGGTGCTCGGTGTCCGCGCTGGCCGAGCAGGACGGGGAGACGCAGACCGGTTCGTCGTTCCGCCAGGGCCGGGACGCCGGCGACCTGGACTGGGTGGCCTGCGCTCGGGAGGCCGTGGAACGGGGGACCCGGCTCCTCGGGGCCCGCAAGCCCGATTCGGGTCGGGTCCCGGTGGTCCTGGATCCGGCCGCCGCCGTGTCGTTCCTGGGAGTGCTCGCGGGGGCCCTGTCCGCTGAGTCCGTCCAGAAGGGCAGGTCCCTGTTCGCGGAGCTGCTCGGCGAGCCGGTCGGATCCAGCGAGGTGCACCTGGTGGACGACGGCCGGCTGCTCGAGGGCCCCGGCGCATCGCCGGTGGACGACGAGGGCGTGCCCACCCGGCGCACCTCGCTCATCGACCGGGGGCGGCTGTCGGCGTTCCTGCACAACACCCGCACTGCGCTGAAGGGCCGGACCCTGTCCACGGGCAACGCCGGCCGGGCCGGGTTCCGGAGCCCGCCGGGCGTGTCCCCCTCCAACCTGTTCCTGGTCGCGGGGAAGGTTCCCCCCGGGGAGCTCCTGGCCGGGGCCGAGGGCGGCGTCTACATCCAGGAGGTCTCGGGGGTCCACTCCGGCGCGAACCCGATCTCCGGCGAGTTCTCGGTGGGGGCGTCGGGTCTGCGGATCACCGGCGGCGAGCTGGGGGAGCCCCTGCGGGAGATGACCGTGGCCAGCACGCTCCCGGAGATGCTGATGGCGGTCTCGGCGGTGGCCTCGGACCTCCGGTTCTTCGGTGGGACCGGTTCGCCCACGGTCCTGGTGGGCGAGATGACGGTGGGAGGCACGTGAGCGGCCAGGTGGGCGACCAGTTCCAGGGCCTGTCGGTCGAGTACCTCCTGCTGTGCGACGCCGCGCAGGTGTCCGACGCGAAGCTGTACGTCCTGGGGGGCGGGTGGGACCGCGTGGGGCTGCCCTCGTACCCCGTGACCCTCCCCACCGGCATCGCCATCGGCGTGCGCGTGGAGTGGACGGAGACCAATCGGAAGCACCGCCTGGTTGTCCGGGGCCTCACCTCCGACGCCGACCGAGAGCTGTTCCGGGCCGAGGGCGAGTTCGAGGTGGGCCGGCCCCCCGGCATGCCCCACGGCGCCAGCCAGCTGTTCCAGCTGGCCATGAGCGTCCCCCTGCACGTCCCCGCCCCCGGCTCGTACATCATCGAGGCAGTGGTCGACGACGGCGCCGCCGTCCGGTCCTTCCCCTTCCTCGCCGTCCAGACGCCCAGCTGACCCGCCCTGATCACGGGGATTCGGAGGGGGGTTCGATCGCGATCGACAGGGCCGCGAACGCCGTGGCGTAGGCGAGGCTCTCGGCCTGGCTCGGGGTGACCAGGAGGACCAGGGTCCGCGTGCCTTCGGTGGCTGCGGCGTCGGCGACGCCGGCGGACGGGTCGGTGGCGCCGAGGACGGCCAGGACCGGCAGGGCCACGGCCACGGTCTCGGTGTGGCGGCGGCCCGTGGGGTAGGTGGCCAGGAGGTCGACGCGGTCGCCGGGCCGGAGGGCATCGCCGGGGAGCTGGACGGGAACCGTGACGGCCCGGAACCCGTCCGGGACCAGCGCCGCGATCGGTCCGGCGCCGGCGGAGGCCAGGCGGGTGTCGGTGAGGACCTCGCCCTCCGACAGCCCGGCCAGGAGGATCCGGCCCGCCGCCCGGGCCTCATCCCGGACGGCGCCCCGCGGGGCGAAGTTCGACGGGACGGTCTGCGCGCGGAGCATCCCCGGCTCCAGCGTCGCGCCGCGGGGGAGGTCGGCCGCGGCGACCAGCACGGCGGCAGGTGGTCCGAGCGACGGGGCCATGGCCCGGACCCGTTCGGAGTACCCTCGGACCACCAGGAACGCGGCCAGGCCGAACACCACGGCCAAGCTCGCGAACAGCTTCGACGAACGAGACCACTTCCTGCCCACTGCGGCTCCTCTCCGGCGGCGCCGCAGCCACATGCGGCAACGGGCGGCGCCGCTGTCACGGGGGAGGGTGGCCCGACGCTATCCCGGCTCCGGGCGGCTGTCAGTGAGCTTTCTCACAGGCCCGTCAGCGGCGGCGGGTCTGCCTCTGCTCGAGCGGGAGACCCCGCCACCGGAACTCCTCGAGGGCCTCGGTGCCGACGATCATCCGGACCGATTCCCGGATGCGGTCGGCCAGCTGGCCGGGGTCGTCGGTGGTCTTGAAGCGCAATTCCACGGTGATGAGCTGGAGCTCGGCCATGCGACCGATCCTACCCGCGCCGGCGAAGAGCCCGGCCGAGGCGGTCAGGGCTCGAACCGGGCGCCCTCGAGCGCCGTCGCGCAGGGGCACGCGCGGTCCTTCGGCACGGCCGGGATGGCCGCGAACAGGAGGTCGCGGAGCCGGGCGTTGTTCTCCTCGAACACCCGGATGACCTCCTCCTGGGTGACCGGCGGGGTGTCGCCCACTCCCACGTCGTAGTCGGTCACCAGCGAGATGTTCGCGAAGCACATCTCGAGCTCCCGGGCCAGCGGCGCCTCCGGGTACTGGGTCATGTTGATGACCTCCCACCCCTGGCGCTGGAACCACGCCGACTCGGCCCGGGTGGAGAACCGGGGTCCCTGGATCACCACCACCGTCCCCGTCTCGTGGAGGGCGATGCCGACCTCACGGCCCGTCGCGATCAGCGCCGAGCGCATCTCGGGGCAGTACGGGTCGGCGAACGAGATGTGCGTGGTCTCCGGCCCGTCGTAGAACGTGTCGGCCCGGCCCCGCGTTCGGTCCACGAGCTGGTCGCAGATTACGAACGACCCCGGGGCGATGTGCAGCTGGAGCGACCCCACCGCGTTCGGCGCGAACAGCCGTTCCACGCCGAGCTCCTTCATGGCCCACACGTTGGCCCGGTACGGCACGACGTGCGGGGGGTACTCGTGCTTGCGGCCGTGCCGGGGGAGGAACGCCACCCGCACGCCGTCCACGTCTCCCAGGGAGATCGGCGCCGAGGTCTTCCCGTACGGCGTGTCGAGCTCGACCTCCTCAACGACGTCGACGAACGAGTAGAAGCCCGATCCGCCGAAGACGCCGACCGTCGCGGTGCTCAGCCCGACTGCCCCTTCGATCCCCCGGCCGGCGCCGGCTGCTTGGACCCGCCCGAGCCCTCCGACCCACGCGACCCCGAGCCCTCCGAGCCCTCCGACCCACGCGACCCGCCCGAGTCCCTCGAGCCCTTGGAATCCGACTTCGAGTCCGACTTCTTCGACGAGGAAGACGAGGACTCGCCCCCGTCTCGCGCCCCGGACTTCGCGCCCGACCGGCTGTCGGTCTTGTAGAAGCCGGACCCCCGGAACAGGATCCCGGCCGGGTGGAACACCTTGCGGAGCACACCGCCGCAGTGCGGACACGTCGACAGCGGTTCCTCGCTGAACGACTGGTAGACCTCGATGTGCCGCTCGCACTGCAGACAGGCGTACTCGTAGGTGGGCATGCTCCCCCATTGTACGGGACGGGTTGTTCCGCCCGGCCCGGTCATGCGCCCCGACCTGGGCGGACGCCGGCGGTCAGTTCCTCCAGCTGATGTTCGTGGAGTACCTCAAGGGCTGGGCCGTCCGGGGGTCGCCGTTCAGCGCGTGATACATCTGGCTCCAGGCCCTGTTCGGCGAGTTCCGCATCCCGCGGCAGCGGTCGTGGGAGTCGATGCACGACTGGAGCTGGCTCATGACACCGGCGATCTCCATCTTCTGGTGGTGGCGCTTCACCGAGTACAGGCTGAGCTGGTGCCACTGCTCCGCATTCGAACCGGTGGGCGAATAGATCTCCGGCAGCGGCACCGCGACGCCCGAGCCCCAGGCCGCGTACCAGATGTCCTCGACCGTCCAGTCCCCTTCGCAGTAGCCGATCGGGGGGCACCCCGCGGCGCCGCCGAAGTTGTAGTAGGGCGTGTCGGTGATCGAGGCGTACCCGCGGATCCACCGGCGGGTCACGTCGGGCCCCCGCCAGCCGGGCTCGATGTCGTTTCCTCCCGCCACCAGGACGTCGTCGGCCATGCCGTGGTTGCGGACGTACCGGTTGGCCCGGTTCACCATCGAGCCCCAGATCCGGCCGTGCCTGTAGGTGACGTCGGGCCCGAAGTTGCTGGTCCCGGCGGACAGCGTGAGGTGCCCCGGCGCACCCCGCAGGCACCGGGCGAACCCCAGGCCGTAGGCCTGTGCGGCCCTCCCGATCTTCATGGTGTTCGCGAACCTCCCGAACAGCGAGGCGCCGAACCGGCCGCGGTGATGCTCCGGGCGTCCGTACGCCAGCACCACCAGGGCGTCGCGGCGCTCCCGGCCCGTTCGCACCGCCGAGCCCAGGTCGCACCCCAGCCGGCGCATCCGGTTCCGGTTCACGTGCGTCATGTAGTGGCTCCAGGTCGGCTCCGGGGCGCCGTGGGAGTGCGCTCGCGTTGTGTGCGGGTGGGACGAACCGTGGTGGGACGAACCGCGGTGGGACGAACCGTGGTGGGACGAACCGTGGTGGGACAGCCGGCTTCCGGTGTGGCCCGCGACCGGCGGGCGATGAGCCCCGGGCGTGTGGGGCCGGGCCTGCGGTTGGGGCGGCCCGGCGGGTCCCACACGGAACCCCGCCAGCAGCGAGACGCCCACTGCAAGCACCAGCCCAATCGCACCCGCACGAAGTCGCGCGGGCGCCCACGCGTCGAGCTCTTCCGGATTCCACATGGCGGTCGACCCCCCTCGCCCCAAGTCGTTGCCGTCGAGTGGCAGGGCGCACCATGCCACAGCTTCCCGCGCGGTTCAAGACCTTTCGAAGACCGGGACCGTCAGGCGGTGGGGCCGGCGGCGCGATCCCGGGGCGGCCGGCAGTCCACGGTTCCGGCTTCGGTCACCACCACGTCCACCCGCTGGTCCATCTCCCCCGCCGGGACGGCCTCGGCGACCTGCACCGCGAATCCGACGCCCACCCGCAGGGTCCCGGGCGCCAGGCGCACCAGGTACCGGTCGTAGTGCCCCCCGCCGTACCCCAGGCGCCGGCCCGCCCGGTCGAACGCGAGCCCCGGCGTGATGACCACGTCCACCTCGGCGGGATCCACCGCCACGCGCCGGGCCGGTTCTTTGGGCCCGTACGAGGTGTGGACCAGGGTCTCGCCGGGGCGGACCTCGGCGGCCTCCATGGCCCCGCCGTCCAGGAACGGGAGGAGCACCCGGTGCCCGCCCGCCAGGAGGCGTTCGATGAGTCCGGAGGTCGGGACCTCGGATCCGAACGAGTAGAACACCAGGATCGTGCGGGCCCCCCGGACCGCCGGGTGGGCCAGGACCGCCTCCTCCACGGTGGCCGCCGCGGCCAGGCGCTCGGGCGCCCCCAGCGCGGCCCGGCGGGCCCGCATCTCGTGGCGCATCGCTTCCTTCGCCGCGTCGGCGTCCCCGGCCATGGCGTCATTCCACCACCCCACGGTGATCCCGCGGTAGGCTCCCGCTGCCCGCGGGGGCGCTCCCGCGGATCGCCGGAGCCATCCCCTCCGGCGGGAGGAGCGACGAGCCGATGAGGGTCGCATGAAGGTCAGCAAGGCGGTCATCCCCGCGGCGGGCCTGGGGACGCGGTTCCTGCCCGCGACGAAGGCCCAGCCCAAGGAGATGCTCCCGATCCTGGACAAGCCGGCCATCCAGTACGTGGTGGAGGAGGCCGTCCGGGCCGGGATCACCGACATCCTCATCGTGACCGGCCGGGGCAAGCGGACCATCGAGGACCACTTCGACCGTTCGTTCGAGCTCGAGTACTACCTGCAGCAGAAGGGCAAGCACGATCTCCTGGAGGAGCTGAAGCGGGTCGGCGAGGACGCGGTCATCCACTACATCCGCCAGCGCGATCCCCAGGGGCTGGGCAACGCCGTCGCGGTGGCCGAGCCCCATGTGGGCGGGCACCCGTTCGCCTGCCTGCTGGGGGACGACATCATGGCCGAGACGAACCCCCTGCTCCAGCAGATGCTGAAGGTCCACGAACGTTACGGGCGGAGCGTGATCGCGGTCCAGGAGGTCCCGAAGAGCGAGATCTCGCTGTACGGATGCATCCAGCCGGAGTTCGTCGAGGACAACGTGGCCCGGATCGTGTCGATCATCGAGAAGCCCGATCCGGGCGACGCGCCGTCGAACCTCGCGGCGATCGGCCGGTACGTCCTGACCCCGGAGATCTTCGACGCCCTGCGCGAGATCGAGCCCGGCGTCGGCGGCGAGGTCCAGCTCACCGACGCGCTGAACCGCCTGGCCCAGGAGCAGGCCGTGTACGCGTTCGTGTTCGAGGGCGGGCGCTACGACATCGGGAACAAGCTCGACTACCTCAAGGCCACCGTGGAGCTCGCGATCGACCGCGACGACGTCGGCAAGGAGTTCCGGGAGTTCCTGGCCGACCTGGTGCAGCGGCGCAAGCTCCTGTAGGGCGGCCGCTGCGGCGGGTCACGGGGTCGCGAGGTGCTCCACCAGGCGCCGGGCGTAGGCGTCCTCCCACCGTTCGCTCGACGGGTTCGCGGTGACGTCCTTGTCGCACTGCACCAGCAGCCACACCAGCTCGCTGCGGACGGGCTTCGCGCCCAGGAGGTCGGGGAGCTCGGAGAGGTCGATCAGCCAGTCCGCGTACCACGACGCCCAGTCCGGGTCGTCGCCGTCCACGATCCGGTACACGGTGTGGTGCGTCTCCCCGGCCTCGTGCAGGAGCTCAGCGATCCTCGACTCACGATCGTCCACGTCCGCCTCCTTTTCCGGTGAGGTCCGCGCCGGCCGCGCGGCGTTACATCGAACGGAGTCAGGATCCGCCATGCCCGACGGATAGACTGCGGGAATGGCGCAGGCGCGATCCGGGGACGAGCACGGCCATCACCACGGGCCCGCCACCGGGATGCTTCGGGTGGACGAGGCCAGGCAGCAGATCCTGGACGCCATCCAGCCGCTGGCCCCCATCGACCTGCCGCTGCAGGAGGCCCACGGATGCGTGGTGGCGGCCGACGCCATCGCCCAGGGCCACCTCCCGGAGTTCTCGTCCTCGGCCATGGACGGGTACGCCTGCCGGTCGCACGACGTCGCCGAGGCATCGCCGGAGCATCCGGTGACGCTCCGCGTGGTGGGGCTGGCCCGGATCGGCCGCCGGCCCGACGCGACGGTCGGCGGGGGCGAGGCCGTTCGCATCGACACCGGCGCGCCCATGCCGGCGGGCGCCGACTGCGTGGCTCCCATCGAATACGCGGAAGCCACCGGGGACGGGGTTCGGATCGTTCGTGAGTTCGCCGAGGGCCGGAACGTCCGGTCCGCCGGGGAGGACGTCCGGTCCGGGCAGGTCCTGGTCCCCGCGGGCCGGCGGCTGTCGGGCGCCGAGCTGGGCCTGCTGGCCATCTCGGGTCATCCCCACGTGCTGGCCCACCCCCGCCCCCGGGTCATCGTGCTGTCCACCGGCGACGAGCTGGTGGAGCCGTGGCAGAAGCCCGCGTTCGGGCAGGTCCGGGACTCGAACTCGTTCACGATCTTCGGCGGCCTCCGCGAGGCCGGGGCCGTCCCCTACCTCGGCGGGATCGTCCGGGACGAACCCGAGCACCTCAAGGAGGCCATCCTGTCGCACCTGGTCCAGGCCGACGCGTACATCTCGAGCGGGGGGGTGTCGGTGGGGGAGCGCGACGTGGTGAAGCGGGCCTTCTTCCGTCGCGGCGAGGTGGAGTTCTTCCGGGTGGCCATGCAGCCCGGCATGCCCCAGGCATTCGGGATGATCGAGGGCAAACCGTTCTTCGGGCTCCCCGGCAACCCCGTGTCGGTCTTCGTGTCGTTCGAGGTGTTCGTTCGGCCGGCCATCCTGAAGCTCATGGGACGGACCGACCTCCTCCGGCCGGAGGTCACCGCCCGGCTCACCGGGGAGATCTCGGGGCCCCGGGACCGCATGCAGTTCGCCAGGGTGGTCGTCCGCCGGGGCCCGGACGGCTGGGAGGCCGAGTCCACCGGGGGCGCCGGGTCGAACCTGATCTCGACGGTGGCTCGGGCCAACGGGCTGGCCATGATCCCGGCGGGACAGGAGACGGCCCCGGCGGGCTCGGAGGTCAGGGTCATGGTGTTCCGGGCCCTGGAGGCCTGAGTGCCGCCCGACGACGCCGCCCGCATGGTGGAGGTCGGCGCGAAGGAGGTCACCGAGCGGGAGGCCGTGGCCGAGGCGGTGCTGCGAACGACCGCCGACGCGGTGCGGCACCTCATGGAGGGGACCCGCAAGGGGAACCCGCTGGAGGCGGCCCGCATCGCCGGGGTGATGGGCGTCAAGCGGACCCCGGACCTCCTGCCCTTCTGCCACCCCCTGGCGGTCACGGGCGCCGAGGTCGTGGTCGAACCGGACCCCGACGCGGGATCCGTTCGGGTCCGGGCCACCGTGCGGGCCCGGGACCGGACGGGGGTCGAGATGGAGGCCCTCACGGCCGCCGCCGTGGCGGCCCTGTCGCTGTACGACACGGCGAAGGAGTTCCACCGTTCGGCCGAGATCACCGGCATCCGCCTGCTGTCCAAGCGCGGCGGCAAGAGCGGGGACTACTCGGCCGGCCAATCGTCGTAGTCGCGCAGCGGGGCTCGGCCGGCCCGGCCGGACCAGGGACGCCGTCGGACGGAAATTTCATCGATGGTATTTCCCGGCCCCATATGTTGTGTTACCGTCCATGCCCAGCCCACATGTTGTGGCCGACACCGGGGAAACGGCAGACAGGGGGCGGGGATGGATTGGATATTGATCGGAGCGTTGGTCATCATCTGGACCGCGTACTTCTTCCCCACTCGAGACCGGCGTGGTCGCGCGCGCTCGAGCGTGGACCAGTTCGAGAGGGATATGGGGTTGCTGGAACAGACAGAGAAGGCCACGGGGCGCTGGATCGTCGCTCCGCGCAAGGGCGAGCCGTTCGTGGGGAGGCAGGAACGCGCGCTGGCCCGGGCCCGTGGCCGTCGCCGCAAGATCCTGGTGTTCCTGCTGGAAGCCCTGACCCTGACCCTCCTCATCGGCATCTTCCCGCCGCTGCACGGGATGTGGATCGCCTCGGCGGCGCTGTTCCTGATGCTTTCCGGGTACGTCTGGCTGCTCGTGGAGTTCAAGGGCCGCGAGGCCGCGAGGCCCAGGGTGGACCGGTCCGGGCGAGCGACGCTGGTCGACGTGCCGCTGGGGCCGGCGGCCCCCGACCCCGACAAGGAGCTCCCGTGGCTCCGCGACGGCGACATCGTCCACGTGCGGGTCCATTCCGCCCACGACCTCGAGCTCGCCGGCATCACCGTCTAGTCGGTCCCCGCTCGCCGGCTCGGCGTCCTCGCCACTCGTCCTTCGTCGGCGCCCCGCCCGCGACACCGATTACCATCCCGTGACGTGGATCTCGAGCACGTGGCCCGGGAGTTCCGGGAGGAGTTCGACCGGAAGATGACGGCGCGGGAGCGCGCCCTGGCGGCGTCCCGGCGGGCCATCCGCAGCAGCGCGAACGCCATCCGGGCCCTGCACCGCGCGGAGCGCGACCGGGCCCGGGAGCTCATGGAGGAGGCCCGGGCGGCCATCGCCGACGGGATGGCCGCGGTGGCCGAGCACCCCGACGTGGCGAACGCCGGGTTCCTCCAGGACGCCCAGAAGGAGTACGTGGAGGCCCGGTTCACGGAGGCCATCATCGACGGCGCGACCGAGCCGCCGTCGCCCCAGGAGATGGGCGTGGCGCCGGCCCCCTACCTGAACGGGATGTCCGAGGCGATCGGGGAGACCCGCCGCCACATCCTGGACCTCCTGCGCAAGGGCGACGTGGCCACCAGCGAACGGATGCTCGAGTCCATGGACGACATCTACTACGTGCTGGCGTCCATGGACTATCCCGACGCCATCACCGGGAACCTCCGCCGCTCCACCGACGTGGCCCGTTCGATCATGGAGAAGACCCGGGGCGACCTGTCGCTGGCCCTGGTCCAGCGCGACCTCCGCCAGGCCCTCGACCGCCACACCCGCGCCGTGCTCGACCGGGGCTCGCTTCCGGACGCGGTCTCCCCGGACGTCGAACCTTCGACCTCGGGCCCCGGGCCGTTGACCGCCGGCGAGGCCTCCGCGTAGCCTGGGCCCGCCCGCCGACCGAGGGGATCGAACGCGCAATGCGTAGAGGGGGACGCGCGGCCGTCACCGCATGGGCGCTGGCGGTCTCGATCACACAGGTCGTCACCGGCGCCGTGGCGCACGCCGCACCTGCGTCCGTGGTCGACATGCCCCGCCACGGCGACATCGAACACGGACCGTGGACCCTGGGCTACCGGTCGTACGGGTCCGACGGCCTCAGGGTCTTCCGGATCGACTACCGCGAGCAGCGCATGGCGTCCTCGGTCTCGCTCCCCCAGATCAGGGTGGACTACCCGGACGGGAAGCAATTCGACGACCAGCTGGGGCTCGGGGACCTCCCCGCCCGGTGGGTGCACATGCGGCCGCACGGCGCCGGGTTCGACCTCCGGGCGCTGTACCTCGACGACGAATGGCCGCAGGAGTGCAGCTACCGCTACGTCATGACCTACCGGTTCACGGCCGGCGGCGAGATCGATCCTCGCGTCTGGATCTCGGGCCCGGGGTGCGGGCCGGCGGCGCACTACCACCTGTCCTGGCGGGTGGACCTCGACGTGTACGGGTCCGAGGCGGACGCGTTCCGCTACTACCGGTCGAGGTGGCGCCTGCCGCCGTCCGAGGGCCTGTTCCCGGAACGCGAGCGGGGGGAGCACGGGCGGGCCCAGTGGAAGGTGGTCGACCTGGAGAGCGGGACCCGGGCGGTCCGGGTGGTGCCGACGTTCCCGGGTCGGGGGTTCGTCACCGCGGTGCACTACGTGGAGGGCCAGGGGGACCGGGACCTCCATGCGGTGACGTTCCCGGCGCGGTTCGTCGACGGGGAGGGTGTGCAGCAGACCGACGTGGTCGCCTGGTACCGGCTCGAGGTTACGCTCCGCCGCGCCGACGGCTGCCCGACCCGGTGCCCCGACCCCACGCGCGTGGGGTTCCGGCTGGTGTCGTCCGGTTTCGTGTCCTAGGGTCCGGGCCGCGGGCCAGTCACACCACGCGCAGCGGACCGAGGAAGGCGTCGGCTGTGGGGCGATCCCCTTCGACGGTGATGTCGCCGCGCGCCTCGGCTTCCGCGAACGTGGCCCGGGCCGCGGCGGTCAGCACGAACGCGGGGGCCGGGCCGGAGATCGTGGCCTCGGGAACGGGGCCGCCCGGACCGTCGGGCGGCGGTTCGCCGAAGCCGGCCCGCCCGGAGCGGAAATCCGCCCACCACGGCTGGAGCGGGACCCGGGAGAGGTCGATCCTGATCCGGCCGGCGCGACCGGTCAGGGAGGGGAGGACCGAGGTCTCCGCGGCGAACAGGACGAACCCGGCCACCGTGGCGAGATCGGCCGTCTCGTCGGCCATGCCCAGCGCCCGCCGGATGTCCTGCCGGTGCACCCATTCGTCGAACGGGCGGGACCACGCGAACATCGCGGCGGGTCCCTTGCCCCACATCGTCGGGACCCTCAGGCGAAACGCCGCGGCGGGGGCGGCCTTGAGCAGGGCCCGGAGGCGCCGTCCCCAGGCGTCGAGCGCCAGGAGGATCTCCGGGATGGGTCGGTCGGCGAACTTCCCCACCACGCGGTCGTTCCACCGTTCGAGCTTCTCGCTGGACGTGAAGATCTTCGGGAAGATCGCACCGGTCACCGAGGCCCGGTCGACGGTGATGAGGTGCGCGGCCACCTCGCGGATCCGCCACCGCGGGAGGGCCTCGACCTCCCACTGGGCGGGCTCGAGCGACCGGAGCAGCGCGAGGGTGCGGAGCCGCTCCATCCGGGTGCCCCGGAGGATCTCGTCCTTGGTCACGGGAACGTCCACGTGGAACGAGGATACGGATGGCGCGCGCCCGGCGCTTCGCTGCTACCCTTGCCCCCGGCCGTCCCTATGAGAAGAAGGAGGGGGATATGGCGTTTCGCAAGGAGAAGATCAAGGAGCAGTTCAACGCGGTGATCCCGCCGGCGCTCGAGCCCGGCGAGCAGGTCCTCGGCGGTGTGTACTGCCAGACCGGCCCCAGCCCGTGGCTGCAGGGCGGCGTGGGCCTGCTGATCATGCTGCTGATGGGGGCGAAGTGGTACTACCTCGTGGTCACGGACCGCCGTCTGCTGTGGTTCCGGGGCAGCATGTGGACCCAGCGCCCCAAGGGCCAGGTGGAGGCCGACCCGCGGAGCCAGGTCCAGATCCACGACGTGGACGTTGACAACGTGATCTGGAGCAAGTTCCGGGTCCAGCGCCCCACCGGCAAGGACGTCCGCGTGAACATCCACCGCATCTGGCGCGACGAGGTCCAGGCCCTGATGCCGCTCCTCACCGCCCAGCCGGCCCAGCCGGGGCAGCCCGGAGCGCAGCTTCCCCCGCCGCCCCAGGCCCAGCCCGGTCAGTTCCAGGCCTAGCCGCTGGAAGTCGCACGAGGGGTCCCCGGCCGCGGTGCCGCGGGACCCCTCTGCTACCCTAGCCTCGACCCTTGGGGGTGTAGCTCAGCCCGGTAGAGCGCTGCCTTCGCACGGCAGAGGTCAGGGGTTCAAATCCCCTCACCTCCACCCACGGAAGAGGCCCGGTCACCGGGCCTTTTCCTGTGGACGGCGTCGTCGCTCCTAGGACCCAAACTGGTCATCTGGCGGCGAATCGGCGGCGAA
>DASWED010000057.1:0-12623 GCA_036394995.1 Actinomycetota bacterium
GGGTAAGCGCGGGCTGCACGTTCGTCTCGACCACGCAGCTCAAGTCCACGGTCCCCGTCCTGGCCTCGACCGGTCCGATCTCGGTGACCAACGCCGGGGGCACCGGGACCAGCTCGACGAATTTCACCGTGACCCTGGGGATCACGATCTCGACGACGAACGGCCCTCCCCGAACGTCGGTAACCGTGAACGGCTCCGGCTTCGCCGCGAACGAGCTGGTCGACCTCTACTTCGACGTCACCGACATGGTGGTGGCCGTGGCGGGGGCCAACGGGACGTTCGCCGGCATGACCTTCCGCGTGCCCCGCTCGGCGGAACCGGGGGCCCACTGGATCACGGCCGGCGGGCGGCGGAGCGGAAACGGGGCCCAGAAGCCCTTCACGGTCCGGACGAACTGGCCCCAGCGGGGCCGCATCGCCCGCCACTCCGGGAAGAACCCCTGGGAGAACCTGCTCGATCCCGCCACGGTCTCGGACCTGGAGGAGGCCTGGCATGGGGCCACGGGGGGGGCCGTCGAGTCCTCCCCCGCGGTGTCGAACGGAGTCGTGTACGTGGGCTCGGACGACGGCAAGCTCTCTGCCTTCCCAACCTCGTGCGGGACGGCGAACGCCACCTGCTCCCCGCTGTGGCACGGGAACACTGGAGGCGCCGTCCGCTCCTCCCCGGCCGTGGCGAACGGGGTGGTGTACGTGGCCTCGAACGACGGCAACCTGTACGCCTTCCCCGCCTCCTGCGGCACGGGGAACGCCGCGTGCTCGCCGCTGTGGCACGGACCCCTCGGGAGCATCGTGTCCGGCTTCGCCTTCACGTCCTCCCCCGTGGTGGCGAACGGCGTGGTGTACGTGGGCTCGTACGACCACAACCTGTACGCCTTCCCCGCCTCCTGCGGCTCGGGCAACGCCACCTGCTCGCCCCTGTGGCACGGCACCACCGGGAACATCATCGAGTCCTCCCCGGCCGTGGCGAACGGGGTGGTGTACGTCGGCTCGGATGACACGAACCTGTACGCCTTCCCCGCCTCCTGCGGGACCGGGAACGCCACCTGCTCCCCCCTGTGGCACGGGCCCGCCGGGGACTACGTCCGCTCATCCCCTGCCGTCGCCAACGGTGTGGTGTACGTGGGCTCGGACTTCTCCTTGTTCGCCTTCCCGGCCTCCTGCGGCACAGGCAACGCCACCTGCTTCGCCCTGTGGACCGCCGGGGCCGGCTCCGGCCACGTCCCGTCATCCCCGGCCGTCGCGAACGGCGTGGTGTACGTGGGGTCGACCGACGGCAACCTGTATGCCTATCCCACCTCGTGCGGCACGGGGGGCGCCAGCTGCTCCCCCCTGTGGCACGGGACGACTAGCTTCATCCTATCCTCCCCGGCCGTCGCCAACGGGGTGGTGTACGTGGGCTCGAACGACGGCAATCTGTATGCCTTCCCCACCTCCTGTGGGACGGGCAACGTGTCATGCTCGCCGCTCTGGTCGTCGCACACCGGCGGCTCGGTGTACTCGTCTCCCGCCGTGTCTGACGGCGTCGTCTACGTCGGCTCGAACGATCAACGCCTCTACGCCTTCGACCTGGTCGCGGGCTCGGTGGGCGTGGCGCGCCCGCACCTTCGGGATCTCCGGGCGGACCCGACCCTCCGGGTTCGAACCTAGCCACCCACCCTTCCGAATGGGGGGTGAGCCCCGGCCTCCCGCCCCCTGTATTGCATATCGTTCCAGGAATGTGCATAATTACTCACTCATGGTTCGGACTCCCGTTCCCGTCGCCGTTCTCGGCGCCTCCGGGTTCTCCGGGGCGGAGCTGCTGCGCCTCCTCTCGGCTCATCCCACGCTCGAGGTGGCGTTCGTCGGCGCGCACGACGCCGCCGGGCAGACCCTCGGCGAGGTGTGGCCGCATCTGGCGCCGTTCGCCGACCGCGTCCTCGAGCCGAACGACGCCGTCGACGCGGGTTCCGTGGCGGCGGCCTTCGTCGCGCTGCCGGCGGGCCTGAGCTCGGCGATCGTGCCGGGCCTCGTCGAGGCCGGGGTGCGCGTCGTCGACATCGGTCCGGACTTCCGGCTCCCGCCCGAGGACTACCCGGTCTGGTACGGGTTCGACCACGAGGCGCCGGCGTGGCCGGACAAGGCCGCGTACGGTCTCACGGAGCTGTTCCGGGAGGAGGTCGCCGTCGCGCCGCTGGTGGCGAACCCGGGCTGCTACCCGACGCCCGTGATCCTGGGGCTGTATCCGCTGTTCCTTGCGGGCCTCGTGAACGGCGACGTGGTGGTGGACGGGAAGTCCGGCATCTCGGGGGCGGGGAAGAAGCTCACGCCGCAGTCGCACTTCGCCGCCCTCGACGGGAGCGTGCAGGCGTACCGCGTGGGGCGCCACCAGCACACCCCGGAGATGGAACACGTCCTGGCCCGGACGGGCACGTCGACCGTCGTGACCTTCGTCCCGCACATCGTGCCCGCGGTGCGGGGAATCGTCACGACGTGCGTCGTCCGGGCCGGGGCCCCAGGCGAGTCGGACGCCCCGGACGCCGCCCGGCTGCGCGAGGCGCTGGACGGGGCGTACGAGGGCGAGCCGTTCGTCCGGGTGCTGGGGCCGGGGCGGATGCCCGACCCCAAACGCGTAGCCGGGACGAACGTGTGCGAGCTGGCCGTGGAGGTCGACGCCCACTCCGGGATGGCCGTGGTGATCGGCGCCATCGACAACCTGGGGAAGGGCGCCGCCGGCCAGGCCCTCCAGAACCTCAACGTCATGCTCGGGTTCGAGGAGACCACGAGCCTCGCCACGATCGGGGTGTACCCGTGAGCGTCACGGCGCCGAAGGGGTTCCTGGCGGCCGGGGTCCCCGCCGGGCTCAAGGCCAGCGGGAACCTCGACCTCGGCTTGCTGGTGTCGGACGGTCCGGCCACGGCCGGAGGCCTGTTCACAACCAACGCGTTCGCAGCGGCGCCGGTGGAGCTGTGCCGCCGGCGGCTGGTGGACGGCTCGGCCCGGGCCGTGGTGGCGAACAGCGGCCAGGCCAACGCCGGAACCGGTCCCGAGGGGCTCGAGGACGCCGAGCACCTCACGGCCGCGGCCGCCGTGGACCTCGGGCTGGATCCCGGGGACGTCCTGTCGTGCTCGACCGGCGTCATCGGGCCCCGGGTCCGTGTGGCCGCGGCGGTGGCGGGGATCCGCCACGCGGCCACGGAGCTCTCCGCCGCCGGCGGGCCGGCGTTCGCCGAGGCCATCCGGACCACGGACACGGTGCCCAAGCAGACCGTCGTCGACGGAGGAGGGTTCGTCGTGGGCGGATGCGCGAAGGGAGCCGGGATGATCGCCCCGGACCTGGCCACGCTGCTGGTGTTCCTGACCTCCGACGCGGCGGCGTCCCCCACGGCCGTCCGGCACGCCCTGCGCCACGGCGCCGCCCCGGTATGGAACGCCCTCACGGTGGACAACTGCCCCAGCACGAACGACACCGTCCTGCTGTTCGCGAACGGCGCGTCGGGCTCGGAGCCGTCCGTCGAGGGGCTGACCGAGGCCGTGGCCGAGGCCACCCGCGACCTGGCCCGGCAGATCGTGGCCGACGCTGAGGGCGCCACCACGACGCTGGTGGTCCAGGTGGACGGTGCGGGCAGCGACGGCGACGCCCGCCGGGTGGGCAAGGCCGTGGCCGGTTCGATGCTGGTGAAGACCGCGGTGTTCGGCAAGGACCCCAACCCGGGCCGGATCCTCCAAGCCGTGGGGGCCAGCGGGGCCCGGTTCAGGCCGGGGGACGTCGGCTCCAGCCTTGGGACCGTGCCGGTGATTGTCGGCGGAAGGGTCCCGCCGGAGTTCGACCCGGCGGCCTGCGCGGCGGCCATGAAGGAGCGGGAGGTCGTGATCCGGATCTCCCTGGGCGACGGGCCGGGGCAGGCCACCGCGTTCGGATGCGACCTGGGCTACGAGTACGTGCGGATCAACGGGGAGTACACGACGTGACGGCGCTCCGGCGGGCGGAGGATGACAGCGCAGGCACGGGCGCGACCACCGCCGCGACCACCGGGCACACGGTGAGCACGGCGCCCCCCCAGGTCCGCGAGCGGACCCGGGCCAAGGCCCGGGTGCTCCTCGAGGCCCTGCCGTTCATCGAGGAGCACACCGGCTCGGTGGTGGTGGTCAAGGTGGGCGGCGCGGCCATGGAGGAGTCGGGCCTGGCCGAGACGTTCGCCCAGGACATCTCGCTGCTCCGCCACGTCGGCGTGCGGCCGGTGGTGGTGCACGGCGGCGGGCCCCAGATCACCGCGATGGCCCGGCGGTTCGGCGTGGAGCCGGCGTTCGTCGGGGGCCACCGGGTCACCGACGCGGCCACGCTCGAGATCGCCCGGATGGTGCTGGTGGGGCTCGTGAACCCGGACCTGGTGGGGCTGCTGTCCCGGCACGGCGTCCGGGCGGTGGGAGTGTCGGGGGTCGACGGCGGGCTGATCCGGGTCGTCCCCCGGAACCCGGCGCTGGGGTTCGTGGGGGATGTCGAGCGGGTGGACGTCGGCGTGCTGGAGCACCTCATGGAGGGGGCCGTGCCGGTGATCGCCTCGATCGGCGCCGACGGCGCCGGGCAGGCCTACAACGTGAACGCCGACGTGGTGGCGGGCGCCGTGGCCGCGGCCGTCGGCGCGTCGAAGGTGGTGTACCTCTCGGACGTGGCCGGTCTGCTGGGGGAGGGCGGCGAGCTGGTGACCGAGGCCACCGTGAGCGACTGCGAGCGGCTGGTGGCGGCCGGCGTGGCCGACGGCGGCATGATCCCGAAGCTGCAGAGTGCCGCGGACGCCATCCGGGCCGGGGTCCGCCGGGCCCATCTCATCGACGGCCGGATCCCGCATTCGCTGATCCTCGAGCTGTTCACGCCCGAGGGGATCGGGACCATGCTCGTCCCCGACGCCGTGTTCCCCGGGGAGGCCGGATGAACGTCGCGGCCGGGCGCGCGATCGGGGATCAGGCCGTCGCCGAGTCGGCGATCATGCCCACCTACGCCCGGTACCCGGTCACGCTGGTGCGGGGCCGGGGAACGCTGGTGTGGGATGCGGCGGGCCGCGAGTACCTCGACTTCGCCGGCGGCATCGCGGCCATGCCCATCGGCCACTCCCACCCGGCGTGGGTGGAGGCCGTGGCCGAACAGGCCGCCACCCTGACCCATGTCTCGAACCTGTTCTCCACCGAACCCCAGGAGGAGCTGGCCCGGCGACTGACGTCCCTGGCCCGGTTCGGCCGGGTGTTCTTCGCGAACTCCGGCGCGGAGGCCAACGAGGCCGCGCTGAAGATTGCCCGCAAGCACGGGCTCGCGGCCGGTCCCGGATCGGAGCGGCTGGAGGTGGTCGCGCTCCAGGGGTCGTTCCACGGGCGGACGTTCGCCACGCTGGCCGCGACGGGCCAGCCGGCCAAGCACGCCCCGTTCGCCCCGCTCCCGGAGGGGTTCGTCCACGTCCCGCCGGGGGACCGCGCCGCGCTGGACGCCGTCGTGGGCGATCGGACCGCGGCCGTGCTCCTGGAGCCGGTGCTGGGCGAGGGCGGCGTGGTCCCGCTGGAGCCGTCGTATCTCGCGTTCGCCCGCGAGCTGTGCACCGAACGCGGCGCGGTGCTGATGTTCGACGAGGTCCAGACGGGGGTCGGGCGGACCGGCGAGTGGTTCGCGTTCCAGCGGGCCGGCGTCGAGCCCGACGTGGTGACGCTGGCCAAGGGGCTGGGCGGCGGGCTCCCCATCGGGGCCTGCATTGCCCGGGAGGAGCTCGCCTTCGGCCCCGGAGAGCACGCGTCGACGTTCGGCGGGGGCCCGGTCCCGTGCCGGGCGGCGCTGGCGGTGCTCGAGGTGATCGAACGGGAGGACCTGCTGGGGAACTGCCGGGCCCGCGGCGCGCAGCTCACCGAGGGGCTCCGCGCGCTGGATCTCCCCGGGGTGGCCGGCGTCCGCGGGGCCGGCCTCCTGCTGGGGGTCGCGTTCGAGGACGACGTGGCCGGGGCGGTGGTCCGCGCGCTGATGGCCCGGGGCTGCCTGGCCACCGAGGCGGGACCGAAGGTGGTGCGGATCTCCCCGCCGCTCTCGGTCTCGGCGGAGGAGGTCGAGCGGTTCCTGGCGGCGTTCGCCGATGCGGCGGCCGCCACGATGGCGAAGGAGGAGACCGGAACGTGAAGCGCGCCCGGCAGCAGGCCCTGATGGAGCTGGTTCGAACGGAGCCGCTGGCCAGCCAGCACGAGATCCGGGACCGTCTGGCGTCCATGGGCTACGAGTCCACCCAGTCCACGATCTCGCGCGACCTCGAGGAGCTGGGGCTGGTCCGGGTCCGGGACGGCGGCGGCCACCTCCGCTACGCCCGCCCCACGGAGGCCTCGGCCACCGGCAACGGGCACCGCCTCCGCACCCTGCTGTCGGAGTTCCTCATCTCGGTGGACTCCTCCGGGAACCTCGTGGTGGCGAAGACCACGCCGGGCGCGGCGAACGCGGTGGCCGAGGCGGTGGACCGGGCCGGCGTGGTCGGCGTGCTCGGGACGATCGCCGGCGACGACACCATCCTGCTGATCGCCGCGGAGGGCACCGGGGGCCGGATCGTGGCCGGTCGCCTCCAGGAGCTGGCGGGGGAGGCGCAATGAAGGGGCCGGGAAGGACCGTGGCGCTGGCCTACTCGGGCGGGCTCGACACGTCGGTGGCCGCCCGGTGGCTGGCCGAGGAGCGGGGCCTGCGCGTGGTGGCCGTGGCGGTGGACGTGGGGCAGGAGTTGGACCGCGACGCGCTGGAGGCCCGGGCCGCCGCGGCCGGCGCGGAGCTCGTCGTGGTCGACGCCCGGGAGGAGTTCGTCCGCGAGTACTGCTGGCCGGCGCTGCAGGCCAACGCGCTGTACGAGGGGAAGTACCCGCTGGTCTCCTCGCTGGCCCGGCCGCTCATCGCGGCGAAGGTCATCGAGGTGGCCCGGGAGGTGGGCGCCGAGGTGGTGGCGCACGGGTGCACCGGCAAGGGCAACGACCAGGTCCGGTTCGAGACCACGTTCGCGGCCCTGGCCCCCGACCTGGAGGTCATGGCGCCGGTCCGGGAGTCCACGATGTCGCGGGACGAGGCCCGGGCCCGCGCCGAGACGTGGGGCATCCCCATCACGGCGGTGGCCAGGACGTTCTCGGTCGACGAGAACATCTGGGGGCGGACCGTGGAGTGCGGCCCCCTGGAGGACCCCTGGGCCGAGCCCCCGGCCGAGGCCTTCTTCCTCACCGTGGACCCTCGCTCGGCGCCGGACCGGCCCGACGAGGTGACGGTGTCGTTCGAGGCCGGCCTGCCGGTGGCCCTGGACGGCCGCGAGCTCGAACCACAGGCCCTGGTGGCGGAGCTGACCCGGATCGGGGGGCGGCACGGGTTCGGCCGGGTGGACATGATCGAGAACCGCCTGGTGGGGATCAAGTCGCGCGAGCTGTACGAGGTCCCCGGGGCCCTGGCGCTCATCGCCGCGCACCGCGACCTGGAGGACCTCACGGTGGAGCGCGACCTGGCCCACGAGAAGGCCGCGGTCGAACGGCGGTGGGCCGAGCTGGCCTACTACGGTATGTGGCACTCGCCCCTGCACGCGTCGCTCCGGACGTTCGTGGAGTCCACGCAGGCCAGCGTCACCGGCGAGGTCCGGCTGCGCTTCTTCAAGGGCTCGTGCACGGTGACCGGCCGCCGGTCCCCGGCCGCGCTGTACGACCTGTCCCTGGCCACGTACGAGGCCGGGGGCGACCGGTTCGACCACCGCCACGCCGAGGGGTTCGTGCGGCTGTGGTCGCTGCCGGTGCGAACGTGGGCCGCCCGGCAGGCCCGCCCCGACTCCGCCCCGATCACCAGAACTCCGTCCGCCGAGCCCGTCCGGGAATCCAGGCCGGCTCCGGCAGTGTCACCCTCCCTGGAAACCCCGAAGCCGACCGGTCTCGCGCCCGGGCCGGAGGGGCCGGCGGACGGAGCACCCCAGAAGCCGCTGTGGGCGGGCCGGTTCGCCGACGGCCTCTCTCCGGAGGCCGCGGCGTTCACCCGCTCGCTCTCGTTCGACCGCCGCCTGGCCCCCCAGGACGTCCGGGCCACCGCGGCGCACGTCGAGGGCCTCGTCGAGGCCGGCCTGGTCTCGGAGGACGAGAGGGCGGCGCTGCTCGGCGCTCTCAAGGAGATCGACGCCGACATCGCGGCCGACCGGTTCGAATGGTCGGAGGCCGACGAGGACGTCCACTCGGCCGTGGAGCGGGCCCTCATCGAACGGCTCGGGCCCGCCGGGGCGAAGGTCCACGCGGGCCGGAGCCGCAACGACCTGGTGGCCACCGACCTCCGGCTGTGGGCCAAGGATGCCGCCGGGCACCTGGCCGGACTGGCCGCCGGGCTGGCCGCGGCCCTGGCCGACCAGGCCGAGCAGCACCTCGGCGCGGTGATGCCCGGGTACACCCACCTCCAGCGGGCTCAGCCCGTCCTGCTGTCGCACCACCTCCTGGCCCACGCGTATCCGCTGCTGCGCGACGCCGAACGGCTCCGCCGGGCCGGTCGGGCCGCCGACTCCAGCGCGCTGGGGGCCGGGGCCCTGGCCGGTTCGACACTGGCCCTCCCCGTCGAATCCACGGCCCGCCGGCTCGGGTTCGGTGGCGCGTTCGGCAACTCGATCGATGCGGTGTCCGACCGGGATTTCGCCCTCGAGCTCCTCTCGGCGTGCGCGATCCTCGGGGTCCACCTGTCCCGCCTGGCCGAGGACGTGGTGCTGTGGACGACCGAGGAGTTCGGGTTCGCCCGGCTCCCGGACCGCCACAGCACGGGGTCGAGCATGATGCCCCAGAAGCGCAACCCGGACGTGGCCGAGCTGGCCCGGGCCAAGGCCGGGAGGCTCCTGGGCGACCTGGTGGCGCTGGCCACGGCGATGAAGGGCCTGCCGCTGGCGTACGACCGCGACCTCCAGGAGGACAAGGAGCCCCTGTTCGACGCCCACGACACGCTGGCCCTCGCGCTCCCCGCGATGGCCGCGCTGGTCGCGGAGCTGCGGTTCGACCACGAACGGATGCGAGCGGCGATCACGGCGTCCGCCTTCGCCACGGACCTGGCGGAGGCGCTGGTCTCCCGCGGCGTGCCGTTCCGCGAGGCGCACGCGACGGTGGGGGCCCTGGTGGCCCGGCTGGAGTCCGAGGGCCGGACCCTGGCCGACGTCCGGCCGGACGAGTGGTCCGTCATCTCGCCGGTCCTCGGCCCCGAGACCGCGGCGCTGTTCGACGCGGACGCCGCGGTGGAGCGACGGGCCACGCCGGGAGGGACCTCGTCGGGCTCGGTCAAGGACCAGCTCGTGGACGTCCGCGAGCGCATCGCCGACGTCGCCGCCCGAGCCACCGCGTAGGCGTCGTCGCCGAACCCCAAGTCTGGTCACCACCTCCGCGGTTCGACGATCTCCGCCATTCGGCCTCCCCCGGTCACGTCGCCTTCCCGGCCTCTCGGCCCCGATCTGCGAGCCGTTGGGAGGCAACGGTCGGGGAAGGCTCAAGCGGCCTCGGCGGCCTCCCGATGCTGAGCCGTCCGCATCGAGCAAACCGACGGGAGCTCGACACCGACGACGACGAGGACTGCCTGCAGCGAGCGAAGGGGGCGAGCCCGGCGACCAGCTACGGTCGTCGGGCTCGTCGCTGCCGAAGGAGCAGGATGGCCCCGGCCACGGTGATGGCCAGCGCCGCCACCGCGAGCGCCACGAAGCCCATCAGGATCCAGGTCTCGCGGTTCACGGCGATCATGACCCGGCCCCGTTCGGCGGGTCCCCGGCCGCGTCGAGCTCCCGGCGCTTCGCCTCCGACCGCCGCTCCGCGGCCAGCCGTCCCAGCTCCACCGGCGAGTGGTCGGCGAACGACATCGCCGCCGCGATCCGGGGATGGACCTCGCCGATCAGGTCGTGCATCCGCTGGGCCACCCGCCGGTACGTCGGATGCCCCTGGGGGGCTGACCGCAGCTCGACCAGGTGCATGGCCTCGCGGGCGTTCATCTCCATGACGAACCGGATCCGGTACGCCATGGCCACGGCGTACTGGGCCGCATCTCCGAGGCCCGCGTCCGCCAGGCGCCGGTGGAGTCCGGCCGACGCCGCCATGACCTCGTGCCAGTCGTCCACGGCTCCGGGGAGCTCGGACAGCTCCTGGGGAACCTCCGTGCCGTGCGCGGGCGACAGGGGCTGCCATTCGATCGTGAGGAGCCGGTGGCGCTGGAGGTCCCGGAACGCGCCGTAGTCGCACAGGACGTCGAACCGGTACGACGTCCGCTCGAAGGCCCGCCCCGGCTTGTGCCGGCGGTTCGTCCGGACGCCCCCGTACGCCCCGAGGACCCGCTCGCGCTCGGCCTCGGTCATGGACCGGGCCCGCTCCAGCAGCTCCCGGTCGCCGAGGCGTTCGTTCGCTGCGTACAGGGCGGCGGCCACGACCTTGGCCTCGCCCTCCGGATCGAAGTCGGTGAGCTCCACCTCCACGCCGGCCGTTCCGTGCGCCGGCGAGGCGCCGGCCGGGCCCTCTCCGAACAGCTCGTCCGCCACCCGCCGGGTCTCCTCCCGGGTGTGGGCGAGGTACCCGGACCACTCGCCGCCCCGGTCCGGGCGGTCCACCCTGACCAGGAACGCGGGGATGACCTTGCGGAGCTCGCGAAGCATCATGTCGGCGTAGGACCGGACCTCCGCCAGCGGGTTCGCCCGCATACGCAGCAGCAGCTGTTCGTAGGACTGGCCGGTGGCGTAGATCCCCACGTTCGTCCTGGTGGCCGCCGGGAGGAGCCCGCGGAGCGTGTCGCAGGCCCGGGCCCGGATGCTCGAGCGGTACACGAAGTCGGAGTCCGCGGGATCCTTGGGGAACCACGACCGGTACAGGTCCTGGAGCGGCCCCAGCCGGCTCGAGTACACCTCGAACGCGGCGTCCTGGACCCGCCGGTACTCCGCCGCCATCTCGGGCAGGGCCTCCACCTCCGGCGGGACCACGTACCGGAACCGGCCGCCGGGACGGTCGTCGTACGGGACGTACCGCGTGGACTGCTCGAGGTAGGCGGCCAGCCGGCCCCACTCCAGGACCTTGGCCAGGGGCTGGGAGGCCTGCTCGCAGGCCAGGTGGACCCCTCCGAGCTGCGCCACGGAGTCGTCGCCGTACTCGAGGAAGATCCGCTGGTACAGCTCCTCGGCCCGCCGGACGCCCACCGCGTCCTCCGAGGCGCCCGCGGCCGCCTCGGCGAATTCGTCCAGGAACAGCCTCCGGAGCGACTTCGCCGACCGCGAGTACCTGGCGAACAGCGCCCCCTTCACCACCTCCGGCAGGTTCGTCAGTGCGAACACCGGCCCGTCGAGATCGGTGAAGTGCGGCGCCAGGATGGCCCGCTCCTCCTCGGTGAACTCCTCGGGCACGAACCAGATGCCCGCGTCGGGTGCGGCGGCGGGAGAACCCGGCGGGTCGAGATGGGAGCGATCCGTCACGTCGGTCACAGCGAGGTGCTGATCAGGGGGGACGGGGACGGGGAGGGCGACAGGGACGGCTCCGGCGACGGGCTGGGCGAGGGCGACCGGGACGGGGACGGGGGAGTGGCCGAGTGGTACAGCGTGACGTCGCTCCCGGAAGGGACCTCGCTCCCGGCTGAGGGAACGGTGCGCGTGGCCCGGTCGGGGAAGGGGCAGTTGAGGTCGGGCCCGTTGGGGTCGGTCCCACCGTCGGTCACGTTGAAGCCCTTGTCCTCGAGGAGCCGCCGGGCCTGGTCGAAGTCCATGCAGTGCACGTCCGGGACGGCCACCGGCTGTGGCCCGCTGGACAGGAAGTAGTCGATGGGGGTCCCCGCCGTGACGCTGGCGTCGGCCTCCGGACGGGTTCGCGTGATCGAGCCCTTCTCCACCGTGTCGCTGGGCTCGTCGGCCAGCTTCTCGCCGAGCTGCAGCTTGCTGTCCTGCAGCGTCACGCCCGCCTCCTCGGGAGTCTGTCCGACGACGTCGGGGACCGTGACCTGGGCCCGGCCCGCGGAGACCACCAGCGTCACCGTGGAGCCGGTCTCCACTTCGGTGCCGGGGTCCGGCTTCTGGTTGATGACCTGGTCCTCGGGCTTGGAGCTCGCCTTCAGCTGCTCCTCGGCCTTCAGGCCCGCATTCTCCAGCTTCAGCTTCGCGGCCTCCACGTTGAGGCCCACGACCTTGGGGATCTCGACGGTCTCCGTCGAGGAGCCGGTCAGGCTCTTGGCCAGCAGGAACAGCGCCAGGCCCACCACGGCCGCGATGAGCACGCCCACCAGCACGCCGATCCACACGCGGCGCCGCCGGGGGCCCTCCTCGGGCGGTAGCGGCGTGGTGAGGATGGCCGTCCCCTCCCGGGTGGGGGTGAACAGCTGCGTCTCCTCGGCCTCCGGCCCCAGCACCGGGGTGGCCAGCACCGGGCGGCCCTCCAGGAACCGCTCCAGGTCCTCCCGCATCTCGCTCGCGCTCGAGTACCGGTTGGCGGGGTTCTTGGCCATGGCCTTCAGCACCACGGCCTCGAGGTCGGCCGGGATGTCCGGCACGATCTCGGTGGGGGCGGTGGGGGGCTCCCGGACGTGCTTGTAGGCCACGGCCACGGGGCTGTCGGCGGCGAACGGGACCTGCCCGGTGAGGGTCTCGTACAGCACCACCCCCAACGAGTAGATGTCGGAGCGGGCGTCCACGGGCT
>DASWED010000058.1:0-7838 GCA_036394995.1 Actinomycetota bacterium
GCACGGTCAGGGTGCCGTTGTGTTTGAAGATGCCGCCCCCGAAGGCGTGGAAGGCGGTCGCGGTGTTCCCGCTCACCGTGGAGTTCGTCACGGTCAGGGTGCCCTGGTTGGAGATGCCGCCCCCGACGGCGGTGCCCCCGCCGCCGGTCGCGGTGTTCCCGCTCACCGTGGAGTCCTGCACGGTCAGGGTGCCGTTGTTGTTGAAGATGCCGCCCCCGGCGCCCTCGCTGCCGCCGGTCGCGGTGTTCCCGCTCACCGTGGAGTTCGTCAGGGTCACGGGGCCGCCGTTGTTGTAGATGCCGCCACCGTGGCCGTTCGCGCTCCCGTTCGCGGTGTTCCCGCTCACCGTGGAGTCCACCACGGTGAGGGTGCCGCCGTTGTAGATGCCCCCGCCGAACGCATTGGCTCCCACTCCCGCTGTGGCCGTGTTCCCGCTCACCGTCGAGTTCGTCAGGGACAACGTGCCGAAGTTGTCGATGCCGCCTCCGACGGCTCCCGAGGTCGTGGTACCGGTCGCGGTGTTCCCGCTGACCGTTGAATCCACAAGGTGCAGGGTGCCGTCCACGTTCTGGATGGCGCCAACGGCCGGCAACCCGGTGTTGGTCGAGTGGTTCCCGGTCACGGTCACCCTCAGCAGCGTGACCACGGCCCCCCCGAGCATGCTGAAGCTCCCGGGACCGGAGTTCGAACTCCCGCCTGTCAGGGTGAGGTCGTTGAAGTGCACCGTGGGGGCGAGGGCGATCGAGCCTCCGCCCATGATCGTGGTGGACCCGTCGCCCTGCAGGGTGATGTCCTTGTTGATGAAGAAGTTCCCCGTACAGGTCCCGGTCACGTCCAGGGTGTCCCCGGCGGCGGCGGCGGTGATGGCGGTCTGGAGGTCGTCTCCGGGGCAGTTCACCGCCGTGGTGGTGGCATGGGCCACCCCGGGCACGAGAGCCGGGACGGTTGCAAGGGCCAGGACTGACACGATCACGGCACGAACGGCGGAACGAACGCTCATTGGAACCTCCCCAACGTTGGAACCGGATGCTGAGATTGTCATACGCCACCGCCAAGGACAAGGGGTGCGACTGCCGCAACTCCCAAGCCGGGGATCGGTCGAAGCATCGGCTCACTGAGCGCTGTGCGCAACCTTCCAGCCTGCGTTTCCGCAGGTCAGCGCGCCGGGAGGGATTCGAACCCCCGACCTTCTGATCCGTAGTCAGACGCTCTATCCGGACTGAGCTACCGGCGCGTGGTCGGACGAGGCGACAGGGTCGGACGCTCCTTGGTGCAGCGAACGATCCCGCCGACCTGCCGCCTCAGGATACCGCGCGAGGAAACCACGCCTCCGGCCAGGACGCTCCTCGGGGCGACGCGCTACACGGCGCCGGGGCCCTTGAACCGCATCTCCTCGCAGTACATCTCGGCCCTCAGGCGCTGCACCGTGTCGGCGTTCGGCTGGGGCTTGTCGAGGGCCAGCGAGAAGATCCCGAGCTGCACGAGATCGATGCTCGCGAGCTCTTTGGCGAGGTCGGAGGAGAGGAACGCGATGCGGCCGTTACGTTCGAACTCCTGGCCGTCGTTGCCGAGGATGACGAAGTCGTTGAACCAGCTGTACCAATCCAGGCCGTCGACCTGCGAGAACAACAGGCTCACGTTCGAGACCTGCAGGACGCCGGTTGCGCGGCCCCCGACGCCAGGCTGCTCGATGGTGATCGCCTCCACCTTGCTCACCCTGTTGGTGGGCAGGGTCCCCAGCGTGACGTGGAAGTTCTGCGCGAGCCAGGCCCTCTGCTTGGTCGGGTCCAGGTTCACCACGCCGGTGGCCCTGCGCATCTTGGTGGACTGGGGGGCCAGGGTCAGCGTGATGTACGCGGGGGCCGTGCTGGCGGCATCGAGAACAGGGAACCTGATCTCGGTGATGAGCGCGTTCGAGAAGTCCAGGGCGCTCTTGATGTTGCGCTCGGAATCGCACGCCAGGATCGATCCTGAATGAACCGGCGCCTTGCGGACCAGGACCGCACTGATCCAGTCGTACACCGGCTTGGCCATCGACAGCCCGAACCGCATCACGATCGGGTCGTAGCTCACCTTCCCGATGTGCTTCCTCACCACGCCACTGACATCGGGGTCCTCGAGCACCACCTCGCCCACCGGGTCGCCGCCGTCCACGGACTTCAGGAACCCCATGAGCTGGCGGTCCAGGACCAGGACGCGGTAGCCGGTCGTGCGGGACAACCGCGTGTCTCCCGTGGCCCGGTTCGCCGCGCGCTCCGCCGCCGTCGCCGCCGAGCCCCGCCACAGGCCGGAGGCCACAGCCGCCCCGGTCACCCCGGCCGCGCCGGCGAGGAACCCTCGCCGAGTGACCCCGTCATGTTCATCCGGCTCGTCGTGGGCTTCACCGGACACCACGCCAACGCCGAACGAGTCGTCCATGGGGCACCTCCCTGGTCGATCCTGCGGCGTTGGTACCACTCCGGGACGTTCCGGTCGAGTCGGACGTCCGGCCCCACAGTCTGTACCGTGCTCTGACCGCGGCTATCGCCCCGACCCTCGGGGAGGACACAATGGACGGGAGCAGGAGCCACGCAAGGATGGATCGCTTCACGGTCGACACGCGGTACTGGCACCGCCTGGACGACGGACGGGTGCAGTGCGACGTCTGCCCGCGCGCCTGCCGGCTCCAGGAGGGCCAGCGAGGGTTCTGCTTCGTCCGGATGCGGGAGGACGACCGGATCGTCCTCACCACGTACGGGCGGTCCAGCGGCTACTGCGTCGACCCCATCGAGAAGAAACCCCTCGACCACTTCCTTCCCGGGACCCCGGTGCTGTCGTTCGGCACCGCGGGATGCAACCTGGGGTGCCGGTTCTGCCAGAACTGGGACATCTCGAAGTCCCGGGAGATCGACACGCTGGCCGACGAGGCCCGCCCGGAGGCCATCGCGGACGCGGCACGGGCGCTGGGGTGCCGGAGCGTCGCCTTCACGTACAACGACCCCGTCGTCTTCATGGAGTACGCCGTCGACGTGGCCGACGCATGCCGGGAGGCCGGGATCAAGGCGGTGGCCGTGACCGCCGGCTACATCTGCCGCGAGCCCCGCACGGAGTTCTACCGGCACATGGACGCCGCGAACGTGGACCTCAAAGGGTTCACCGAGGACTTCTACCACCGGACCTGCTTCGCCCACCTCCAGCCGGTGCTCGAGACGCTGGAGTACCTGAAGCACGAGACCGACGTGTGGTTCGAGATCACGAACCTGCTGATCCCGGGGCTCAACGACTCCGACGACGAGATCGACGCCATGACCGCATGGGTGGTCGAGCACCTCGGACCGGACGTACCCATGCACTTCACCGCCTTCCACCCCGACTTCAAGATGATGGACCGGCCTCACACGCCCGCGGGGACGCTGTCCCGGGCCCGCGCGATCGCGCTGCGCAACGGCGTCCGCCACGCGTACACCGGGAACGTGAACGACGCCCTGGGTCAGAGCACGTACTGCCCCGGGTGCGGGACACGGGTGATCGAACGCGACTGGTACCGGCTGGGGCGGTACCGGTTGACGGACGACGGCCGCTGCGAGACGTGCGACACGCGCCTGCCAGGCGTGTTCGACGGCCCGCCCGGGGGCTGGGGCCCGAGGCGGCTGCCGGTGAACCTGGCGTCCATGGCCGGGCCACGTGGGCTGACCGGTCTCGTGGCTCCAGGGGTTCGCCTCCCCGCGTTCGGGCCACGGTGAAGGCCCGTCGGCGGACCGATATGTCCCCGGCGGTGGCGTCTCTTCGATTGCGTATGACAGCGACGTCGCTCGACCGGCCGTCGGCGATGGCGGCGGCACTGCGGGTCCGCGGCCTCGTGTTCGCCGCGCGGAGCGACCTGGACGGGGCGGTCGACGCCCTGGAACGGGCGCTCGCGCAGCACGAGCGTGTCCGATCAGCTCACGCCGACGGAACAAAGGGTCTCTGCCAGCGCTCCTAGTTCAGCACGAAGTACGCGACGATGACGGTGTTCGGATAGGCCGGTGCCTTGTTGAGGTAGATGGTGAAAGAACCCGTAGCAGGCACCACGTTCTTCACGAAGAACGGTCCCTTCTGCTGAACGGTCGCCAGGATCATGCTGCCCGTGGTCGCCCCCGACATGTTCACCGTGACGTGGTTCGAGCCGGAGGGGAGGAAGGCCAGCCCGCTCCTGCTGAACTTGGCCTTGCCGAGGACGTTGAGAGCCGTGCCGGTCGTGCTGCGAGCCTGGACACCGGTCCCGGCGGGGGAATCCCCGAACACGCCGGCCCCGTTCACGGTGGCTTCGCCGTACACGGCGGAGCCGGTCCCGCCCGTCTGGCCCCACACCCCGATGCCGGTCGACCCGGTGTTGTGGCCGTAGACGCCGGTGCCTTTGACGGTCTTGCCCTCGACGCCATAGCCCGTCGATGAGTCTTCGGTGATCCCGAACAGGCCAGCGGCGGTCCCAGCCCCCATGAGCCCATGACTGCCGCACACAAACAGTCCGCTGGTGCTTGGATTGGGGGTCACCGCGTCACAGCCCTGAAACCCCGCCGTTGTGTTGTACAGCCTCGTCACGGCCGTCTCGGAGTTGCCTTGCCCCGCGGTGATCGGCGAACCCTGGGTCGCTAGGGCCCCTGGACTCCCGGCGACCACAACCACGGCGAACGCCAGAGCGACCAGGGCAACGGCACCGCCCAAGCGGGTACGCAGCTTCATGATGAACCCCTCCCCTCGGTCGATACGGACTCCGGACGGTGCCAGGTCACGAGGCACTGGTCAATACGCGACCCGGCGCAAGACCTCGCCATGCCTCACGTTCGAGTTGGGACGCATACCGACTTGCGGAGACGACAGGATTCGAACCTGTGAGGGAGCTATCAACCCCCTAACCGCTTAGCAGGCGGCTGCTTTCGGCCACTCAGCCACGTCTCCGGGGGGATTGTACCGAGCCTCCCCAGGGCCGCCCGAGGTCGTTTGCCCGGGGCGGCGAGGGGTACAAGCAACGTGCGCCCGGGCCCGCGCGGGGCCCCGAAGGCCCCTGCCCGAACCTTCGGAGGGAACACATGAAGCGCGTCCTGCCCGCGGCGGCGTCGGCCGCCGGACTGCTCCTGCTCGCCGCCCTCGCCGTCCCCGGGCCCGCGTTCGCGCCCCCCGCCCGGGCCGACACGCCGCCCGCCGCCCAGGTCGGCCGGTTCGGGCCCCCGTTCGCCGAACCGGGACCGAGCTGCCCGCACGAGGCCGAGGGGTCCACCGGGCCCGCGACGGCCCAGCCGCCCGACTGCAAGCCGGCCGCCGTGAGCGTGGTGATCCTGCCGAACGGACGGGTCCTGTACTGGGACGGCCTGGAGGCCATGGAGTCGGTCCACTACGGCGTGGCCGCGGAATTCGGCGACGTGGCCGGGATGGACCAGAGCCGGGTGATGGACCTCCACGGCTCATGGGAGACGCCCGACCCATCCGACGGCGGCGCGAACGCGAACGGCTACGACTCCACCTACCTGGTCCTCGACGCGCCTCCACCGCTGAACGAGGTCCTCAACGACCCCGGGAACGCCCCCGGGGCGCTGTTCTGCTCCAGCCAGGTGATCCTGAGGGACGGCACGGTCCTGGTGGCGGGCGGCACGAACTACTACTCCGAGCCCCACGTGCCCGGCACTCCGTACGGGGTGGCCGAGCTGGAGGGCCTCCGCAACTCCCGGCTGTTCCTCCCGAGGTCGAACCGGTGGATCCAGTCGGGCTGGATGCACCACGGCCGGTGGTACCCGACGCTGGTGACCCTGGCGAACGGGGACGTGTTCGTGGCGAGCGGCGTCACGAAGCTCGTGAAGCCGCTGTACCCGGAGACGCCGGAGGACTCCGGCCGGAACGTCGTCCAGACCGAGACGTACCACCTGGGAACGCGGGCCTGGACGTCGAACGGTACGGGCGGCGACCGCTCGCTCCCGCTGTTCCCCCGGCTCCACCTGCTCCCGGACGGCAAGGTCTACTACGACGCCGGCGGGCAGACGTTCAACCCGTTCGGCCAGGCCTACGACGAGGCCCTGTGGAACGAGGCCGCCGCGTACGACCCCGCCGCGAGGACCTGGACCGACCTCGGGACGCCGGCGCTCGCGTTCCGGGGCTCGGCGTTCTCCGTCATGCTCCCGCTCCGCGCGCCGTACGCGAAGGCGTCGTTCCTGTCGGCCGGCGGCGTGTTCGGCACCACGCCGGGCTCCTACGTGGCGAACCCCACCAGCCAGATCGACACCGTGGACACCGCACACGGCGATGCGTTCTCCTCCGAGCTCACCGGCATGCTGAACAACGCCCGCTGGTACTCCACGGCGGTGGTCCTGCCCACCGGCCAGGTCATCGCGTTCTCCGGCGCCGACCGCGACGAGGTGGACGCCCCCGGCTCGGGATTCCCGGTGGCCCAGGCCGAGCTGTTCGATCCGGCCACGAAGACGTGGGCGCCGCTCGCGAGTGGCACCGACGACCGGACATACCACAACACCGCCGTCCTCCTGCCGGACGGGCGGGTCCTGGTGGGCGGGCACTCCCCCATCGGCACCGGATATGGGGCGCAGACGGAGGTCCCCGGGGGGTTCTCGAACCCGTGGCGGGACCCGTCGTTCGAGGTGTACAGCCCGCCGTACCTGTTCTGGGGACCCCGTCCGGCCATCTCGAACGCGCCGGACTCGGTGGGCTACCGGGGCACGTTCACGATCAGGACGCCCGACGCCGCCCGGATCGGCACGGTGGCGCTGGTCCGCAACCCCGCGCTCACCCACCTCACGGACGCCGACCAGCGGGTGGTGGATCTCCGGATCGTGAGCCGGAGCGCGGGCTCGGTGACCGTCGCCCGACCCCCCTCCGGCGCGGTGGCGCCGCCGGGGCCGTACCTGCTGTTCGTGAACGCCCGGAGCGACCGCGGGCTGATCCCGTCGGTGGCCCGTCAGGTGTTCGTGGGGGGCCGGGCCCCGGCCTGGACCCAGGCCGGGTAAGGACCGGCGTGGCCCCGCGACCAGGCGCGAACGCGTCGCCAGGGCCCGGTTTGGACCCGGCGAACCGTGGGTACATCTGCCCCGCGAATGCCCGCCCCGCGTGAGCGGATGCCGCCCTCCCAGGGCGAGCCGAGGGGGATGGAGCCGAACAGATGTTGAGACGACGTATTCTCCGACCGAACTCGCGGCGGACGGCCGCCTCGATCGCGGTGGCCTCGGCCGCGGCGATCCTGTTCGTCCTCACGGTGGCGGGGCCGAGCTTCGCCGCGTCCCCGTCCTCGGGGAGCGTGGGGCCGAGCGGCACCTCCACCCACTGGAGCGGGCAGAGCTACGTGGCCGGCGCCACCGCCAGCCCGGCCGCATGCTCCGCCGGCGACACGGTGTGCGACCACTTCACGCTGTCGGTCGGGGTGAGCTCCTCCTACTGGGACACCCACACCGGCGGCGTCCGGGTCTCCATCTCGTGGGGGGACTCGAGCGACAACTTCGACCTCTACGTGTCGGGCGCGGGCAGCTCCGCGTCGAGCTCGTCGTCCTCCGAGAGCGTTTACATCGCGAACGCCGCGGGGTCCTATTCGATCCTGGTCGTCCCCACGCTCGTGACCTCATCCGGCTACAGCGGCTCGGCCTCGTTCTCGTCCGCGACGAAGCCCACTCCATCGCCGTCCCCCTCGCCATCGCCGTCGCCCAAGCCCTCGCCGACGAGCGGCGGAGGGGGGTCGGGCGGCGGCGACGGCACCGGCGGTTCGGGCGACGGTTCGGGCGACGGCACCGGCGGCTCCGGGAGCGGGACCGGCGGCTCCGGGAGCGGCTCCGGTTCGGGGTCCGGCTCCGGGACCGGTTCGGACTCGGGATCGGGCTCCGGCACCG
>DASWED010000059.1:0-61958 GCA_036394995.1 Actinomycetota bacterium
TGGCACAACCGGCCGGTGCCGGTCCCGCCGCCGCTCGAGGAGCTCCACGAGATCCTCGACTCCGTATGGGTCTCGGACGGCTACTCCTCCGAGGCCGAGGAGCTGATGTACCGTGAGCACGCCGGCACGGTTCTGGGTCAATACCACCGGGAGAACGTCGGGACGTACCGGATCCCCGCCGCGCTGGAGTTCCGGTTCACGGTTGAGATCGAGGGCATCCCGATCAACGGCACCATCGACCGGCTGGATCGCATCCCCGGGGGCGGCTACGAGATCATCGACTACAAGACCAACCGCCGCCTCCCCCCCATGTCACGGGTCGAACAGGACCTCCAGCTCTCGATCTACTGGCTTGCGGCGCAACAGGTCTGGGGCATCGAGCCCGAACGGCTCACGCTGTACTTCCTCCTCCCCGGCCAGCGGATGACCACCACCCGCACCCGGGAACACGCCGATGAGCTCCGCCGACGCATCGCCACCGTCGCCGAGCGCATCGCCGCGGGGAAGTTCGAACCGAAGCAGAACCCGCTGTGCGACTGGTGCGACTACCAGGCCATGTGCCCCCTGTACCGCCACAAGTACGAGAAGGCCGGCGGCGACCCCGCGCCCCGCATGAGCGACGTCGTGGACGAATGGGTGGCCCGCAAGCAGCAGGGCCGCGACGTCTACCGGCGGCTCGACGAGCTGGCCGCCCTCATCAACGCGTTCTGCGAGGAGCACGGCTACCGGCGGCTGTTCGCCTCGGACGGCTCGGTCATCGACCGGCGGCCGCAGCACGTCACCGCACCCGACGAGCGCAAGCTCCGTGAGGTGCTCGAACCCCTCGGCCTGTGGGACCGGGTCCTGTCCGTGGACCCCCGGAAGGTCTCGGATCTGGTGGAGGGCCGCACCCTCCCCCCGGACGTCGAGGATGCCGTGCTGGCCTCCCGCGAGGAGGTCCGCACGCAACACGCCCTGTACCTCACCCAGGACAGGGCCCGGGCCCGGCGTTAGCCCCCCTCGCGCCGAGGCCCCGAGCGGCGGGCCAACCCTCCCCCCCGGCCCGCCGCCGCGCCGTGATCGGCCTGGTTGGACCCGAGGGTCAGGCTCCGGGTCCCGGCATCAGGCCGAGCTGCATCATGAACGTCGTGTTGTCCCAGTAGGCCCGCTGCGCTGCGAGCTTGCCGTCACGGACCTGCATCACCGTCGTGAACGGGAGGTCCACCGACTTCCCGGTTGCCGGCATCTCCCCCATCGGTCCCACCATGGGACCCGTGTTCGTCCCCGTGTAGCGGCCCTCGGCCACGACCATGTCGCCCTCCTCGATCCACCGTTCGATGACGAACGCGGAGTCGGGGAACGCCGTCGAGTATCCCGTCACGAACGCCGCCGCCTCGCGGGGACCGGAAATTGGCTCCACCGGCGTGGTGAAGTCCACGTCATCGGTCAGCAGCGCGGCGATCGCGTCGACGTCGCCGCCCCGCACCGTCTCGAACCAGCGCTCGCCGAGTTCCCTGGCCTCGCCCATCCCGACCCTCCTCCCGCTCGATGAGACCGCGCTCCCCCGAGCGCGTCGTGCAGATGTTCGCATAGGACGGGGCGGCGGATTGACAACGGCAGGGCTATCGGCGCCGGGCGCGCTGGAGAGCCCGCTCCAGGTCGTCCGGCAGGGGCTCCTCCAGCTCGATCAGCCTTCCGGTGACCGGGTGTTCGAACGAGATCCGCCACGAGTGCAGGAACGTGCGGTCCAGGCCCAGTGCCTTCGCCTCGTCGCCGGCCCCGCCGTAGCGCCGGTCCCCCATCACGGGGTGCCCGATGGCCGACAGGTGCACCCGGATCTGGTGGGTCCGCCCGGTCCGGGGGGCCGCCTCCAGCAGCGTGGTCCGGGGCAGCCGCTCCCTGACCTCGAACCGGGTCTCGGCCTCCCGCCCCCCCTCGGCGGTGACCCGGACCCGGGCACCCTGCCGCTCCAGCGCCGCATCCACCGCGAACCGGTCGTGCTCCACCCGGCCCCGGACCAGCGCCATGTACCGCCGGTCCACGGTGTGCTCCTTGAACATGGCCGCCAGCAGCTCGTGGGTCCGGTCGTCGGCGGCCACCACCATCAGACCCGAGGTCCCCGCATCCAGTCGGTGCACGATCCCCGGCCGGTCGGGCTCCCATCCGGCCGCCAGCGGCACCCCCATGGCCTTCAGCCGGTTCACGAGGGTTCCGCTCCGGCGCGACGCGGTGGGGTGGGTGGGGACCCCGGGAGGCTTCGACACCACGTACAGGTGCTCGTCCCGGTAGCGGACGGGAACGGGATCCCCCTCCGCCGGGAGCTCCCGGGCGGCCTCGAGGTCGATCGCCAGCTGCTCCCCGCCCTCCAGCCGGAACGACTTCGGCCGCGGCCGGCCCTCCACGCGGACCCGGCCGGCCTCGATGGCCCGCTGCACGTCCGCCCTGGGCACCCCCAGGGCCTCGGTCAGCACGACGTCCAGGCGTCCCGGCCCCGGCGCCGCCAGGCGTTGCTCGGTCATCGCTGGACGGTGCGGCGGAGGCTGGCCAGCAGGATCAGCGCGGCCCCGGCCACGATCGCCGAGTCGGCCAGGTTGAACACCGGCCACACCGGGGTCGCGTCGGGATTCTTGGCGAACGCCAGGAAGTCCACCACCTCGCCGGAGGCCCCGGGGCCGTTCACGAACCGGTCGGTGAGGTTCCCCATGGCCCCGCCGAGGACCAGGCCGAGGGCCACGGCGAGGGTCCGGTTCGGCAGGTTGAACGCCGCGAACAGGATCACCGCCGACACCGCCAGCGTGGCGGTCAGGAACAGCCACGTCGCGCCGCCGAACAGCCCGAACGCGCCGCCGGGGTTCGTCGTGTACTGGAGCTGGAGGACGCCCGGGATCAGCGAGCGGTTCCGGCCCTGGAGGTGGTGCTCGGCCAGGTACTTCGTGAGCCGGTCGAGCCCGTACAGGGCGCCCGCGGTCGAGAACAGCATGACGGCCAGCCTGGCCCGGTCGCGAGTCGAACGGTCCGTCGTGGCCGGGGGGGCCGCCGGCCGTGCCGGGCCGGGGGCGCCGCGGTCCGGTGAGGACATCAGCGCGGGCGGCTCGCCGCCTGCGCGTCCGCGATGCACAGGTTGGCGTACGGCAGGGCCTTCAACCGGGCCTTCTCGATGGGCTTGCCGCACCGCTCGCACGTCCCGTACGTGCCCTCGTCCATGCGGGTGAGGGCCTTCTCGATCTTGCCCAGGAGATCCCGGACGTTGTTCTCGAGCGAAAGGTCCCGTTCGCGCTCGAAGGTGGCCGTCCCGGCGTCCGCGTACTCGTCGTCGAACGCCGTCTCGCCCGAGAGGTCGGACTGGTTCTGGGAGAACGTGGACGTCTCGATCTCGTTCAGCTGCGACTGCAGCTCGGATCGCTCCCGTTCCAGGCTGGCCCGCAGCTCCTCGAGCTCCTTGGCGGTCAGGGATTCCCTCGGCATGGTCGAGGGACCGTAGCACCGCCTCCCGCGAACCGGCAACGGACAGGAGTCCTCACCCCTGCGGGCCCAACCGCCGGATGGCCTCCTCCGGAGTCACCGCGTCCACTTCGAACGCCTTGTCCCTGGCGGTAGCCCCCGAGCGCAACCGGACGGCACCGCGGGGGACGCCGAGGGCCGCGGCCAGCGCCGTCCTTGCCTCCTCGGTGGCCCGGCCCTCCACCGGCGGGGCCAGGACCCGCACCACCACCCGCCCCTGCCTGACCTCCACCCCCGGCTTCGCCGACCGGGGCACCACCCGGACCGTGATCGTGCCCATCGCATCCGGTAGCATGGCGGAAGAGGCGACGACGGGAACGAGTAGGAGGACCCGTTCGGCCGAAGCGAGCCGGGGACGGTGCGAGCCCGGCGGCCGGACCCTTCGAACATCCTCCCCGAGCCGCCGCCCGAACGGGAGGCTGCCGACTCCCCGGTAGACGCGGCCGGGTCCGCCCGTGACAGCGGAAGGGGTGTATTCGCACCTCATGAGGGGCCGGCCACCGCGAGGGGCCGGCAACGCGGGGTGGTACCGCGGGGCGCGTTCAGGCCTCGTCCCTGCAACGAACGAGGGACGGGGCTTTTTGGTGCCCGAAGGGACAGGGCGACGAGGACGAATGACGATCTACGAGCCGGTCGACACCAAGGTGGACCTCCCCGCGCTGGACCGCCGGATCCTGGAGTTCTGGCGGGACCGCCGGGTGTTCGAGCGCTCGATGGAGCAGCGCGAGGGGTCGCCGGAGTGGGTGTTCTACGACGGGCCCCCCACCGCGAACGGCCGCCCCCACATCGGCCACGCCGAAGCCCGGACCTTCAAGGACCTGTACCCGCGGTACCGGACCATGACGGGGCACTATGTGCTCCGCAAGGCCGGGTGGGACTGCCACGGCCTCCCGGTCGAGCTCGAGGTGGAGAAGGAGATCGGCACCAGGAACAAGCGCGACATCGAGGCCTTCGGGATCGCGGAGTTCAACCGGCGGTGCCGGGAGTCCGTGGTTCGGTACGTGGACGACTGGAAGGAGCTCGTCGAGCGGATCGGCCACTGGATCGACATGGACGACCCGTACTGGACGATGTCCACGGACTACGTCGAGAGCGTGTGGTGGTCGCTGAAGACGCTGTTCGAACAGGGGCTGCTGTTCCAGGACGACAAGTCGGTGGCGTACTGCCCCCGGTGCGGAACGGGGCTCTCCGACCACGAGGTGGCCCTCGGTTACGAGAAGGTGGTCGACCCCAGCGTGTTCGTGAAGTTCCGGGTCACCGAGCCGTCCACGCCGGCGGTTGGGGGCGCCGCGATCCTCGCGTGGACCACCACGCCCTGGACCCTCCCATCGAACGAGGGCCTGGCCGTGGACGAGGGCGAGTCCTACGTGGTGGTCGACCACGACGGGGAGCGGCTGGTGGTGGCCGCCGCGCTGAAGGAGGCCGTCCTCGGTCCGGACGCACCCGTCGTCGAGACCCTCCCCGGGCGGGCCCTGGTGGGGACGCGGTACGAGCCCCTGTACCCGAACGTGGATGGGGACGCCCAACGCGTGGTGGCGGCCGACTTCGTGGTGATGAACGAGGGAACGGGCGTGGTGCACATCGCCCCCGGGTTCGGCGCCGACGACCTCGAGCTGGGCCGGCGGGAGGGCTGGCCCACGTTCAACCCCGTGGACGACTTCGGCCGGTTCAACGACCGGGCCCCGGAGTTCGTCCGGGGGATGTTCGTGAAGGACGCCGATCCGCCGATCACGGAGGACCTCCGGCGGCGCGGCCTGCTCCTTCGCGCCGAGAGCTACGAGCACACGTACCCGCTGTGCTGGCGATGCCAGACGCCGCTGCTGTACATGGCCCGGACGTCCTGGTACGTGCGGACCACCGCCCGGAAGGAGCGCCTCCTCGAGGTGAACGAGGGCGTGCGCTGGCACCCCGACCACATCCAGCACGGGCGGTACGGGAACTGGCTGGAGAACAACGTGGACTGGGCGCTGTCGCGCGAGCGGTACTGGGGGACGCCGCTGCCGCTGTGGCGGTGCGGCCAGGGCCACGTCACCGCGATCGGGTCCCTGGCCGAGCTGGGCGAACGGGCCGGGCGGGACCTGGCGGATCTGGATCCGCACCGCCCGTACATCGATGAGGTGGCGTTCGCCTGTCCGGAGTGCGGCGAGGAGGCCCGCCGGGTCCCCGAGGTCATCGACGCCTGGTACGACTCCGGCGCGATGCCGTACGCGCAGTGGGGGTACCATCCCGACCTCGGCCGCGGAGCGCCGGAGTTCGGCCGGCGGTTCCCGGCCGACTTCATCGCGGAGGGGATCGACCAGACGCGGGGGTGGTTCTACTCGCTGATGGCGGAGGGCGTCCTGCTGTTCGACTCCACCGCGTATCGGGACGTGGTGTGCCACGGGCTGGTCATGGACCGCGAGGGCCGGAAGATGTCGAAGTCCCTCGGGAACGTCCTGGACCCGTTCGCGCTGCTGGACCGGTTCGGGGCCGACGCCGTGCGGTGGTTCATGATCGCGAGCGGCTCGCCGTGGGCGCCCCGGCGGGCCTCCGCGGAGACATTCGAGGACGTGGTCCGGCAGTTCCTGCTCACCCTGTGGAACGTGTACGCGTTCTACGTCCTCTACGCGAACGCCGACGGGTTCGATCCGGATGCCTCCGGTGCCGCGGCGGTTCCGGTCGCCGACCGGCCGCCGCTCGACCGATGGATCCTGTCGCGTCTGCACCGGACCGCCGCCGACGCGCGGTCGCAGATGGACCGGTTCGACGCGACCGGCGCCGCGCGGGATCTCACGGCGTTGCTGGACGACCTGTCGAACTGGTACGTCCGGCTGTCGCGGCGCCGGTTCTGGTCGGCGGAGCGGGGCGGCGCGTCCGCGGAGGCCCGGGACAAGGCGGCCGCGTACCTGACCCTGCACGAATGTCTGGTCACGGCCGCAATGCTGCTCGCTCCGTTCACGCCCTTCCTGGCCGAGGAGCTGTGGCGGAATCTGGCGGCGGGCCGGGCGGGACGGGGTGAGTCGGTCCATCTGGCCGACTACCCTGTGGCCGACCCGGCGCTTGTGGACCGGGCCCTGGAGGAGGCCATGGCCGCGGCCCGTCAGATCGTGACGCTCGGGCGAACGGTGCGGAACGACACCAAGGTCAAGGTCCGCCAGCCGTTGGCCCGCGCGGTGGTCCACTATGCCGGGGACCACGCCGCGCTGCGGCCGCTCCTGTCCCTGGTGACCGACGAGCTGAACGTGAAGGCGATGGAGTTCGCCGAGTCCGCCGAGCAGCTCGCCGGGTGGCGGGTCAAGCCGAACTTCCGGGTCCTGGGCCCCCGGCTGGGGCCGAGGGTGAAGGACGTTGCCGCCGCACTGGCCTCGGACGGCGGTGAGCTCGCCGCGGCCCTGGCCCGGGGGGAGGCCGTGGAGGTCATGGGGGACGGCGAGGCCGTCCGGCTGGAGCCCTCCGAGGTGGAGCTGTCGCAGGAGGTCCGGGAGGGGTGGGGCGTGGCCGCCGAGGGCGGGACCACGGTGGCGCTCGACCTCGACCTCACCGAGGACCTCCGCCGGGAGGGCACCGCGCGCGAGGTGGTCCGGCTGGTCCAGGACGCCCGGAAGGCGGCGGGGCTGGACGTCACCGACCGGATCTCGCTGTCGGTGCAGACGGAGGCCGAGGTGGCCGCCGCCGTGGACGCGCATTCGCGCTACGTGATGGAGGAGACGCTGGCCGCGGACCTGTCACTCGACGCCGCCGCCGCGGACGGCGCCGGTCACGTGGCGGAGGGCGCGGTGGACGGGGTCCCGGTTCGGATCAGGCTCTCGCGGGCGACCGGGGACGACCGCCCCGGGGACGGCTCGAAGCCCTAGTCCTCGCCCCAGAACAGCTCGCGGAGCGACTCCTCCTGTTCGGTCGACCCGGCGTCGCCTTCGCCTCCGCCCTCGGCGGCTCCGGGGGGCGTTCGGGCTTCCTCCTCCGCCGCCCGGGTGGCCGCACCGGCCGCCGGCGTGTCGGCCTCGGCGTCCGGGGTCACCGCGTCCGGCTTGGCCGCGTCCGGGGTCGCCGGCTCCGCTTCGGGGACGACCGCCACCGGCTCCGGGCGCTCCCGGAACAGCGCGGAGCTGTCCAGGGGTGCCCTGAGCTCGCCGGGCGGCTCGGGGAGATCCGGCAGCTCGGGGGCCCCGGCCCTGGTGTCGGTGGCCACTGCGGCGGACCGCTCCGATTCCGCGATGCTCCCGCCCGACGGCCCCGCCGCCGTGGGACCGGCCGGGCCCGAGGACGTCGATCCGGGGTCCGAACCGGACGAACCGGGGCTCGCCGCGCCGGGGCCGGCCGGGGGCCGCTGCGCCGGAGGGGCGGCGCCAGGCGATCCGGAGGGCCCGGGGCCCGGGGCCTCCGGCGACCCTCGTCCGGCGCTCGCCGAGGGGCCGGTTCCCTGCCCGGCCGACGGGCCGGGGGGACGGACATCGGACTCGGAGGGAGACGGCGGGGTGGACGGCGCCGCCGACGGGCCGGGGGGACGGACGTCGGACTCGGAGGGAGACGGCGGGGTGGACGGCGCCGCCGACTGGCCCGGAGCCGACGCCTCCATCCGGATGGCGTCGCGGGCCGACTGCACCATGTCCTTCACGGACTGGGCGTGTCCCTGGACCAGCTGGGCGAGCTGCTGGAGGAACTCGCGCTCCCGGGACACGAAGGCTCCCACCGCGGCCGTTCCCACCCCGGCCGCCGCTTCTCCCGCACCCGCGGCGGCCACCCGCGACTGGGCCTCCCGCAGGATGGCCTGGGCCCGGGCCTGGGCCTCGCGGACGATGGCTTCGGCCTGCTGCCTCGCCTGACGCCGGATCTCGTCGGCCTGACGCGAGGCCTCCGCGACGTCGGACGCGCCCGTGACGCGGATGGTCGGCATGGCCCCGGCGCGCTCCGAGAGCGCGCGGCGCTCGTCGAGCAGGTGGGTGAACTCCTCCGTGATGCGGTCGAGGAAGTCGTCGACCTCCTGCTCGTCGTAGCCGCGGAACGCCCTGCGGAACTGGACCTGCTGGACGTCGACCGGGGTCATTCGCTGGGGAGCCACCGGAGCGGCCTCGTCCTTCTTCCTGGCCATGTCGGATCCTCTTCGCGTCGGAGGTCGGGGGGCGGAGTCCGGGACAGGATACTGACGGAGCCCATGTGCGGCACGCGGCCGGCCCCCACGCCGAACGACCCGTGCGCTAGCAGCCGATGGCGGCCCTCAGGACCGCGATGCCGACGAACACGATGATCGGCGACAGGTCGAGCGCCATCATCCCCATCCGCATCGGCGGCATGATGTTCCTGAGCGGACGGAGCACGGGATCGGTGAGCGCGAACAGCACGCTCATCACCGTGGCCAGCGGCTCGCTCCGCGGCGGGGGGAACCACGACGACAGGATCCGGACGAACAACACGATCAGGTAGATCGTCAGCAGCCCACAGACGATTCGGAGCCCCCCGGACAGCCCGAGGAGCGCTCCGCAGCGCAATCCGAGCGAGGCGAGCACGGGCCCCCGGGTCAGAACTGGTTGTAGAAGCTGCCCGACAGGCGCTCGCGCTCCTCGGCGGAGACCTCGACGTCGGCCGGGGTCAGCAGGTACACCCGGTTGGCCGCCGTCTCGATCTTTCCGCCCAGCCCGAACACCAGTCCCGAGGCGAAGTCCACCAGGCGCCGGGCGATGGCGTCGTCGGTGCCCTGCAGGTTCATGATGACCGGGATGCCCTCGCGGAACTTGTCGCCGAGGTCGCGGGCCTCGTTGAACCGCTTCGGTTCGGACTTGTGGATGGTGGTGGCGGCCGACGGCCGGGGCTGCGGGATGGTCCGGATCACGCTGTGGGTGGGTTCCGGGGCCGGCGCCACCGACAGGGGCTCACGGTGCCCGAAGCGCCGGGGCTGGGCCACGGCCAGCTGCTCCTCGCCGTAGTCCTGGACCTCCTCGTCCTCTTCCTCCTCGACCAAGCCGAGGTAGCTGAGGGTCTTCCTCCATGCTCCTGGCATCCCCGCCTCCTACGTGGTGGGCCGGTCTCCGAACAGGGCCGTCCCGATCCGAATCATGGTAGCGCCTTCCTCCACCGCAACCTCGTAGTCACCCGACATTCCCATCGAAAGCTCCGGGAGGTCGCCGGGGCCCTCCGCGATCCCGTCGCGGAGCTCCCGGAGCCGCCGGAAGTATGGCCGCGCCCTCTCCGGGTCCTCGGTGAGCGGCGGCAGGGTCATGAGCCCCCGGAGCTCCATGCCCCGGAGGGCCCGCACCTCCGCGGCGAACGCGGGGAGGTCCCGCGCCGACACTCCCACCCGGTGTCCAGTGAAGTCGACCTCGATGAGGGCCGGGATCCGGCGGCCGTCCCGCTCCGCCCGTCCCGCCAGGCGGGCGGCGGCGTGGGCCGAGCCCAGCGTGTGCACGACGTCCGCGAGGTCGGCCACCCGATGGGCCGTCGAGCGCTGGAGCGTTCCCACGAAGTGCCACCGCAGGGGTGCCGCGTCCGGCTCGAGCTCCTGTCGCTTCGCCGCCATCTCCTGCACGTAGTTCTCTCCCACGTCGGCGATCCCGGCTCCGGCCGCCCATCGCACCAGCTCGGCGGGGAGGCCCTTGGCCACCGCCACCACCGTGACCCCGCCGGGATCCCTCCCGGCGCGCGCGGCCGCGGCCCCGACCCCCCGGCGAATCACCGCCAGGTTCCGTTCCAGATCGAGGGCGGACTCTATCACTCTCGTTCACTCAAATGAGCAGGAATGGTCGCTCGTTGCCAAACGCCACAGGAGCATCGGGGGCGGAGCGGCGCGTCACCGTCGCGCCCCCACCAGGGCCTGGCGGCCGGTGCGGGGGCCGTCGCGCCGGTGGGAGAAGAAGCGTCCCCGTTCGCACGCCGTGCAGATCCCGGCCACGTCAACATTCCGGATGCCGAGCGCTCGCAGGGCGCCCCTCGCGGTGCCGGGGAGGTCCAGGAAGAGCCGCCCCCGGCGTCGCTCGGTGACGGCCCCGGCCCCCAACGCCTTGCCCACCGCGACCGCGACGTCCTCCCCCACCTCGTAGTGGCAGGGCCCGATGGCCGGTCCCACGGCCGCCACGACGTCGGCGGGGTCGCCGAACACTGCCGCGGCGGCCCCCAGCGCCCCCGCCGCGAGTCCCCGCCATCCGGCGTGGACCACCGCCAGGATTCCCCCGCGCGGCGAGGCCATGGCCACCGGCAGGCAGTCCGCGACGAGGACGGCCAAGGGGAGGTTCGCCCGTGAGGTGAACAGCGCGTCGGCCCCGGGGATCCTGGAACCCGCGTCCGCGAAACCGGCGCCGCCCCGCGCGGCCCCCACCCTGACCGCCCTGGCGCCGTGGACCTGCTCGGCGGTGGCGAAGGCCGGGATGCCCAGCCCCTCGACGACCCGCTCGCGGTTCGTGGAGACCGCCGAGGGGTCGTCCCCCACCGCGAACGACACGTTCAGGGAATCGAACGGCTTTGCGCTGGCGCCACCGGTCCGCTCGGTGAACGCGGCCAGGAACCCGGCGCGCTCGAGCGTGACCGACACCAGCGCCGATCCGCGCCGCCCCAGGGATCGCCGTTCGAACGTCATGGCAGCGGGCTGAGGATTGCACGCGGAGTGGAACGCAGCAAAGGAGGCGACGTGGTCGAGGGCAGGAGAGCAACAGGGACCAGGTGATCGCGGGCAGAGCAGACAAAGGGTGAGGGGCGGTGGCCGATCCGGTGCTCCGAGACGGGGGAAGGGCGCCTCGGGTCGGTTCGGTTCCGCCCCCCACAGACCGCCGGTCTGCCGCACGCACCCGGCGGAGGGTGGTTCAGTTCTTGAGGAAGTCCGGGATGTCCAGGTCCTCCTCGGCGTCGAAGACCACGGTCTCCGGCGCGGGCTTGAAGATGTCGTCCTCCTCCTCGTGCTCCAGGAGCGAGGGCAGCGGGGCCTCGTCCCGCGCGGCCTGCGCCGAGACGGAGGGCTCCTCCAGCAAGCGCGACAGCCGGGAGTCGGCAACGGCCGACGGCACCAGCTTGTCGAACCCGGCGGCGATGACCGTCACGCGGACCTCGTCGCCCATGGCGTCGTCGATGACCGCTCCGAAGATGATGTTCGCGTCGGGGTGGGCCACCCTGGTGATGGTCTCCGCGGCCCGGTTGACCTCGTGCAGCGAGAGGTCCTGGGGGCCGGAGATCGAGAGCAGCACGCCCTTCGCGCCCTCGATGGAGGACTCCAGGAGCGGCGAGGAGATGGCGGCCTTCGCCGCCTCCTCCGCCCGCTTCTCCCCGGACGCGTGGCCGATCCCCATGAGGGCCGACCCGGCGCTCGTCATCACCGCCTTCACGTCGGCGAAGTCGAGGTTGATGAGGCCCGGGGTCATGATCAGCGAGGTGATGCCGTCCACGCCCTGGTACAGGACCTGGTCGGCCATCCGGAACGCGTCCACCATCGGCGTCAGCGGGTCCGACACCTGGAGCAGACGGTCGTTCGGCACGATGATCAGGGTGTCGACGGCCTTCTTCAGCTCCGTGATCCCGATCTCGGCCTGGGTCGCCCGCTTGCGGCCTTCGAAGCCGAACGGGCGGGTCACCACGCCGATGGTCAGCGCGCCCAGGTCCCGGGCGATCTCGGCCACCACCGGGGCGCCGCCGGTGCCGGTGCCGCCACCCTCGCCGGCGGTGATGAACACCATGTCGGCGCCCTTCAGGATCTCCTCGATCTCGGAGCGGTGCTCCTCGGAGGCCCGCTTTCCGACCTCCGGATCGGAGCCGGCGCCGAGGCCCCGGGTGGTCTCCCGCCCGATGTCGAGCTTCACGTCGGCATCGGACATCAGGAGGGTCTGCGCATCAGTGTTGACCGCGATGAACTCCACGCCGCGCAGGCCCGACTCGATCATGCGGTTCACCGCGTTCACGCCGCCGCCGCCGATGCCGAGGACCTTGATCACGGCGAGGTAGTTCGATGGAGACTGCATCTGCTCTCCTCCGCTCCGGGAGCGTCTGCCCCCCTCTACCTGGGGAAACGCCGTGGCGGGATCCCCTTCTCTTACCCTCAACTCGAGGTTTATTGTCATATCAACCTCGAGTACAGAAGCAGCACTGTAACGTCTTCGTGCTGGTCCGTCAAGCAGGAATGGGTATCAAGTTGTTGCTTCGGATGACAGAAATTTCCGGCCGAGATTCAGGCCGGATTCGGGGACCCCGCTCCCCGCCTCGGGTCGCATCCCGTCGCCAGCCATGGTATCTACGCCGTATGGATGACAGCTCAGCGTTCCCCCCTATGGCCGGACCCGGTGATGGGTACCGGACCGAGGAGGTCCGGCTGGCGGCCCGGAACCACGGGATGCCCCTGGAGGCCCTCCGGGAGGAGATCACCCCGGCCGGGCTGCACTACCTCCTGATCCACTTCGACATCCCCCACGTGGATCCCGGCACATGGCGGCTGGACGTCGGGGGGCTGGTCCGGAACCCCCTGCGCCTCTCCCTGGAGGACCTGGCATCGAGGTCCACGCAGACCGCCGCGGTCACGCTGGAGTGCGCCGGGAACGGGCGGGCGGAGCTGGAGCCGAGGCCCGTGAGCCAGCCGTGGGGCCACGAGGCCGTCGGCACGGCCCGGTGGACCGGCGTTCCGCTCGGGGAGGTGCTGGCGGATGCCGGGGTGGACGACGAGGCGGTGGAGGTGCTGTTCACCGGTCTCGACCGCGGGATCGACGGCGGTGAGGAGCAGGACTACGAGCGGAGTCTCGCCTTCGCGGAAGCCATGCGCCCGGAGGTCCTCCTGGCCTGGGAGATGAACGGGCGTCCCCTCCCGCCCCAGCACGGCTTCCCCCTGCGCCTGGTCGTGCCGGGGTGGTACGGCATGACCCACGTGAAGTGGCTCCGCCGGATCACCGTGCTGGACCGCCCCTTCCAGGGATACCAGCAGGCCCACGCGTACCGCCTGCGCTCCAGCGACGACGAACCAGGGACGCCCCTCACCCGCATCCTCCCCCGTTCGCTCATGGAGCCCCCGGGCATCCCGGAGTTCCTGTCACGGCAACGCCACCTCGACGCCGGCTCGCACACCCTCCGCGGGAGGGCCTGGTCGGGGTGGGCGCCGGTGGGTCGCGTCGAGGTCAGCACCGACGGCGGCCGGTCCTGGTCCGACGCCGTCCTGGAACCGGCCCCCGGGCCGTACGCCTGGCGCGGATGGACGTTCGCCTGGGATGCCGGCGCCGGCGAACACGAGCTGTGCTCGCGCGCCACCGACGAGGCCGGCAACGTCCAGCCCCTCGACGCCACCTGGAACCTCGGCGGCTACGCGAACAACTCGGTCCAGCGACTGCGCGTCGTCGTCCGGGAGGCCTGAAAGCGGGACCGCAGGCTTCCGTCTGGACGCGGCGCTCCCCCTGGGCCTGGGGCGGAGCATCCTCGAGCACCGGCTGGTCGCGATCGAGGTGGGTCCCCTCCCGCTCGGCTCCCTCTACCATCTGATCCGCGACCACCTGGGCTTGTCGCTGGCCCGCCCCATGCTGCTGCGCCTCGAGGAGCTCTCGGGGGGGAACCCCTTCTTCGCCCTCGAACTGGCCCGGGCCTGGCAGGCCCGCGGAGAGCGGATCCGCTCGCTTCCGCCGGCGGTCCGCGAGGTCCTGGCCGTGGCGGCGGCCTCGGGCCAGCCCACCGTGCACGCCCTGATCGGCCTGGTCGGGCCATAGACCGAGCGCGCGCTCGAGCGGGCCCGCGGCCGGCGTGATCGGGTTCGACGCTGACCGCGTCCGGTTCACCCACCCCATCCTGGCCGAGGCCGTCCTGTCGTCCCTTCCCCCCACGCGCCTTCGCGCCTGCGCCGCGTGGAAGGAGGTCTCGGCCCCGGGCGTGAACCCCGAGAACCCCCTCATGGCGGCGAGCGCCAGGACCGCCACCGACGTGTGGGCCGTGGGCCACCGGACCACCCGCAGTTCGAGCTCCGGACGTTCACGGAGCACCACGCCGGCGGCGCCTGGCACATCGTCAGGAGGACACACGATGCGTCGGAAGATCACATCACTGCTGGCGTTCTCGGCCATGGCCTTGACGCTGTTCGCCGGCGTCGGCACCGCGCACGCCATCGCGGCGAGGACGAAGGTGTTCACGTTCCCCGGGCCGGGGGCCTGCCGGACCTCCCTGCAGGATTGCCTCGGGAACGCGCCGAGCGGCTCCGTGATCCGGATCGCCGCGACCCGGGTCGACCAGGACCTCACGATCGTCAAGTCGGTGATGCTGCGGCCGGTGAAGGGGAAGCACCCGGTGATCGGCGGCGGCGGCACCTACCGGATCTGAAGCGTCCGGACGAACGGCGCGACCCTGCACGTGACGATCGACGGCCTCCGGTTCGAGAACGCGGGCGTGGGCGGGGACCTCGACGCCGGCATCGGCAACTCGCTGACCGTCGAGCACAACACCATGCACGGGCTCGGGGTGTACCTGAAGGTCTCCGCGCCGAGCACGGTCCGCTTGATCGCCAACCGGATCGAAGTGCAGCGCGTGGACGGCGGCCAGTGCGACGCCATCGCCGTCGGCACGGGGCTGTCCGGGGGCCAGGCCGTCGTGGACGTCGAACGCAACCGGATCACCGCGGACGACCCCGCCACCACGGCCACCGCGATCGACGTCGGAGGAGGCAACGCGGGACGCCTCGACACCATGATCGCCAGCAGCGTCGTGCACGCGTTCGGCGGGTGCAACTGCGGAGGGGCCGGCGCGATCGACATCCTGGCCCGCGGAGGAGGGCGAGGGCGGGCCCTCGTGGAGCCGATCCCGGCCGGCCCCGGTGGAGCCGACGCCCGGATGTCGCCCGGGCCTCAGGTCTTCGACCGGTCCCGGTGATGCGGGTGCCCGGTCCCGCCCTTCGGGCCGTGGCCGGCCGCGCTCGGACGGACCGGCTCCAGGCGGATGCCGGCGACGTGGCCGACGGCCTGCACCACCGGCGCGAGCGGCGAGCGGAGGTCCACGCGATCCAGCCGGGCGCCTCGATCCGACGCCCACTGCAGAATGCCGGCCAGGGCCTGGTCCTTCGCGTCGATCTCGGTGGGTTGGCCGAACAGCACGACGGCCCCGTCCGGGAGCTCGCCCTGGAGGGCCCCGTCCTCGATCGGCGACACGGTGCGGACGCGATGACGGAGCCACGGCGACATCCCCCCCGCCACGGCGGCCGCGCCGGCCAGGTGCGGGATGCGCGTCCCGATGGTCACCCGGCCGGGGCCGGGCAGCACCGGCAGCGATGGGCGGGACCGGACGCGTTGGAGGACCGTTCCGTCGGTGGCCACCAGGAGCCATGTGGAACCGACCTGCATGGTGGCGGCGGGCATCCGTTCGTGGATCTCGATCCGGACCGTGCCCGGCAGGGACCGCGAGACGTCGGCGCTCGCGATCCACGGATCCGACTCCACCGACGCGGCCACGCGCCCGAGGTCGAGCCACAGGACGTTCGTGGACGGGCGGAGGCCGGTGAGGCGCAGGACCTCCCCGCGCTCGACGTGCGAGGTCCCCGTGACCTCGATGTGGCGGGCATCGAACATCGATCCGTTCGCGACCAGCCACGCCGTCGCCGCGAGGGCGATCCCCGCGACCGGGCCGGCCACCCAGACCGGCACCCTTGGCCACCGCCGGGTCGACCCCGACACCTCGTGCCGGCCCTTGCGCCCGGGCCGCCGCGACTGGGCAGTTCGTGCCGCCGGTGGCGGCGCGGACGACCGCCCGGGCGTGGGGCGCGCCGGGGATCGACTAGAGCGGGACCGTGTCGAAGCGGCCAACGAGATGCACCTCCGGTTCGAGGCGGACGCCATAGCGGTCCGCGACCTGCTCCTGGATCCTCCGGATGAGGGCCACGACGTCCGAAGCGCGGGCGCCCGGCCGGGCCACGATGAAGTTCGCGTGCTTTTCCGACACCGACGCACCGCCCACCGCGGCGCCCTTCAGCCCGAGGTCCTCGACCATGCGCGCGGCGTGCCCGCCCTCGGGGTTCTTGAACACGCTGCCGCAGTTCGGCTCGGCGAGCGGCTGGGTCCGACGCCGCCAGTCCCGCGCGTCGTCGATCTCGGCGCGGATGGCCGCCTGGTCTCCCGGACGGAGGCGGAGCCCGGCGGCCACCACGACCCCGTCCTCCGGCAGCGAGGAGTTCCGGTACACGAACCCGGCCTCCGCGGCGGGGATGGTCTGGGCGGATCCCGTGCGGAGCCGGAACACGTCGACGCGCTCCACCACCTCGTGCAGCGAGTGCCCGTGCGCCCCGGCGTTCATCCGGACGGCGCCCCCCAGGGTCGCGGGGATGGCCACCCCGAACTCCAGCCCCGCGAGCGAGTGCGACAGGGCCACCCCCGCCAGGCGCGGCAGCGGCATCGAGCCGCCGGCGGTGAGCCGGTCGCCGTCTCGGGCGGCCCACCGGAACCCCTTGCCCAGCCGTAGGACCAGTCCCGGGAACCCCTCGTCCGACACCAGGATGTTCGATCCCTTCCCCAGGACCACGAACGGGACCCCCGCGTCGCGGACGGCCTGGCCGGCGGCGCGGAGGTCCGCCTCGGACTCCGGTTCCAGGAACAGGGCCGCGAGCCCGCCGATGCGAAACGTCGTGAGCTGGGCCAGGGGGAACGCCGTCCGGACGCGCTCGCCGCACGCCGCCCGGAGGATGGTCTCCGCCCGAGCCAGCGAACCCGGCCCCCCGCCCGTGGTCTCCCCCGCGGCCGGCGAGGTCATCCGACCTCCAGGATCCGCTCGAGGGCCTCGTCGGGGACCGTAGTGACGTCCCCGGCGCCGAGGGTCAGCACCAGGTCGCCCGGCCGGACCTCCCGGGACAGGAACTGCACGAGGTCGGACCGCTTCGGCAGGTACACCACCCGCTTGGCCGGGGCGCTCTCGGTGAGGGACTCCACCAGGAGCTTCCCGGTCACGCCGGGGATCGGCGGCTCGCCCGCCCCGTAGACCTCCGTGATCACCACGACGTCGGCCTGCCCCAGGCTCTCCCCCAGCGCCTCCCACATCGCCTCCGTCCGGGTGTATCGGTGCGGCTGGAACACCGCGAGGACCCGCCGGTACTCTGACGGGACGGCGGCCAGCGTGGCCCGGACCTCGGTGGGATGGTGCGCGTAGTCGTCGTAGAACTCGGCGCCGCGACCCATACCCCGGAACTCGAACCGGCGCCGGACGCCGGAGAAGTTGCGGAGCGCCGCGGCGGCCTCATCCGGATCCACGCCGGCCGCCCGGGCGGCGAGGATCGCCGCCGCCGCGTTCATCAGGTTGTGCACGCCGGGCACCCGCAGGACCACCGGGATCGCGGCGCCGTCGACGTCCACGGTCCCCCGCACCCCGCGTCCGGAGCCGTCCTCCACCGAGACCCGCACGTCGTTCCCCGGCCCCGTGCCGTACGTGATCTCCTCGTGGTCCCCGCCGGACCCGTTGCCGCCGGTCGACCCGCCGCGCCCGGCCAGGCGGAGCGCCTCCAGCGCGCCGGGGTCGTCCCCGCACACCACCGCGGTCCCGGTCCGTTCGAGGAAGCGCGCGAACGCGGCCCTCGTCTCCTCCGGTCCCGAGTAGAAGTCGACGTGGTCCACCTCCACGTTCGTCACCACGCCCACCTCCGGCGCCAGCAGCAGGAACGACCCGTCGCTCTCGTCGGCCTCGGCCACGAACCAGGGACCGTCGCCGTGGCGGGCCCCGGAGCCGCTCTCGTTGAGGTCCCCCCCGATGACGAACGTGGGATCGAGGCCCACGCGTTCCAGGATCACCGCGATCATCGACGTGGTGGTGGTCTTCCCGTGGGTCCCGGCCACCGCCACCCCGCGCGACCCCGACATCAGCGCGGCCAGGATCTGGGCCCGGGCCAGGATGGGGAGGCCCAGCCGGCGGCCCTCGACCAGCTCGGGATTGCGGTCGGGGATGGCGGTCGACACCACGACGGCGTCGGGTGTCCCGGCCGCGGTCAGCTGCTCCAGACGGTGGCCCACCGAGACGTCGGCGCCGAGCTGCCGGAGGTCGTCCAGGCCGGCCGACGCCTTGAGGTCGGACCCGGACACCGCGATCCCCCGGGCCACCAGGAGGCGCCCGATCCCGCTCATCCCGGCCCCCCCGATCCCGATCATGTGCACCCGGCGGATCGGCCCCAGGTCCGGCACCGGCAGCGTGGGGATGCTCCCCTCCCTCGGGCGGTACCCGTCCGCGTTCATCGCGATCCCTCCGAGGCCGCGCGCGCCACCAGGTCGGCCACTCGTTCGGCCGCGTCCGGCCGGGCCCACGCCGAGGCCCGCTCCCGCATGGACACCAGCCGCTCCTCGTGGTCGACCAGGCTCTCGATCCGCTCGGCCAGTGCCTCCGCCGTGAGCTGCTCGTCCAGCAGGAGGCTCGCGCCGCCGGCCCGCTGCACGGCCCGGGCGTTGGCCTCCTGGTGTCCGGCCGTCGCATACGGGTACGGGATCAGCACCGAGGGGATGCCGCAGGCGGTCACCTCGGCCACGGTCGTCGCGCCGGAGCGCGACACCACGAGGTCGGCCACGGCGTACGCCAGATCCATGCGGTCCAGGAACGGCAGCACGCGGACGTGCAGGGCCACGCCCTCGGGCACTCCCCGCGACACCGAGTCGTGGTGCGCGGGGCCGGTGAGCAGCAGGACCTGGAGGTCCCCCCGGTCGCGGAGCAGCTGGCAGGCCCCCACCGCCGCCCGGTCGACGTGGAGAGCCCCCTGGCTCCCGCCGAAGATCACCACGGTCCGGCGTTCCGGATCGAGGTCGAGCTCCACGTAGGCCTCCTTGGCCAGGCCCTCGCGCCCGGCGGGGACCGCCCCGATGGACTCCCGGATCGGGTTCCCGGTGACCTCCGTGCGGGCGCGCCGCGGCAGCCCCCGGGCCGCCTCCTCGAACGACAGCGCCGTGACCGCCGCCACCCGCGACAGCAGGCGGTTGGCCAGGCCGGGGATCGCGTTCTGCTCGTGGAGCACGATCGGCGTGTGCTCCCTCCACGCGGCGATGACCGGCGGCGCGCTCACGTAGCCGCCCATGCCGAGCACCACGTCGCACCCCCGGACCAGCGGTCGGCACCGCCGGACCGAGGCGAGCGCCACGAACGGGGCCCGGAGAGCCCCCACCGACGCCCGGCGCAGCAGCGGCCTGGCCCGGACCTCGATCAGCTCGAACCCGGCGGCGGGAACGAGCCTGGCCTCCTGGCCGGCCGCCGTCCCGGCGAACCGGACCTCGGCCCCGTGATGGTCGGCCAGACGGCGAGCCACGGCCAGGGCCGGGAACACGTGTCCGGCGGTCCCCCCGCCGGCGACGAGCACCTTCATCGAGCCCCCGCCGGTGTCCTCATCGGCTCCCTCCGGCCTGCGGCGGGCCGCCACGCCGGGCACTGCCCACCGGATGCCCCCGGCGGGCCGCCTCCCGTGCGGCATCGCTTCGGGCCGTCCCCCGCCGCGGCGTCCCCCCGGAGCCTCCGCCCCGCACGGGCGCCTGCCGGGCGGTCCGCGCACCGCGCACGTGCGCGGACCCCCGGGGGGCGGCGGACCCGGCGTGGCCCGGCCCGCCCCGGCGCGCGGCCGGAGCGGTGGCGGCGGCCGGCGTCCTCGCCGGACGCCTCACTGTCTTGGTCCCGCGGCCTCGCCGCACCCTGGCGGCGCCGGCCTGCGGCGCCCGCCCCGAGGCCTGCTCCCGCGCGGCCGTTCGTCCGATGTTCGCCAGGATGCCCACGCCGGCCAGGGTGACGATCAGCGACGAGCCGCCGAACGACACGAACGGCAGCGGCACGCCGGTCACCGGCAGCAGCCCGGTCACCGCGCCCAGGTTCACCAGCGTCTGGACGGCCAGCCACCCCACGATGCCGGTGGCCAGGAGCCGCCCGAACGTGTCGGTGGCCCGCGAGGCGATCCGGATCCCCGTGTACACGAGCACCGCGAACAGCACCAGGACCACGATCTCGCCGATCAGGCCGAGCTCCTCGCCGAGGATCGAGAAGATGAAGTCCGTGTGGGCGTTCGGCAGCCACATCCACTTCTGGCGGCTGGCCCCGAGCCCCACCCCGAACCACCCACCGGATCCCAGGCCGATGAGCGACTGGATGAGCTGGTAGCCGGTGTTCATGGGGTCGGCCCCGGGGTGCAGGAACGACAGCAGGCGGGCCTTCCGGTACCCCTCCACCATGATCAGGCCCCACCCCATGACCGCCCCCGTCAGCGCGGTGACGGCGAGGTACCGGAGCCGCACCCCGGCGGCGAACAGCATCACGAACGTGGTCACCACGACGATGGTGGTGGTGCCGAGGTCGCGCTGGAGCACGATCAGGCCGCACACCGCGAGCACCGCCGGGAGGAGCGGGATGGCCAGGTGTGCGGGGTCGTCCAGCCGCTTCCACTTCCTGGTGAGGATCGTCGCGGCGAACATCACCATCGCCAGCTTCGCCAGCTCGGAGGGCTGGAAGGTCACCGGCCCCAACTCGATCCACCGCGCGGAGCCGCCCCGCGTCGAGCCGATCGAGGGGTGGAGGGCCAGCCCCATCAGCACCACCGACAGCACCAGCAGCACGGGCGAGAAGGCCTGCCACCGGCGGTAGGAGATCCGGGCCGTGGCGATGAGGGCCACGGTCCCGATGGCCGCATAGACCGCCTGGCGCTTCAGGAACAGGAAGCTCGTGCCGTACTCGATGGCCGAGGACACCGAGCTCGCCGACAGCACCATCACCAGGCCGATCCCGGTGAGCAGGAACGCCGCCGCCAGCATCACCACCACCGTCCGCGGCATGGGCTGGCGCCGATCCCGGCGCCGGCGACGCCTGGCCGTGCGCGCGGCCCGCCACGCCCGGACCCGCTCGCGGAGCGACGGACGCTCGTCCTCCTTGACCACCCGGAGGGTCGGCTTCGCCGCGCTACGCCCGGCCACGACCCACCCCCTGTCGCTCCCCGTCCCCGTCCCGGTCGGCCCGGCCGTCGCCGGCCTCGACGACGCCGCCCGGCAGGGCCCGGGCCGCCGCTGCGAACCGGTCCCCCCGCTCCGCGTAGTCGCGGAACATGTCCTGGCTTGCGCACGCGGGGGCCAGCAGCACGGCGCCTCCCGCGGGGGCCATGTCGAACGCGGTCCGGGCGGCCTCCTCGATGGTGACCGCCCGCCGAACCGGGACCCGCCCGTCGAACACCTCCACCACCTCGGGCGCGGCCTCACCGATCGCCACCACGCCCGCCAGCGACGGGATCCCGGCAGCGAGCGGCGAGAGGTCCACCCCCTTCGCCAGCCCTCCGGCGATGAGTACTGTGTCGCGGAGCCCGTCCAGCGCGGCCAGCGTGGCGTGCGGGTTCGTGGCCTTGGAGTCGTCGATGAACCGGACCCCCCGGACCTCGGCGACGACCTGTCCCCGGTGGGGCAGCGGCCCCACCGACGCGATGCCGGCGCGGATCGCCGCGGGGTCCAGCCCGAAAGCGACCCCGGCCGCGGCCGCGGCGGCCGCGTCGGCCAGGAACCCCGAGCCGGGGCCGGACGGCGATCCCAGGTCCACCGGAGAGGCCGGCCCCGCCGTCCACACCATCCGGTCGCCCGCGAACCCCACCTCGAACCCCTCGCCCGGCCGGCCCAGCCCGAACCACCACACGGCGCAGGGGGCCCGCCGGGACACCTCGGCGGCGGCCGCGTCGTCGCGGTTGCCCACGTGCACGTCGGTTCCCCCCTGGAGCTCGTACACGCGGGCCTTGGCGGCCGCGTAGGCGCCGAACGACCCGTGCCAGTCCAGGTGGTCGGGAGCGAGGTTCAGCAGGACCGACACCCGGGGGTGGAAGGACACGTGGTGGCGGAGCTGGAACGACGAGACCTCCACGGCCAGGGCGTCGTGCCCCTCCCGGGCCGCCAGCGAGAACGGGTGGCCGATGTTTCCGCAGGCCACCGCGTCCATCCCGGCGGACCGCATGGCCGCCGCGACCATCTGCGTGGTGGTGCTCTTGCCGTTCGTCCCGGTGACGGCCACGTACGGCACGCGGCACAGCCGGGCACCGATCTCGATCTCGCTCCACACCGGCAGGCCCCGGTCGGCGGCCCACACCAGCACCGGCTCGCGCTCGGGGACCCCCGGGCTCGCGACCACCACGGTGGCCCGTTCGAGGTGCTCCGGCCGGTGCCCCCCGGCCAGGACCTCCACACCCCTCGATCGGAGCTCCGCGGCGGCCTCGGCGACCTGTTCGGCCGGCCGGCGTTCGCTCACCCGGACCTCGGCCCCCTCCGCGGCCAGGACCTCCGCCGCGGCCAGCCCGCTGGCGCCCAGGCCGACCACCACGGCCCGCTCCCCCGCGAACCGCCCTGTCACTGGGTTCCCCCGCGGGCCAGGAAGTCCGCGTAGAACAGCCCCAGCCCGAACGCCACCGACAGCCCGGCCACGATCCAGAACCGCACGATCACGGTGAACTCGTGCCAGCCCACCAGCTCGAAATGGTGGTGGATGGGTGCCATCCGGAACACCCGCTTGTGGAACATCCGGAACGAGACGACCTGGATGATCACCGAGGTGGTCTCCAGCACGTACAGCCCGCCCAGGACCACCAGCAGCAGCTGGGTCTCCGTGGTGATGGCGAGCGCCGCCAGGAGCCCCCCGATCGCGAGCGACCCCGTGTCGCCCATGAAGATCCGGGCCGGCGCCGCGTTCCACCACAGGAATCCGGCGACCGCCCCCAGCGCGCTGGCCGCCACGATCGCGGTGTCGAGCGAGGCCTTGCCGCTCACCGGATAGCAGGCCGGGATCGGGCCCTGGGCGACGCACGAGTGGCGGTCCTGCCAGAACGCGATGAAGACATAGGCCGCCAGGACCAGCGCCGACGACCCGCTGGCCAGCCCGTCGAGCCCGTCGGTGAGGTTCACCGCGTTCGAGGCCGCCGACAGCACCAGGAACGTCCACAGGTAGAACAGCAGTCCCAGCTCGAGCCCGGTGAGTCGGATGAACGACAGCTCCGTGCTGACCCCGCCGGCCTTCACCGCCACCACGCCGAACCCCACCGCCACCAGGGCCTGGCCGACGATCTTCGAGGTCTTCGACAGACCCAGGGAGCGCTGCTTGCGGATCTTCAGGTAGTCGTCGAGGAACCCCACCACGCCGAGCCCCAGCGCGGCCACCAGGACCGCCGCGCCGGTGCCGGTGAACGCCGCCCCGGTGACCCGCGCGGCCAGGTACGCGACCCCCATCCCGAACAGGATCACCACCCCGCCCATGGTCGGAGTGCCCACCTTGTCCAGGTGTCCGTGGTGGGCCTCGGGCCCCTCGCCGTACCACGCCTCGCGGATCCGCTGGCCGAACCCCCAGGTCCGGAACAGCCGGATGGCCACGGGGGTCATGAGCAACGTCACGATGAGCCCGGCCGCCGCGGCGATCAGGATCGACGTCATCGCAGGGCCTCCGCCAGCCGCTCCAGCCCGTTCACCCGCGACGCCTTCACCAGCACCACGTCGCCCGGCCGGAGCAGGGCCCGGACCGCCTCCAGCGCCTCGTCCCGCGAACCCGCCTGCCGGACGTGCTCGGACTCCATGCCCTCCCGGAGGGCGGCCCGGGCCACCGGCGCGGCATCACGGCCCACCACCACCAGCTCCTCGATCCCCAGCCGGGCGACCAGCTCGCCCACGCGGTCGTGCTCCTCCTGAGCCGCGTCGCCCAGCTCGGCCATCCCGCCCAGCACGGCCACGCACCGCCCGCCCCGGGACATCCACCGCGCCGCCTTCAGCGCGGCCGCCATCGAGGTGGGGTTCGCGTTGTACGCGTCGTTGAGGACCCGCACGCCGCCCGCGGTGGTGAAGGCCTCCATGCGCCACCCGGACACGTGGGCCGTCTTCAGCGCGGCCGCGCATTCCGCCGGCGAGATCCCCAGCGCGATCCCACACGCCGCCGCGGCCAGCGCGTTGTCCACCATGTGGTCGCCGGGGACCGACAGCTCCACCCGCTCCCGCGAGCCCTCCGAGACCAGGACGAACGACGCCAGGGCGTCGCGGTCCAGCTCGACGTCCTCGGCCCGGACGTCCGCCGAGGCCGACCGCCCGAACGTCACCGGACTGGCCTCCGTTCGCAGGGCGTAGCGCGACACCACCGGATCGTCGGCGTTCAGCACGGCCACGCCGTCCGCCGGGAGGGCCTCGACCAGCTCGGCCTTGGCCTCCACGATGTTCTCGCGGCTCCCGAACAGCCCGAGGTGGGCCAGGCCGACGTTGGTCACGATCCCCACCCCGGGGCGGGCCACCGCACACAGCGAGGCGATGTGCCCGATCCCCCGGCTCCCCAACTCGCACACCAGGGCCTCGGTGCGATCGTCCGCGGCCAGGACCGTGAGGGGCAGGCCGACCTCGTTGTTGAACGACGCCCGGCTGGCCACCACCGACAGGCGCGCGCCGAGCACCGCGGCCGTGAGGTCCTTCGTGCAGGTCTTGCCGGTGGAGCCGGTGATCCCGATCACCGTCGCGGTGAGATGCCGCCGTTCCGAGGCCGCCAGGTCCAGGAGGGCCCGCCCGGTGTCGTCCACCACCACGAACGACCGCCCGCCGGCGTTCCATGATTCGTCAATCTGCTTGACCATCGCCGCCGCCGCACCGGCCGCGAGCGCGCCCGGGACGAACCGATGGCCGTCATCCCGCTCGCCGGCCCGGGCCACGAACAGCGACCCGGCCGCCGAGGCTCGGCTGTCCGTCGTGACGGCCGACACGTCGACGTCGGGCCCGGCGACGCGGCCCCCCACCGAGACGGCCACCTCCGAGAGGGGCTGCGTCCTCATCGCCGTCCCTCCGGAGCCCGGTCCCCGAGCAGGGCCCGGAGCTCCTCCGCCGCCACGACGCGGTCGTCGAACGGCACGGTCCGGCCCCCTTCGAACTCCTGGCCGGTCTCGTGGCCCTTGCCGGCGAGGATCACCACGTCGCCCGGCCCCGCCTCCCGCATCGCGAGCCCGATGGCGGCGCGCCGGTCGGGCTCCACCACGTACCGTCCACCGCCCCGCCGGGCGCCCGGCTCGATCTCCCGGATGATGTCGAGGGGATCCTCGGAGCGCGGGTTGTCGCTGGTGACGATGGTGAGGTCGGCCAGGCGGGTGCACGCCTCTCCCATCAGGGGGCGCTTCCCCGTGTCGCGATCCCCGCCGCACCCGAAGGCCACCAGGACCCGGCCCCCGCCCGACTCTGCCAGGGGCCGGGCCGCCAGCAGGACGTTCTCCAGACTGTCCGGCGTGTGCGCGTAGTCCACCAGCACCAGGAAGTCCTGGCCCTCCTCCACCGGCTCCAGGCGGCCGGGCACGCCGGGAAGATCCCCGATCCCCCGGGCGATGTCCGGGTGATGGATCCCCACCAGCCCCGCCGCGGTGAACGCGGAGAGGCAGTTGTACACGTTGAACCGCCCCCGGAGCCGGGCCCGGACCTCGACGTCGCCCACCCGGAACGACAGCCCCCGGGCGTCGGTCGAGACGTCCTCGGCCCGGACGTCCGCGCCCTGCTCCAACCCGTACGACGTCATGGGGATCATGGCCCCCAGGAGCCTGCGCCCCTCCGGGGAATCGAAGTTCGTGGCGCCGTGATCGGACATCTCCGGCGTGAACAGCCTGGCCTTGGCCCCGAAGTACTCCTCGAGCGTGCGGTGGTAGTCCAGGTGGTCCTGGGTCAGGTTCGTGAACACCCCGCATGCGTAGCGCACCCCGCCCACCCGGTGCTGGTCCAGCCCGTGCGACGAGACCTCCATGGCCACCGCCCCCACGCCGGCCGAGACCATCCGGGCCAGCAGCCGGTGGAGGTCGGGGGCCTCCGGCGTGGTCCGGGCGAACGGCTCCGGCGTGCCGTCGACGCGGACCCCCGTGGTCCCGATGACCCCGGGGGTGACGCCGGCGGCTCGGAAGATCGATTCCATCAGGTACGTGGTGGTGGTCTTGCCGTTCGTGCCGGTGACCCCCACCACGGTCATCCGCTCGGCCGGCCGCCCGTAGAACTCCGCGGAGATCGGCCCCATGGCCTCCCGCACCGAGCGCACCACGACCTGCGTGGCCTCCACCGGGAGCCGGCGCTCGACCACCACAGCCCGGGCCCCGGCCTCCACCGCGGCCTCCGCGAAATCGTGGCCGTCCACCCTGGTCCCCGCGACGGCGAAGAACAGCGATCCGGGCCCGGCCTCGGAGGAGCGATAGGTGACGCCCGAGATGGGGACGGCGGAGTCGCCGAGGACCTGCGCGCCCTCCACCGGGCGCAGCAGCTCGGCCAGCGGGCGCTCGCGAGTGGGATCGCTCGATGCCAATGTCGTCGTGTGAACGGGCCGGGGGGATCGCCCGCCCGGCCCCCCCTGCTGCGGGCCGCTCGAGGGGGTCGGCGAGCCGCGGAAGTCTAGCACCGGGACCATCCGGCCTCCCCCCGCGCCGTCATCACTGCGGGCCCTGGGCGTGCGGCGGGATCGGCGGCCGGGGCGCGGGCGCGATCCGCAGGCGGGCCAGCGCGAACCGTCCCACCTCCCGGAACAGCGGCGCCGCGGCCAGGGCCCCGAACCGGACCTCGGACGCCGGACGGTCGATGATCGCCGCCACGACCAGCTGGGGATCCGAGGCCGGGGCGAACCCGATGAACGAGGCCACGTACTTGTTCGTGTACCCGCCGTTCGGGTCAGGGATCTGGGCGGTCCCGGTCTTGCCGGCCACCCAGTACCCGGGGATCTGGGCCCGGGTGCCGGTGCCGGCGTCCACGGCGTAGGCCAGCAGGCGGGTCACGACCCGCGCGGTCCGCTCGGACACGGCCCGGCGGGTGGCCGCGGGCGGTGCGGAGTGGAAGGCGCCGTCCCCGTCCACGAACCCCCGGACCAGGCGGGGCTGGATCCACACGCCGCCGTTCGCCACCGCGGCGTACGCCGAGATCATCTGCAGCGGGGTCACCGCCACGCCCTGCCCCACCGGGATGGTCCCCATGCTGGACGACGTCCATTTCGCCACCTCGGGCAGGATCCCGTCGGCCTCGCCGGGGAACCCCACGCCGGTGGCCTGGCCCAGCCCGAACCGGGCCAGGTACTGGGCCATCCGGACGTCCCCCAGCTTCAGGGCCAGCTTGATCGTCCCCACGTTGCTCGACTGGGCGATCACATCGGCGATGGTCATGGTCTCGACGGGGTGCTCGTGGGCGTCGTGGAACACGTTCGGCCTGATCCAGATGTGGTCGGGCACGCCCTCGCGGTCCTCCAGGGTGGTGACCCGTTCCTCGATCGCCGCCGACGCGGTGATGACCTTGTTCACGGACCCGGGCTCGTACACGCTCACGATGGCCGGGTTCTGCAGGCGGGCCTGCGGGGCCTCGGGGAAGTGCGCCGGGTCGAACCAGGGATACGTGGCCATGGCCAGCACGTCGCCGGTCTGAGGGTCCTCCACAATGACCGTTCCCCCCCGGGCCTTGTTCCGCCGGACCGCGTCGGCCAGGGCCCGCTGCACCCGGTACTGGATCTGGCGGTCGATCGTGGTCACCACGTTCTCGCCGGGCACCGGGGGGACGTCGGTGTTCACGCCCTGGGGGATCAGCCGGCCCTCCGGGTCGATCTCCATGACCCGGCGGCCGGGCCGTCCGGCCAGCCGGTCCTGGTACTGGAGCTCCAGGCCCTGGAGACCCGCACCGTCCACGCCGACGAACCCCAGCACCTGGGGTGCCAGGGCCCCGTTCGGGTAGTACCGCTTGGTGTCGTCGAGGAACCCCACCCCGGCGATGTGCAGGGCCCGGACCTCGTCGGCCACCTTCGTGTCGACCTGTCGGGCCAGATACACGAACGTCGTGTCGGTGCGGGACATGGACGCCCGGAGGTCCGCAGCGTCGAGGCCGAGCACCGCCGCCACCCGATCCGCGGCCCGGGCCGGATGGCGGACCAGCGAGGGATCGGCGTAGACGTCGACGGCGTCGAGAGACATCGCCAGCTCTCGCCCGTCGCGGTCCAGGATGGCGCCCCGCCCCGCCGGCAGGACCAGGGTCCGCAGGCGCTGGCGCATGGCCATGTCCTCGTAGGCCTTGGCGTCCCGGAGCTGGAGGAACGACAGCCGGACCACGATGCCGGCGAACCCCACGACCAGGACCACCAGGAGGACACCGAGGCGCCCGATGGGAGGCCGTCTCATCGGGCCATCCCCGCCTCCGGTCCGCGCTCCCCGTTCGCGGACCGGTCGATCACCCCACGCCCCCCGCCACCGGCTCCGTCACCGCGGGAGGCAGGGCGCGCGGCGCCGGAGCGCTGCGCCGGCTCCCCCGGACGTGGATCACCTGCACGCTGCTGGGCAGGGGCAGCCGCATGCCGAGCTGCCGCGCCTCGCGCTCGATCCTCCCCGGCGCGGAGAGCGTGGCGACCTGGAGCTCCTTGCGCTCGGACGCCTTCTGGAGTCGCTCCACCCTGGAGGACAGGTCCTCCACCCGGAACGAGGTCTGCGACAGCATCGCGTTCAGGGTCGTCAGCCCGAGGACCAGGGCCCCCACCACCAGCGAGGCGACCACGAAGAAGGCGAGGAAGTGGCGCCGCGCCCGGAGCGGGGAGGGCACCGGGCGCAGCGCCGGCCGTGCGCGGCGAGGGGGGGTTCGCCGCGACGGAAGGGCGTGCGGCGCGGCGACCCGGCCGGGGGGGGTGGCGGGGTCCGGCCGCGCCGCTGCGGCCGCCGCCCTGCGAGGGGCGGCGGACTGCCGTGCGGGCGTGGACTGCCGTGCGGGCGTGGACGACCGCGTGGACTGCCGGTGGGCCGTCGACTGCCGTGCGGCCGCGGCACGGGACGCGGACGGCCGGGAGTCCGCCCCTCGCACGACTCGAGGGGCGGCGCTCACGGCGTGCTCCCGTCGGCCGATCCGCCGGGGAAGTGGGAAGGGGAATCGAGCGGATCGACCTTCTCGGCCGCCCGGAGCTTGGCGCTCCGGGACCTGGGGTTGCGGGCCATCTCCTCCGCGGAGGGGCGCAGCGGCGACTTCGTGAGTGGTCGCAGGGTGGGCTCGGACCGCACGAACCGCTTCACCGTCCGGTCCTCCAGCGAGTGGTACGACAGCACGACCACGCGGCCACCGGGAGCGAGGACGCTCGCCGCCCAGGGCAGGGAGGTGGAGAGCTCCTCGATCTCCCGGTTAACCGCGATCCGCAGCGCCTGGAACGTGCGGCGGGCGGGATGCGCCCGGCCGGGTCGACGTCCCAGGGCTCCGGCCACCACTCCGGCGAGCTCGTCGGTGGTCTCGATCCGCCGCCGGGCCCTGGCCCGGACGATGGCCCGGGCCACCCGGCGGGACTGCCGCTCCTCGCCGAGCTCGAACAGGAGGTTCGCGAGCTCCTCCTCCGGAAGGTCGTTCACCAGATCCGCGGCGGTCGGTCCGTCGTTCGACGGGTCCATCCGCATGTCGAGGGGGCCGTCGGCGCGGTAGCCGAACCCGCGCTCCGCCTCCTCGAGCTGCATCGACGACACCCCGAGGTCGAACAGCACGCCGTCGGCCCGGCCCGGCTCCACCACACCCACCGGCGCCTCCGAGAACGGCCCGGGCGCGGGGACGAACCGGTCCCCGAACCGGGCCAGCCTCCGCTCGGCCCGGGCCATGGCGGCCCGGTCCCTGTCCACCCCGACCAGCCGGCGCACCCCGGAGTCCAGGAGGGCCTCGGCGTGCCCGCCGGCGCCCACGGTCATGTCCACGACCGTCGGCCTGCCCCCCAGGAGGTCCACCACCTCGTTCACCATGACCGGCTCGTGTCCCCGTTCCGCTCGATCCGACACCGCGTCCGTCCGCTCATCTCAGGCCAGGACGTGGACGGCCAGGAGCCCCAGCCCCACGAACGCCGAGAGCACCACCGCCATGAGCCCCATCAGGTAGAAGCTCTGGCCGATCTCCTCCGCGATCGACGGTGCCACGGCCGCCGCTCGGGGACCGCTCCGCCGCCTGGCCTCCGGGTCGCGCCACAGCGTGGGCTGGAACCCCACCACGCGCACCGACTCCGGCCAGTCCCAGTCGGCGATGGGCCGTGCTCCCCACAACGGGGTCTCCGACCGTTCGCGCCCGGGATGTGCCGCCCGCTCGCTCACGTGTGCCTCCCTCCAGGCGTGATGGCGCCGGACTGGTAGGCGCCGCCGTACTGTTCGGAGTACCGGTCCCAGGCCGGCTTCCCCCAGATCTCAATGCGGTCCCGCACGCCGAGCACCACGGCCTCCCGTTCGATGCCGGCGGCCTGCCGAAGGCGGAGCGGAATGGTCAGGCGCCCCTGCCCGTCGGGGGCCAGGCCCTCGGCCGAGCCGAAGAAGATCCGGGAGTAGGCCCGCCCCTCGGCGCTGGAGATGGAGGCCGCGTCGACCTCCTCGCTCACGCGCTCCCACACCGAGTGCGGGAACACGTAGAGGCAGCCGTCCTGACCCAGGGTCAGGTACGCGCCCTCCTGCAGCGCCTCCCGGAACCGCCCGGGGAGCGAGATCCTCCCCTTGGCGTCCAGTTGATAGCTGTGGGTGCCGAGCAGATCGGCCACGCCCACTCCCCTTCTCCTCCACTCAGGTGCCACTTTCTACCACTCACGCTCCACCAGCGCAAGATGGATCCCCGGCAAAAGAGTCAAGAGGAGTGACGTATGTTCACGAGTGTGACTCCGTGGAGCGGCCGGCGCAACCGGGGGGAGGGCCGCTTGGGGCCTCGCGAGGACGCGGGGACGTCCTCCTGAGAGCCCGCTAGCAGGCCCGGACGGTGAGCCTGCCGGACGGGCTCCGGGCCAGGGCCACTGTCTGCCCGGCGGCCGTGCGGAGCAGGGCCGAGCTTCCGCCCTCGAGCGCGATGGTGGCGGGATCGACCGGGGGCCGGAGCCGCCCGCCCACCTCCTGGAGGGACCGGCCGTCGGCCGGCTCCCAGAACGACCCGTCGAAGTCGATGGGCCCGGCCACACCGCACTCCCCCACGATCGTGACCGGATAGGCGAGGCCGGGTTCGGCCGGCGAGGACGAGGGCGCCACCACGACCGTGGCCGTCGCGGTGGCCCCGGGCGACGTGGGCGACGCCGCCAGGGCGTCGAGCAGCGCCTTCGACGGGCCGCTGGTCGTGACGTTGAGCAGGATGGTCCCGCCGACCGCGAGCACGATCAGCCCGACCGCGACCCACCTCCCGGAGAACGAACGCACCACTCGCATGAGCCCGACCCTCAGGCCAGGTACGGCTCCCATTCGGGATCCGGTCGGCCGAAGGACAGCCGGAACGTGTCCGAGGGGGCGAACGGTTGGCGGGCCAGCACCAGCCCGACCTCGTGGGCCAGGCGGTTCTCCTTCCGGGAGTTGCATCGCCGGCACGCCGCCACCACGTTGTCCCAGGTGTGGGTGCCTCCCCGGGACCGCGGGATCACGTGGTCCACGTTCTCGGCGGCCCGGCCGCAGTACTGGCACACCCAGCCGTCGCGCGCGAACACGGCCCGGCGGGTCAGCGCGGCGTGGGCCCGGTACGGGATCCGCACGTAGTACCGGAGCCGGACCACGGCCGGGGCCTGGATCGTGATCAGGGCCGAACGGAACACCTGACCGTTCGTCGCCAGGACCTCGGCCTTCTCCTTGAGGACGAGCACGACCGCCCGTCTCGCGGGGACCACGGCGAGCGGTCGGTCGGTCGCATTGAGGACGAGTGCTCGAGCCATCGGATGAACTGCGCCGAGTATACGGCGACCCCGCGGCGTTCCCCGGGGAGACGCGCGCCGGGCCCCCTCGGCCGGATCCCGGCGGCCCATCAGCCGGTCGCGTGGCCCGGCAGCCGAACGCATATCCCCCGTCCGGGTGCTTGACGGGAGGAACGACACGGGTGTAATTACATGGATGGAAGACGGCGGTCGTGCCGTGCCCGAAGTATGAAGGGCGCCTTTTAGCGAACAAGGGGCCGCGCGGGGCGTACCGAAGAATGAAGGGCGTGGCCGCCGCCGTCTTCTCTCGTCCTCGGTGAGCGCTCCCGAAGACACCGTCATCTTTCCCGCCTCCGGCGGGCACCGGACGCCCTCCGGCGCCGTCTGATCGGTGGGGGCATTCGTCCCGGCTGAAACCTGGAGCGGCCCGCCCTGCGTATTGCTGCGAGACGGGTTCGAACGCGGGTCCCGGTGCATCCGGGCAGACCAGGCGGCGGAAGGGAGCCGGGTAAGATGGCGGAGAGCGACCGGTTGGAGGCGGGTGTGGAGGCGCGGAAGGAGCGGAGCGACTGGGAGCTGTTCTCCGCTCGGTTCGGCGCCATCCAGGAGAACATCGAACGGGTCGTCCAGGGCAAGCCCCGGGAGGTCCGCCTGGCCCTGGTGGCCCTGGTGGCCGAGGGACACCTCCTGATCGAGGACGTCCCCGGCGTCGGCAAGACCCTGCTGGCGAAGGCCATGGCCCGCTCCATCGACTGCTCGTTCCGGAGGATACAGTTCACCCCCGATCTCCTGCCCACCGACGTCACCGGGGTCAACGTCTTCAACCAGGAGCGGGGGGACTTCGAGTTCAAGCCCGGGGCCATCTTCGCGAACATCGTGCTGGCGGACGAGATCAACCGGGCCTCCCCCAAGACCCAGTCGGCGCTGCTGGAGTGCATGGAGGAGCGCCAGGTCACGGTGGACACCGAGACCTACCAGCTGGGCACGCCGTTCATGGTGATCGCCACGCAGAACCCCATTGAGCACGAGGGCACGTATCCACTGCCGGAGGCCCAGCTCGACCGGTTCATGCTCCGGATCCACGTGGGGTATCCGGGGGCGGAGGCGGAGATGGGCATCCTGGCCACGCACGGCTACCACTCCACACTGGACCAGCTCGTGGCGGTGGCCGACGCGATGGTAGTGGCCGACCTGGCCCTCCAGGCTCGGGAGGTCCATGTGGCGCCGGCGCTCCGCCGGTACATCGTGGACATCTCCGAGGCCACGCGATCCCATCCGGACATCTACCTGGGGGCCAGCCCCCGGGCCTCGATCATGCTCCTGCGGGCGTCGCGGGCCATGGCGGCGGCCCAGGGTCGCGACTACGTCGTCCCCGACGACATCAAGGACCTCGCGATCCCGGTGCTCGCGCACCGCATCATCGTCACCGCCGACGCCGCCATGGGCGGCCGGGATGGACGGGAGGTCCTGACCGAGGTCCTTGAGCAGGTCCCGGTCCCCGTCCGCGGTGAGGCCTGAGGTGCCGTCACCCTCCGCGGCGAGCCCTGACGTGGTCCGCCGGAGAGGTTGAGCGATGCCGTCCGGACGTGGGCTGGTCGTCTTCGCGGGGGGGATCGCCCTGTGGCTGGCGGCCCGGGCCATCGGCTCGCCCGATCTCCACATGGTCGCCGTGGGCGTCACGATCCTGCCGTTCGCATCGGCGCTGTTCGCCCGGTGGAGCCGGGCTCGGCTCACGGTGACCAGGCGGCTCTCCCACACGAAGGTCCGTCCCGGGCAGCGGATCACGGTCGAGCTCGAGGTGGAGAACGCGGCGGCGGCGCCGACGTCGTTCATCCTGGTGGAGGACCAGCTCCCGCCGACCCTGGGACGCCCGGCCCGGTTGGTCCTGTCCGGCATCCCGGGGCGGAACTCCCAGCGGGTCACCTACTCGCTGGTCTGCCGGACCCGGGGGCGGTTCTCGATCGGTCCCCTGCGAATGGACCTGTCCGACCCGTTCGCGCTGACCAAGGTGCGGCTCGAGTTCGGCGATCGTGACGACCTGGTGGTGTTCCCCGAGGTCGAGGAGCTCGACCGGGCCCCGTCGTCGCAGTACGGGTCGGGGGCCGGCGAGTCGGCCAGCCGGCAGCTGTTCCGCACGGCCGAGGAGTTCTACACGATGCGGGAGTACGTGCTGAGCGACGACCTCCGGCGGATCCACTGGCCCAGCGTGGCCCGGCGGGGCAAGCTCATGATCCGCCAGGATGAATCGGCCCGGCGGTCACTGGCCACCATCGTCCTCGACACCCGCCTGGGAGCCTTCGGGCAGTCCTATTCCGAGCCGTTCGAGCGGGCCGTGTCCGTGGCGGCCACGCTCGGGGTCCACCTGTCCCGGAGCGGCTTCGCCCTGCGCCTGGCCACGGGCGGGCCCCGCCCGGTGCCGGTCTCCGAGGACGCGTTCCTGGAGGCCTTGGCATCGGTGGGCCACATGCCCTCCCGGCCCCTTCCGGCCATGCTCACCCCCCTGCGGACGTCGGCGGTTCCCGACACGACGCTCGTGGTCGTGACCGCGCCCCCCCAGCCCGCCGAGGTGGCCGCCCTGGTCCGGGTGGGCTCGGTGTTCGGGCCGAAGACGGCCGGGCTCGTGTACCCGATCGACCCCCAGCGGCTCCCGTCGCCCCAGCGGGAGCACCTCACCGACATGGCGTCCTCCGCCCGGCTGTCCCTGATCCGGGCGGGGTGGGACGTGTTCGTGCTCCCCCCGTCAGGAAGGCTGCAGGACGTATGGCACGCGAACTCCACGAAGCCCCGACGAGCCATCGCCTCCTTCAGATAGGAGCGGTGTTCCTCGCGTCGGCCACGGCCTGCGTGGCCTTCGGCAGGGTGTTCGTCGGTGCCACCAGCACGCCGAAGCTGCTCCTGGCCGCCCTGATCTCGATCGGCCTGGCCGCCCTGTTCGAACGGCGGAGCCCGCTGCTGGCGGCGCTGGTGAGCGCCGTCGGGCTCCTGTGGGTGATCGGGATCATGGTCTTCCCGGACTCCCTGTGGCACGGGCTCCCGCTGGGCAGGACCGTCCACGCCGTGGGCCGGGCCCTGGGGCGGGTGGGTCACCAGGCCGACGTCCAGGTGGCGCCGACCCCCCCGCTGGATCCGCTGTTCATGGCGGCCCTGACCGCCGTGTGGACCGCGGCGTTCTCCACCCATGCCCTGGCCGTCCGCAGCGGAAGCCCCCTGCTGGCGGCGGTGCCGCAGGCCGCCCTGGTGGGGTTCACCGGGATCGTGATGGAGGACGGCCCCAAGCCCGGGTTCGCGGTGCTGTTCCTGCTGGGGGTCATGGCCCTGCTGTTCGCCGACGGGCTCCGCCGGGTGCGGCAGTGGGGCCCGGTCCGCCCGTGGACCTCCGGATTCGAGCGCGGCCGCCGCCGGATCATCCCCACCACTGCCACCCGAGGCGCCCGCCGGGTGGCGATCGTTGCGGTGGGTGCCGCCCTCCTGCTGCCCGGGTTGCTTCCGGGATTCGGCTCGAAGCCGGTGCTGGACGTCGGTGCGGCGAGTGACAACGGATCGATCGACCCGCTGGTGGCGGTGTCGGCGAGCCTGAAGCAGGGGAACCCGGTGCCTCTGTTCACCGTCCGCACCCAGCAACGGACCGCGGTGTACTGGCGGTGGCTGTCGCTGGACCGGTTCGACGGCGACCGGTGGACGTCGAACGACGTGCGGGTGGACCGGGGCAGGACCTTCGCGTCCGGGGAGTCCCTGCCGGTGCAGGACCTCGACCTGCCGGCGACCACGAAGCCCGGGAAGGTGGCGATCATCAGCCACCAGGTCATCACGATGATCCATCCCCCCGGGGACTGGCTGCCGGCCGCGTTCGAGCCGGTGAGCTTCGAGCTCCAGACCCGGGGCCGGCTCCGGTTCGACCCCGACCACACGGCCGCCGTCCCCGCCGACGACGTGGAGCCCGGGTTCACGTACAGCGTCGACTCCCGGATCGTCACGCCGACCTACGAGCAGCTGAACCGCCCGTTCGACTTCTCCGGTCCCCTGTACGCGGCGGACGTGCAGCTGCCGCAGGACATGCCTCCGGAGGTCGCCGAGCTCGCGCAGGTCATCGTGGAACGCTCGGGCGCCACCACGCCGCTGCAGGAGGCACTGGCCGTCCAGCACTACCTGACCAGCGACGTGTTCACCTACGACACGTCCGTGCCGGAGGGTGACGGCAAGGGGGCGCTGCTGGACTTCCTCACCTCGACCCACCGCGGGTTCTGCCAGCAGTTCGCGGCATCGATGGCGGTGCTGATGCGGTCGCTCGGGATCCCGGCGCGGGTGGCGGTGGGCTTCACCAGCGGGAGGTACGACCCGGCGGCGGGGGAGTTCGAGGTGACCTCGGACAACGCACACTCGTGGGTCGAGGTGCAGTTCCCGGGGTTCGGCTGGCTGCCGTTCGAGCCCACGCCGAGCCGGGGGAACGCGGTGACGGACCGGCTCAGCACCCCCTCCCGGAGCGGGAACGTCGGCCCCACGGGGAAGTGCACGCCCCAGCAGTTCGACCGGGGCGACTGCGATCCGAACACGGGGAAGACCAGGCGGGCCGGGGGGAGCTCGGGGGGCCGCACGGGCAACGGGGGGTCCCCACGGGTGCAACCGACCGGCGGCATCGACATCGGGCCGATCGACATCGGCACACCGACCCAGCCGGCCAGTCCCGGGACGCCGCTGTCGTGGAGGATCGTGGTGCTGCTGTTGCTGGTGATCCTGGCCGTGGCGGTCCTCCTGGTCCTGCCGGCGTACAAGATCGTGGCCCGCCGGGTCCGGGCGGCCCGGGCCCGAACCGCCCGGGACCGGGCCCTGGCGGCCTACCGGTTGTTCGACGCCCGGGCCGGGGACGTGGGGCTCGGCCGGTGGATCGGCGAGACCCCGCAGGAGTACCGGGACCGACTGGCCGCGCAGGTCACGCTCTCCGACGGCCATCTGGACCTGTTGACCCGGATCGTGTCGACGGCGGCGTACGCGCCCCGCGACGTGACCGACCACGACGCGGCGGAGGCCGGGCTCGCCGCGAGAACGGCGATCCGCGACGTTCGACGGAGCGCGGGCCTGGCCCGGCGGATCACCGGGCTGTGGCGCCCGTCCATCTGACAGCCGGGGTTCCGGACCCGGCGCGACCGGCGCGGCGCTATCTGCCGGGCGGGTGGAGCCGGCCCGTCATCGGGAGGCCGGGGAGCGGTGACCCCGGCCGGGCTCCGAGCGCGGCCCGACCTCCCGGAAGCTGCAACGGCCGTCCCTTGCCGACGGCGGCCATCCGGACCGACTCGGCGTGGACCTCACGCTTCGCGTCCTCGAGGGCCCGGATGAAGCGGTCCCGATCGGACCGGAACTGAGCGACGTTGTCGCTCACGCCCCGGGCGATGTCGTCGATGGCCACGAAGAACGCCATCTGACCCTGGCGTAGGGCGTCGAGGATCTCGTCGCGCTTCCGCGAGATCTTGAAGATGGACTGCCCGTCGGTGACCAGTCGAACCTCCGACAGGTGACGATCGAGCTTCGCCTTCGAGTTCAGGTACTCCCAGGCCCGGCGGACCCGTTGCAGCGACATCCCCCCGTCGAGCAGCGAGCGGACCACCCGCAGGGCCACCAGGTCCCGGAACGAGTACAGGCGCGGGACGCCGGGACGTCCTCCCGTGCCCTGAACCGAGGGCTTCACCAGCCCGATCTGATCCCAGTACCGGAGCTGCCTCGGCGTGCACGCCGTCAGCCGCGAGGCCTGCTGCGACGTGAACCCCTCCATCCGAACGTCCCCCGACACAACCACTCCCTCACGCGTCGACCGATCCAATGGATCCACCCGAGGCGGGCTCGGCCGGCGCGCTCAGTCTGCGTCCAGTGGACCCCGGGGAAGGTGAACGGAGTTGTACAGCGGCGGCCCGAGCGTCGCAAGTGTCGTGGTCACGGGGACCGTCCGGACGTCGAATGCGCCGCGACGCGACGAGGGCGGCGGCGCGACCCGGCGCCGGCGGTGACGAAGACGACGGCCCGGGTGGGCGGCGCGAGGACGAAGACGGCGGCGTGGGTGGGCGGCGGCCGGGTCAGGACTCTGATGCGGGGGGGCCGGGACCCTTTCCCTGGTTCCCGCGGAACCGTTCGGCGATGCGCGCCAGCATCCCGGTCAGCGTGAACCGGCCGTCGGCCTTCCACGTCTGGATCTGGTCCCGCCCCAGCCGCTTGAGGTAGTGGTAGATGATGAGCCCCGAGCCCAGCATCACGACGAACCCCGAGATGACCAGGGCCACCCCGATGTCGGGGACCAGGATCAGCAACATCATCAGGAACCCGAGCACGAACGCGAACGCCGCGAGCCGGATACGCCGCGACAGATGCGTGTGGAGCGATGTCCGGGACACCTGCCGTGCCAGTCCAGGATCCTCTTCGATGAGCCGTCGCTCGATCTCTTCGAGGATCTTCTGCTCGTGCTCGGAAAGGGGCATTCCACCAATCCTCTACGAGGGATCTTGCCCCTGAGATTTTAGGGCCTTCCGTGCATTCGGGGCAGGGTCCGCCGGGGTCGTTTTGGAGGGACCCTCGGATGACGTCCGCCGCGTGCCCCGATCCCGGTCCTGCATATCGTCCCGAGAAGTGTTTCCCCGCGCGGGACCCGGTCCATGCCGCCCTCCTGTGCCGAGGAGGGTGGCCGGCAGGGCCGCCCCCCGGCCGAACCGGCGCTCCGCCCTGTCCATGGCCCGCTCCACGTCGCCCCACTTCCCGGACGCGAGCAGGGCCATCTGGTGCGATCCCGATCCCTGGAGCCCCGCGGCCTGGACCCCGAGCAGCCGGATCCGCCGCCGGGCCCCAGGAAGGGCCCGGTACAGCTCGGACGCCACGTGGTACAGGTCGGAGCCCAGGTCGGTGGGCGACGGCAGGGTCCGGGACCGGGTGAGCGTGGTGAAGTTGGCCAGGCGGACCTTGAGGACCACGGTCCGGGCCTCGTATCCGTCCTCGCGCAGCCGGGCCCCCACCCGGCGGGACAGGTCCAGGATCTCCCGGAGGATCTCGCCGTCGTCGTCGAGGTCCCGGTCGAACGTCTCCTCGTGGGAGATCGACTTGGGGGCCTCGTACGGCACCACGTCGCGGTGGTCCTCGCCGCGCGACAGCGCCGAGAGGTGCTGGGACTGGGCCTCGCCCAGGACCCTGGCCAGGACGCTCGCCGGGACGGCCGACAGCTCGGCCACCGTTCGGATCCCCAGTCGGTGCAGGATCTCGACGGTCTTCTCCCCCGCCCCCCACAGCGCCCCCACCGGCAACGGGTCCAGGAATCCCCGGACGTCCGTGGAGGGCACGACGATGAGGCCGTCGGGCTTGGCCCGGGCCGACGCCAGCTTGGCCAGGAACTTGTTGGGGGCGACCCCGACCGAGCAGCTGAACCCCAGCTCGGCCAGGACGTCCGCCCGGATCCGCTCGGCGACCCGCCGGGGCCGCCCGAACAGGCGGGTGGCCCCGCCCACGTCGAGGAACGCCTCGTCGAGGGCGAGCGGCTCCACGAGCGGCGTGTACGAGAGCAGGATCTCCCGGAACCGGGTCGAGTAGGCCCGGTACGCCTCGAAGTCCGACGGAAGGAACACGGCCTGTGGCGCCAGGCGCCGGGCCCGCACGGCCGGCATGGCCGAGGTCACGCCGAGGGCCCGGGCCTCGTAGGAGGCGCTGGCCACCACGCCCCGGTTCCCCGTCCCCCCCACGATCACCGGCTTGCCGGCCAGCGAGGGATCCTTCTGGACCTCGACGTTCGCGTAGAACGCATCGAGGTCCACGTGCAGGATGGGCTCCGGCGGCCTGGCCGCCTCCCCCTGTCGCGCCGATGGCATGGGCACCAGTGTGCCCGGTCCGGGAGGCCCGCGCGACGGCGGAGGTCTCGATCGGGTGGCGGCCACGCTCACCACCCCGCGGAGCCGCCGCTGGCGTGCCACATCTTCACCGGGGCCCGGATGCCGGGTCGGGAGGGCGGCACGGCCGGCGGTCCCCCCGCCGCGGCCCGGCGCTCCCGGTGCAGCGCCGCGAGGTCGAGGGCCTCCTCCGCCACGATGCTCACCCCCTTCCTGCCGGTTCGCCGGAGGGTCCCCCGGACCACCAGCAGGAACGAATGGAACACCGTCTTCGCGCACCTCGCCTGGGCGCTCTCGAACACGGTCACGTCGATCGGCCCGGTGGCGTCGTCGAGGGTCAGGAAGATGATCCGCTGGCCGCTCCGGACCGCCGGGGTCTGCGACGCCACCTTCACCCCGGCCACCACCACCCGATCGCCGGACCGGCGCTTCCATAGGTCCCTCGACCTGGTCACTCCGAGGTCCGCGAGCAGGGGCTCGTAGAACGAGATCAGGTGGCGCGACACGTCCATCTGCACCACCTCGAGCTCGGCCCTGACCCGTTCGGCGTCGGTGTATTCGCGGAGGCCCGGCACGACCTCCTCGTCGAGCGACAGCGCGAGCTGCTGTCCCTCTCGCTGGGGCTCCGCCACCATCGCCGCGTACAGCCGATCCCGCCTGGTCCTGGGCCGCGGGTCCTCCGCCCCGGCCCGGAACGCCGCCGACCGCACCGGGTCCGAGCCCCTCCGCCCATCACCACCGATGGCCCGGCCCGCCCCGGGAGCGCCGCCGGTGAGCGCGTCGAACGCCCCGGCATGGGCCAGCCGCTCCACCACCGGCTTCGACACCGGCGTCCGCCGCACGAAGTCCCCCACGTCCGCGAACGGCCGGTCTCCCCGCGCCTCCAGGATCGACCGCACCTCCTCGTCCGAGATCCCGTGGACGTCCTTGAGCGCCAAGCGGATGGCGTAGGTGGGACCGGGGCGTTGGGTGGTTGCGCTCGTCGTGTCGCGCGCTACCTCGGGGTGGGGCCTCTGCGGGGGGCGCTTCGCTCCTTCGCTCCGCTTCGCTCCACTCAGAGCCCCCGCTGCCGGCCCCGCCCCGACGCGCGCTCCCGCACCGGGGGGACCACCGGCGGTACGGGCTCGGGCCCGGCGCGGACCGGTCGACCCCGACCACCAGAAGGCATCGGCCTCGAGCGAGCCCGTCTCTTCGATCAGCTCCACCGTGTAGTCCGAATCGGACACGTTCACGTCGAGGGGGAGGATCGGGATGCCGTGGAGGCGGGCGTCCTCGATCATCAGGCGGCGGGGGTACATGCCCGGCTCGTGGGTCAGGACGCCGGCCAGGAAGTGGGCGGGCCAGTGGGCCTTGAGCCACGAGGACTGGTACGTGGGCACGGCGAACGCGGCGGCGTGGGCCTTGCAGAACCCGAACGAGGCGAACGACGCCAGCTCCTTCCAGATCCGTTCGGCGTCGGCGGTCGCCATGCCGCGCTCGCGGACCCTGCGCAGGAAGTCCCGGCGGATGTCGTCGACCTCGAGGTCGTCGGAGAGGTGCCGGCGGATCCGGTCGGCCTCCGACAGGTCGTAGCCGGCGATCGCGGCGAAGGTCCGCATGACCTGTTCGTGGTACACGACCACGCCGTGTGTCTCGGACAGCACCGGGCGGAGCGCGGGGTGCGCGTAGACCGGGAGCTCCATCCCGTGCCGGCGCCGCAGGAACGGCGACACCATGTCCGATTTCACCGGGCCCGGCCGGAACAGCGAGATGTCGACGATGAGGTCCTTCCACTGGGTCGGCTGGAGCTTCTGGAGCAGCTCGCGCTGGCCGGGCGACTCGATCTGGAAGCACCCCAGCGTGTCGGAGGCGCGGATCAGGTCGAACGTGGCCGGGTCGTCGAGCGGGATCGAATCGAGGTCGACCTTCTCGCCCGCCGTCCGAGCCACCTCGTCGACCGCGTGGCGCATGGCCGAGAGCATCCGGATGCCGAGGACGTCGAGCTTCAGATAGCCGAGCAGCTCGACGTCGTCCTTGTCGGCCTGGATCATCCGGTACCCCTGGAACGACCGCTCCAGCGGGACCCGTTCGATGAGGTCGTGGCCGGCCAGGACGATGCCGCTCGGATGCAGCGCGAGGTGCCGGGGGAACCCGTTCAGCCGCTCGGACACCCGGAACAGGGTCTCCAGCTGCCCGGCGCCGATGTTCGATCCCACCAGCTCGGGGAGCTCGGCGATGGCCTCCCGGATGCGGTTCGCGCCGACGTGGGGGAAGGCCTTGGCCACGGTGTCGACCTCGACGTCCGGAAGCCCCAGGGCCTTGCCCACCTCCCGGATCGCGCCCCGGGCCCGGTACGTGTCGACCATGCACACGCACGCGCACCGGTCGTCGCCGTGCCGGCTGAGCACCATGTCGTAGACGTCCTCCCGCCGCGCGGATTCGACGTCGATGTCGATGTCCGGCAGCTCGTCCCGGAGCGGGTTGAGGAACCGTTCGAACACCAGTCCGTGGCGAATGGGGTCCACGTCGGAGATCCCCGTCAGGTAGCACACGAACGATCCCGCGGCCGAGCCCCGGCACGCACACCGGATCCCGATGGCCCGGATGTCCTGCACGATGTCGGCCACCGTGAGGAAGAACGGTGAGTACCCCAGCCGGTGGATCATCGACAGCTCGAGATCGAGCCGGTCGCGGACCTCGCGGGTGGCCTTGATCCCCCGCCGCTCGATCCCCCGCCAGGACCGCTCCGCGAGCACCGACGACGCGCTCCGCCCGGCCAGCGTGGGGAAGTCCGGAAAGTGGACGTTCTTCAACCCGAGGTCGAACGAACACCGCGACGCCACGTCGAGCGTTGCCGCGCACACGTCCGGCCGTTCGGCGAACAGCCGCCGCATCAGCTCGGCCGGCTTCAGCCACCCCTCGGCGTTCGAGCGCGAGACGTGATTGGACGCGATCGGGACGATCTTCCGCATGCACTCCAGCGCGTCGGCCAGGAACGCGTCCTGGGGGACCAGGTACCGGACGGCGTTCGTGGCCGCCGCCTGGGCGTCCAGGTCGTCCGCCACCCGGAGCAGCCGGCGGATCCGGTCGACCGAATCGCGCTCCAGGCGGTGGCGGACCTCGAACAGGAGGTCGCCGCCGAACGCCTCGCGGAACGGCCGGGCGGCCGCCACCGCGGCGTCGTGCCGGCCCTCCAGCGCGAGGAGCCCGGCAGCGGAGTCCGGGCCGAGCAGGCACACCAGGCCGTCGGCGTGGGCCAGGACCTGCGCGGGGGCGAGCGCCGGGTCGCCGCGCTCGCCGGTCATGTGCGCGTCGGTGATCAGCCGGCACAGGTTCGCGTATCCCGCCTCGTCTCGTGCGAGGAGGACGATCGTGGTGTCGCTGGGCGTGTCGCGCGCTACCTCCCGGATGGTCAGGGTGGCGCCGAGGATGGGCCGCACTCCTGTCTTGGTGCAGGCGGTGACGAAGCGGGCGGCGCCGTAGAGGCCGTCCCGGTCGGTGAGGGCGACGGCGGGCATGCCGAGCTCGGCGGCACGGAGGGCCAGCTCCTCGGGGAAGAACGCGCCGTCCTTCAGCGAGAAGTTCGACCGCACGTTCAGGTGGACGAACCCACGATCCTCGAACACATGTTCGATTCTAGGACGTCCCACCGACACGGCGCGAACCCGGTTCGGTCCGGTCCGGCTACAGCGGCACGAGGTGACCGTTGATGCTGATCGACACCGGGGCCGGTCCCGCCGAGGCGGTCCGGCTCCAGATCGCGGACACGGTGTCCCCCGGATCGGAGTACAGCTGCACCGCCACCGTGGACCCGTAGTAGTCGTTGACGCCGTTCGATCCGTTGCGCGTCATCGGGAGCGCGACGTAACCGTTCTGGTGGTTCTTGAGCTCGACCAAGGTCGGCTGCTGTCCGGTCGGCAACGACATGTAGGCCGAGACGGTATCGATGACCAGCTCGTATCCATCCGGGACCGTGGTGACGGAGATCGACTGGGAAGCGACGCCCGCCGCCAGAATGATGAACTTGGTCCTCCTCACCGGGAGCCGAGCCGGTTCGTTGTACTCGGCGACCCGGAGCGCCCCGGGTTCGTCCACATGGGCCTTGACCGAGGTCTGTGGATCGACGAGCGTCACCAGCGACGCCGTTGCCCGGGCCCCCACCGGCAGCAGCAGGGCGAACCACGTCACCGCCGCCAGGACCATCGTGAACTGCCGGAAGGTGGGAGTCCGGCGCTCCGGATGCGATGCCCGCATCATCGCTGTCCCCTTTCCCTAGGGTCCCTGCATGGTGGGACCCTTCGAGGGGGGTGTCGAATCAGACCCGCCGGTTCCAGGCCTCCGCGTCGTGGGCGAAGTGGAGCGAACGGGATCGAGGTCGCGGACCCGGCGGACGAACTCAGCGTCCGCGTTGGGATCGTCGGCGCTGGGCAGTCCGGAGCGGCGGGGATCGTCCGAGCCCTCCCACTCCGCGGCGGAGTACACGGCCTGGCCGGCCAGGAGGACAGGCCCGGACTCCGTCCGGACCACGAGCGACTGGTGCCCCGCGGTGTCGAACAGGAGCACGCCGGCGGCGTGGACCACCGCGAACCCGAGGATGGGCCCCGATTCCCCGGCATGAGGATGGCCCGCCGGGAAGTCCACGTCGGCCGGGTGCATGGGCAGGATCCGGGGCATGATCCGGGGCATAATGCCGAGAAGCCTACGTGCTGCTCCGGCCGTCGCCGGTTCGTGTCGTACCCCCGCGGTATGGTCCGCGGCCATGGTGAAGCGATGCGAGTGGGCGGGCCTCGACGACCCCCTGTATCTCGCGTACCACGACGAGGAGTGGGGCGTCCCGTCGGACGACGATCGCCACCTGTTCGAGATGCTGGTGCTCGAGGGCGCCCAGGCGGGGCTGTCGTGGGCGACCATCCTGCGCAAGCGCGAGGGGTACCGGAAGGCGTTCGCGGGGTTCGAGCCGGCGAGGGTGGCGCGGTTCGACTCACGAAAGGTCGAGCGGCTCCTGGCGAACCCGGGGATCGTGCGGAACCGGGCGAAGGTCGAGGCGGCGATCGCGAACGCCAGGGCGACCCTTGCGGTGCAGCGGGAGGACGGGTCGCTCGACGCGTACCTGTGGTCGTTCGTCGGCGGGAAGCCCATCCGGAACCGGTGGCGGTCGGTGGACGAGATTCCGTCCCAAACCGACGAGTCGCTGGCGATGAGCCGGGACCTCCGGGCGCGCGGGTTCCGGTTCGTCGGACCCACCATCTGCTACGCGTTCATGGAGGCGGTAGGGATGGTCAACGACCACGTCACCGGATGCTTCCGCCACCGGGAGGTGTCGCGCGCCGCCTGATTCATGGTCGTGCCGTTCTCGAGCCGAGGCCGCTCCTGACATAGCATCTGTGCTATACTCTCCTTCGGATGAACGGAGTATCCATTGGTCGGGAAGTCGGCCGGCTCCGCCGCGAGGCGGGCCTCACTCAGGCTGCCCTCGCGGAGAGGATCGGCACCACGCAGTCCGCGGTGTCCAGGCTGGAGTCGGGCCGGGTGGTCCCGTCCCTCCCCCTCCTGGCGAAGGTCGCAAGGGCGACGGGCCGGCCGATCAGGCTCGTGATCGAGCCGAGCGATAGCCTGCCCGGCCGCGTCCAGCGGCGCCGGAGGGTGCGGCGAGCCCTGGGCGACTATGTGTTCAACCCGTGGGATCGAAAGCCCACGGCTGCCGAGGCGAAGACTCTCGAGGCGGACCGTCTGAGCCGTGACAGATTCGAAGGCACGCGATCTGCTGGCTCTCGCAGCGCGGGAGCGTAAGCGCCTCCGCCGTCACCTCATGGTGGCGGCAGCGTTCCGGGAGGTGCTCCAGTCCGATCCCATCGTCGTCGGCGGCACGGCCGAGGAGTACTGGACCGCGGCCGAGTACCACCCGACCGATCTGGATCTGTGCGCCCCCCTTTCGCCGGATGATCGGGCCGCGCTCAAGGGTTTGGGGTTCTCGCGGCACGGTCGGCACTGGACGCACCCTGATATCGAAGTCGCCGTGGAGTTTCCCGAGCCGTTCATCGACGGGGATGAGTCCCGAACGCACGAAGCCAGGGTCGGGGCGGGCAGAGCGAGGATCATCGGGCTCGACGATCTCTACCTCGACCGCCTTCGTCAGTCCACGGTCACCGAGTACGAGGGGATCGAGTTCCACTCCGCCCTCGCCGTCGCCGCCGCGGCGTTCGAGAACGTCGACTGGGGCTATGTGCGCTCCCGCCTCAGCGGGATCGCGCGAACCGATCCCTCGCTGGCACGAACGATGCGCGCCAACGACCGCAGGATCCGACGCCGAGCGCGGCAGGCGGCGGACCAGACCGAGTGAGGGAAGAGGAGCCTGGGAGCTCGTGTGCCTGCATCGTCCGGGTCGGACGCGACAATGGCGTCCTCGGATTCGAAAGGGCGTGCCATGGAGTTCGGTGAGGTCGTGCGGCGGCGGCGGATGTGCCGCGGGTATCTGGACGAGGAGGTCGCCGAGGAGAGTGTCGAACGGATCCTCGACCTGGCCCTGCGGTTCCCGTCGGCGGGGCACACCCAGCCGCAGGAATTCATCGTGGTCCGCGATCCGGCCGTGAAGGAGGACCTGGCGCGCGCCGCGCTGGGGCAGACGTTCGTGGCGGACGCCCCGGTGGTGATCGCTGTGGTGTCGGACACCCGACGGTCTGCCCGGCGGTACGGCGACAGGGGCGTGCGCTTCTACAGCGTCGCCGACGGGGCGTTCGCCTCGATGCTCGTGCTGCTCGCCGCGGTCGATCTCGGTCTGGGCGCGGCGTTCGTGGCCGCGTTCGACGACGAAGCGGTCGCGATGGCCTTGGGCCTCCCCCAGCACGTCCGTCCCATCGGGCTCATCCCGATCGGCTACTGCGCCGAGGGGGCGAGTCGCGTCGAACGGCGGAGCCCGGCCGAGATCGTCCACCGCGACCGGTACGGAGGGTGAGCCTCCCGATTCCCGATCGGGTCACCGTTCGGGCTCGGGGCGGTTCCACGCATCGAGGTCGTGGGCGAAGTGGACCCGGACGGGGTCGAGGGAACGGAGTCGGCGGACGGATTCGGCGTAGGCGCTGGAGTCGGCGGCGCTGGGGAGGCCCGAGAGGCGGGGGCCGGTGGAGCCCTCCCATTCCGCGGCGGTGTACACGGCCTGGCCGGCCAGGAGGACCGGCCCGGCCTCCGTTCGGACCACGAGCGACTGGTGGCCGTCGGTGTGGCCCGGCGTGGCGAGGATCGTGATCCCCGGCCCGATCTCCGTCTCGCCGCCATCGAGCTCCACGAACTCCACCACGCCGCGTCCCACCCATTCGGGGACCGTGTAGTCGGGTTCGTCGACGGCGGCGAGCTCGGTGGCCTGGACATAGACCCGTCGACCGGGGAGCAGGGTGTTCTGGCCGCAGTGGTCGAAGTGCAGGTGCGAATGGCCCACCGCCGTGACGTCGTCGAGGGCAAACCCGTGCGCCGACAGCGCCTGCGCGAGCGGCGTCACCCGGGGCCGGAAGCACTGTTCGACCTCGGCGTTCCCGGTCCCCACGCCGGTGTCGAAACAGGAGCACGCCCGCGTCGTGGACCACTGCGAACCCCACGATGGGCCCCGATTCCCCGGCCTGGGGGTGGACTTCCTACCGGTCGACGGGAGGGAGAACGCGTAGCGCACCTCCGATCCTCCGATGGATCGGTCAGTCCCATAGGCGCTCGAGGTGCCAGTGATCGGCGCGGCGGTCGTGGTACAGGTCCCACACGGCGCCGCCCCGGGCCTCCACCCGCCAGTACTCGCGGTCGCGGCCGTCCTCCCACCACCGGCCCTCGATCCGCCACCGGCCGATCACGTCCACCACCTCGTACCGGCGGTTCCGCCACCGGAACGAGGCCGGCACGCCGCCGTCGGACTCCACCTCGACCCGGATCTCGTCGTCGTAGCGCTTCGCCATGGGGCCTGCCTCCCCCGCGAGGCCTCGATGCCCGAGCGAACATGTGTTCGATTCGGGAGGAAGAGGCTACTCCCGGCCTCCAGGGCTGTCAAGCGGAGGCGGTCAGGCGGAGGGACGCTCCTCCATGCCGCTGGCCTCCCGGTCATTGTGGGAGGCCAGCGCACCGAGCGCTCGGCCCAACCACAGGACGACGAGCGTCGCGAGGGCCACGAGCCCGAGGCGGAGGGACCAGCGATACAGCGGCCGGAGATCGAACGGATCGCTACCGAGGTCCTTGAAGTCGAGCCACACACCGGTCACGGTCCACGTCGTCGCGCTCAGGGCGAACATCCGGACCGCCAGGGTGGCGACGCCGTCGCTCGTCCTGCGCCGCAGCGCCGCTCCCGTCCACCACAGGGCGGCGATCACGAACGCCAACGTCAGCAGCCTGCCAGCTTCCATCCGCCAGTCCATTCCTGCCTCCCCTCGAACGGGCAATGCATCGAGCTCGCCATCGAGCGAGGCGCGGACCGCTCCGATGGGGCCGCTCGCGCGGACCAGGTGTTCCCGGAGCGTGATCGGCGAAACCTCGCCACTCGAACTCCGATGTCTGCCCGGAGAGCCGGGCGGGTACCTGATCGGCAGAGATGGCCACGCGGAAGAGCGACGTCCCGACGGCGGAGCCGTTCCTGCCGGAGCGGCGGACGCTCGGGGCGCTGCGGGAGGCCGCGGCGACGTGTGAGGGGTGCGACCTGTACCGCAACGCCACCCAGACCGTGTTCGGCGAGGGGCGGCTCAAGGCCCGGGTCATGTTCGTCGGCGAGCAGCCGGGGGACTCCGAGGACCGGCAGGGGCGGCCGTTCGTTGGGCCGGCCGGGCGTCTGCTGGACCGGGCCCTGGACGAGGCCGGGATCGACCGCTCGCTCGTCTACGTGACGAACGCCGTGAAGCACTTCAAGTGGGAGCCCCGGGGGAAGCGGCGCATCCACAAGAACCCCGCGGCCGAGGAGATCCGGGCCTGCCGGCCCTGGCTGGACGCGGAGATCGACGCGGTGAAGCCCGAGGTCGTCGTGGCCCTGGGGGCCACCGCCGCGAAGGCCGTGATCGGCCCCAAGTTCCGGGTGACCGAGCAGCGGGGCGAGTTCGTGGACACGCCGCTCGCCGCGATGGTCACGGCCACCGTCCATCCCTCGTCGATCCTGCGCGCTCCCGACGACACCGCCCGGGAACAGGCCTACGCCGCGTTCGTCCGGGACCTCCTCGTGGTGGCCGGGGCCATGCGATCGGCGAAGCGCGCCGGCTGACGACGCCTCAGTCGCCGCCGCGGATGAGCCTGGCGAACGTCCGGTAGTCGCGGACCCGGGCCAGCTTCCGGCCTCGCGCCCGGAGCGCCGCGACGTCCCCGGGCGACGGCCACGAGAAGTACGAACGCCCGGACAGGTCCTGTTCGCGGGCCGCGGTGAGCGAACCGGGGAGCTCCCGAACCGCGGCAAGCAGCTCCTCCCCTCCCGCCCGGGCCAGCCGGAGCTGCAGCGACAGCGACGTGTCGTCCGGACGGATCTCCACCTCCCGCTGGCGGAGGATCGGGCCGACGTCGAGCTCGGGCGCCATCACGTGGACGGTGAGCCCGGTTCGCGACTCCCCGTGGCGGAGGACCCAGAAGTACGGCGCGATCCCCGCGTACTCCGGGAGCAGCGCCCAGTGGATGTTCATCGCCACCAGGCTCGGCATCTGCAGGATGTCGGGATCGATCCGCTGCGGCGTGGACACCGAGAGCAGGACGTCGGGGTTCGCCTCGCGGAGGAACCTCCGGACTCGGTCGGTGTTCACGGCGTCCACGGAGACGAACGGAACCCCGTGCCGGGCTGCCAGCCGGTCCAGGAACGCGGGCCGGCCCGTCGCCAGCGCCACCGCCTCGGGCATCACCAGCGTCCCCAGCTTGTGCCGCGCGTAGCGCAGGCCGGTCCGCCGCGAGATCTTCCACAGCCGGCCCGCGCGACCCCCCTTCCCCGGCGGGATCCGGACCAGCACCGCCCCCACCATCCGCACGTCCGCCGAATCGAACAGCGGCCGCAGCATGAGCGTGGAGAACGCGTTCCCGTTCGACACGACGGCGACGGTGACCGGCCCGGAAGAGCCGTTCGGCGCCTCGCTCACCGAGCGGGCTCCGGCTGCCGGTACCGCACGAACCCCATCGCGAACAGCGCCCCGATCGCGGCGGCCCACACGGCGCCCAGGAGGGACACTGCCCCGGCCTTGGACAGCTGCGCGGCCACCACGGCGGCCCCGACCAACACCGTGTGCACGACGAGACAGACCCCCAGCGTCGCCCATACGGAGAGGCCGCGGGCCAGGAGCTGGTCGTAGAGGTGCCCGCGGTCCCCCTGATGCAGGGCCACGCGACCGGTCAGGCGCCGGAGCACCGAGAGCATCAGGTCCAGGAGGAACACGCCCAGGCATCCCGACGCCCCCGCCAGCGCGGGAATGCCGATGCCCGCCTGGAGGGCGGCGATCGCCAGCGCTGCCCCCACGAAGTACGAACCGTTGTCGCCCAGGAACAGCCGCGCCGGCGGGAGGTTGTGGATCACGAATCCCGCGGCCGCCGCGGCCGCGCATGCGGCCACGATGCCGGGCCGGCCCCACGAGGCGGACACGGTCACGGCGATCACGACGATCCCGGCTCCGCTGACCACGGCCAGGCTCCCGGCGAGCCCATCCATCCCGTCCACCATGTTCACGGCATTGAGGACCGCCGCGTAGAAGACCACGGCGGCGAGGCCGTACACGATCCCGGCGGGCGAGCAGCAGGCGTCGACATTGAGGCCACCGAGGACGAGGGCCACGCCGAACGCCACTTGAAGACCGAGCCGGAGGGCCTCGGGCACGCGCCGCGCGTCGTCGGCCAGGCCCAGGAACACCGGAGCGAACAGCGCCACCGTCACGCCCCACCGAAGCGGCCACCCCCGCGTGGCCACCCCGGCCGCCACTCCCCCGGCGACCGCCAGCCCGCCGAGGTACGGCACCGCCCGAGCATGCGGCTTGAGGGAGGAATCCGGGTGATCGAGCGCGCCGAGCCGCCGCCCGGCGGCCCGTGCCGCGAAACCGAGCAGCAGCGCGACGGGGAACGCGACCGCCACTTGCAGCCACGACGGCTGCAGATGCGGATGTGAAGGGACGAAGAGCGGGCCCGGGGTCATCGCCGCCGGTCCAGCAGGCGGCGGTACACCTCGAGGGTTCGGGCCACGACCTGCTCCTCGTCGAACTGTTCGAGCATTCGCCGCCGGCCGGCCTCGCCCATGCGGGCGCGTTCGGCCGGGTCGGCCAGCAGGCGCTCCACGGCGGCAGCCAGGGCCGCGGCGTCGCGGGGCGGGACCAGGACCCCGGTGTCGCCGTCCACCACCACCTCGCGGCATCCCCGGATGTCGGTGGCCACAGCCGGCCGGCCCATGGCCTGCGCCTCGATCGCGCTGCGGGGCACGCCCTCGCGGTGCGAGGCCAGGACGAACAGGTCGAACGCGGCGTAGATCGCCGGCATGTCGCGGCCCTCCCCGTGGAACACGACCCCTGCCTCCCGGGCGGCGGACATGGCGGAGGGGGACAGCCGGTCGGCCTTCGACGGCTCCTCCGGCCCCACGGCCACGAACACGACGTCCGGCCGAACCGAGCGCACGCGCCGGGCGGCCTCGAAGAACTCGCCGTAGCCCTTCTCCGCCACCAGCCGGCCGACGGTCCCCACCACCACCGACCTCTCGGCGGCCCCCCAGCCCTTCCGGAGCAGCGCTGCACCCTCCGAATCCACGGACGCCGGATCGAACCTCGACAGGTCCACCCCGTTCCCCAGCCATGTGGCCCTGGACAGCGGGACCAGCCGCCGCCCCACCGCCCACTCGAAGTCCTCCCGGCTCTGGAACAGCTCGTGGTCGGAGAACAGGAACGCGGCCCGTTCCGCCGCCGAGATCAGCCCCCGCCGGACCGCCGGCAGCGCCGGGTTCGCGTACAGGCCGTGCACCGTGTTCACCACGGCCGGCACCCGGGCCATCCGCGCGGCCACCCGTCCCAGGACCCCGCTCTTCGGGTTGTGGGTGTGCACGATGTCCGGCCGTTCCCGCCGGAACAGCCGCACCAGGTCCCGCAGCGCCACGGCGTCCCGCCCCGGGGTCCACGAGCGGGTCAGCGATCCCACGGCCAGGTGGCGGATCCCCAGCGCCTCGAGCTCCTCCACGTACGGACCCGGCGCCGAGGCCCCGGCCACCTCGAACCCCTCCTCCGCGAACCGAACCAGCTGGTGGGCCAGCAGGACCTTCAGGGACAGGTCGATGGTCGTGAGGTGGATCAGGCGGGGAAGGCGATCCCTCACGGCGACCGCGGTGGAGGTCACGGTGATCGCCTCCGGAGCCGTTCGTACAGACGGTCCTCCAGCGGCGCGATGCCCGCGAGACGGCGCCGGAAGAACAACATCCCGTCGCTGGCTCGAACCGGCGTCCGCGAGAGCTGATGGGCCGGCGCCCGACCCGGCACGTTCTTGGTCCCGAGACCGGCCACGGCCCACCGGTAGTGCCGGACCACGACGTCCTCGTTGCCCGCGACGGCTCCCGGGTAGGCGAAGATCTCCGGTGCCGTTCCCACCCTGGCCGCCAGGATGTCGTTGGCGCGTTCGCATTCGTCCTCGGCCTCGGCCGCCGACAGGCTGTCGAGCGGCCGATGCGTGTGGGTGTGCGAACCCACCTCCATGAGCCCACCCGCCCTCATCTCCCCCACCTGGTCCCACGTCAGCGGCTCGGGCGGCTCCCCCCGGCCGGAGGCCCCGAGCCGGATCGGCGCGGGGGCCTGGCCTTCGATGAACCCCGTGGCCAGGAAGACGGTGGCGGGAAGACCGAGGTCAGCGAGGATCGGTCGGGCCCGCCGGTACACCTCCCGGTAGCCGTCGTCGAACGTGATGGCCACCAGGTCGCGGTCCATGTCCCCTGCCGCCAGCCGCTCCACCCCCCGACTGAGCGGGACCACCGTCGCGGACCGCGCCAGCCACTCCGCCTGGCGCCGGAACGTCGCCTCGGGGAGGTCCATCTCCTGGCCCATCTCCGCCCCCACCCGGTGGTAGATCAGGACGAACAGCCCGGGTTCGGTGGTCCGGGCTGCCGTGGCGGGTCCGAGGAGCGCGAGCTTCACCGCCTTCTTGGCCAGGGACACCGCTGCGAAGCGGACGCTCACGCCGGCACGGAGGCGCCCACGGACTCCGGTGCCCGGTCGGCGAACGCCCTCGGCACCTCCGCCGGCCCCGCCCGCCGACGGACGGGCTTGCCCACCATGCAGATCAGCATGAACAGGAACGGCAGGACCTGCGTTCGCTGCCGGGCCAGCAACCCGAAGTTCGACAGCGACGACAGGATCACCGAGAAGGCCAGGAACGCCGCCAGCGCGAACAGCACCATCCCGTTGTCGCGCCACCGGCGGAACCCGCGCAGGATCTGCCGCCGCCGGATCAGGATCAGGCCCCCCAGCAGCACGCCCTCCAGCGCCGTCAGTGACGGGAGCGGCCCCCCGGCCTCCCACGGGAACGGCCGGAAGTTGACCGTGACGATTGCCGCCGGCATCCCGAGCGGCGAGAACGGGTTGGGCGGGGTGAAATTGGACCCCGTGAGGCCCGTGCTGAACTGCGTCTCCCGGGCGGTCTGGAACGCCTCGATCGCGTTCGAGTTCCCGATGTACGACGCCGTGTGCGTCACGGTGAAGAACGCCACGAACGAGAGCGCCGGGACCAGGACCAGCCACGTCATCGCCTGGAGGTGGGGGTTCCGGCGGCGGACCGGACGCAGGAGGAACGCAGCGGCGCCGGCCACCATCAGCGCGGTGGCGATGGGCGGCCGGATCATGAACACGCCCACCAGCCCGATCGTCCCGGCCACCACGCCCCGCAAGAAGTCGCCCCGGAACAGGTGGGCGAAGCCGTACACCGCGAGCCCCAGGAACGTCACCACCAGCGAGTCCTTGCCCAGGCTGGACGGCCAGTACCACATCGAGGGCAGGAAGAAGAGCAACAGCGCGAACAGCCGGTGGTCCCCCTCCGGGAACGCCAGCCGGAACGCCTTGTAGAAGTACCAGCCCCCCACGAACGCGAGCGACGAGTGCACGACGAAGCCGCCGAGCATGGTCGTCCCGATGATCGCGAACAGGATCCCGGTGGACCAGTTCACGAACGGCGTGCCGAAGTACGGGTCCGGCAGCGCCGGGAACTGAAAGGATCGGAACAGCGGCGCCAGGACCTTGCCCGCCCCGTAGTAGCCGTTCGCGTCCGCCACCCCGTGGTACACGGCCTGGATGATCAGGTACCGCAGGAGGCTCCCCACCAGGTGTGCCCCCAGGGCCGCCCACAGGAAGCCCTGGGACACCGACGGCTCGTGGGCCACGGCCCTCGGGATGAACACGGCCGCGACCATGGCCACCAGGGCCACCGACACCAGGTACATCTGGCCCTCGAACCCCGAGTGCCCGACCACGGACACCGCCACACCGACGGCCGCGAGCACGCCGATCCACACACCGGCGCTGCGGACGCGGAACGACTGGCCGACGGAGGTGACGTGGGACGCCATCAGGGCCCCAATCCTACCGGCCGGACCCCGACGCTCCGGGATGCCGGACCCCCATCAGAACAGCTCCAGGTCGCCGAGCTGGAGCGACCACGACGCGCGATCGAGCGGATCGGGCGCGACGTCTTCCTTCACAGGGCGGACCACGAACGTCATCCCGGCCCGGGGAAGCCGGCGGTACCCGGCGAGCGCCAGGGCCCGCCGGGCCGGCCAGGCCGGTCCCACGGACGCCACGGCGTGGTCGGCGCCGGCCAGCCGGGGGAACGCCCGGAGGAGCCCGGCCAGGTCGGCGGCGGCGTCGGGTCGGCACAGGGCCTCGCACACCACGGCCTCGGTCAGCGAGCCGCGCGATCGGACCCGCCCCACCACCACCGCGCGGAGCGGATCGCCGGCTCCCAGGGCGTGGTACGGCAGGGGCCCCTCGGCGTAGCGCCACCGCAGGAACTCCGGGCTCCGGGCCGTGGACAACCCGGTGAGCGGCATCGCCGCCGCCAGGAGGTCCGCGAGGCCGGGCCAGCCCGCCATCGCCGAGCCCGGCACGAGCTCGGTGGACCCGGTCACCGCCACCGCCGGACCCGAACGGAGATCCCGGCGCAGCGCGGCCCCGGCCAGCCGGGCCGGGTGGCGGACCCTCAGCCACATCGGCCACCGGGCCACCTCCCGCCATCCCATCTTCAGGTAGCCGGGGAGGCTCTTCGCGTTCGGCGTGTTGAACACGAACGCCACGGTCTCCGCCCGGCACCGTTCCAGGCCGGCCCGGGTCAGCGACGAGAACACGCCCCGGCGCCGGACCTCGGGCGCCGTGGCGGTGTCCACGGCTCGCACGGCCTGCACCGAGCCGCCCTCCGCCGTCCGGAGCCCCCACCGCATGAACGTCCGGACCCCGGCCAGGACGCCGTCCGCCTCCGCCACCAGCGCCACCGAGCGCCCGAACGGGTTCGCCAGGTGCTTCCATTCGAACAGGGCCCGCCGATCGACGCCCCCCGGGGCCTTCCCCAGGGCCCGTTCGAGCAGGTCCACCACGGCCGGGAGGTCGGCGTCGTCCATGGGCCGGATCTCTGCCGCAGCCGGTGCGGGGGCCTCGGGGCTGGAATCGTGGCTCATCGCCGGGCCCCCAGCACAGATTCGTACACCGCTTCGGTCCGCCGGACCATCTCCCGAAGGGAGAACCGCTCGGCGGTCCGGGCGGCGGCCTCCCCCATGGCCCGCCGCCTCACCGGGTCGCCGAGCAGCGCGATCAGGGCTGCGGACAGCGCCCCGGGGTCGTCCGGCGGGACCAGCATCGCGTCCTGCCCGTCGGTCACGACCTCGGGCACCCCGCCCACGGCGGTGGCCACCGCGGGGATCCCCAGGGCCATGGCCTCCAGGAGCGACACCGGCATCCCCTCGAACCTCGACGGCAGGCAGTACACGTCGAACGCCGGCATCAGCCGGGCCGCCTCCTCGCGGTACCCGGCGAGCATCACCCGGTCGCCCAGGCCGCCCCGTTCGATCTCCGCCCGCACGCGTTCGGGGTCGATGGGAAGCCCCACGAACACGAACCGAGCGTGGGGGTGCACGTCAACGACGGCCCGGGCCGCCCGGACCAGCGCCGCGTGGCCCTTCTTCGCGATGATCCCGCCCACGGTCCCCACCACCGTGGCGTCGGCCGGGACCCCCAGGTCCCGCCGGGCCACCTCCCGCGACAGCGCGGCCGACCGCAGCCCTTCCGCGTCCACGCCGTTCGGGATCATGGTCACCGGCGGCCCGTCGGCTCCGGTCCGCATCGACGACGCCACCCCGTCCGACACCGCGATCACGGCGTCGTTCATCCCGAACGTCCGGGCGTTCATCCGGCGCGTGACCGGCCGGTACCGGTCCCACGTGTTGTGCTCGGTGTAGACGAGGCGGGGCCGCGACTCCCCCATCCGCCGCAGGGCCAAGCGGGCCCCGATCGCCGCGTACGGCAGGTGCGCGTGCACCACGTCGAACCGGCCCTCGGCGACCACTCGCCGGAGCCGCCCGATCCACCGTGGGTCCCACGAACGCCGGACGTCCAGACACGTGGCGTTCACGCCCGCCCGCTCCAGCTCCGGGACCAGGTGGTCCTTCCACGGGAGGAGATAGCAGGCCTCCACGTCGAACCGGTCCCGATCGACGTACGGGGCCTGGGTCACCAGGAGCCGCTCCGCGCCCCCCGGGCCCAGGCCCTTGATCAGCCACAGGACCCGCGCGGGGGACGGGCTCACGAGAAGCCGAAGCTGGTGCTGGAGGTGCGCTCGTCCTCGGGCTGCTCCTCCACATCTTCTTCGTCCGGGCCGTGCCCGTTCGTCTCGGACTTCGCGCGGTGCCGGCGCTCCTTGGTCTTGCCCTTGGACTTGTCCTTGCGCCGCCGGAACATGCCGCCGCGGTCCTCGGCCTCCTGCTCGTAGTAGTAGGACGAGGTGTACGCGTAGTAGTCCGCGTAGTAGTAGTACGAGGTCGCCGGGCCGAAGTTGTTGAGCACGGCGCCCACCACGCGGGCCCGGACCTTGCCCAGCTGGTCCCGGGCGTGGGCCAGCACCCGGCGGTTCGTGGCCTCGTTCACCACCACCAGGACGGCGTCGGCCATCGTGGCCAGGACAGAGGCGTCGGCCAGGCCGAGCACCGGCGGCCCGTCCAGGATCACCCAGTCCGCGGCCTCGGCCGCCTGCTCCAGGAACTGCTTCATGGCCACGGACCCCAGCAGCTCGGCCGGGTTCGGCGGGACCGGGCCGCCGGCCATGACCCGGAGGCCCTTCACCCCGGGGTCCTGGATGGCGTCCATGAGCGTGGCCTGGCCGGAGAGCACCGAGGACAGCCCGATGCGGTTCGACACGCCGAAGAACTTGTGGATCGACGGGCGGCGGAGGTCCGCCCCGACCAGCAGGACCCGCTGCCCGGCCAGCGCCATGACGGTGGCCAGGTTCGCGGCGGTGGTGGACTTCCCCTCGCCCTTCACCGGGCTCGCGATCAGCAGGCGCCGGATGGGCCCGCCCACGGACACGAACAGGAGGTTGGTGCGCAGGGTCCGGTACGACTCCGTGGCCGGTGCCTTCGTGTCGCCCACCGACACCAGGTACTGCTCGCGGGCGTCACGCTTGGCCTTCACGCCGTTGGTCCGTGACGAGACGTGCGGGATGACCCCGAGGAGCGGCGCACCGGCCTGCCGCTCCAGGTCCTCCGGCCCGCGCAGCGAGTCGTCCGCGTAGTCCCGCAGGAACGCGGCACCGACGCCGAGCGCCAGTCCGATGACCACCGCGAAGATCCCGTCCCGGAAGTGATCCGGCCGGACCGGGTGGTGCGGGACTCGAGCCGGCACGATCACCCGGTTGTTGGCCTCCGCGTTGATGTCGGTGATGGCGTCGGTGTTCGACCGGATGTACTGGTTGTCCAAGTCGACGGCGGCCTCGAGCTCGCTCCGCTGGGCGGTGATCGACTTCGGCTCGAAGGTCTTCTGCGGGTGGAGGCCGTTGAACGATTCGAGAGCCGCCGCGTCCAGGCCCAGCTGCTTGTTCCACTCCTTCAGAGCGTCCTGAAATGGCGTCAGGGTCTCGTTGATCCTGAACTGGAGGTACTGCGTGGAGAAGGCAGTGACGAGATCCGCGGCGCGCTGGGGGTTGGGGTGCTGGGCCTGGAACAGCAGGATCGTCCCCGCCGACTTGAGCGGCGCCACGGTCATGAACCGGGCGAGCTGTTCCGGCTGGACGTCCGCCGCCCACGGGATGGTCTCCTGGACCTTCTGAGCGACGATGTAGCTGACGGCGATGTGCGCCTCCACCTCCGGGTCGGTCCCCAGGACGGTCGGCGCACCGGGGGCGTTGTTGGTGTTCGGCGGCTGGGGGACGATGAGCTGGACCTGGGACTGGTAGATGGGGGTCTGGCGGTAGGACAGGAACATCACGCCGCCGACCACCAGCACGAGGATGATGAACGCGGTCCACTTCCGGGTCCACAGGATTCGGAAGTAGTCGCGGAGCTCGAAGGTCGTCGTGCGACTCGGTTGCGTCTCGGCCACAGGGGTCTCCGGGGGGCGCGGCACCGTGCAGCCGGGCCCGCCGACGGGCCCGCGCACCCGTGTGGGTGAGGCTACCGGCGGGCACCCCGAACGTCAATGAACAGCACGTGGAGAACCCGTGATGGTCCGGGCCCGTCTGGCTACAATACGCCGGTCCCCGGGCCCATCCCGGAGCACCCCCGAAGCGCGGAAAGGACCCACACGACATGCGCATCCTGATCCTGGGCGGAGACGGCTACCTGGGGTGGCCGACCGCGATGCACTTCACGAAGCGTGGCCACGAGGTCTTCGCCATCGACAACTACCTGCGCCGGCGGGCCCACCGAGAGCAGGGAACCGACTCCCTGACGCCCATCCTCCCCGACCTCCCCTCCCGAGCGGCGGCGTGGAAGGAGGTCTCCGGATACGAGGTTGGCGTCACCGAGGACAACATCTGCGAGTACGAGGTGGTCGAACGCATCTTCACTGACTTCCGGCCCGAGGCCGTCATCCACTACGGCGAGATGCCCTCGGCGCCGTACTCCCACAAGGGCCGCGAGCACGCCGTGTTCACCCAGTACAACAACGTGATCGGGACCCTGAACGTCCTGTTCGCCATGGCGGAGCTGGCCCCGGACGCCCACCTGGTGAAGCTGGGGACCATGGGCGAGTACGGGACGCCGAACATCGACATCGAAGAAGGCTACATCGAGCTGAACCACAACGGCCGCACCGACACGCTGCCGTTCCCCAAGGTCCCGGGGTCCTGGTACCACCTGTCGAAGGTCCACGACTCCCACAACATCCACTTCGCCTGCCGGGTGTGGGGCCTCCGGGCCACGGACCTCAACCAGGGCGTGGTGTACGGGATCCAGACGGACGAGACCAGGCTCGACGACCGCCTGATGACCCGCTTCGACTACGACGAGGTGTTCGGCACGGCCCTCAACCGGTTCTGCCTCCAGGCCGTGATCGGCCACCCGCTCACGGTGTACGGCAAGGGCGGCCAGACCCGCGGGTACCTGAACATCGTCGACACCCTCCAGTGCGTGGAGCTGGCCACGCTGAACCCCGGCGAGCGGGGCGACTTCCGCGTGTTCAACCAGTTCACGGAGCAGTTCTCGATCGTGGAGCTGGCCGAGACGGTCCAGCGGGCCGGCCAGGCCCACGGGCTCGACGTGACGATCGAGCACGTCGACAACCCGCGGTTCGAGAAGGAGGAGCACTACTACAGCGCGAAGCACACCAAGCTCCTCGACCTGGGGCTCCAGCCGCACAAGCTCTCGGACACGCTGGTCGAGTCGATGTTCGACGAGATCGCGAAGCACCGGGACCGCGTGATCCCCGACCACATCATGCCGCGGACGAAGTGGCAGACCGTGCTCGAATCCGAGGCCCAGTCGGAGCCCGTGCTCGAAGCGGAACCGGCGACCTGACGCACCATGCTCGCGCTGCGGATCGTCGGGGGCATCTTCGCGGCAGCGCTGCTGGTGGTCGCCGTCCTCCGGTACCGCCGCCGGAACATCAGCCGCCTGAACCTGCTCATCACGTGGGTCCTCGGCGTGGCCCTGGTCCTCCTGGCCATCGCGCCGGTGGCGTACCAGCCGCTGTTCGATGCGTTCAACTTCGGCACGAAGGGCTCGGGGCTCCGCCTCATCGCCGTCGGGCTGTTCGGGCTGCTGGTGGTGCTCGCCCTGCAGGTCCGGACGATGTCGTACACCGACCAGAACGAGCGGGCCATCCGACTGCTGGTGGAGGCCCTGGCCGTGCAGACCTTCGAGGAGGAACGGGCCCGCCTGGGCGACCGGCTCCCCGCCGGCGAGTGCATCGTGGCGGTGTCGCCGGCGTACAACGAGGCCGAGAACGTGGCCGCCGTGATCCGGTCCATCCCGGAGACCATCGAGGGATACCCGGTGGTGCCCATCGTGGTGGACGACGCCTCCGGCGACGGCACCGCCGAGGTGGCCCGGGAGGCCGGGGCCATCGTGGTCCGGAACCCCATCCGCCGCGGCGGCGGGCTGGCCCTGCGCGTGGGCTACGAGGTGGCGGCGATGCTGAACGCGGTGGTGGTGGTGTCGCTCGACGCCGACGGCCAGCACGTCCCGGAGGAGATGCCGGTCCTGGTGAAGCCCGTGCTGGCCGGCGACGCCGACATGGTGAACGGCTCCCGCCTGCTCGGGGAGTTCGAACGGGAGAGCGTGATCCGGCACATCGGCGTCCACTTCTTCTCCCGGATGGTCACGGTGATGACCGGCCAGCGCATCACCGACCCCTCCAGCGGCTACCGGGCCACCCGGGCCGAGATCCTGAAGAACTTCGTGCTCAAGCAGGACCAGTTCTGGACCAGCGAGCTGCTCATCGAGGCCCTCCGCCACCGGTCCACCATCATCGAGGTGCCCATCACGATCCGGGCCCGGGCCGGCGGCAAGTCCAAGAAGCCGAAGTCCCTCAAGTACGGCTGGAACTTCTCCAAGGCCATCATCCAGACCTGGCTCCGGTGATGCTGGCCTCCCCCCGGGGCCGGGGGCATGCACACTTGCCCTTCCCCCGGGGACCCCGCTAGGGTCGTCCCCTCGACGAACGAGAGGGAGGTTCGATGAAGCGGGTACGCGGTGTCTCCATGCTCGCCGCCGGCATGATCCTGGGGTCGATGGTCCTGGCCGGCCCGGCGTCGGCCGACACGATCGACGTGCTTCCGGGCGAGTCCATCCAGGCCGCGGTCAACCACGCCTCCCCGGGCGACGTCATCGTGGTCCACCCCGGCATCTATCACGAGAGCGTCACGGTGAACGTGGACCACCTCACGCTCCGCGGCGCCGGAGCCTCCGGCAAGGGCACCGTGATCATGCCGCCGCAGTCCAGCCAGAAGTGCCTGCACGGCGCGGCCGGCTTCTGCGTGTTCGGTCAGCGGACCGCGGCCGGGCTCCACCGCCGCACCGGCGTGACCGTGCAAGGGTTCGAGTTCAAAGGATTCCCGGCATTCGGTGTGGTGGGCTTCGGCACGAAGGACCTGACGCTGACGCGCAACTTCGGTGTGGACAACGGGGAGTACGGCCTCACGTGCTTCGACTGCGTGGACTTCAGCCTGCTGTTCAACAAGGCCACCGGCTCGGGCGAGGCCGGGTTCTACGTCGGCGATTCCAAGACCGCGAACGCGATCGTGACCGGGAACCTGGCGTTCGACAACACCCTGGGGTTCTTCTTCCGGGACGCCAACGTGGGCAGGGCCGAGGGGAACAAGGCCTACGCGAACTGCGTGGGGATGCTCCTGCTCAACACCGGCGCGCCCAACAACGTGCACGGATGGACCCTGATCGACAACGACGTGTACCAGAACGACCGGGCCTGCCAGGGCGAACCGGACGGCCCGCCGCCCCTCTCCGGGCTCGGGATCGCAGTGCTCGGAGCACACAGCAGTCACATCCTGCACAACACGGTGTGGGCGAACCAGCCGTCCGGCCCCTCGTTGGCGTCGGGCGGGATCGCCGTGGGCTCGTCGAAGGACGACGGCGGGTCGAACGCCGCGAACAACGAGATCCGGTCCAACGTCCTGTACCGGAACAAGCCGGTCGACATCCTGTGGGACGGCACCGGGGTCGGTAACGAGTTCACGAAGAACAAGTGCAAGCTGTCCAACCCGGACGGTCTCTGCAACTAGCCTCTCGACGGGCGCGATCGA
>DASWED010000060.1:0-78437 GCA_036394995.1 Actinomycetota bacterium
GCCAGCCGCCGGATCTCCGACCGCCCGATGTCCAGCAGCCCCAGCGCGGCCTTCGCCGCCGCCGCGTCCAGCCCGTCGTCACCGGTTCCCGATTCGGTCGACCCGTCCGGCCGAACCAGCAGCCGCGCACCCTGCTCGACCCCGGGGACGGTGGAATCGAGCACCGTCACCGAGGCGATGGGCTGCTCCTCCTCGAGGGCCATCCGGAGCGCCCCGGCGATCTCGGCGGCCCGGTCTGCCGGTTCCACGAACACGTCGATCGCGCCGTTGCACCCCAGCCCGAACCCCCACACCGCCTCGTCCTCGGCGGACAGGTCGTAGTTCACGAGCCTGGGCTTGCCCTCGACCATCACGACGTTCGCCACGTCGGCCACGTCGCCCTCCAGGCACCCCCCGCTGATGTTCCCGGTCATGGCCCCCGAAGCGTCCACCAGCAGCCGAGCGCCAGGCCGTCGATAGGTCGATCCCCGAACCGCCACGATCGTGGCCAGCGCCATCCGCTCCCCCCGTTCCCGGAGCGACTCGATGGCCGCCAGCACATCCGAGATCTCGCTCATTTCCGCACCCCAACATTGATCGTATCGCGGGATCGTCGATGGCCCTCTCCGGGGCAGCGCACACTCGTCCAGGCCAGTCGTGACGTGCGCGGGCCTTCCTGATGGGTGACTATGATGATGGTCATGAACGAGACGTTTCCTCTCGCGACGATCAAGGCTCACCTTTCGGAGATCGTCGATCGGGTCGAGGAGCAACACGCACGCGTCACCCTCACCCGGAACGGTCGCCCCGCCGCCGTCCTGATCAGCCCCGAGGATCTCGAAGCACTGGAGGACACCCTGGAGCTGCTCGCCGATCCCAACGCACGCGCCGAGATCGAACAGGCCCGGAAGGACATCGCCCGAGGCAAGGGCATCCGGGCCGAGGAGCTCAGAGCCCGCTATCGACGCGGCACGTGAGCCCACCTCGGTGGGAGCTCGTCGTCGCTCCCTCGGCCGAGCGCACCCTGAGGCGATTGCCCGAGAAGGCGGCGGCCGCCATCGTCGAGTTCATGCTCGGTCCACTGCTCGAATCGCCAGAGCGAGTCGGCCACCGTCTGGCCGGTGAGTTGGAAGGCCTGTGGGCTGCCCGCCGAGGGCCGTACCGAGTGGCGTATGAGCTGGACGAGCCCGCGCACGAGGTTCACGTGGTACGGATCGATCACCGCGCGGACGTCTACCGGCCGCCGTAGCTGAGGCGGCCCCCGATGCATGGTGGTGCCTTCAGACAGACCCCTCAGGGGTTCTCGATGGCCGAGAGGAACCTCGCGGGGTCCTGCTCGAACGTCGTGCGGCAGCCGGCGGAGCAGAAGTAGTAGGTGCGGCCCTGGTGGGGGGTGAGGTGGCGGGCGGTCGCGACGTCGACGGTCATGCCGCAGACGGGGTCGATCTCCTCGTGGCGGGCGTCGGCGGCGGGGTCGCCGAGGAGGTGGCCCTCGTGGTGGGCGTGGTCCTCGCGCATGCCGGATGCGATCTCGCCGGCGGCCCTCTCCTTGACGATCTCGGCGAGGATGGCAACGGCGATCTCCTCGTGGCTGACCGCGCCGAGGTCCAGGCCTGCGGGCGCGTGGACGCTCGCGAGCGACTCCTCCGAGACGCCCCGATCCCTGAGGTAGCCGAGGACCGATTCGGCTCGCTTCTTCGAGGCGATCAGCGCCACGTAGGCGTGCGGGTCCGCCAGGGCCCGTTCCAGGGCGTCCTCGTCGTAGTGTCCCTGGGTGGCCACGACCACGAACGACCGGGGGCCGGCCCCCGCCTCCTTCAGGTCGAGCGTCGTCACGATCCGGTCGGCCGACGGGTGGGCATCCTCCGCCCCGCCGTCGTCGACCACCACCGCCTCCCATCCCAGGGCCTTGGCCAGGCCGGCCAGGGTGTCCACGGCCGGGCTGCGGCCGATCACGACCAGGTGGGGCTTCGGCAGTACCGGTTCCACGTAGACCTCCAGCGCCCCCTCGCTCTGGCAGGCGATGGGGACGCGCACCACGCCCTGCCGCTCCTGGCCCTCGAGCTCCTCCGGCGTCCCCAGGAACAGCAGCCTGGGCGTGCCCTCGGCGATGGCCGTCCGGGCCTCGCGGACCACCGTCGGCTCGGCGCACGCGCCGCCCAGCCACCCGCGGACGGTCCCGTCCGCGCGGATCACCGCCGTGGAGCCCTCCTTGCCCGACGACGGCGAGCGACGCCACACCACGGTGGCGAACGCGAACGGCTCGCCGCGCTCCGCCAGCTCTCGGGCGAGCTCCAGCACCTGCCGGTTCACGCCGACCTCACGACGGCGCCGAGGCCTTCCCCGCCTGGATGGCCTCCCACACCTTGGCGGACGTCACCGGCATGTCGATGTTCCGGACGCCGAGGTGCCACAGGGCGTCGATCACCGCGTTGACATAGGCCGCCGGCGACCCCACCGTGGCCGATTCGCCGACGCCCTTCGCTCCGAACGGGTGGTGCGGCGACGGCGTCACCGTCTCGCCCAGCTCGAACCGGGGGGTCTCCCACGCCGTCGGCAGCAGGTAGTCCATGAAGTTCGAGCCGATGCAGTTCCCGTCCTCGTCGAACGTGATCTGCTCCATCGCGGCGATGCCGTACCCCTCGGTGAGCCCGCCGTGGATCTGGCCCTCGACGATCATCGGGTTGATCCGCACGCCGCAGTCGTCCACCGCGACCATCCGGTCGACCTTCCACTCGCCCGTGTCGGGGTCCACCTCCACGACCACCGCGTACGTCCCGAACGGGAACGTCAGGTTCGGCGGGTCGTAGTAGTGCACGCCCTCCAGCCCGGCCTCCGTCCCGTCGGGGAAGTTCGTGTACGCGGCGAACGCTACGTCCTGGATGGTCCTGGCCTTGTCCGGCGCGCCCTTCACCGAGAACGTGCCCTTCTCGTACTCGACGTCCTCCTCGTTCACCTCGAGGAGGTGCGCCGCGATCTTCCGGGCCTTCTCCCGGACCTTCCGAGCCACCATCGCCGTCGCCGCGCCGCTCACCGGCGTCGACCGCGACGCATACGTCCCCAGCCCGTACGGCGTGTTGTCCGTGTCGCCGTGCATGACCTTCACGTCCTCGGGCTGGATCCCCAGCTCCTCGGCCACGATCTGGGCGAACGTGGTCTCGTGGCCCTGTCCCTGGGTCTGCACGCTGATCTTGAGGATGGCCTTGCCGGTCGGGTGGATCCGGAGCTCGGCGCCGTCGTTCATCTTCAGCCCGAGGATGTCGTAGTCCTTGTGCGGTCCCGCCCCGACGATCTCCGTGAACGACGCGAGCCCGATCCCCAGCAGCCGGCCCTCCTCGCGAGCCTTCGCCTGCTCCTCGCGCAACGACGCGTACGACACCTTCTCCAGCGCCAGGTCCATGGCCCCGCGGTAGTCGCCGGAGTCGTACACGAACCCCGTCGCCGAGGTGTACGGGAACGCGTCCTTCGGGATGAAGTTCTTCTTCCGGAGGTCCGCGGGGTCCATGCCCAGCTCGTACGCCGCGTTCTGCACCAGCCGTTCGATGAGGTACGAGGCCTCCGTCACCCGGAACGAGCACCGGTAGGCCACGCCGCCGGGGGCCTTGTTCGTGTAGTAACCGTCGGCCTCGACGTGCGCCGCCGGCAGGTCGTAGGACCCGGTCACGATGTGGAACAGCCCCACTTTGAACTTGGAGGGCTGTGCGTCGGCGTGGAACGCGCCCTCGTCGGCCTTCAGCGAGACCCGCAGCCCCTTCATGGTCCCGTCGTTGGTGAGCGCCATCTCGCCGTGCATGTGAAAGTCCCGAGCGAACCCGGTGGAGATGAGGTTCTCCGAGCGGTCCTCGATCCACTTCACCGGCCGCCCCAGCAGCAGCGACGCCGCCGTGGCCACCACGTACCCCGGGTACACGGGGACCTTGTTCCCGAACCCCCCGCCGATGTCCGGCGAGATGATCCGGATGTTCTCCTCCGGCAGCCCGGCCACCAGAGCGAACACCGTCCGGATGGCGTGGGGCGCCTGGGAGGTCATCCAGATCGTCGTCTGGCCGGTGGCGGGGTTCACGTCGGCGAGACAGCCGCACGTCTCCAGCGGCGCCGGGTGCGAACGCGGGTAGAACGTGTCGAGCGATACCACCTTGTCGGCGTCCGCGAACGCCCGGTCGGTGTCGTCCTTGCTGCCCGACTCCCAGTGGTAGATGAGGTTCGAGTCCACGCCCTCCTTGTCGGTCCGGATCACCGGTGCGTCCGGGGCCGCGGCCTGCTCCGGGTTGATCACCGGCTGGAGCGGCTCGTAATCCACGTCGATGAGCTCCAGTGCGTCCCTCGCGATGTACGGGCTCTCCGCGACGACCGCCGCCACCTCCTGGCCCTGGAACCGCACCTTGTCGGTGGCCAGCACGGCCTGGGTGTCGCCGGACATCGTGGGCATCCAGGCCAGATTGTGCTGGGCCATGAGGTCGCCGGTGACCACCGCCACCACGCCGGGGAGGGCCGCCGCCCGCGAGGTGTCGATGGACGTGATCTTCGCATGGGCCATGGGGCTGCGGAGGATGGCCATGTGGAGCATGTTCGGCAGGACCACGTCGTCGACGTACGTGCCCTTGCCCCGGATGAACCGGTCGTCCTCCTTGCGCTTGACGCTGTGTCCGATGCCGCGGATGTCGGTCGCCATGTCCGGATACCCCCTAGCCCGCCACGGCGGTCTCGGCCGCCGGCTCGGTCTCGGCCGTCTCGCCGTCGCCGGCGTTCTTCCGAGCGGCCCACTGGATGGCCTTCACGATGTTCATGTAGCCGGTGCAGCGGCAGATGTTGCCGGAGATGGCCCACCGGATGTCGTCGTCCGACGGGTCCGGGTTGTCGTCGAGCAGCGCCTTCGCCACCAGCATCATCCCCGGCGTGCAGAACCCGCACTGCAGCCCGTGCTCCTCCTTGAACCCCTCCTGGATGGCGTCGATGGCCCCTCCCGTGAGCATGCCCTCCACGGTGGTGACCTCCCGGCCCCCGGCCTGCACGCCGAACATCGTGCAGGACTTCACCGGCGTGCCGTCCAGCAGCACGGTGCACGCCCCGCACGACGTGGTGTCGCACCCGATGTGGGTCCCGGTGAGCCCCATCTCCTCGCGCAGGACGTGGACCAGGAGCCGGCGGGGCTCCACGTCCACCGTTCGCTCGGTTCCGTTGACGGTGACGGTGATCTCCATGTCGTCCTCCCCTCAGCCCTGCGCCGTGGCGGTGGCCCGGGCGAGCCCCCTGCGGGCGAACACGTCCACGATGTGCCGTTTGTAGTCGGCGGATCCCCGGAGGTCGGAGACCGGATCGGCGGCCTGCGCCGCCAGGGCCCCGGCGGCAGCGAACGCGTCCTCGTTCGGCTCCTTGCCGGCCAGCGACGCCCCGGCCTCCTCGGCCAGGATGTTCCCCGAGCCGACGGCGGTGAGTGCGATCGCGGCGCTCCCGATGGTGCCGTTCTGCATCGTGACCTGGACGGCCACGCCGACCGTGGCGAAGTCACCGACCTTGCGCTCCATCTTCAGGTACGCGCCGCCGGAGCTCGCCTCGGGCTGGGGGACCCGGACCTCCACCAGCAGCTCGTCCGGCTCGAGGGCCGTGGTGAACGTCCCCTGGAGGAACTCGCTCACCGGGAGTGTGCGTTCGGCGCTGGCGCTCTTCAGCACGACGTGGCCCCCCATGGCCAGCATCACCGAACCCCAGTCGCCGGCCGGGTCGGCGTGGGCCAGCGAGCCGCCGATGGTCCCCAGGTTCCGCACGATGGGGTCGGAGATCATCGGCGCCGCGGCCGCCATGGCCGGATACCGCTCCTTGACGAGCTCGGACGTCTCGAGTGCCTTGTGGCGGGTCAGCGCGCCGACCCGAAGCCACCCGTCCTCCTCCACCAGGCCGGTCAGCCCGTCGACGTGGTTGATGTCGATGAGGTGCTCCGGCGCGGCGAACCGCAGCTTCATCAGCGGGATCAGGCTCTGCCCACCGGCCAGGACCTTCCCGTCCGCGCCGAAGGACGCGAGGAGCGCGAGGGCCTCGTCGAGCGATGACGGCCGGTGGTACTCGAACGCGGCGGGGAACATCTCAGACCTCCTTGGCCCGGCGGGCGGCGGCGGGGAAATGAGTGGCGGCCGAGCGAATCGGCGAAAGGGGAATCAGCGCACACGAAGCAGTACGGGCGAGCGGAAGGCCAGGACTCCCGGACGTGGCGTTGGCGCAGCACTGCACCGTGGTGCCTCCGGTTCGCAGCCGCCGCGGTCGCGGCGGTCAGCGCGGATTCTCACGCCACGATGGTTGCGCGGTCAAACGAAAAGCCAGGCACCGCGCACCCTTGCCCGGCGGTGGCCAGGATCGGTCAGCTGCACGCCGGGCCGGTGCCCGGTCTCCGATCCAAGCTCGAGGTGGTCCCGATTTCGCGAGTTCGTCCCCATGGGCATACGATCCGGCCAACCCCATCGGGTGAGGAAAGGAGACGCCGTTGACACGCATCGCGGTCACGGTGAACGGGGCTCGCCGCGAGGCTGACGTCGAACCCCGGACGCTGCTCGTGTACTTCCTCCGCGAGCACCTCGGGCTCACCGGTACGAACGTCGGGTGCGACACCTCGTCCTGCGGCTCCTGCACGGTGCTGCTGGACGGGGAGTCGGTGAAGTCCTGCACCCTGCTCGCGGTCCAGTCCGACGGCCGGGAGGTCACCACCATCGAGGGCCTCGCCACGAACGGCGAGCTGCACCCGATGCAGCAGGCCTTCCACGAGGAGCACGGCCTGCAGTGCGGCTACTGCACGCCGGGCATGATCCTCGCCGCCGTGTCGCTGGTGGAGCACGCCGACGGCCCCCTGGACGAGGACGCCGTCCGGCACGGGCTGGAGGGCAACCTGTGCCGCTGCACCGGCTACCACAACATCGTGAAGTCCGTCCTGGCCGCACAGGACTCCATGCGCGGCGCGGCGACGCCCGCCTGATCCGAACGCGAAGGAGGCACGAACCGATGGCGCAGGTGAAGGAGCGCTACGTCGGCGGCGGGGTCCTTCGCAAGGAGGATCCCGAGCTGATCACCGGGCAGGCCCGGTACATCGACGACATGACCCTGCCCGGCATGGTGTGGATGGCGGTGGTCCGGAGCCCGTTCGCCCATGCCCGGATCACCGGGTTCGACGCGGACGCGGCGAAGGGCATGCCCGGCGTCCTGGCCGTGTGGTCTGGCGAGGACCTCGCCTCCGAGTGGATCGGAGGCCTGCCGTGCGCCTGGCCGGTGACCGAGGACATCAAGATTCCCACGCACTGGCCGGTGACCAAGGACGTCGTGCACCACGCCGGCGAGGCCGTGGGCGTGGTGGTGGCCGAGACCAGGGAACAGGCCCTCGACGCCGCCGAGGCCGTGAACGTGGACTACGAGCCACTGCCGGTGGTCCTGGACATGGAGGAGGCCGCGAAGGACGGCGCGCCACTCGTCCACGACGAGCTCGGGACGAACCGCAGCTACACCTGGACCCTGTCGAACGGCGAGGTGGACCGGGTGTTCTCCGACGCCCCGGTGGTGGTGAAGGAGCGGTACTACCACCCCCGGTTGATCCCGAACGCCATCGAGCCTCGCGGGGTGCTGGTCCAGCCGGTCGCGTCCCAGGGCGAGTACACGATCTGGTCGGCCACCCAGATCCCGCACGTCCTGCGGGTGACGCTGGCCGCGTTCGTGCTGGGGATCCCGGAGTCGAAGCTCCGGATCATCGCGCCGGAGGTGGGCGGCGGGTTCGGCTCGAAGCTGAACGTGTACGCGGAGGAGGCCGCGACGGTGGCCGCGGCCAAGCGGCTGGGGCGGCCGGTGAAGTGGATCGAGGAGCGCTCGGAGGCCTACATGGCCACGATCCACGGCCGCGACGTGATCCAGGACATGGAGCTGGCGGCCACCGAGGAGGGGAAGCTGCTGGGGGTCCGGGCGACGCTGCTGGCCGACATGGGGGCGTACCTCCAGCTGGTCACGCCGGGGATCCCCATCCTCGGCGCGTTCCTGTACATGGGGGTGTACGACGCCGAGGTCTACCACTTCGAGTGCACCGGCGTGTTCACGAACAAGACCCCCACCGACGCGTATCGCGGCGCCGGTCGGCCGGAGGCCACGTACGCCATCGAACGAGCCATCGACGCCCTCGGCCGCAAGGTGGGCAAGGACGCCGTGGAGATCCGCCGGCTGAACTTCATCCCGGCCTTCTCGGAGGCCCGGCCCGTGGCGTCCGGGTTGTCGTTCGACTCCGGGGACTACGAGGGGACGCTGGCGAGGGCCCTCGAGCTGGTCGGGTACGAGGACCTGCGGAAGGACCAGGCCGAGCGGCGCGAGCGGGGCGACGCGGTGCAGCTGGGCATCGGGCTGTCCACGTACATCGAGATGTGCGGGCTGGCGCCGTCGCAGGTCCTGGGCTCGCTCCGGTACGCCGCCGGGGGGTGGGACGCGGCGACCATCCGCGTGCTCCCCACCGGGAAGGTGATGGTGTCCACGGGCACATCGCCGCACGGCCAGGGCCACGTGACCTCCTGGTCGCAGATCGTGGCCGACGCGCTGGGGGTCTCGTTCGAGGACGTGGAGGTCCAGCACGGCGACACCGCGGTCTCGCCGCTGGGGATGGACACGTACGGCAGCCGGTCCCTCTCGGTGGGCGGGGTGGCCCTGCACCACGCCACCCAGAAGATCGTCGAGAAGGCCCGGACCATCGCGGCGCACACGCTGGAGGTGGCGCCCGAGGACCTCGACTACGAGGCCGGGACGTTCACGGTGAAGGGCGCGCCGGACAAGGCCAAGACCATCCCGGAGATCGCGTTCGCGGCGTGGACCGCGCACGCGCTGCCCCCGGACGTGGAGCCCATGCTCGAGGCCACCCACGTGTTCGACCCGCCGAACTTCACGTTCCCGTCGGGCGCGCACGTGGCGGTGGTGGAGGTGGACACCGAGACCGGCGATGTCAGGGTGGCGAAGTACGTCGCGGTGGACGACTGCGGCACGGTCATCAACCCGATGATCGTGGAGGGGCAGGTCCACGGCGGCGTGGCCCAGGGGATCGCCGAGGCCCTGTACGAGGAGGCCTCCTACGACGAGAACGGCACCCTCCTCACCAGCTCGATGGCGAACTACGCGGTCCCCTCGGCCGCCGAGCTGCCGTCGTTCCTGCTGGACCGGACCGAGACCCCCTCGACCACGAACGAGCTGGGCGTGAAGGGCATCGGCGAGGCCGGGACCATCGCCGCGCCGCCGGCGGTGATGAACGCGGTGGTCGACGCGCTGTCGCCGTTCGGGATCACCGACCTGGGGATGCCGGCCACGCCGGAACGGGTGTGGCGGGCCATCCACGGCGGCGGGGGCGCCGGCGCGGCGGAACGGGCGGAGGCGCCCGGCGCCGGCAGCGGCGTGGGTTCGGCGGAAGCAGAGCGGGAAGGAGGCGACCGATGATCCCGGCGGCGTTCGAGTACGAGCGGGCGGAGTCCGTGGACGGCGCCATCTCGCTCCTGCAGCAGCACGGCGAGGACGCGAAGCTCCTGGCCGGAGGCCACTCGCTGCTCCCGCTGATGAAGCTCCGGCTGGCCCGGCCCTCCGTCCTGGTGGACATCGGGCGGCTGTCGGACCTGTCCTACGTCCGCGACGCCGGCGACCACGTGGCCATCGGCGCGCTGACCCGGCACCACGACGTGGCCACGAGCGACGTGCTGGCGTCGGCGAATCCGCTGGTGTCGTACGCGGCCGGGCAGGTGGGCGACCCCCAGGTCCGGCACGTGGGGACCATCGGGGGCTCGGTGGCCCACGGCGACCCGGCCTCGGACCTCCCGACGGTGCTGCTGGCGCTCGACGCCACCCTCGTGGCGAAGGGCCCGGGCGGCGAACGAGAGATCGCGGCGGCTGAGTTCTTCAGCGGGCTGTTCGAGACCGCGCTTGACCCCGACGAGGTGCTCACGGAGATCCGCGTGCCGAAGCTGGACGGCGCGGGGTGGTCGTATCAGAAGTTCCACCGGCGGGCCCAGGACTGGGCCATCGTCGGCGTGGCGGCGGTGGTCACCAAGTCCAGCGGCGGATTCTCGCGGGCGTCCGTGGCCCTGACGAACATGGGCGAGGCGCCGATGCGGGCCAACGAGGTGGAGCGGCTGCTGCTGGAGACGGGCGACGTGAGCGCCGCGTCCGAGGCTGCCGACGCCGGCACGAACCCCACCTCGGACACCTTCTCGAGCGGAGAGTTCCGCCGTCACCTGGCCAAGGTCCTGACCCGCCGGGCGGTCGAGGAGGCCGGATCGAGGTAGGTCAGCTCCCGCTCGACGTACGATCGCTGGAGTGAGGACCACGGAGACGCCGTTCTCGTCGGCCGCGGACGTGCAGGAGGCCCTGCGCGCGCACGACTACCTGGCCGACCGGGGGCTGGCCACGGCCATCCACCTGGCGCTGTCGCTCGACCGGCCGCTGCTGCTGGAGGGCGAGGCCGGGGTGGGCAAGACCGAGGTCGCGAAGGTCCTGTCGACGGTGCTGGGCCGCCGGCTGATCCGCCTGCAGTGCTACGAGGGGATCGACGCCTCGCAGGCCCTGTACGAATGGAACTACTCCCGCCAGCTCATCGCGGTCCGCGCGCTGCAGGCGGTGGAGTCCACCGACGCGGTGGTCCACGACCTGTTCGGGCCGGAGTTCCTGGTGGAACGGCCGCTGCTGGCCGCCATCCGGGCCGGTTCCCGGGCCGTGCTCCTGGTCGACGAGCTGGACCGGGCCGACGACGAGTTCGAGGCGTTCCTGCTCGAGGTGCTCTCGGAGTTCGCCGTGACCATCCCGGAGATCGGGCCGGTGACGGCGGAGCAGCCCCCGGCCGTGGTGGTGACGTCGAACCGGACCCGCGAGCTGCACGACGCGCTGAAGCGGCGGTGCCTGTACCACTGGATCGACCACCCTACGATCGAGCGCGAGGTGGAGATCGTCCGGGTCCGCGCGCCGGAGGTGGCGGAGTCGCTGGCCCGGCAGGTGGCGGAGGCGGTGGCCCGGCTCCGGGCGCTGGACGTGGCCAAGCGGCCCGGGGTGGCCGAGACGATCGACTGGGCCCATGCGCTGGCGTTCCTCGGGGTGGACCGGCTGGACGAGGAGTCGGCCGCGGACACGCTGGGAGCAGTGCTGAAGGACCACGAGGACCTCGAGCTGGCCCGGGGCCGGCTGTCCGAGGTCGTGGCCGACGCCGCGGGCTGAGCCGGGCAGGTGGCGGGGGTCGCGACCGTTCCCGAGGACGTCATTCGGCGGCTGGTGGGCTTCGGCCGGTACCTGCGCCGGAGCGGGTTCCCCGTGGGGCCGGGGCGGGTCCTCCAGTTCTGCCGGGCGGCCGCGGCGCTGGACCCGTTCGACCGGGTGGACCTGTACTGGGCCGGCCGGGCCACGCTGATCTCACGCCACGACCTCATCGAACCGTTCGACGCGGCGTTCGAGGCGTACTTCGGGCGGAGAGGGGGCGTCCCGCTCGGGGAGGCGGGGGAGGAGGACCGGCCGGGGGTGGTGGTCGGGAGGGAGGATCGGGAACGGCGTTCCCTCGACGAACCGGAGCCCCCGATCGCGCTGCCGTCCCAGCGGTGGAGGCCGATCGCCGACACCGAGGAGGCGGAGGAGGAGCAGGCGGCGATCCGGATCGTCGCGGCCGACACCGCGGTGGACCGTTCGAAGTCGTTCGAGGAGCAGAGCGAGGAGGAGCGGCGCGAGACCGCCGCGCTGATCCGCCAGCTGAAGGTGCACACGCCCCGGCGCCACTCGCGGCGCCTCGCTCCTTCGCGCAAGGGCCCGAGGTTCGACCTCCCCCGGACGCTCCGGAGGTCCCTGCGGACCGAGGGCGAGCCGTTCCGCCGGTCCTGGCGGTCCCGCACCACTCGCCTCCGGCCGCTGGTCCTGATCCTCGACGTGAGCGGGTCGATGGCGCCGTACTCGCGGGCCCTGCTCCAGTTCGCCTACGCGGCGATGGCGGCCGGCTCGCGGGTGGAGGTGTTCTGCTTCGGGACGGAGCTCACGCGGGTGTCGCGCACGCTCCGCACCCGCGACCCCGACCGGGCCCTGAAGGAGATCGGACGACTCGTGCACGACTGGGAGGGTGGGACCCGGATCGGCGAGTCCCTGAAGGCGCTGCTGGACGGATGGAGCCAGCGGGCGGCGCTCCGGGGCTCGGTCGTCGTGCTGTGCTCCGACGGCCTGGAGCGCGGGGATCCCGACGTGCTGCGTTCGCAGATGGAGCGACTGGGCCGCCTGGCCCACCGGGTGGTGTGGGTGAATCCGCTGAAGGGCAGCCCCCGGTACGAGCCCCTGGCCCGGGGCATGGCCGCCGCCCTCCCGCACATCGACGAGTTCCTCCCCGGGCACAACCTCACCAGCCTCGAGCACCTCGGCCGCATCCTGTCCCGCTGAGGGCGGCCCTGGGCAATACAATCGGGCCGGCACCCGAGGAGGCGATGGCCGTGGCGAACAAGGACAAGGGTTCCGAGAAGGGCCAGAAGAAGAAGGCCCAGCACAACCTCAAGGAGAAACGGGCCGCGAAGAAACAGAAGAAGGGGTCCACCTCCGGCTCCGTGTCGGGCATCTGATCTGGTGACGGACGCTGCTGCGCGGGAGCCGGCCTCCGGGTCCGCCGGCCTGGACCTCGGTCGGATCCGCGCTGCGGCCCGACGCCTGGGCGGCGTCGCGCACGCCACGCCGGTCATGCGTTCCTCCTCGCTGGACGACGCCGCGGGAGCGCGGGTCCTGCTGAAGATGGAGTCGTTCCAGCGGACCGGCTCGTTCAAGTTCCGTGGCGCGTACAACCGCATCTCGCAGCTCACCCCCGCCGAACGCAAGCGCGGTGTGGCCGCCTGTTCGTCCGGGAACCACGCCCAGGCCGTGGCGCTCGCGGCCTCGCTGGTGGGGAGCACGGCGGTCATCGTGATGCCGGTGGACGCGCCACCGGAGAAGCTCGACGCCACGCGGTCCTACGGCGCGGAGGTCGTGACGTACGACCGGTATCGGGAGGACCGGGACGAGGTCGCCGCCGCGCTCGCGGCCGACCGCGACCTGGTCATGGTCCCGCCCTACGACGACCTGGAGATCATGGCCGGCCAGGGCACCGCGACCCTCGAGCTGGTGGCGAACGCCGGCCCCGTGGACGTGCTGGTGGTCCCGGTGAGCGGGGGTGGCCTGATCGCTGGCTCGGCCACGGCGGTGAAGGGGTCCTACCCGGCCACGCGCGTGGTCGGGGTGGAGCCGGCGGCCGGCGACGACACCCGGCAATCGTTCGAGGCCGGTCGCCGGATCAGGCTGGCCGAGATCCCCCGCACCATCGCCGACGGCCTCCAGGTGCCCACTCCGGGCGAGCTGACGTTCGAGATCAACCGCGATCTCGTCGACGGGATCGAGACCGTCACGGACGACGAGCTCGTGGCAGCCATGGCGTTCCTGTTCGAACGGCTGAAGGTGGTCGTGGAACCGAGCGGCGCAGCCGGAGTCGCCGCGCTCCTGGCGGGCCGGATCGCCGAGGTGGAGGGCAATCGCGTCGGCGTCGTCGTCTCCGGCGGCAATGTCTCGGCCGAACGCTTCGCCCGGCTGGTGGGGTCGCGTTCGGGGAGCTGATCGCCGTGCTTGGGTTCCTGGCCGGTCGCCCAGCCGGCCGGTACCCTCGGTGCGCCCGGATCGAACCGAAAGGTTTGGGACCGCCCCGACCGAAACAAGGATGGGAATGCGCGAGGACGTCGTTTCGAGGCCGCAGGTGCCCTGGGGGGTCCCGGTCGGGATCGTCCTCGGGGCCGCCATGCTGGTGCTCATCGCCGCCGTGGCGAACGGGTCGGTTACGGCCGGCGGCCGGGCGGGGCGGTGGACGCCCGTGGCCGGGAGCCCGTTCGACCAGCCGCCGGTGTTCCACAGCAGCGACGGCGAGCTCCACGCCACGCTCACCGCGGCGGAGCGGACCATCGAGGTGGCCGGCAGCCCGGTGAAGGCCAGGGTCTACAACGGGCTGTTCACCGGCCCGACGCTCGAGGTGCGCCCGGGCGACACGATGTTCATCACACTGGTCAACCACCTGGAGGAACCCACGAACCTCCACGTCCACGGGCTCCACGTGTCGCCGGTGAAGCCGGCGGACGACGTGTTCCTGGAGGTGGCGGCCGGCAAGACGTTCACGTTCCGCATCCACCTTCCCGCGAGCGAGCCGCCCGGCCTGTACTGGTACCACTCGCACATCCACCACATGACCGAGGAGCAGGTGTTCGGCGGCATGTCGGGGATGATCGTCGTCGACGGCCTGACGAAGCTCCTGCCCCAGGACCTCCGGAGCGTCACCCAGCGGCTGTTCGCGCTGCGGGACATCCGGGTGGCGAACGGCGAGGTGGTGAAGACCGGGGCGGTGGTGAAGGGGACCACCCGGCTGGTCAACTCGCTGTTCAAGCCGAAGCTGACCATCGCGCCCGGCGAGACGCAGCTGTGGCGGTTCGCCAACGTCGGGGCCGACATCTTCTACAAGGTCGGGCTGCCCACGCCGAACGGCCCCGTCACGTTCCACGTGGTGGCCGAGGACGGCCGGCCGGTCTGGAGGGTGTGGAACGCGACCTCGCTGGTGCTCCCGCCGGGCAAGCGGTACGAGGTGCTGGTGAGGGGACCCGCGGCCGGGGCCTACGAGCTCAAGGCCCAGCCGTACAGCCAGGGCGTGATGAACCAGCGGGGTTCGGTGGCCCTGGCCTCCGTGACCTCGAAGGGACCGAGGCAGACGCCGAAGGCGCTCCCGACAGGGCTCGTTCCCCCAGAGGACCTCCGCGACGAGACCGTGGCCAAGTCGCTGACGGAGGTGTTCCAGGACGGGTTCACCGGCGGGTTCACGATCAACGGCAAGACCTTCAGCCCGGACCGCATCGACGTGAGGGCCAAGCTGGGGACCGTCCAGAGGTGGACGCTCGTCAACGGCTCCCCGGAGCAGCACCCGTTCCACATCCACACCGACTACTTCCAGGTGATCTCGAGGAACGGCGAACCGTTCGAGGCGAACGGCCTCCAGGACACCGTGATCATCCCCACCCACGGCTCCGTGGTCATCCTCATCGAGTTCGATGACTTCGTGGGCAAGACCGTGTTCCACTGCCACATCCTGGCCCACGAGGACCACGGGATGATGGCCACGATCCAGATCAGCAAGCCCAGCTAGTCTGGTTCGGACGTGTCGCGGGGACCGAAGCGGGCGCGAATCGAACGGAGCAGCTCGATCCCCAGGAACCCGGGCACGGCCACGGCGAACGCCATGAAGGCCCCGCCGGTCAGGGCGTCGCTCAGGAAGTGCGGTCCCTGGCCTCCGAGCGCGAGGTAGAACACCAGCACGATCACCAGCAGGCCCACGTACCCGGCGAGCGCCGTCACGAGCAGCAGGCGGACCAGCCGGCCCCAGTCATGCGGATTCACCGGCGGCGCCGAGGCGGGACGGTGTTCCTGCTTGCCCCGCGCACCCAGCCACAGCGCCACCAGGAACAGCACGTAGGCGAACAGCGTGGGGATCACCACCTGCCCGGCGATGCGGCCTGCCGTGGCCATCGTCCAGACCGTGGTCACCTCCTCATCCCCTCAGGAAGAACCGCCATCCCCGGACGAACAGGTGCCACCCCAGCCACAGCCACAGCGAGAACAGGATCCACCGGCCCGGGTCGGTCCGGGTGACCTTCCGGAGCAGCTCGCTGAGCGAGGGCCAGTCGTCGCCGGGCCGGACCAGCCCGACCGCCTGCCATGCCAACAGCGCCCCCACGATCACCGCGTAGCCGACGAGGGCGATCATCCGCCGCCGTCCCCCCGCTCGTGGTTGGGTCCCCGGTTCCGGATCCATGGCCCACCTCCTGCCGGCGTCGATGGCATGGAGGCAAGCGTATGCGGGGAGGCCGTCTCTGGGGGGGGCGCGTCTAGACGACGGTGCCGGGGCGACCGTCGGGGGTGGTGAAGGGGAGCCCCTGGCGGTCCCAGGCGTCCATGCCCCCGACCAGGTTGTGGGCCTCGTAGCCACGGGCCTGGAGCATCATCGTGGCCAGCTCGCTCCGGTTGCCCACCCGGCACACCAGGACCACCGGGCGGTCGTGGTCGAGGTCCGAGCCGGCGCCGGCCATGAGCTCGTTGAGCGGGATGTGCACCGCGCCCTCGATGCGCCCGGCCTCCCATTCCACCGGCTCGCGGACGTCCACGATCTGCACCTCGTCGCGGCGTTCGTACACGCCGGCCGGTGTGGTCAACAGGTCATCGCTCACGGAGAAACTCTATCAATGGTCCTCGATTCGACCCGATCGTGAGGTCAGTCGTACTCCGCGAGGGCCACGCGAAAGGCCTCGTGCGTGCCCTCGTCGAACAGCACGAACCGGACCACGCGGACCTTCGTGTTCGCGGACCTGACCGCGGAGATCGCCACCGGGGCCGCCATCACCACCGGGTAGCCGTACACGCCGGTGGAGATGGCCGGGAACGCGACGGTGTGGGCCCCCAGCTCGTCCGCCACGCGGAGCGACTCGGTGTGGCAACTCGCCAGGAGCCTCGAGCGATCCTCGCTCCGGGAGAACACCGGTCCCACGGTGTGGATGACCCATTTCGCGGGGAGCCGCCCGGCGGTGGTGGCCACGGCCTGGCCGGTGGGGAGGCCGTCCGGGTACCGCTCGGCCCGGATCCGCTTGCATTCGGCCAGGATCTCCGGCCCGCCGCGCCGGTGGACCGCGCCGTCCACGCCGCCCCCTCCCATGAGCGAGGAGTTGGCCGCGTTCACGATGGCGTCCACCGCCTGCTGGGTGATGTCGCCCGGGAGCAGCTCGATCTGGGGCATTCCACGGCCGTCCTTCCTCCCCCCCTCGGATCGGGGCTGCGGGCAACACGGACGCTACTGTCGGGATACGGCGGGAGGGTACCGGACGAACGCCACCGACGGGTTCGGCCCATGGACGTCGGCGGCGATCCCCAGCGCCTCCTCCACGGTGGCCGCCGGCTCGAATCCCACGTGGCGGACCACGTCCGGCGACTCCGCGCCCGCCACCACCACCCGTCCCGCGTGGCGGAGCCGCTTCAGCGGGTACAGCGCCATGATCGGGTGGGTGGGATGGAATCCGAACCCCGTCCGGTACCGCTCGACCAGGTCCTCGCGCGCGGCGAGCTCCGGTTCGAACCGGTCCCGGGCGTCGTACGGGTCACGGGTCTCGGGGAGCACGCGCTCCCACACCTCGCGGTACGAGGGGTGGTGGACGTCGTCCCACCGGTCCGGGCACGGGGTGGCCAGGATCACCGTGCACCCCGGTGCCCCGACGGCCTCGATCATCCCGCCCAGGTATCCGAGGCCGGTCGAGATGAGGGTGAGGATGGGGTTCGTGAACGAATACGCGGCGTAGGGGCTCCAGTCGGGGACGCCGTACAGGACCACGTCGGCCCGTTCGTCCAGGAGCGTGCGCCGCGGCCGCTGGTGCTCCCGGGTCACGCGCATCACCTCGTCGCGCGTCGCCCGGACGCTCCCGGCGAGGACCCTGTGGACCTCGAGGGGGTTCGACAGCAGCGTCTCCACCTTGAAGATCCGCCCCGGGCCCAGCTCCCGCTCCACCACGGCGCCCATGCGATCCAGGGCCTCGTGCATCCGGTTGCCGTCGATCGACATGCTCATGGTGTCCGGCGTGTGGTGGGTCCGGATCGAACGGTAGGAGGACAGCCCCACGCACACCGACTTCCATCCGCCCGAGAACCCCCGGGTGGTGGAGGCGTTCACGTAGACCGTGAGGTCGGACTCGGTCACGGCCCGGCTGACGTCGACCGGTTCACCGGGGTCGGTGTCGCCGAGGTGCTCGAGGCCGTCCGGGTCCTCGGCGTCGTGGCACCGGAGGCGTCCGGCCGCCGCGAACTCACCCGCGAGGCCGGTGCCGATCAGCCGGCCCAGCTCGTCGGCGGTGAACTGGCGGTGCAGGGCGTTCGCGCACAGCAGCGTGACCCGCTCGCGGGCGGCCCCGCCCCGCTCCAGCTCCTGGAGCACCAGGGGCAGGGCCGTCTCCCACAACGGCGCGTAGCAGGGGACGGTGGGGTCGTCGAAGGCCACGGTGACCCGGCCGGCCCCCCGGGCCAGCTCGGCGAGCGGCTCGGTGTCCATGGGGCCTCGCAACGCGTGCAGGATCTCCGCGGCGAGGTCCCCGGCCGGCGGGACCGGCAGCGAGAGGCCCGGCGGCACGACGTGCGCGTCGTCGGGGAGGTCGGCTTCGACCCAGGCGTTCCCGAACACGAGATGCTCGCGCATCGGCGGGACTGTAGCGGAGCGGTAGTCTTTCGCGCCGTGCCCAGGGTCAGCGCCGCCGCCGCCACCGCCGAGATCGCCCGCCGCGATCCGGTCATGGCCGGGCTCATCGAGCGCGCCGGACCCCTCCGGATCCGCCCACCCCGCGACCCCGACCCGTTCGTGGAGCTGGCCGAGGCCATCGCGTACCAGCAGCTGGCCGGGCGGGCCGCCGCGGCGATCTGGTCCCGGGTGGCGGCGCTGTTCGACGGAGACATCACCCCCGAGCGGGTCGCGGCCACGCCCGACCAGGACTTCCGGAGTGCTGGATTCTCGGCCGCGAAGACCGCCTCGGTGAAGGACCTCGCCGCCAAGGTCCTCGACGGCACCGTGCCGCTCGAGCGGCTCCGGCGGATGAAGGACGACGAGATCGTCCGGCGGCTGTCGGAGGTCCGGGGGATCGGCACGTGGACCGCGGAGATGTTCCTGATCTTCACGCTGCGGCGCATGGACGTGTGGCCGGTGCTCGACTACGGCGTCCGCAACGGATATCGAATCGCCTACGGGCTCCCGGAGATCCCCACGCCGAAGGAGCTCCAGCTGGAGGGTGAGCGGTTCCGGCCGTATCGCACGGTGGCGGCGTGGTACTGCTGGCGGGCGGTGGCGCTCGACCGGGGCCCGTAGGCCCCGAACCCTCAGCCGGTCCGCCGGCCGCCGGACCCCCGCGAGTGAGCCGCGTTCGCCAGCACGTTCGCCAGGGCCGTCTCGAAGCCGGGGCGCGTGGGGTCCAGGACCAGGAGGTCGTCGGCGGCCCCGAGCTCTCCGCGGTGCAGGACCACGGCCGGGATCGGTCGGCTCAGGCCTCCCAGGACCGCGGCCACCTCCGCCCCCGGGACCCGGGGGAGGCTCTGGTCCACGACGGCGAGGTCGGCCTCCCCGGCGAAGCACGCCTCGAGGAGGTCGAACGAGCTGTGGCCCTCGAACACGACCTCGTGCCCGGCCCCGGCCACGATCCCCGAGACGCGGGCGGCCAGCTCCGGATCCGGCGTGCCCACCGCCACCCTCAACGTCGCCACGGTTGCCACGTCATCACTCCCCGGGGTGTACGAGGTAGACGGGACAGGCGGCCCGATCGCCTGGACGGAACTTCCGGGGGTGGAGCGCCCCGGGAGGCTCGGGCCGCCTGTCCTGCTCCCGGCCCGCCGTCCGCAGACGCATCCCCCAGTCCAACGCTCCTTGGACCGGCTGGCCGGATCCTGACCTCAGGTGCCCTAGTGCCAGGGGAAGCTGGCCGTTCCGGCAAGAGCCATGGCCACGATCGAAAGGACCGCGCCCAGCGCGAGAAGAAGTCGCTTCACGGGATGTCGCCCCCTCTCTGGAGCTCGAGGTTCGCGGTTGACGGGTGCTGCGATGGTACTCAGGGACTTCACAGAAAGTCAAGCTCGATTGTTACATCCATGCGAATGTTCCGCGACGATCGTCGGCGCATTCTCGCAGGTCGACGGCGCCTTCCGGTCCCCACATCGCGAGGCCATGCTGCGCATTCTACTAAACAACATGTGAAGCTTCTTGTTAACTGTCAGTGCAGGTCGTAAGCTCCACCCGTGGACTTCGCGGAGCGTTTCCGGGATCTGCGTGTGCAGGCGGGCCTGTCCAAGACGGCCCTGGCCCGGCCCCGGTACACGGTGAGCTACGTCAGCCAGATCGAGTCCGGGAAGCGGACCCCCTCGGCCGACGCCACCCTGTTCTTCGCGGAGCGCCTCCGGGTCAGCTCCCGCTTCCTGACCACCGGCGTCCCCGACGGGATGGAGGATTCCCTCAGGTACCGGCTGGAGGGGGCTCAGCGAGCCATCCGGGAGAACCGGTTGGGGGACGCGGAATCCGACCTTCGAGCGCTGGTGGGCGAGGCCGAGCGGTACGGGGTGCGACGCATCCAGGCCAGGGGCCTGGCGCTGCTGGGCGAGGCTCTGGCCCTGGCCGGTCGGTTCCGGGAGGCCATCGACCGGCTGGAGGAGGCGCTCGACACCGGCGAGCTCATGGAACGGGACGCCGGCCTGACCGTCTCGCGTCTGGCCCGGACGTACCGCACGGTGGGGGACTTGGCGTACGCCGCCGAGCTCGTGGAGGGATTCCTGAACCGCGGCGAACGGCCTCCGCTGGAGCCGGGGATCGCGGCCGAGCTGCAGTCCGTGCTCGTGTCGATCTATTTCGAACGCGGCGACATCCACCGGTCCGAGCAGGCCGCCCTCCGTGCGCTGGCCGCGGCGGGCCAGGGCGCGCCGCCAGAGATCCGGGCCAACGCCTACTGGGACGCCAGCCGGGTCATGGCCGAGGCGAAGCGGTGGGACGAGGCCCTTGACTTCGCCACCCGGGCCCGGGTGCTGATGGAGGAGATCGACGACCGCCGGAGCGTGGCTCGCCTCCACAACGCGTACGCGTTCGTGTGCCTGGAGGTGGACCCGCCACGGACCTCGGAGGCCGCCGATCACCTCGACCTGGCGGAGTCGATGCTGGAGGAGACGGGCGCGGTGGGGGACCTCGCGTACGTGCTCTCGGAGCGGAGCCGTCTGGCCCTCATCGAGGAACGACCGGAGGAGGCGCTCCGGCACGCCCAGCGGGCCCTGGTCCACGCCGGCGACGACGAGAACGAGACCGCGCGGTGCCTGTTCCTGGCGGGGCGCGCCCACGCCGGGCTGGGCCAGGCCGGGGAGGCCCGCGGAGCGCTCCGCGAGGCCGCGAACCTGTTCGAGAAGCACGGCGCCCGGCAGCAGGTGGCGGCGTGCTTCCGGGAGATCGGCGAGCTCGACCTCGCCGAAGGCGACATGGAATCGGCGCTGGAATCGCTGCGGGCGGGGCTGTCGGCCCTCGATCCCCGCCGGTCCCGCGCCTGAAGCGTTCGATCCCCCGGCGCCGCCGCTCGGCGCCGGGGCCGGAGGTCCGCCTCCGGATCGCCGCCCCGGGGCATCCCCCCCTCGCCCCGGGGCGGTTCCCTTTGTCTGCCCACCGCGCGCGGAGCCCAATCCGGCAGCCTGCGACCCGACGCGGCCTTCGCCCGTAGAGTTGACCCATGCGAACCGATCGGCGGGATCGGGCCGAGGTCGCGGGGCCGCCGTTCCCCGCCACGCCCCTGCCGGCGACGTCGGTCGGCCGGCGGACGCTGGCCGAGGAGCTCGTGCTGGTCCTGTCGCTCTCGCTGCTGGCAGCCGCGGCGGACGCTCTCCTCAGCTTCACCGCCGCGCCGGTCAACTCGTCGGTGTCGGTCGCCGCGGTGCCGCAGACCCCCCGCCTGGTGGAGCAGCTGTACTCCATCGTGTTCGCGCTGCCTCCGGTGTGGCTGGTGTTCTACCTGCTCCGCAGGAACAGGGAGCGGGCGTCGGCCATCGGCATGGCGTTCGACAGGCCCCGGTTCGACCTCACCGCATCGGTCATCCTCGCGCTGGTGGTTGGGGTGGCCGGAGTCGGGGTGTACATCGCGGCGGTCCGCCTGGGAACCAACCGGCTGGTCGTCCCGATCCCGCCCCTCGGCCTGTGGTGGAGCCTCCCGATCCTGTTCCTGAGCGCAGCGCAGAACGCGCTGCTCGAGGAGACCGTGGTGGTGGGGTACATGGTCACCCGGCTCCAGCAGATCGGGACGCCGGGGCTGATGGCGGTCGGCGCGTCCGCGCTGCTGCGCGGGACCTACCACCTGTATCAGGGGTGGGGTGGGTTCACCGGGAACCTGGCCATGGGCCTGCTGTTCGGGCTGGTGTTCCTGCGGTGGAGACGGACCTGGCCGCTCGTGATGGCACACTTCCTCCTGGACGCCGGGGCGGGCCTGCTGTACATCGCGTACTCGGACAAGCTCCCCGGCCTCCTGGGAGTCGGATGAAGAACCCGCGCGAGATCGCCGCCGCCCTGTTCGATCTCGACGGGCTGGCCGTCGACTCCGAGCCGCTGCACGTGGAGGCGTGGCGGAGGGCCATGGAGGAGGCCGGCGCGGGGTGGGACCCGGCGTGGATCGACCCGTACTTCGGCACGCCGGTGTCGAACACGGCGGCCGGGCTGGCCCGGGACCACGGCCTCGAACCGGCCCGCGTGCAGGCCCTGCGCGATCGGGCGTTCGACGAGCTCACCGCCGGGGGGATCGATCCGCGGCCCGGGTTGGTCGAGACCGTGCGCATGCTCCGCAAGGGGCGGGTCCGGGTGGGCGTGGTGACCTCGGGAACGCGGACCTACGTGGAACGCGCGCTCCACGGTTTGCAGGGCGTCCGGTTCGACGCCGTGGTCACCCGCGAGGACGTGCAGCACGCCAAGCCCCATCCCGAGCCGTACCTGCGGGGGGCCCAGCTGCTGCGCATCGAGCCCTGGCGGTGCGTGGCGCTGGAGGACGCGCCCACCGGGATCGAGTCGGCCGCCAAGGCGGGGATGCTCACCATCGCCGTGCCGAACGAGCACACCGCGCGGATGGACTTCTCCCGGGCCGACGTGGTGGTCGCCGACCTGATGGAGGCGGCGACGTGGATCCTCGAGCGGGCCGGTTCGGATCCGTCGTAGGACCGCCCCGGAACGGATCGTCCCGACCGCGAGGAGCTACGGCTCCCAGGCCAGCTCGATCACGTGACCGTCCGGGTCGAGGCACTTGCACCCGACGTAGTCGGGCGTGTCCTCGTCCTCCACGAGCTCGACTCCGTCCTCGACGAGGCGGGCCCGGAGTGCGCGAGCCTCGTCCGGCGTCTCCATCTCGAACCCGAAGTGGGGGAAGCCGGGGTCCCGTCGCGCGGCGTCCCCGGGCTCGGGCCCCAGGGCCAGGGAGAAGCCGTCGGCGCCCCTCACGATGATGACTCCGTCCGGGTACCGTCTGGCGCTCTCCGGATCGAACCCGAAGTATCTGGCGTAGAACTCGATGGACCGATCCTGGTCCCGGACGCTGAGTGCCAGGTGGTTGAGCTTCATGCCGGACGCTCCTCCCGCTTCAGTACCGGTCGATCTCCCGGAGGCGTTCGTCGGAGATTCCGAAGAAGTGGGCCACCTCGTGGACCACGGTGTGCCGGACGTTGTGGCGGAGGTGGTCCTCGTCACGGCTGATCCGCTCGAGGTTCGCGCGGTACAGCGTGATCCGGTCGGGCAGGACGCCGAAGTAGCCGCCCCCGCGATGCGTGAGCGGCACCCCCTCGTACAGCCCGAGCAGCCCCCGCCGCCCCGGCGGGACCCGGTCCTCCACCAGGACGTCCACGTTCTCCAGACGGTCGTGAACCCACTGAGGGAGGCCGTCCAGGGCCTCGGCCACCAGTTCCTCGAACCGCTCCGGCGACGTCCGGATCAACGGGACATCAGATCCATCCCGAGAACCACACGCGGTCGTTCCGCGCGCTCGTCGACAGCGGATCGCCGGAGAGGAACGGCCAGAAGAACACGAACAGTCCCACCGCCACGACCACGTAGGCCACGGCGACCGGGAGGAACGGGCGGGATCGGGACCCGGCGAGGTGGGCCCGGGCCGTGTCGCGGACCATGGAGGTGGCGCCGAGCACGAGGAACGGCGCGATCGGAGTGGCGTAGAAGAAGAACTGGACCTTCTCCAGGGAGTCGAACGGCCACGGCAGGTACCAGAACAGGTACTGCGACAGGATCGCCACCAGGATGAACCCCGATCGCCAGTCCCCCCGGCGCCGCCACATCAGCGGGAGCCAGAACATCATCGGCACCCATAACCAGAAGATGGCCGGGTTGCCGATCCCGACGACCTCCCGCCGGCGCTCGTCCGGCTTCCCGGCGTTGTCGGCCTTGTAGAAGTACGCCACCGGGCGGCCCATCACCAGCCACGACCACGGCCTCGACTGGTAGGGATGGGCCGGCGTGTACTTCCCGGTCTTGTCGTCCTTCACCTGCGCGTGGAGACCGCGATGGAACTTCTGCATCTCGTACGTCAGCGCGCCGAACCGGCTGGGGTGCTCGAGCCAGGAGTAGCTGAACCCCGGGTGGAACCGCGGGTACGGCGTGGGGTCGATCCGGCCCATGTACGTGAGCCCGTAGACGAGGATCGGCACCACGAACAGGAACGCGAAGATCGGGAAGCTCTCCCGGACGATGGCCCGGCGAAGCGGACGGGCCACCCCGGCGCGCTTGCGGCGGGTCCGTTCCCAGGCCCACGACAGGATCATGGCTCCCGCCAACGCGGTGGCGGCGGACCACTTCACGGCGATGGCCGCCCCGAACGCGGCGCCGCAGGCGATCCGCCACGGCCGGAACAGCGGGGACGGGACCCTCACGGCCGGCGGTTCGGGGGCCCGGGGCTCGAGGATGTCGGGGCGGCGCGCGAGCGGGGAGTCCCCCGCCACCGACGCCAGGCCCAGGGCGCTTCCGGTCTGCGGTGCTCCCGGTGGAGCGGCGTCCGGTCGGCGCTGGAGGGCGGGCCGGGTCCAGGGCGGCGCCGCCGTGGAGGAACCGGGTGGGGCTGCCGGCAGCGCGTGCGCGACGACCGGCGGTTCCACCGCGGCGGGATCGGGCGGCGCCACCGGCGTTCGTCGCTCGATCCAGCGTTTGTCCAGCACCAGGAACAGGAACCCGGCGGTGACCCAGAACGCCTCGAAGATGTCGAGCAGGCTGGTCCGGGACTGCACCACCAGCAGGCTCTCGGTGGCGCCGAGGAGGCCCGCCACGAACGCCCACAGGGCACTCCGCCACAGGACCAGGGCGATCGCCGCGATGAGCACCGCGGTCAGCGTGCCGATGAACGCGGCCGAGACGCGCCATCCGAACGGCCGATTCCCGTACAGACGGATCCCGGCCGCGATCATCCACTTTCCGAGTGGCGGATGGACCCACGACTGCTCGGTGTCCCCGGTGAGCTCGCAGTCCTTGTACGGGAAGCCGGCGTACAGGCAGCCGTCCTTCGTGTAGTAGACCTCGTCGAACACCCGGTCGTGGATCTGCCCCAGGTGGTGGAAGCGGGGCACCGCGGCGATGATGGCGACCGCCATGAGCACCACCACGGGATTGCCCACGACGCGGAGCACGGGCCGCCACCGCGACGGACGGCGGTGGGCACGGGCCCGCGCGGCGTCCTCCGGTTCCGGCGGCCGTCCGCTCGTGGTGTCCCGGTCCGTGGTGGCCACGCCGGAGTACGACGGCGCGGAGGGCCGTTCCGTTTCGCCGTGGTCGGGATCGGGAGGCGGGGCGTGATCCACCGCTCGATGGTACGCGAGCCTCACCGGCTGGGCGGGCTTTCGGGGCCGACGCGATGAGCGGACCGGGGACGCTGCTCGTGGTGGGGACGCCGATCGGCAACCTGGGCGACGTCACCGACCGCATGCGCGAGGCCCTGGGCACGGTGGACATCGTGGCCGCCGAGGACACCCGTCGAACGGGGTCCCTCCTGGCCCGGCTGGGGGTGGTGGCGCCGCGGTTCGTGTCGCTGTTCGAAGGGAACGAGCGGGACCGAACGGTGGAGCTGGTGGGCGAGCTCCGGCGGGGCCGCTCGGTGGCCCTCGTCTCCGACGCCGGGATGCCCACCGTCTCCGACCCCGGGTTCCGCCTGGTCCGGGCCTGCGCCGAGGCGGGCATCGACGTCCGGGTGGTCCCCGGGCCCTCGGCGGTGCTGGCCGCCCTGGTGGTCTCGGGTCTGCCCACCGACCGGTTCGTGTTCGAGGGATTCCTCCCGCGGCGCGGCGAGGACCGCCGGGCCCGGCTGGAGGCGCTGGCGCCGGACCCCCGGACCCTGGTCCTGTTCGAATCGCCCCGACGAGTGGTGGGGACGCTCGATGACCTGGCGGTGGCGCTGGGCGACCGGCCCGCGGCCGTGTGCCGCGAGCTGACCAAGCTGCACGAGGAGGTCCTGCGGGGTCCGCTCACCGAGCTGGCCGGGGAGCTCCGCCGCCGGGGAGAGGTCCGGGGCGAGATCGCGATCGTGGTGGGCGGCAGCACCGGGGAGTCGGCCGCGGAGGTCGATCCCGTGTCGCTGGCGGAGGCCGCCCGGGAGCTGGTGCGGGCCGGGGTCCGCCGCCGCGAGGCCGCCGCCGAGGTGGCCCGCCGGCACGGCGCCTCCACGAACGAGGTGTACCGCGCCCTCCTGGCCCTCGACCGCGAGGGCTGATCTACTTCGACGGCGGCGCCGGCGGCTGCGCCACCACGAACGTGCCGTCCATCGAGGGATGCACGTCGCACTGGAAGCGGTAGGTCCCCGCGTCGAGCGCCGGAACCCGATACGTCTCGGTCTTCACGCCGGAGAAGCGCTCGCCCGTGAACAGCGCGTCCGACGCGGCATCCGAGGAGATCGAGAGGTTGTGCGGCGTCCCGCCGTCCTCGTTGTCGAACGCGATCGTGAGCGGCCGATCGGCCGGCGCCGCCAGACAGTCGGTGTCGAACGAGACGTTCCTCGCCGTGATCCGGAGGGCCGGGCCGTGCGGCGTGCACGTCGCCGTCCCGTCCCCTCCGCCACCGCTGCTGCATGCGGCCAGCGTCATCGCCAATCCCGCGCCGAGCGCGAGCGTCCAGACCTTTCGCATCGGATGTGCCTTTCGTTGCTTGACGCGTGCCGGCTGCGCGTATGGACAGCCGGGCGCCGAGGGCGACCCAGCCTACCGATCGGCCGCCGGATTCGACCACGGCGAGGCGATTCGACCGGGGCGAGGTTGGCTTCCGCATGTGCGGCTGGTGTGTGACCGCGTCGCGTGCGGCGCGGTGCCCGCCCGGCAGGGGCCGGCCGAGCTGCGCCGCAGGGCGTTCCGGTGTATGACCGCCTCCGAGCGCGGGCGATGGGCCCGCGGGTGCGTGAGGAGGGCGGCGGATGGAACGGGCGGGACGCGGTCGGGCGTAGGTGCTGGTGATGGGGATCGTGCTGGGCGCTCTGGTGGTGCCGCGGGTCGCGAGCGCCGTGGGGAGCTTCGTGACGATCCAGGGGCCCGGCGGGGGGAACAAGGCCACCGTGACGAAGGCGAACCAGCTGGAGGTGGCCGAGGCGCCGCCCTCCCAGTTCCGCGAGTTCACGAACGTCTCCACCGACTCGGCGTGCCATCCGCTCGCAACGATCCCCGGCAACAAGGGGTTCGTGGCGCGCTCGGCGACGCTCGTGGTGCTCACCGCGGCCTCCACCGGGTTCCCGATCGCCGAGGTCTTCCCGAACGGTTCGTGCGCGGGGTCGGACGTGGCGTCGACCACCACGGGGAACACCGGCAACCGCACGATGACGCTGGAGCCGGGTTTCGCCATCGCTCCGGGTGGTCACATGTCGATGAAGCTCGGCACGACGGGCGCGGTCGTGGCCGCCTACGTGTTCGGGTACCTCGTCCCGGCTGGCGACGTCCCGGCCACCACGCCGATCGGGAGCTGAACCCCACCTGGGCGCCGGTGGCGTCGAACCGGGTCAGTCGGTGGTGAGGTGGCCGGCGACCTCGTCCACCGGGCCGTCGGCCTCCACCACGCCGTCGCGGAACAGCACCACGCGGTTCGCGTAGCGCAGCGCCTCAGGGTCGTGCGTGGCGGCCAGCACGGCGCCCCCCCGCCGGACCACGTCCCACAGCGCCTCCAGGATGATGTCGGCGTTCTCGGTGTCGACCTCGGCGATGGGTTCGTCCGCCAGGACGACGTCCGGCTCGGTGATGAGCGCCCGCGCGACGGCGACTCGCTGCTGCTGGCCCGCGGAGAGCTCGAACGTCCGGTTGTCCAGTCGGTCGCCGAGGCGGAGGCGCCGCAGCCACTCGGCGGCGCGTTCCCGGGCCAGGCGAGGGGTCTCGCCCGAGACGCGCAACGGCAGCTCGACGTTCTCCACCGCGGACAGCGCCGGCAGGAGCCCGAAGCTCTGGAAGACGATGCCCATCCGGCGCTGCCGGAGGTCGACCAGGGCCTGCCCGCCGAGCGCTCCGAGGAGCTCGCCTCGCCACCGGACCTCGCCGGTGTCGGGCTGGTCGAGCCCCGCGAGGACGCCGAGGAACGTGGTCTTGCCGGACCCCGAGGGCCCCATCAGCGCCACGAAGTCCCTCGGCCACAACGCGACGGAAGCCCCCCGGACGGCCAGGACGCTCACTCGGCCGGGGTACCGCCGGACCACGTCGTGCGCGGCGAGCAGCGGGACGCCCGCCGGCGCGGACACCACCGACACGTCCGTCGGCGGCCCGGGCTCAGCCACGACGACCCTGGCCGCGTTCGTGTCGCCGCCGCAACCGAACCTCGTCGTCCTGCACCTCGGCCTCGACCTCGCCGCCCCGCAGGAGCCGCACGGCCTGGTCGGGGAGGTGCATCTGCCCGTCCTGGGCCGGGCCCTCGATCACCAGGGCCTCGCGAGCCAGCCGACCGTCGCGCACCCGCACCATCCGGTCGCCCCGGGCCGCCGCCACCAGGTCGTGGGTCACCATGACGATCGTGGAGCCGAACTCCCGATTGACATCGCGGAACGCGCTGAGTACCCGATCCGCCGACGCGGTGTCGAGCTCCGCCGTGGGCTCGTCCGCCAGCAGCAGGGGCGGCATGTTCGCGAGGGCCACCGCGATGGCGGCCCGCTGCTGCTCGCCGCCGGAGAGCTCGTTCGGGCGGTGGCGGGCCCGTTCGGCGAGCCCCACCACCCCCAGCAGCTCCTCGATGCGGCTGCGGTGGGCCCGCTGTCCCTGGGCCAGGAGGGGCAGCCGCACGTTCTCGCGCAAGCTCAGGTAGGGGACCAGGTTGCGGGCGGTTCCCTGCCACACGAACCCGACCATGTCGCGGCGGTAGCGGGTGAGCTCTTCGTCGCCGAGGCGGCCGAGGTCGCGCCCCTCCACCAGGACCTCCCCGGCCGAGGCCCGGTCGAGGCCTCCGGTCAGGTTGAGGATCGTGGACTTGCCGGAGCCGCTGGGGCCGACCACCATCAGGAACTCGCCGCGCTCGATGTCGAGGTCCACCCCCGCCAGCGCCACCACCCCGGTGTCGGCGACACGGTAGATCTTGTGCACGTGGCGGAAGCGCACCAGGGGCTGCGCCGGTTCCTCGTCGGGTGCGGGCGTCGCGCGGTCGGGACGGTAGGCCACGCGGCTGCGCGGGCCCGCCGGCTGGATCTCGCCGGGCCGGGGCGGCCGGGTTCCCCGGGGGGCGGGCCGTCCGCGCGACCCGAACGCTCCTCGCGACGGCCGCTTCACCGCGGTCTCCTCATTCGGCCTCACCCCGAAGGATCGAGGTCACCGAGGAGGTCAGGAGGGCGCGGATGGCGAGTGCCACGCCCAGGACCGTGGCGGCGGCGATGGCCAGGCCGTACACGCCGAGGGCCTGCCAGTCGAGCACCAGGATCGGCGGGGGGATCGCCACGCCGAGGCTCTTGCCGAAGTACGGCATCATCAGCCGCAGCACGCCGAACCCCAGCCCCAGTCCCGCCACGACCGCGAACCCGATGAGCAGGGCCTGTTCGATCAGGAGCACGGCGGCGATCGTCCGCCGCTTGGACCCCATGGCTCGCAGCGAGGCGAACTCGAACTCCCGGCGACGCTGCGTGAAGTAGAGGGCCACCGCGACGCCGAGGATGATCAGGGCCATGCCGCCCGCCGCAGCCGTGAAGTGCATGCCCACCGCGAGGCTCTGGGGCAGCTGCGAGAGGAACTCCACCTGGGTGGATGCGCTCTTCTCCTGCCGGATGGCGAACCCGGCCCCCTTCAGGTCATCGCGCGGGTCGTCCCCCATCGACCACATCTCGTTCACGTTGATGCCGGTCTCGGGGACGCGGAGCGTGTCGATCAGGATCGGCCGCAGCGGCATGACCAGGAAGTCGCGGATGGCCGACGGGAAGTAGGTGGCGTTCCCGATGGAGCGGAACCGGAACCGCTGGCCCCCCACGTTCGCATCGAACTCCTGGCCGGGCGCCGCGACGGCACGGGACGTCAGCGCCGGGAGCGGGGGCTGGGGCGGGACGATGCCGCCCGCCACGTGGCCCACCCCCGGTTCGACGACGGCCCGGGCGTCCGGGCCCCGGGCCTCGACGCGGGCGTCGGCGCCGCGCCACGTCAGCCCCTCCCACCCGCCCACCGGGACCGGGCTCGCCGCACCGCCCGCGATGGCCTGGACGCCCACCTCGAGCACCAGCCGGTCGGGTGAATGCGATCCGGGCTGCCGGATCACGAGCGACAGCAGCGAACGCGCCCCGCCCACCGGCACCGTGGTCTCCCGTTCGACATCGGTCAGCGGCCCAAGCTCGTGCGTCTCGACGGTGCCGTCCGTCCGGGCCGTCACCGCGGCCAGCGTCAGGCCCCGGGACCCCGGGCCTCGGGAGAGCGAAGCGCTGAAACGCACCCGCAGCTGGTCCGTTCCGTCCGGGAGCTCCACACCGGGGTCGGGCACCGAGAGCGCCCCGAGGAGCTCCTGCTCCGACTGCGTGGAGTAATCGGCCCGCCACCACCCACCGGTCGCATAGGTCCCGGGGTCGATCGCGAGCGCCGTGGGGGGAAGGTCGAACGTGCGATGCAGGTCCACGTCGGTCCGGATGAGCGGCGTGGTCCCGGACGGCAGCCCGGCCAGCGCCGGGAGCGGCTGGTGGGGAGCGGCGACCGCCACCTGGTGGTCGGCCCCGAGCTCCTGGTGTGCGGCGTCCTCGTGGTTGCGGATCACCGTGGCCCGGTACGACGTGGAGACGACCAGGAGTCCGAACGTCAGCAGCAGGAGCAGCGAGATGGCGAAGCTCTGCCCGGGCGACCGCCCCAGCCGCCGTCCGGCCAGGTACAGGGCCAGGGACCTGGTCCTCCCGATGGGCCGTTCGAGCGCGCGCAGGGTCCACAGCAGGAGGCGCAGGGCCAGGAACGACGCGGCGAAGATCAGCAGGGTGGGGGCGAACACGATCAGGGGGTCGAGGGACCCCTTCTCGGTCACCGGGAGGAAGCCCCTGGTCTTCACCTCGTAGAAGGCCGCGGCCCCCAGGGGAAAGACGAACAGCTCGACCGGAACTCGAGAGAGCAGCGGGCGTGCCTCGCGGGAGAGGTTCCGCCGCTCCTCGATGATGGTCCGGCGGATCACGGGGATCGACAGCAACAGCAGCACCGCGACCGCGGCGACCGCCCCGATTGCGCCCGCGATCATCGCCGGCGTCGACAGGGCCACGATGTACCTCGTGCCGGGCGGGGTGGGCCCGTTCGCGTGGGTGGCCAGCCGGGCCAGGCCGGTGCCGATGGCCAGGCCCACGGGGTAGCCCAGGACGGCGGTGAGCACGACCTGGGCGGCCTGAGCCCCCACGAGCTTCCCCCTGGTGAACCCGCGACTGCGCAGGACGGCCAGCTCGAACGACTGCCGGGACAGCGCCAGCGAGGCGACGCCGGCGAGCACCGCCAGGGCCACGGCACCGATCTGGAACACCACCAGGTAGACCGGGATGCGGAGGTTCTCGGTGCGGTCCTGCACCGTCGCCAGGACCTCGGGGATGGCTGTCTGGAACCGCGCACCGGCGAGCGGCGTCCCGGACGCGAAGTGCAGGGCCCCGAGCTCACCGGGCAGCGACTCCGCCTCGGCGAAGCGGGTGTTCGCCAGGTCCAGATACACGTCCCACACGAACCGCGACGTCAGCCCCAGCCGGCCGGACAGCTGCATGTAGCCCTCCGGGGTGAGGATCGCGGGGAAGGGCTCGGTGGACTCCGGCGCCGGGAACGGGGACTGCGAGCCGTACCAGAAGTCGCTCGTGGGCCGGGACACGCGGCGGTACGTGCCGGTCACGGTGAGGGCCACGCGGACCTCCCCGGCTCCCGCGGCGATGACCGTGTCGCCGATCTCGAGGCCCATCGCGTCGGCCGAGTCCCGCTCCAGCAGGACCTCGTCGGGTGCCGTGGGCGCCCGGCCCGCGATCGTGCCGATCTGATCGAGCCCGCCGTCGCGGAACAGCAGCGGCGTGGATCGCTCGTTCGGGCCCGCGACCAGTCGCACGGTGGAGGTGCCCTCGCGCCTGATGACGCTCACCGGGAGCGCCGCCGCCGCCTCGTGCAGCTGGCGGTCCGCCGCGCCGTAGTCGAAGCCGGCACTCGCGAAGTCGGTGACCCGGACGTTCTTCACGGTGACGGCGGCGGTGTGGATGGCGGAGGAGAGGATGGCCTCGCGGGACGCGTTCGCGTAGACCGGGCCCGCGACCAGCACTCCCACGCTGAAGCCGAGCGTGACGATCATGGCCAGCCCCAGGAGGCGCTGCGCAGCAAGACGCTTCAGCACGAATCGGATCATCGCCATGTCGTGAACCGCGCCCGGGGCCGTGGCGCCCGGGCGCTTCGGTGCAACGTTACCGCGACCGGTATACGTGCCACCGACCCGGCGCCGTTCGCGAGGCCGCCTAGAATGACCCTCCCATGGGGCGGCCCTTCTACATCACGACGCCGATCTACTACCCGAACGACGTCCCGCACATCGGGCACGGGTACACGACGGTGGCCGCGGACTTCATCGCCCGGTACCACCGCCTGCGGGGCGACGACGTCCTGTTCCTCACCGGGACCGACGAGCACGGGCAGAACATCCAGCGCCGGGCCAGGGCGAACGGGCAGGACCCCCAGACGTTCGTCGACGAGATGGAGCCGCGGTGGCGTGAGGTGTGGCGCCGGCTGGAGATCTCGCACGACGACTACATCCGGACCACGGAGCCGCGGCACGCCGCCGCGGTGACCACGCTGCTCCAGGCCGTGCACGACAACGGCCGGGACGACATCTACAAGGGGACGTACGAGGGCCTGTACTGCGTCTCGTGCGAGGCCTACTACACCGAGGACGAGCTCGTGGACGGGATGTGCCCGATCCACGGCCGCCCGGTGGAGCGCATGAGCGAGGAGAACTACTTCTTCCGCCTCTCCGCGTACGCCGAACCGTTGCTGGAGCACTACACGGCGAACCCGTCGGCCGTGCAGCCGGAGGTCCGCCGCAACGAGGTCCTCTCGCTGATCCGGGGGGGCCTGCGGGACTTCTCGATCAGCCGGACGTCGTTCGACTGGGGGATCCCCATCCCGTGGGACCCGAAGCACGTCACGTACGTGTGGTTCGACGCCCTGACGAACTACATCACGGCGGCCGGGTACGGGACCGACGAGGAGCGGTTCGCCACGTACTGGCCGGCCCTGCACCTCATCGGCAAGGACATCCTCCGGTTCCACGCGGTGTACTGGCCGGCCATGCTCATGGCCGCGGGCGTGGAGCCTCCCCGGCAGGTGTTCGCCCACGGGTTCCTCACGGTGGGCGGCAAGAAGATGTCGAAGACGAACGCCACCGGCATCCATCCGTTCGAGCTGATCGACCTCGTCGGCGTGGACGCCTACCGGTACTTCTTCATGCGGGAGATCCAGTTCGGCCAGGACGGGAGCTTCTCCCAGGAGGCGCTCGAGGAGCGGTACCACGCGGACCTGGCGAACGGGCTGGGGAACCTGGCCAGCCGGGTCCTCGCGATGCTGGCGTCGAACACGGAGGGCGCGGTCCCCGACGCGAACGACCCGGCGGAGGCCGGCAAGTTGCCGGCGCTCGTGGACGAGGTGGTGGCCCGCTACGACGAGGCCATGGAGCGGCTGTCCCTGACCCAGGCCCTGGCCGCCGTGTGGGACGTGGTCGGGGAGGCCAACCGGTACCTGGTGGACCGGGCGCCGTGGGCCCTGGCCAAGGACCCGGGGCGGCGCGGCGAGATGGAGGCCGTCCTGTACGCCTCCGCCGAGGTGCTGCGGATCCTGGCCGTCCTGACGTTCCCGATCATGCCGGCGGCGGCCGGGAAGCTGTGGGTGCAGCTCGGCATGGAGGAGCCGCTGGAGGTCCAGCGCCTTCCCGAGTCCGCGCGGTGGGGCGGCCTGAAGCCGGGCGCGCAGACCGCCCGCGGCGAGTCGCTGTTCCCCCGTCTCGAGGCGTAGGCGAACGATGGGGATAAACCCTCAAGCGTCGGTGGAGGCGGGTGCCGTGGACACCCACTGCCACCTGTTCCTGCTGGACGGCGAACCTGCATCGGCGGTTGAGGCGGCGCGGCGCGCGGGGGTCAGCCGCATGGTCTGTGTGGGGATCGACCCCACGTCGAGCCACCGCTCGGTGGAGCTGGCCGAATCGTTCCGGGGGGTGTTCGCCACGGCCGGCATGCATCCCCACACGGCGAGCGATCTCGACGATCCCGCGGGGGCCGACATCGAGGAACTGCTGGCGAACCCGCTCGTCGTCGGGGTGGGGGAGTGCGGCCTCGACTACTACCGGATGAAGTCGCCCCGGGAGGACCAGGAGCGCGCGTTCCGGCTGCACGTGAGGTGGGGCCGGGAGCTCGACAAGCCGCTCGTGGTCCACGTCCGGGACGCGTGGGAGGACGCCGTCCGGATCCTCGACGAGGAGGACGCCGAGCGGGTGGTCCTCCACTGCTTCTCCGGCGACCCCGAGATCGCGGTGGCATGCGGCGACCGGGGCTGGTTCATGTCGTTCGCCGGCAACGTCACGTACCCGAAGAACGAACACCTCCGGCAGGCCGCCTCCGTGGCACCTGGAGATCGACTGCTGGTCGAGACCGACTCCCCGTTCCTCGCCCCGCAGCACCTCCGGGGGCGGGACAACGAGCCGGCGAACGCCATCGCGGTGGTCGAGGAGCTGGCCCGGGTGCGCGCCGTCCCTGTCCCGGAGATGCTCGCGACCACCACCGCGAATGCCCTGACGGCGTTCCCCGGCCTCCGCTAGGGCGGCATCGAGGCCCGGCCGACAGGATTTCGTGGGGCAGTCGGGGTCAGAGCAACCGACTTTACACCGAACTGCCGTTCGATTCTCAAGTTTGCAGTGAAGGTTGAGGCCTTGCTAGGGTTGCCCGCGTTTCCACCGATGGAGGCTCTGGTCCGGCTCTGCCGCTTCCCCCCGGGGCCTTCCTCCTTCAGGAGGCAAGGTGCGGGTACAACCGAGTCGGGTTCGGCGTCTGCGGGCCCGGCGCGCCGGACGGCGCGCCGTCGCGGGACTCTTCGCCGTCGCCTCGGTCCTGGCCGCTCGGCCGTCGATGGTGGTGGGGCTGGAGGCCTCCGCCGTGGCGGTCTCGCCGAGCGCCCCGGCGATCGGGGCCCTGCCGGCCGCGCCTTCCCTCCCCGCACGGCCCGTCGCCGCGACGCATCCGGAAGCGGCCGGAGCGGATGGGACGACCCTGGCGGCGGAGCGCGCCGCCGCCGTCTCCGGAGTGCCCCCGGTCCGGCTCGAGCTGACCGGGGCCAGCTCCGTGGAGGGGTGGACGGTGGAACGCCCACATGGTGTGGGGGTCTGGGTGACGACGAGGCCGGGAGTCCGGGCGCAGGGCGCCCTGAGGCCCCCGGCCGGGGCCGCACCCTCCGTGATCCCGCTCGGCTGGCTCAGGCTGCACCGGGTACGTCCCGTGACCGTCGTGGTGAAGGGGAAGGACCACGACGTGCTCACCAATGCGGCGACGGTCCGGCAGCTCCTCTCGGCCATGGGGATCGAGCCGGACGGCAACGATCACGTCGCTCCGTCACTCCAGACCCCCCTTCCCCACGCGTCCCGGGTTCGGTTCGTCTCGATCGAGTTCCGGTGGATCCGGCACGTGTCGGCGATCCCGTTCGCCGTCCACACCACGATGACCCGGCAGCTCGCGCCGGGGAAGGTCCGGATCGTCCGGGCGGGCGTCGAGGGCGCCCTCGAGCGGCTGTACCGGATCCGCCTGGTCAACGGCCGCGAGGTGTCGACCGACCTCGTTTCCACGTCGACCGTACGCGAGCCCGTCGACGGGCTCCGCCAGGTCGGCGCCACACCGCCTCCACCCCCGCCCCCGCCGCCGCCTCCACCCCCGCCCCCGCCGCAACAGCCGAACGGGACGCACGAACGGGTGGGCGACGCGAGCTGGTACGACCACCCCGGCATCACCGCGGCCAGTCCCTGGCTGCCGTTCGGGACCGAGGTCACGGTCCGCAACCTCGAGAACGGGAAGACGGTGACCGTGGTAATCAACGACCGTGGACCGTTCGGCGGACGCATCATCGACCTCTCGCGGGAGGCGTTCTCCCGCATCGCGCCGCTCTCCCAGGGCGTCTGCCGCGTCCGGATCACCTGGTAGCGCGAGGTCCGGCCCCGGCGTGCCCGGCGGGTCGCTCGGCGGGAGCGCCCTGCGGGATCTGGCCGCCCGCCACGGGATCCGACCCTCGAAGGCCCTCGGCCAGAACTTCCTGACCGACCCGAACCTGGCCCGGGCCATCGTGTCCGACGCGGGGGTCCGGCCCGGGGACCGGGTGGTGGAGGTCGGCGCAGGCCTCGGGTCGCTGACCCGGGCGCTGGCCGAGGCGGGCGCCGAGGTCGTCGCCGTGGAGGCCGATCGCGCCATCATCCCTGCTTTGAGGGAATCCGTGGGAGAGCTCCCCGCGGTCCGCGTGGTGCACGCCGACGCCCTCCGGATCGACTGGGCCGCCGCACTCCCCGGGGGGCCGTGGCGGATGGTGTCGAACCTGCCGTACAACGTTGCCGTGCCCGTGCTGTTCCGGATGCTCGACGGTGCCCCTCAGGTGACGGACTACCTGGTGATGGTCCAGCGCGAGGTCGGGCAGCGGCTGGCGGCGGAGCCCGGGTCCGAGGCGTACGGCGCGGCCAGCGCGCGGCTCGCCTACCTGGCCGACGTGGCGATGGTCCGCCGCGTGCCGGCTTCGGTGTTCTGGCCGGCGCCTTCCGTGGAGTCGGTGCTGGTTCGGATCACGCCTCGCCGCCCGCCGGTGGCCGCGCCACGTGAGGCCCTGTTCCGGGTGATCGAGGCGGGTTTCGCCCAGCGCCGGAAGACCATGCGGAACGCACTGGTGCGCCTGGGGCTGGGCCCGGCCGACGCGGAGGCGGCCCTCCGGGGATGCGGGCTCGATCCGAACGTCCGGGCCGAGGAGCTCGGCCTCGAGGCGTTCGATTGCCTGGCCCGGGCCGCGGGGGGCCGCGATGGCTGAGCTGCGCGACGCCGGTCCCGGTGGTCCCGTGGAGCGCGACGAGGTCGCGCTCCCGGCCCACGCGAAGATCAACGTGTTCCTCCGTGTGCTCGGCCGGCGGGACGACGGGTACCACGACCTCGAGAGCCTGATCCTGCCCGTCTCACTGAGCGACGACGTCGTGGTCCGGCGGCAGCCGCACGTCTCGGCATCGGTCCGGCTCCCCGACGGCCGCCCGCTCCTGCTGTCCGATCCCATGGCGAACCTGGCGCTGCGGGCGGCCGCCGAGTGGTACGAGGCTCGGCCCGGGAAGGAGGAGGGCGCGTCGGTCGAGGTGGAGAAGCGGATCCCGGTGGCCTCCGGGCTGGGCGGCGGGAGCGCCGACGCCGCCACCACGTTGCGAGCGCTGAACGAGCTGTGGGGCCGGCCGTTCGGGGCCCCCGAGCTTGCCGGGATCGGCGCGCGGCTCGGATCCGACGTCCCGGCCCTGCTGGACGGCGGGCCGGTCCTGGTCGGCGGGCGGGGGGAGATCGTGGAGCCGGTGGTGGTCGCGCCGATGTGGTGGGTGCTGCTGCCGCAGCCCTTCGGGGTCCGGAGCGCAGAGGCGTACGCGTGGTGGGACGAGGAGCCGGGGAGCTCCGACCGCGACGTGGCGGCGGTGCTGGAGGCCGCCCGGGGCGGGCGGGTGGAGCGACTGGCCCGGCTTCTGTTCAACGACCTCCAGGCCCCGGTGGCCCGCCGCCACGCCCAGGTCCAGGTGGCCGTGGAGCGGCTGCTCGACGCGGGAGCGCTCGGCGCCGCGATGTCCGGCAGCGGACCGACCGTGGCCGGCCTGGTGGCGAACGAGGAGGACGCCCGCCGCATCGAGGACCGCGTCCCCGGCGCCATCGCCGTGACGTCGCCACCGCCTCGCGTCCCCTCCGGTCCCGCATAATCGCAGTCGCGAGGGCCCGTTCCGACTCGAGGCCTCCGCGAAGCGCCGATCACCCTCCGGGGTCGTCTAACGGCAGGACGGGGGCCTTTGGAGCCCCAGATGGAGGTTCGATTCCTCCCCCCGGAACCCCGGCCGTCGCCCGGTGGACGGCCCAACTGAAGCCTCTCAGGTCGGCCTCCTTGGCCGAACACCGCCACGGTGAGAGAGGATGAACCCCTCTGGAGCGGTCGTCCTCTACCTGGAGGACGTGGCCTTCAACTCGCACAGCGTCTTCATGGCGCTGCGGTAGTCCGGCCGGGGTGGGCGCTCGTCCGCCCCTGCTTGCCGGACGCGAGCGGTCGGTTGCTCAGGTTGCGTGTGGCATCCTGCCGGGGTGCCTCGTACTCCCTCTCGAACGTTCGTCGTGCTCGCCGTCGTCGCGGTGGTCTGCGTGGCGCTGGCGATGCCTGTCGGCGCGTCGGCGAAGCACCGCCCGAGTCCCGGCCATGGGGCTCGCCTGCCCGTCGCGGAGCGTCTCGACAACCTCCGGCTGGATCTCGTCGGTCCGATGTCCCGGATCAGGGCGTACACGGCCCTGTGGCTGGGGATCCAGGCCCGGGTGAAGGGGGCGCAGGCACGTCTTCGACACGACGACCGCGTGTTGCGACGAGGACCGGGAACGGCCGAGGCGCGCCGGATCCGTGCGGACGTGCGGCACGAGCAGCGGTTGCTCGATCCGCTGCTCCCGACGTGGCTGCGGACCAAGGCCGAGCTCCACCACGACTGGAACCAGGTCAAGGCGACAATCGAGAGGCTGCGCCGCGTGGTCGTGGCCGTGCTGGGCCGGCGTCCCGGGCGGACCGACCCGCACCGGTGGCGTCGCGTGTTCCATCCGAAGCCCAACCCCGGCCAACGGGCCGGGCTGTTCAAGGCCTGCCCCGTGCTCGGTCCGTTCGCGCTGGTCGACACGTTCGGTGCGCCCCGGCCCGGAGGACGGATCCACGAGGGCGACGACATGCAGGCGGCTCGTGGAACCCCGATCCTCGCCGCCGTTCCCGGCGTGGTCCGGCGGGTCCCGAACACCCTCGGCGGCAATGCGGTGATCCTCGACTCGGCCCCCGGCTACATGTACTACGCGCACCTGTCCGCCTACGGTGCCACGGGCCGGGTCCCGGCGGGGACGGTGATCGGCTACGTCGGCGACACCGGGGACGCCCGCGGGCTCATCCCGCACCTGCACTTCGAGTTCCACCCCGGCGGCGGCGACGCCGTGGATCCGTTCGCGGCGCTCCAGCGCGTGTGCTGAATCGGCGTTCGAGCCGTCGCCACTGGGCCGCGATGTTGCGGCGACCTGCCCCGGCCGGGTACAACACACCCACCCCCTGAACCCGAGGACCGAGTGCCGACCAAGTCCCCCCGATCGCTCGCCGCGGTGGTGATGGCCGCCGGGCTGGGCAAGCGTCTGAAGTCGAGGCGGCCGAAGGTGCTGCACGAGATCGCCGGCCGGCCCGTCCTGTGGCACGTCCTCCGCGCGGCGGTCGCGGCGAAGCCGAAGCGCCTCGTGGTCGTGGTCCATCACGGGCGGGAGGAGGTCGAGGAGGCGGTCCGGTCCTGGTCGCTCCGGCCCGAGCCGGTGTTCGTCGACCAGGGGGAGCCGCTGGGAACGGGCCACGCGGTGCTCGCCGCCGAGCGCGCCATCGGCGACGCCGCCGACGTCCTGGTCCTGCCGGGCGACGAGCCGCTGGTCACCGGGGAACAGGTCCGGCAGATGCTGTCCATCCACCGCCGCCGGGACGTCGCCGCCGTGGTCCAGACCACCATCCCGGTTGACGCCCGCGGGTTCGCCCGGGTCATCCGCGACGCGCGGGGCGAGTTCGTCCGGCTGGCCGAGGGGACCGACGCCACGCCCGAGGAGCTCCGGGTGACGGAGGCGGCCACGTCGGTCTACGTGTTCCGGCGGGAGGACCTGTTCGGGGCCCTCCCGCTGGTGACGCGGGAGAATCGCCAGCGCGAGTACTACCTGCCCGACGTGCTGGGGATCCTGCACGACAAGGGGGAGCGCATCGCCGTCCAGCTGGTGGACAGCGGCGGCTCGGTCGGCGCGAACTCCCGGCAGGAGCTGGCCCAGGCCGCCGAGGTCATGCGAACGAGGATCAACGAACGCCACATGGACGCCGGCGTGTCGATCGTCGACCCGGCCACCACGTTCATCGGGCCGGAGGTCCGCATCGGGGCCGACACCGTGATCCATCCCATGGCGTTCCTGGAGGGGACCACGCGGATCGGCCGGGCGTGCGGGATCGGGCCGTCGGCGCGGATCGTGGACAGCACCGTCGGGGACGGTTCCACGGTTCAATTCGCCGTGGTCAGAGGCTCCCGAATCGGGCGGGACGTGAACGTGGGCCCGTTCGCGTCGCTTCGCCCGGACACGGTCCTGGAGGACGGCTCGAAGGCGGGGACGTTCGTCGAGATCAAGGGGTCGCGCGTGGGGAAGGGCTCGAAGGTCCCGCACCTGTCCTACGTGGGCGATGCCGACATCGGGAAGGGCGTGAACGTGGGCGCCGCCACCGTCACGGTCAACTACGATGGGTGGGAGAAGCACCGCACCGTGATCGGAGACGACGTGAAGATCGGCTCGGACACGATGCTCGTGGCGCCGGTTCGCGTGGGCAAGGGCGCGATGACCGGAGCGGGGTCAGTGATCACGAAGGACGTGCCGCCGGGAGCGCTGGGGATCGAACGCTCGGACCAACGCAACATCGAGGGGTTCCGCGCGCGGCAGGAGGACAGGCATCGCGCGAAGAGCAAGGGAACGACAGCCGGGACGAAGGGAAAGGGCCGCGGGTGAGGGCGACGGACTGGCAAGGGGGATCGCCGTGGAGATCGTGACGAAGAAGCACCTCATGCTCTTCGCCGGGACGTCGCACCCGGAGCTGGCAGAGGAGATCGGGAAGGAGCTCGGCCTGCCGATCTCGCCGTGCGAGATCCGCCGGTTCGCCTCCAGCGAGACCTACGTCCGGCCCCACGAGAGCGTGCGGGGAGCGGACGTGTTCATCGTCCAGACCCACGCGGCGCCGGTGAACGAATACATCATGGAACAGCTCATCCTCATCGACGCCATGAAGCGGGCGTCGGCGAAGCGGATCACCTCCGTGATCCCGTACTACGGGTACTCGCGGCAGGACAAGAAGACGCTGGCCCGCGAGCCGATCTCGGCGAAGCTGGTGGCCGACCTGCTGTCCGCCGCCGGCACCGACCGGGTGATCTCGGTGGACCTCCACTCCGGGCAGATCCAGGGCTACCTGGACGTGCCGTTCGACCACCTCACCGCGCTCCCGCTCCTCGAGGACTACCTGCTGAACGATGCCGGGCTCAACCACGAGGACCTGGTGGTGGTGGCGCCGGACACGGGCCGGGTCAAGGTGGCGGAGCGGCTGGCCGGGCACCTCCAGGCCGACCTCGCCTTCATCTACAAGCGGCGGTCGCGCCACGAGGCCCACAAGATCGAGGCCATGGAGGTGGTCGGCGAGGTCGACGGGCGCCCCTGCGTGATCGTGGACGACATGATCGACACGGCCGGCACGGTGACCCAGGGCGCCCGGGCCCTGGCCGACCGCGGTGCGGTCGAGGTCTACGCCGCCGCCACCCACGGCCTGTTCAGCGGCAAGGCCGTGCCGAACATCGAGGAGTCGCCGATCAAGCAGGTCGTGGTCACGAACACGGTCCCGATCCCCGAGGACCGTCAGTTCTCGAAGCTGAAGTGCCTGTCGATCGCCCCGATCGTCGCCAGCGCCATCCGGGCCGTGTTCGAGGACCAGAGCGTGAGCGAGATCTTCCACGGCGAGAACATGCCGTAGGAGCGCCAGCACCGGCCGTTTCCCAACCGCCTCAGTTCAGTCGAGGCACGTCGTCGTGACGCGTGCGACCCCGACGACCTGGTCTCCCGACCAGTCCGTTGCATACGCCTTCTCGAACGTGAGGGCGTCCTCGTTCCGGTCGTAATAGACCGCCACCCGAACCGTGGCACCGGCCGGGATCACGGGGATCGAGCCCTGATCGCACGAGGGGTCCCCGACGACGAAGGGAACGGCTCCCATCGTGGTGAGACGGTTCTTCGCCACGGTGATCGCGTCCTCGGTCTCGCTCTGACCGACGGCAACCTCCACCGCCCAGTACGTGCCCCCCTGGACCGGGTCGACCGGCTCCGGGAACGGCGCGTTCGGGATCGTGCTCGGTGACGTGTGCGGTTCCGGCGGGGTCTCGGTCGGGAGCGGGGTCCCGCCGAGCTGCTGTTCGCCGATCTCGTGCCCGTCGGCGTCCTCGGCGACGACCAGCGCGGGGGTTCCGCCGGGGACCTGGATCGAGAACAGCTCCATGGTGCGCACGAACGGATCGGGGACGAGCGTCGCCACGGTGTCATCCGGGAGCGTGCGGACGAGGGCGGTGCCTGCGGGAACGGCGCCGAACACCACGGTCTCGGTGGGAACGTCCCCGGTGCCCTGGAACACGTGGGAGGTCGCCTGGATGGGGATGTCGCCGTCGGTGCCGTACTCGATGCCGGCGCCACCGCGCTCGTCTTCGATCTCGAGTGAGGTCGTTCCATCCGCGCCGATCGACGCGGTGATCGTCCAGCGATGCCCGGCCACGATGCCCGTCGCGACGACCACGCTGCGTTGATTATTCCCCCGCAGCGCCGGCTGGGACTCGAACGTCATCGAGTCGAACGCGTCGAGGAGCGCCGCGCGATCTCCGTCGCTCGCGTCCGGGGCCACGCCGAGACGCCCGTCGAACGAACGCCCGCCGGCCGTCCACTGGGCCTGGGAGAAATCCCAGCCCGGGTAGCAGGCCGAGTCGTCCGTCCCGACCGGGAGCGGCCGGCGGTCCACCGGCCACGTGGGGAGCAACCGGTCGAGCGCGGTCACCTGGACCGTGAACAGCACGGCTCCTGCCCCCCCTTCCGCCATGCCGGGGCAGCCGAAGATCGTGGTGCCCTCGGGATCGCGGTTGGAGACGGCCAGGACGAGCCTGGGCTCCGTCTGGGGGCCCGGGCCGTTGAGCCCGAGCTTCGCGGGATCCTCGGCGAACCATCCCTCGGGGTACGTGACCGTGATGCCGTTGATCGTGGTCGAGGTGGTCCGTCCGGCGGGGAGGGAGGAGTCGTGGTGGGTGAGCGCCAGCACCGCCCCCACCGAGCCGGCCAGCAGCGCCACGACGACCACGGCGCCCAGGGCGATCGTCCTGGCCTGGCGGCGTCGGGTCCGGCGGATCAGCTCGGGCGGAGCGCTCGGCACCCGGACCTCGCCGAACTTCCGCTGGAGCACCTCGCGGAGGTCCTGTTCGAGCCTGTCGGTCATCGTTCCGTCACCATCCCTCGCAGCGTCTCCATTCCTCTTGCCACCAGCGACTTGGCCGCGGCCGGGGAGCACCCCAGGGCCGCCGCCACGTCGCGTTCGGACAGGTCCTCGTAGTACCGGAGGACCACGGCGGCTCTCTGCCGCTCGGGCAGCCGGTGCACGGCGGACCACAGCTCCTCCCGCGTCTCGACATCCGGTGCGTCCGCGGCGGCCGGTTCGCCACGCCGGGCCTCCCGGGCCAGGTACGCCCGCTCCACCCGGCGGCGGCGGAGCTGCGACGTGAACAGGTTCACGACGGTTCGCCGGAGGTACGCCTCGAACGCGGCGGGGTCCCGGAGGTGCCGGAACCGGCCGGCCATCCGCACGAACGCCTCCTGGGCCAGGTCCTCGGCCTGGTACCGGTCGCCGGTCAGGAGGTAGGCCAGCCCGACCATGGCTCCCGCGTGGCGAGCGTACAGCTCGGCGAGCCCGCGCGCCTCCGCCGGCGCATCGGGCACTTCCACCGCTCCCGCGCGGATCATCGGAGTCCTCCGTCGCATGTCCCCACGAACTATGGACGCACGAGCCTGCCCCCAGGTAGCGGATCCCAGGCACGCCCGTGCATGCGAGGGCGGATCGCGGGTACGGGTTCCAGCAAGGGGGGCTGTTCGACGCTGTCGAGGGAAAGGAGCCCGTCATGGCGGTCACGAAGCGCGCGAAGGCCACGATCGACCAGGTCGTCGGCGGAGTGAAGGAGACGGTCGGCCGGGTCACCGGCAGGCAGGGAACCGAGGCCCGGGGCGCCATCCAGCGCGTGAAGGGGCAGGCGTCGGAGACCGTCCAGAAGGCCACCCGCATGGCGAAGCAGAACGTGGAGAAGGCCCGAGGGGCCGTGAAGTCGGCGACCCAGAAGGTCACCGGGTCGGCGAAGGGCGCGACGACGAAGGCCCGCGCCAAGACCCAGTCTGCTCCGAAGCGCGCCGCAGGAACGGCGAAGGCGTCCGCGAAGAAGGCAACCGGCCGGGCCAAGAGCACGGCCACGAAGACGACCTCCCGGGCCAAGTCGGCGGCGAAGCGGGCAAGCTGACCCCCCGATACCTAGTCCGGATCAGACTAGATGTAGCCGAGCTCCGACAGGCGCTGCTCGATCTCGGCCCGTTCCTCCGGGGTGGTGGGCTCGGCGGGGCGGTCCCATTCGGCCCACGAGTCCACTGCCCGGTCCAGCTGCTCCCGGAGCCGGCGAACCGTCTCGACCCGTGAGGCCGTGAGGTCGATCTCCTCGTTCGCGTCATTCGCGGTGTCGTACAGCCGCTCGGTCCCGTCGGACGAACGGACCAGCTTGAAGCGGCGGTCCCGGACCGCCATCAGGTCCCCGGCCAGGCCGTCGAAGTCGTAGGAGGGATTCCGCGAGGCCAGGCGGGCCCGTTCCCTCTCCGTCCAGGTCCGCCATTCGCAGAACGCGTACTCCTCGCCGAAACCGTCCCTGGTCTGCGAGAAGAGGTCGGTCCGCCGCCCCTCGAGATAATCGGCGGGCTGCTGGCGCCCCAGGAACCGGGCCAGCGAGGGGAGCACGTCCACCAGCTCGTACATCCCGCCGCGCTCGCCCTTCGGGAGCATCCCCGGCCCCCACGCCACGAACGGCACCCGGATCAGGTGGTCGTCGAGCGAGGCGTGGTGGTCGGCCAAACCGTGGCGGGCCCCGGCAACATGCCCGCCGCGGTGTTCCCCGAGGTGCTCGCCGTGATCCGAGGTCACCATGACCAGCGACCGCCCGTCGTCCCCGACGTGGCCGGTCTTCCGCAGCCCGTCCAGCAGCTCGTCCAGGTGCCGGTCGGCGTTCGCCACCTCGCCGTCGTAGTACGTGGAGTACACGTCGAGGTCGCGCTGCTCGGCCCGGGCCACGGCCTCCCACGGGCCGACCCGCGCGGCCAAACCGGTCCGGTACCGGAGCCCCTCCACCGGGCCGTAGCGGGGTCCGCCCATCCGCCGGGCCAGGCGCCGGGGCGGCGCGTACGACCAGTGGCACTCCAGGTAGTTCACGAACAGGAACACGGGCCGCCGGCACTCCTTGAGCCGGCGGCGCATCCACCGGTTCACGATCGTGCCGCCGGAGTCCCCGCCGAACAGCGCCTTCGGCACGCGGCGGGCCGCCCGGCGCCACCCGCGTTCGATGTCGAGCCGGAACGCGTAGTGGTCGAACCCGCGGGCCAATCCCGTCCGCTCCGAGATCAGGCCGTTGTTCGTCACGCACCACGTGTCGTAGCCCAGCGACCGCAGCCACTCGGCCAGCGTGACCTTCGCGCTGTCGCGGAGCTTCGGCCCAGTCTGCAACTGGCTCCCGTGCTGGCTGGGGTACAGGCCGGTGAACAGGCTGCCGTGGGAGGGGAGCGTCCAGGGGCCGTTCGCGATCATGGTCTCCGCGCGCAGCCCGTCCGAGGCCAGCGCGTCCACGGTCGGCGTGGTCGGCCGTTCGTACCCGTAGCACCCGAACCGGTCCCACCGGGCGGTGTCGAACACGACCAGCACGATGTTCGGGAGGTCACCGGACGGGGCCCGGGACACGGAGGAGGCTGCCGATGGCACGGGCCTGAGGATAACGACCTGCCCGCGGGGCGAACCGGGATCAGGTCAGGACGAGCAGGGGATGGCCCTTCGGCCCGAGGACCCGTGCGAACGCCTCCGCGTAGCGGGCCACGACGGCCTGGAGCGCGAACGGGGCGCAGGCCTCCCTGGCGGCCGTGCCCATGCGGGCGCGGGCCTTCGGGTCGGCCAGGAGGCGGCACGCCGCGTCGGCCAGGGCCTCGAGGTCGCCCGGGCGGACCAGCGCTCCCGTCTCGCCGCGCCGGACGATGTGCGACACCTCGCCCACGTCGAACGCCACCACCGGCACGCCGGCCAGCCCGGCCTCCACCAGGACGCCGGGGGCGCCCTCGATCCGGCTGGTGGACAGCAGCAGGTCGGAGGCGGCGATGATGCGGTCGGCGTCGTCGCGCGAGCCCAGCACCAGGATGCCGGGGCCGGCCGCCCCGGCGGCCCGTTCGACCGACTCGCGGAGCGGCCCGTCGCCGCACATCGCCAGCGAGACCGGCCCGAACCGGGACCGGATCAGCGCGAAGGCCTGGAGCGCGGCGCCGGGCTGCTTCTCGTCGGAGAGCCTTCCCACCCAGGCCAGCACCGGGTGTCCGGCGTCCGCGCCGATGGCCCGGCGCTGCTGTTCGCGTTCGGCCGGCGACAGTTCCGGGGGAGGCTTCCGGCTGGTGGGCACCACCTCGACCAGGGCCGGATCCACGCCGAACCGCTCCACCAGCTCGTCCCGGAGGCCGTCACTGACCGCGATGATCAGGGCGGCCCGACCGTACATCCTGGCCAGGAGTCGCTCGCCCAGGCCGCCGATGGCGTGGGTGATCTTGCGGTACACGATGGGAACGCGCCGGCGGGGGTCGGCCAGCGCAGCGTACTTCAGCGGCTCGCCGCCGTGGGCCACGACCAGGTCCGGGCGGAGCCGCTCCAGGCCGGCCCGCATCCGGGCCACGGCTCCCGGGTCCACGCCGGTCCGGGGCTCCAAGCGACCCGGGGAGCGGGCCCCGGGAACCACGCGGACGGGCACGGCCAGCGGGCCCTCGCCGGGGCCGAACAGCGGGAACAGCACGTTCCGCGATGCCGGCTGCAGCGCCTCGGCCAGCTGCGCGGCGAACACCTCCGCCCCGCGCCGCACGATGCGCGGGACGACGTGCAGGATCCGGGGACCGGCCGGCATCGCATCCATCGACGGGGCATCGTACGGGAGCGGGCCCGGGGACCTCCGGCTCTCGCGCGCACCGAACGGCCGGGTTCCTCGTCCGACCGAACAAGCACCTGCTCAGCGTGAGAAGCCCGGGGCGGTGATCGCCGGGGGCCAGCCGATGTTGTCGGCCGGCGGGCTCGGGGGCAGGGGGCCGGGATTCAGCGGGGGGAGCGGGTCGGGTGCCAGCAGCTTCTTCGTGGGGCGGTGGAAGTCGAAGACGTGCTCGAAGTTGTGGGTGTTCCGTACCCGGTCGGTCAGGTGGTCGAGGTCGAAGTTGTCGGCGATGAACCTGTTCGGCGAGGAGAACTCCCCGACCTCGTGGTCGATCATGCCGCGGTTGGCCCAGGGGGAGATCACCAGCATCGGAACGCGGACCCCGAGCCCCAGCGCGTCGACCCTGGGTGGCTCGACGGAGTCGTACGTGCCTCCCCATTCGTCCCACGTGACGAAGATCGCGGTGGAGCGCCACATCGGGCTGCGCATGATCGCGTTGATCACCTGCGTCGCCCAGTTCTGCGCCCAGATGGTCGAGTACGGGGGATGGTCGGACAGCTCGTAGCGCGGCGTCACCCACGTCACCGACGGCAACCGGTTCGCCTTGATGTCGCGAACCAGGACATCGACGTCGCGAATGTGGTCGTCCCACAGCTCGGTGTTGAACACGCCGTCGATCGCCGTGTAGGCGTTCCAGATGTAGCCGGTCTCCCGCTCGTTCGCGGCGTAGAAGGCCCAGTCGACGTGCTTGCGCGAGAGCTGCTGGCCCTGCGTGTCGAACGTGAAGCACGGGCGGGTGTCGTCTGTTCCCGGCACGATCTTGCCGGTCTCGTAGTCCTGGATGACGACCTTCGCTCCCTCGGGTGCATCGCATCCCCACGTCTTCGCGAGCCCCCGGTCCCTCCGGGATTTCAGCATCTGCGGGGTCTGCTCGGGGTTGTCGAACGCTCCGCCCGAGGTGCCCGCGATCATGTACAGGTGGTTGGGGTACGACGCGCTGTTGGCCGAGGCGAAGAACCGGTCGCACAGGACGAAGTTCTCCGCCCAGTGCCACCAGTTCGCCATGGTGTCGCGCTCGTGCAGCGACATGGCGAAGTCGACGGCCGGGACATTGTCCTTCGTGTACATCGCGAAGCCGTCCATCCTGCCGCCGTGCACGTCGATCAGCGCCGCGGCCCGATCGTGGGGGAGGTCGCCCGGTAGCCACTCCGGCGCCGTGATGAGCGGCACCTCCTTGCCGGCCACGACGCCCACCCTCGTCCCGTCCGACACGCCGGGGTAGGCCCCGAACAGGTGATTGAACGATCGGTTCTCGAGCATCAGGTACACCACGTGCTTCACGGGCCACCTGGTGTCGACCCCCGCGGGACTCGGCCTCCGCTCGCCGTTCGACAGCAGCTCGCTGATCCCGAACGCGCCGGCGCCGGTCGCGGCGACCGCGCCCCCTGCGATCGCCGCGCGCTTCAGGAACCTCCGTCGGGAGACGCGGTGGGACATCCGCCCGGACCCTAGCAGCGTCCCGGGCCCGGAATGGCAACCGGAACGCGCCCCGGTATCCTGCCCGCTCCGATGCCGCGATCCCCGATCACCCGCGTCCTGATCACCGGCGGTGCCGGGTTCGTGGGCTCGAACCTGGCCCGCGACCTCATCGCCGACGGCGTGGAGGTCCGGATCTTCGACGACCTCTCCGCCGCGCGCGACCGCTACGTCCGGGGCCTGGGCGTGGACCTCCGCCACGGTTCGGTCACCGATCCCGCGGCCACGCGGCGCGCCGTGAAGGGCGTCGATGCCGTCGTGCACCTCGCGGCGATGTCGGGGGTCGGGCCGTCCGTCGAACATCCCGACCGGGACTTCGCCATCAACGTCCAGGGCACGTTCCACGTCCTCGACGCGGCTCGCCGAACCGGCGTCCGCCGGGTGGTGTTCGCTTCCTCCGGCGCCGTCCTGGCCGGGGCCAGGCCGCCACTGCACGAGGCCATCGTTCCCCAGGTCCTCGCTCCCTACGGCGCGTCGAAGCTGTACGGCGAGGCCGCCCTCCAGGCGTTCCAGTCGGTGTACGGGTTCACCGGGGTGGCTCTGCGTTTCTCGAACGTGTACGGGCCGAACTGCGACCACAAGCGGAGCGTGGTGGCCGAGTTCCTGCGCCGGGCCGCGGCCGGCAAGCCCCTCGTGATCTACGGCAGCGGCCGGCAGACCCGGGACTTCCTGCACGTGGACGACGTGTCCCGCGCCGTGCGGATAGCGCTGCGCTCACCGTCGTCGGGCGCGTTCCAGCTGGGGACCGGCGTGGAGACGTCGGTCGTCCGCCTGGCCAACCTGGTCCGGAAGGTCGCCGGCCGGGATCTCTCCATCGAACGCCGCCCCTCCCGCCCCGGCGAGGCCGCCCGGAACTACGTGGACCCTTCGAAGGCCCGGGCCGTGCTCCGGTGGGAGGCCCGGATCGGGCTCCCGGACGGGCTCGCGTCCACCTACCGCTGGATCACGGACCGCCGGGGTCCGTAGGCCGAATCGGAGAGAGAGTCGTCGACCCGCCGTCCTGCGTACAATCGACGGCGGTCCTGTGGTCGCCGGACCGCCCCATTTCGCGAGCACGAGGAAGGTCGCCGTCATGGAGAGGAAGCTGAAGGCCGAGGAGCGCCAGCCCGACGGCAAGGGCGCCGCCCGGAAGCTGCGGGCCGAGGGGAAGGTCCCCGGCGTGGTGTACGGGCATGCCATGGATCCCGTCGCGGTGGCCGTGGACGCGCGCGACCTGTACCACATCCTCCACACCGACGCCGGGGCGAACGTCCTGATCGACCTCCACGTGGGCTCGGACCAGCACCTCACGCTGCCCCGCGAGATCCAGCGCGACAACATCCGGGGCGTGTTCACCCACGTCGACTTCCTGGCCGTGCGGCGTGACGAGGTCATCACCGTGGACGTCCCGGTGGACCTCATCGGCGAGTCGCACGGCGTGAAGGAGGGCGGCGTCGTCGAGCACCACCTGTGGGAGGTCAAGCTGGAGTGCTTCCCCACCAACGTGCCGGAACGCATCGAGGCCGACATCTCGGCGCTCGGCATCGGCGAGGGCCTGAAGGCCGGGGACCTGAAGATCCCGGAGGGCGTCACGCTGGTCACCGACCCCGAGGCGAGCATCATGGCCGTCGTCCCGCCGCCGATCCTCCGGCTCGAGGAGGAGGAGGCCGCGGCCGCCGAGGCCGAGGAGGTCGAGGGCGCCGAGGCCGAGGCCGAGGGCGAGGGAGCCACCGGCGAGGAAGCCGCCCAGCACGCGCAGGGCGAGGGCGACCAGGGCGGCGCCGGTGGCGCCGGCGACGAGTCCTGACCCGCCGATGGGTCGTCCGCAGCGGCGCCGATGACCTGGCTGGTCGCTGGCCTGGGGAACCCCGGCGAGGAGCACGCGAAGACCCGGCACAACGTCGGGGCCATGGTCGTGGACCTCCTGGCCGGCCGGTCCGGTGAGAGGTTCCGCAAGCTGCGGTTCATTCCCGTGGAACAGGCCGACGTCAAGGAGGGCCCCGAGAAGGTCATCCTGGCCCGGTCCACGCAGTTCATGAACGTGTCCGGGCCGGGGTTCGCCGGGCTGGCCAAGAAGATGCACCTCTCGCCCCACCAGGTGATCGCCGTCCACGACGAGATCGACCTGCCCTTCGGCCGCCTCCAGATCAAGCGGGGCGGTTCGACGGCCGGCCACCATGGCCTGGACTCCCTGGTGGAGGGGTTCCGTTCGCCGGACTTCTTCCGGGTCCGGGTGGGCGTGGGGCGTCCGCCCGGCCGGCAGGACCCCGCGGACTACGTCCTGGAGCCGTTCTCGAAGAAGGAGCAGCCCGAGGTGGCCGTCCTGGTCGAGGACGCGGCCGACGCCGTGCTCATGCTGATCCGCGACGGCCTGAACGACACCCAGGAGCGCTTCAACCGCGGTCCCCGCCGGTAGGCCCCCGACGGCCGCCCGTCGTTACCCGCGCTCGGTGTCGCCGTCGGCTCCCACGAGCGCGGGCTGTGGGGCCACCGGGGCCTGCTCCACCCGGACCCTCGGCAGAGCCCGGCCGAGCCACCCGGGCATCCACCAGTTCACGTCGCCCAGCAGCTCCATGACCGAGGGCACCAGCACCATGCGGACCAGCGTGGCGTCCACCAGGATCGCCACCGCGAGCCCCAGCCCGATCTCCTTGACCTGGCGGATGTCGAAGCCCACGACGAACGAGAGGAACACCGCGATCATGACCAGGGCCGCCGCCGTGATGAGCCGCCCGGTCGTGGCCACGCCGTTCGCGACGGAGCGGGCGTTGTCGCCGGTCCGGACGTACTCCTCCCTGATCCTCGACAACAGGAAGATCTCGTAGTCCATGGACAGGCCGAACAGGATCGTGAACATCATCATGGGGATCCAGGACTCGATCGGCCCGGTGTGCGACAGGCCGAACAGCGACTGGCCCCACCCCCACTGGAACACCGCGACCAGCACGCCGTAGGCGGCGCCGATCGACAGCAGGTTCATGACCGCGGCCTTCAGCGGCACCACCACGGAGCGGAACACCACCATCAGCAGCAGGAACGCCAGGGCGATGACCACGGCGATCATGACCGGCATCCGCCTCCCGATGGTCGCCGCGAAGTCCACGAAGATCGCGGTGAACCCGCCCACGTACACGGTGGTCCCCGACCCCGCCGTGGCCTGGGGGACGACGTCGTCCCGGAGCCGGTGCACCAGCTGGTCCGTGGCCTGGTCCTGCGGCGCGGATCCCGGGTACACCGTGATGATCGCGGTGTCCCCCTTGGGGTTCGGGATCACCGGCGAGACCGCGGCGACGTCCTCGGTCGACGCCAGGGTCCGGTCGAGCCGCTGCAGCATCGCCATGTCCTGGGGCCCCCGGATCTCCGCGGCCAGCAGCAGGGGGCCGTTGAACCCCGGACCGAACCCCTCGGACAGCAGCTGGTAGGCCCGGTGGGTGGTGAGCGAGCCCGGCTCGTTCCCGGCGTCGGCCGCGCCGAGGCGGATCGAGAACAGCGGGATGGCCAGCGTCAGCACGGCGACCAGGCCCGCCAGCCCGGTGACCACGGGACGGCGCTGCACCATCCGACTCCACCGGAACCAGAAGCCCGTCCCGGTGGTGTCCTTCTTGCCGAAGATCGGGACGTGCAGCTTGTCGATGTTCCGGCCGGTGAACCCGAGCACGGCCGGGAGCAGCGTGAGCGCCGCGAGCATCGTGACGAACACCACCGCGGCGCAGCCGATGGCGAGCCCCTGCAGGAAGGTGAAGCCCATCAGCAGCATGCCCAGGAACGAGATCACCACCACGGTCCCGGCGAACAGCACGGCCCGGCCGGCCGTGGCCATGGCTCGCAGGACGGCCCCCTCGGGATCGAGTCCCTCCCGCAGTCCCTGCCGGTACCGCGAGACGATGAACAGCGCGTAGTCGATCCCGACGCCGAGGCCGATCATCGCGGCGACCTCGGTGGTGAAGTCGGGCACCGACAGGAAGTTCGCGAAGAGCAGGATGAGGGCGAGCCCGATCCCGATGCCGAACAGGGCGGTCATGACGGGAAGCCCCATCGCCAGCAGCGACCCGAACGCGATCAGCAGGATGATCATCGCCGCGATCAACGCCACCCCGGTGGACTGCCCCGGCGGTTCGAACTGCGCGTTCTCGATGACCGGCCCCCCCCACTCGATCTGCAGGCCGGGTCCGTCGACCCGGTCGCCGAGGCCCTCGATCCGGTCCACCACGTCCTTCGGCACCTTGTTGGCCTTCACGTCGAACCGGACGTCAGCGAAGGCGATGTCACCGTCCCTGGAGACCTGGCGGACGTTCCCGGGCGCGTACGGATCGACCACGCCCTCGACGTGACGGACCTTCTGGAGCTCGGCGAACAGGCCCTGCATCTTCGTGCGCACGCCGGGGTCGGCCACGCCGGCGTCGGCCTTGAACACGAGCTGCGCGGTGTCGCCGGACACCTGGGGGAACCGGTCGTTCAGGAGGTCGAAGGCCTTCTGCGAGTCGGCCCCCGGAAGCGAGAAGTCACTGGCGTAGTCCCCGCCCAGGCTCGAGGCGGCGAACTGCGCCCCGAACAGCGCCACGATCCAGATGACGAGCGTCAACCACCGCCGGTGGTAGCACCACCGGGCCACCCGCTGCAGCATGTGCGTCCCTCCTCCGCCCGCCGTCCCCTCACCGGCGGTTCCCGTCTCGCTCGGATTGATTCCCTCAACCCTACATGCGGTCGCGATTTTGGCTCACGGCGTTGGGATCAACCGAACGTCACCACCCGGACCGAACGTGAGGTCCCGGCGCTTCCGTTGGCACATGCTTCCTCCTTCGATCGAGGGACGAGACGTGAAGCTTCCGGCACCCGAACGGGTCCATCAAATCGTCCGAACGGGGAACATGCCGCCGGGCGCGTCCGAAGGCTCCGGCGAGGGGTCTCCGACGTGTTGGTGGCGAGAGGCCCCGAGCTGGAGCGGTTGGCCGCGTTTCGTCCGTCACGCTGGGGGTCTTCAGGCCCTGATCCGAGCGTTCGCGCCGGGTCAGGCTGTCCCCATCGGGCGACCACGGGGTCGAAAGCCGGGGTGGGGCGGGAGCGGCGAGCAAGGAGAGAGCCATGCTCACGCTTCGCCGAGATGGACATCGGACCGGTCGTTCGAGACGGCTCGCGGCTCGAGCGGTGATCGGGGCGACGGCCCTGACGGTCGCCGTCGGGGTCACCGCGCTCCCGCAGGCCCGGGGGGAGCCTGCAGCGCTCCTCTCCGCCGTCGCCCATCCGAAGTTCGTCCAGCCGCTGCCGAATCCGCTGGCCCCGGGGTTCGTCTGGACCCAGGATCCCGGGTCCCCGAACCACTACGAGATCGGTGCCTACCAGGTGCGGCAGAGCGTCCTCGGGCCGGGGTTCCCGGACACCACGGTGTGGGGCTACGGCAACAACCTCGATCGGACCCAGCCCGCGACATACCCGGGACGCACGTTCCAGGTGCAGAAGGGCACGCCCATCACGGTCACCTGGACGAACAACCTGATCGACGCGGAGGGAACGCCCCTGCCACCACTGACGACGCCGGACCCGTCCGTGGAGCACGCGATGACGACCACGGGCGTTCCGCTCGTCGCGCACGTGCACGGGGGCCACACGGAATCGGTCAGCGACGGGCTCCCGGATTTCTGGTTCACGCCCGGCTACAGGGAGGTCGGCCCGCTGTTCACGTCAGGCCACCGGCTGGACCGGGGTGACCCGTACGTGTACGCGAACGACCAGCAGGCGGGCACCCTCTGGTACCACGACCACGCCCTGGGGTACACGCGACAGAACGTGTACGCGGGGCTCGCCGGTTTCTACCTGGTTCGGGACCAGACCGATACGGGGCTCGCCGGCAACCCCCTGGGGCTGCCGGCGTATCCGTACGAGGTGCCCATCGTGATCCAGGACCGGATGTTCACCTCCGACGGCCAGCTGTCCTACCCGAACGGCGGGGCCATCGCCGGAGTGACCGACGACAGCATCCTGCCGGAGATGTTCGGCGACTTCATCGTGGTGAACGGCACGACGTGGCCCTACCTGAACGTCGAGCCCAGGAAGTACCGTCTGCGGCTGCTCAACGGCTCGGACTCCCGTTTCTACACGTTCTCGCTGGCCACGGGGAGCGGGGGGAGCGGGCCGGCCTTCTCCCAGATCGGGACCGACGACGCCCTCCTGTACGCCCCCGTGACGCGGCAGCACATCACGCTGGGGCCGGGCGAGCGCGCCGATGTCATCGTCGACTTCAGCGGCCTCAACGGACGGAACCTCGTCATGCGGAACACCGCCAAGACGCCGTACCCGATGGGTTCCTCGCCGGATCCCAGGACCACCGGCCGGATCATGCAGTTCCGGGTTGGGACGGCCGTGACAGTCCCGGATCCGCCGCTCCCCGCCACGCTTCGTCCGGCGCCGATCGCGAGGCTGACACCTACTCCGGGCGCGCCCGTTCGCAAGCTGCTGCTGTACGAGGGCGAGGACGAGTACGGGCGGATCCTTCCGATGCTGGGAACGGCGGCGGGCGGCGCGATGGGATTCCGAGACCCGATCACCGAGACCCCGGCACTCGGGTCCACCGAGGTCTGGGAGTTCTACAACACGACGGAGGACGCCCATCCGATCCACCTGCACCTGGTGAGCTTCCAGATCCTGTCGCGACAGAGGTTCTCCGCGACGCAGGACCCGGTCACCGGGGCTCTCACGAACGTCAGGCTGCGCGGCTCTCCCAGGCCACCGGCGCCCGGCGAGAGGGGATGGAAGGACACGGCCCAGATGTTCCCCGGCGAGGTCACCCGGATCATCGCGACGTTCGACCGGCCGGGCCTGTATGTCTGGCACTGCCACATCCTGTCTCACGAGGAGCACGACATGATGCGCCCGTTCCGGGTCATCTGATCTCGAACGGCACCGGCCACGGGCCGCCTTCGTAGAATGGGACGGCGGCCCTGGACCGGGGCCGCGCGCGTCGATTCGAAGACCCAAGCAGGTCAGAGGCCTGGAACTTTCGTCCCGGGCCTCTTCGTGCTGTTCGAGGTGCCGGAACACCGTGACCACGCTGCTCACCGAAGCGCTCGATCTCCTGATCGGCTCGGAGCCGTTCGACCGGCTCCTGGCCGACCTTGCCCGGCCGCGGGTGGCGCGGGCGGAGGCGGGGCAGGACTTCGTCGTCGCCGCGCTGGCGCGAGCCCTGGATGGGCCGGTCGTCGTGGTGGCCACCGGGCCGCACGAAGCCGAGGCCATGACGCGGGCGGTGGCCGCCTACCTCGGCGAGGACAGAGTCGCGCTGTTCCCGGCGTGGGAGTCGCTGCCGTACGAGGGGATCAGCCCGGCGCCGGAGGTGGCCGCCCGGCGGGCCGTGGCGGCGCGGCGGGTCCGGGGCGTGGCGGCGGGTCCGCCGGGGCCGTTCGTCCTGGTGATGCCGGCGCTGGCGGCGGTCCAGGGCATCCCGCCGGATCTCGGCACGCACCGGCCGCTGGCGGTGGCGCGCGGGGGAGCGATCGCGCCGGACGTGCTGGCCGGACGCCTCGTCGCGCTGGGCTACACGCGGGCCGACGTCGTGGAGCATCGGGGCGAGTTCGCGGTGCGGGGGGGCACGCTCGACGTGTTCCCCGGCGACGCCCGGCGCCCGGTCCGGGCGGAGTTCTGGGGCGACGAGGTCGACCAGCTCCGGGAGTTCTCCGCCGCCACCCAGCTGTCAACCGGCGAAGTCGACGCCGTCGAGGTCCATCCCGTCCGGGAGCTCCTGGCCACCGAGGACGTCCGGACCCGGGCCGAGCGGGCGGCGCCGCGGCACCAGGGCCGGTTCCGGGACGGGCTGACCCGGCTTTCCGACGGACTGGCGTTCGAGGGGATGGAGATGCTGGCCGGGCTGCTGTACGACGACATGCCGGCGCCGTCCGAGCTGCTGCCGAAGGGGACGTGGGCGGTGCTGTCCCCGGCGCGACGCGTCGCGGACCGGGCGGCGCACGCCGCGGCCGACGGCGACGCTCTGGCGGCGGCGACGGGCTGGCCGGGCCGGCCGGTCATGCGGCCGCTGGAGGAGGCGCTGGCGCACACGCAGGTCCTGCACCTCTCGGAGTTCGCCGAGGGGATCGACCTCGGCCTGTCCGGCTGGGGCACGGCGTCGGGGAACCCCACCGAGATGGCGCAGCGGGTGGCCGACCGGGCCGGGAGCGGGTTCCGGGTGGCCATCGCCGCGGAGGCCCACGGGTCGCTGGAGCGGGCCCGGGAGATGGTGGAGGAGCTCGGCGTCCGGGTGACCCAGGAGGCCTGGCCCGTCGCGACCGTCGAGGCGCCCGTCGGCGCCGGGTTCGTGTTCGGTCCGGGGAAGCTCGCCGTGGCGGGGGAGGAGGACTTCTTCGGCGCCCGACGACACACCCGCCAGCCCCCGCGCATGGCCCGCCGCAGGGCCGAGGCCATCGCCATGGAGCTCGAGCCCGGCGACTTCGCGGTCCACCACGTCCAGGGGGTGGCCCGCTACGGCGGGATCGTCCACCGGGAGATCAAGGGATCGGCCCGGGACTTCCTGTTGCTGGAGTACGCCGGCGGGGACAAGCTGTACGTCCCCGCCGACCAGGTCGGCGTCGTGGCGAAGTACCTGGGCGGCGACGCGCCCCGGATCCACAAGCTGGGCTCGTCGGACTGGCCTCGGGCCAAGGCTCGGGTCCGTCGCGCCGTCCGGGAGATGGCCGGCGAGCTGGTCCGCCTGTATTCCGTGCGAATGGCGGTGCCCGGCCACGCGTTCAAGCCGGACGCCCCGTGGCAGCGGGAGCTGGAGGACGCGTTCCCGTTCGAGGAGACCAGGGACCAGCTGACCGCGATCGACGACGTGAAGCGCGACATGGAGCTGCCCGTGCCCATGGACCGGCTGGTGTGCGGCGACGTCGGGTACGGCAAGACCGAGATCGCCATCCGGGCGGCCTTCAAGGCCGTCATGGACGGCAAGCAGGTCGCGGTGCTGGTGCCGACCACGCTGCTCGCCGAACAGCACTACGTGACGTTCACCGAGCGGTTCACGGCGTTCCCGGTCCGGGTGGCGATGCTCAGCAGGTTCCTGTCGAACGCCGAACAGCACGAGGTGACCCGGGACCTCGGCGCCGGGAAGATCGATGTGGTCATCGGGACCCACCGGCTCCTCGGACGGGACGTGCTCTTCCGCGACCTGGGCCTGCTGGTGGTGGACGAGGAGCAGCGGTTCGGGGTGGCCCACAAGGAGCGCATCAAGCAGATGCGGGCCCACGTGGATGTGCTGACGATGACCGCCACCCCCATCCCCCGGACCATGGAGATGGCCCTCACCGGGGTCCGCGAGCTCTCCGTCCTGGACACCCCGCCGGAGGACCGCCAGCCCGTGCTCACGTACGTCGGGCCGTACGACCACGGGCTGGCGTACGGCGCGGTGAAGCGCGAGCTCCTCCGCGGCGGCCAGGTGTTCTGGGTCCACAACCGGGTCCAGACCATCCACCGCACGGCCACCGAGATCCAGCGCGAGGTCCCGGAGGCCCGGGTCATCGTGGCCCACGGGCAGATGGACGAGGACGCGTTGGAGAAGGAGATGCTGAAGTTCTGGGAGGGCCAGGCCGACGTGCTGGTCTGCACCACGATCATCGAGAGCGGCCTGGACGTCCCCACCGCGAACACGCTGGTGGTGGAACGGGCCGACCGGCTGGGGCTGGCCCAGATGTACCAGCTCCGGGGGCGGGTGGGCCGCTCCCGCGAACGGGCCTTCGCGTACTTCTTCTTTCCGCCGCAGCAGTCGCTCACCGAGGAGGCCCACGAACGACTGTCCACGATCAGCCGGTTCACCGACCTGGGGTCCGGCGTGAAGATCGCCATGCGGGACCTGGAGATCCGGGGCGCCGGGAACCTCCTGGGAGCCGAGCAGCACGGCCACATCGCGGCGGTGGGGTTCGACACGTACATGCGCCTGCTCCAGGAGGCCGTGGCCGAGATGAAGGGCGAACCGATCCCGGAGACCCTGGAGGTGCGCATCGACCTCCCGGTCCGCGCGTTCATCCCGGTGGGGTGGGTGGGGCAGGAGGGCCTGCGGCTGGAGCTGTACCGGCGGATCTCCATGGCCCGGGACCACGACGAGCTGGACGAGATCGCGGTGGAGATGCGGGACCGGTTCGGCCAGCTCCCCCCCGAGGTGGAGACCCTGTTCGGCATCGCCCGGCTGCGCGTGACGTCCACGCGCCTGGGGATCACCGAGGTCTCCACGTTCCGAACGCAGGTCCGGCTGCGCCCGCTGGACCTGGTGGACCGGCTCCGGCTGGATCTGGGGCGCCGGATCCCGGAGGCCGCCTACCACCCGGCCACGCGGACGCTGAACCTCACGCCGGTCGTCATGGGGGGCCCCTCGCTCCCGGGGTGGGTGGAGGAGCGGCTCCTCACGGCCCTGGAGGAAGGGGCCTCCGTCAGCACGTGATCGTGGACCGGATCCGCCCCCGCGGTCATTCCGCGCGGGACTGCGGTTCGCGGCGTCCGGGTGGCTGAGCGCGTCTGCTGCCGGCCGGCGTCAGGCGTTGACCGGGCTGTGGTTCGTCTCGATGCGTCCTCCGTGGGCGAGGCGCACGAATGTGTCCACGACCACCGGGTCGAACTGAGACCCCTCCGCCTGCCGCAATCGAGACACCGCACTGCCGAACGGCATGGCCCTGCGGTACGGGCGATCGCTGGTCATGGCGTGAAACGCGTCGCAGACCAGGATGATGCGCGCCTCGAGTGGGATCTCGTCGCCACGCAGGCCCATCGGGTAGCCGCTGCCGTCCCAATGCTCGTGGCAGGCTCGCACGATCGGGACGACGGGCTGAAGGTACGGGACGGGAGCGATGATCTGCGCGCCGATCTCCGGGTGGCGCATCATCTCCGTCCACTCCTCCTCCGTGAGTGGACCGGGCTTGCGGATGACTTCGCTGGGGACGCCGATCTTTCCGATGTCATGGAACAGCGCGGCCAGCTCGAGGGTCCGGAGCGGATCGCCGTCGAGGCCGAGCTCCCTTCCCACCGCCAACGCCATCTCTGCCAGCGCTCGGGCGTGGTCGTGCGTGTGGGTGTCCTGCGCCTCGAGAGCGTTGGCGAGGGCCTCCACGGTCGACAGATAGGCCATTTCGAGGGTCCGGGCGGCCTCGCGCTCGCCGGTGATCAGTCGGGCATTCTCGAACGCCGTCGCCGCGTTGAACGCGAGCACCTCCAGCAGGCGGCGCTCGTGCTCGTCGAACTGGTTGATGCCGAGCCGGGAGAGCACGATGACGCCGGTGGCCCGTTCGCCGTACAGGAGGGGCACCGCCAGGATGGTCTCGTCGATCTCCGGGGTACCCACGATCTGGTCTGCGAAGTCGCAGTGAGCGGCGTCCGGGACGTAGATCGTCTCTCGGCGTTCCACGGCCCGGCCGGTGACCCCCTCGCCGACGCGGGTGAGCAGTGCGTCGAAGGTCTCACCCTGGTACTCGGAGAGCTCTCCACGGAACGCGACGGGGATCAGCATCTCGCTCGGTTCGTCCAACACGTAGACCCGGCAGTTGTGGTAGTCGATCAGCCCGCGGAGCTCGGCGGTGATGGCCTCGCCGATGGCCGCTTCGTCGTTCAGCCTGGTCAGCCGGGAAGCCAGCTTGTGGAGCATCCGCATCTGAGCCAGCGACCTCACCTCGTGCAGATGCAGATCGGCGGGCTGGAGCTTCCACCGCCGAGGTGATCCAGTGGTCGAGGATCGACCGGGCGCGGCTCGCACGATGTCCTGCTCCTCGGACATCCTGGCCTCCGCGAATTCGTCGCTGCCGTAGATGATCAGGCGGTCCTTGCCCGTCGCCTTCCCTGCGAGCAGGGCCGCGTCCGCGCAGGCGAACAGGTCCCGGGGCCCGGTGGCATGACGAGGGGTCTCGGCGAGGCCGGCGCTCACCGTGATCCGGATGTCCTCGGGAAGCGGGAGCGCGCGAGCCGCCTCCAGCAACCGCTCCCCCAGGACGGCGGCCTGGGCAGCGGTCTGCCCGGGCAGGATCACTGCGAACTCCTCGCCGCCGATCCGGCACACCAGATCCTCACCTCGGCCGACCGCGCGGCACGCGACCGCCAATTCCTGGAGCACCCGGTCGCCGACGAGGTGTCCGTAGGCGTCGTTGACCCACTTGAAGTCGTCGATGTCGAACACGAGGAGCGCCATGTTCGAGTGCTGGCGCATGGTACGCACCACCTCCTCCTCCAGGCGCTCGTGGAAGAAGCGATGGTTGCGCAGCCCGGTCAGATGGTCGGTCACCACCTGGGTTCGGAGGCGGGCCCTGATGTCCGCGTTGTCGATGGCGAGGGCGGCGAGGTTTCCGAAGCGGATGGCCAGGCTGAAGTCGTTCTCCGAGAACACGTTGCCGGCGCCGAGGCGGTACAGGCACAGGACGCCCTTCAGCTCGGAGCGGGCCACCAGGGGCACGGCGATCAGCGCCTCGGGCTCGTCCGGCGTCCCCGGGATGTGCTCCGATCGCGCGTCCGCCGTGACGTCCTGCACCAGCGCGGGCTCGCCCGTCTCCGCCACCGTCCCGGTGATCCCGGTGCCGAACGGGATGGCTCCCATGGCCAGGATCTCCTCGGCGTACTGATCGCGCACCAGCGTCGGCTGCAGCAGCCGATGAGGGACGTCGGCGGTGAAGATGCTCACCGTGTCGTACGGGACGAGCTGGCGGAGTCCGTCCGCCACCGTCTCCAGGATGTGCTCCGGCGACCCCTCCGTGACGAGCACCTGCGCGATGTCGGCGAGGATGCCGTCCTTCAGGCGGTTCAGCCCCTCCAGTTGCTCCACCTGCCCTGCAAGGAGGGCCCGCTTCTCCGCGAGCTCCCTGAGGAGGAACGCCGATCCCACGTGCTGTCCGAACAACTCAGCCCGCCGGGCGTCCTGCGGAAGGAACGGGGGGTCGGTGGCGTTCCGGCGAAGGGTCAGGGCGACCTTGACCTCCTCCTCGACCTTCACCGGCACGACCAGCAGGTGCTCGGGGATCCGTGGAGTCCCCGGGATGTACTTCGCCGAACCCGAGCCGTACTGCTCGTTGGCGATGACGTTTTCGCCGATCTCGACCGCGTGTCCCGTGGCCCCCTCCCCGATCGGGAAGTCGAATGCGACGATGCGCTCCTCGACCTCCGGTTCGGAGTGGTACACGGCGTGAATCCGCCGCGTGTCCTGGTCCGCCATGAAGATCGTGAGGGACTTGATCGGCACGACGGACGCCAGGCGCTCCGAAAGGAGTGGGAAGATGTCGCTGGAGGCGGAAGCCGAGGCCGCGCCGAGCCGATCACCGATCTCCAGGAGGTGCCGGCGCAGGGCCAGCTCCTCCTCGAGTTCCTTCCGCAGCTTCCGGTTCTTGCTGACGGGAGAAGCCATCACGATCCGGCCGTTTCGAGACGCTGATGGCTCAGTACATGTCCCGCGGCCCGTACATGTCCGCGGAGGAATACATGTCCCGCGGCCCGTACATGTCCCACGGCGAGACGACGGCCTTCGGCGGGGGACCGTAGTGGTGGTAGTGGTGGTCGGCCCCCACGGCGGCGCCGAGCAGACCCATGACCGCGATCGCGGCGCCGACAATCCATTTCTTCATGTTGCACACCTCCCCGTGAGGCCCCGCCCCGACCACGACGGGTCAGCCACTCCAGGGCACTCCGCTGGTATCCACATCGACACGTCGGGAAGCCCGGTGAATACGCGATTTCAGGTATCTGTGCGTACGCACACCCGGGCGAGCGCCGCGGGAGAAGGAGGAGGAGCCGTGGGCACACTCCGGAGGTGGCAGGTGAGGAGACGGCTCGGAGGGCGTGTCGTACCTGGGAGAGTGCGGGCGTGGAGATCCGGCGGCTGGTCGAGGACGACTGGGATCGGTTGCGCCACGTCCGGCTGCGGGCGCTGGCCGATGCGCCGTACGCGTTCGGGTCCACCCTGGACCGCGAACGCGACCGCACCGAGGAGGAGTGGCGCGAGTGGGCCGACCGGGGCCGACACGGGAGGGGCGCCAGCTTCGCGGCCGTCGGCCACGACAGCCGGTTCGTGGGCCTCGTCGCGGGGTTCGAGGACGACGAGGAGGGCGAACCGGGGAGCGTGCACCTCGTGGCGATGTGGGTGGACCCCGCCCACCGTCGCGGCGGCCTCGGGGCGGCCCTGGTGGCCGCCGTCGTGGATTGGGCCCGCGATCGCGGCGCTCCCGAGGTCCACCTGTGGGTCACCGACGGCAACCGCGCCGCCCGAGCCCTCTACCTCCGCGAGGGATTCGTCCCCACCGGGATCCGCCAGCCGCTCCCCTCGAACCCGGCCGTGGCCGAGGAGATGCTCCGCCGCGGCCTCCGCGAGGACCGCGCCTCCGGACGGTGACGTCCCTCAGCTCGAGAGCAGCTCGCTGGACGCCTGTTCCACGATCGGGACCGTGAGCCGGTCCACCGCGTCGGAGATCGCGTGCTGCAGCGCGCGCTGCGCCACCCGCAGCGCGCCTCGCATCGACTTCGCGCGCTCGTAGTGCTTGGCCACGGCGCGGAGCGCGTCGGGCTCCACCACGTCGTCCAATCCGAACGGCAGCTCCGAGATGGCCAGGCGCTCTCGAAGGATCGTCTCGATGCCGTCCGCGCTGTCGAGGAGCGGGGGGACGTGGATCTCGCCGGAGAGCAGCTGCCTGCCCTTCCGGTACCCGGCGAGGGCCAGATATTCCTCGTGGACCGCGATGACGAAGCTGAGGTCGAGCTCCCGGGCGAGCATGCCGACGCTCCGCGTGAAGAACGCGTTCGCCACCTTGGTGCGGTTGAGGCCCGGGATCCGGAGCCACGTGTCCGTGTCGTCGAACGCCAGCGCCGGCCGGAGGCCTCGCGCGGCGAACAGGTCCACCAGGCGCTTCAGGTACTCGACCGCGTCGCCTGCCGATCCGTGGAGCTCGTGTTCCTCCCCGGTGGATTGGATCTGCCGGGAGAACTCCGCGTTGGCCAGCCACAGCGGCAGTCCGATGTGGAACTCCCGGCTCCGGCCGCCGCGGGATCGCCGGGCGACGTCGGCAAGCCCCCGTTCGAAGCCCTCGTGCTCGGGCTCGGTGAAGCGATCCGGGCTGGCCCACCGGGTGATGTGCAGGACGATGTGTCGGGCCAGCTCGCCGGGCTCCGTGACCGCGGTGTCGGTCATGGCCGCGACCGGGATCCGAAGCGGCACGATGTCCTCGGGAAGTTCCTCCGAGAACGGTCCGAGGACCGAGGCCATGATGCTGGATTTCCCCGAGCCGCTCGCTCCGATGATGGCGATCCGGCCGTCTGCCGCCAGGAGGCGGACCAGCGTCGACTCCGTGTGATCGTCGCCGTTCAGCTGGTCGAACGGGACGTGGAACAGCGCGAGCTCCTCGAACCTCCTCGTGGCCTCGAAGGCTCGGGAGGCCTCCAGGTCCCGGAGCTGCGCGTGGGTCATGCCTGGTCTCCCGTTCCTCGCGTGACTCGCTCCGCAGGCCTGTACACCTTCCGGGGCCGCCCGGCCTCCCCTTTGATCAAGGATGTGGACACCAGGCCCTCTCGCTCCAATTGCCCGAAGACCTGGACGGCCCGGGATCGGGTCCAGCCCAGGCGCCGGAGCAAGTCCTCGTCCGATGCGCTCGCCGCGCCGAGCGATTCGAGCTCGTTGAGCAGGGTTCGCGCCGGCCCGCTCAATCTCGAGAGACGCTCCAATCGCTCGTCCCGAGATCGCGCGATGTCGACGGTCGACCGGCCCCCCTGGACGGCTTCCCGAGCCAGGGCGAGGAGCCGTCGCGGATTCCCTTCGTCGAGTTTCGACGCCAGGGCCTTCCCGCGCGAGCCGACCCGCGCTTCCAGGAAGCGCTTCCTCTGATCCTCGGAAAGCGGCTGGAGGTCGATGCGCGCGTCGAAGAACGCATCGGCCGGCGGCCTGAGGTAGGCGCCGGCCTCGGACGGCGTGACCGCGAGCACCCACGTCAGTGGCACCTGCCACAGCTCGTCGCGCAGGCGGCCGAACAGCGTCTGTCCAATCGGGTTCGCCTGGAGGTCGTCGACCAGGATCACCCGCTGCCCGTCCGTCGCCGCGTCGTGGAGGCGAGCGACCAGGTTGGGAAGCTCGAGCGAGTCCTCGATCAGGGGCTTCCTCGTGAACGTGCCGCGGGTGACGTCGACAGCGCTCGGGCCCGTCACCACCGGCCGCAGCCCTGCCCGGTGGCGCACCAGGTCCAGGAAGGTCCGCGCGTCCGACGCCAGGCCCCCCTCGACGAAGACGGGAGGCGGTGAGTCGGGATGACGGCGCCGGAGCTCGAGCGCCAGCTGGCGCAGCATGCTCGTCTTCCCCGCCCCACGTTCGCCGATCAGGAGCGTGTTCAGCCGGCGCTCCGTGGCGGTGAGCAACCGCTCGAACTCTTCCTCCCGACCGGCGAAGATGGCGCGATCGACGTCGTTGTCCAGGAGCGGTCGTCCGGTCAGGTCCATGTATCGAAACTTACAGTAAGAAGCGTTAGCTGTCACCCGGCCTCCCGGGAGGGCGGGCGGGAACACTCGCGAAGGCTACACTTCGGGACCGGAAGCGCTGAACGTCTGGAAGGAGGGATGTGACGTGAACGAGATCGCTCGAAGGCTGCGTCGTCCCTCCATGGCTGCCTGAGCCGTCCCCTCGGACCGTGGCCGCCCCGAGGGCGGCCATTTCCGTTTCCGCCCATTGCGGGGGTTGCCGACTCGAACCCCGCGCGTCGAAAGGACGTCCGTGACCCATTCAGACGTTTCGACCGCCTCACCCGCCTCCGACTCGTCGCCGACGCGCCCGGAGGAGGTCCAGCTCCTGCGGGGGACATTGGTGCGTCTCGCGGCGTGGGAGCCGGAGCAGGATGCGAAGGCCTACGCCTCCTGGAGCGACGACATCCGGTTCGTTCGTCTGGGGTTCGATTCCCCGGCCCGGCCCTTGTCCGTCGGGGAGGCGCGGGCGAACCTGGAACGGCGCATGACCCTGTGGCCGGAGAGCGTCGAGTTCGCCGTCCGGCCCCTGGAGGGCGAGGGCCTGCTGGGCGAGGCCCGCCTCTACGACATCCAGTGGAACCACCGCACCGCGGTCGCCGGCCTCGGCATCGGCCGGCCCGACGACTGGGGCAAGGGGTACGGGACCGACGTGATGCGCCTGCTGCTCCGGTACGGCTTCGACGAGCTGAACCTCCACCGGATCTGGCTGGACACGTTCGGCTACAACGAGCGCGCCATCGCGATGTACCGGCGGCTGGGGTTCGTCGAGGAGGGTCGCCTGCGTGAGCACCTCGAGCGCGACGGCCGCCGGTACGACGTGGTGCTCATGGGCATGCTCAGAGATGAGTACGAGACGAGCGCGGCGACCGCTCAGCCCTAGGTGAGCCGAGCGGTCTGGAGCGTTTCGGCCGCGTACGCCGTGATCTTGATGTAGTTCAGCTGGACGCCCACGTTCGACTCCTGGCACAGCAGGCGGACGTCCGACCGCTCCGAGAACGTCCGGTGCAGGGCCAGCACGAACGGCTGGATGTGGTCGATCGTCCCGATGGGCGACATCTGGAGGTCGACCTCGTCGTACTTCCCCGTCGCCGCGAGCCGGCACCGCACCAAGGGGAACGTGTTCACCGTGTTGTCCACCCAGGCCTTCGCCGTCATGAGGTAGTGCCCCGGCGGGAGCGACATGGACGTCACCTGGGTGAACGTCGAGCTCGCGGTGACGTCGGCCGGTCCGTCGTAGAACCCCGAGTACACCTTCGGGGCCTGGTCGTCGGGGATCGGCGCGAAGTGCTGGCTCGTGGCGAGATCCTGGTTGCGGTACGCGCCCGCCCGGATCGCGGTGAGCCGGAGGAAGCGGAGCTCGTCGGTGCCGGGCGGCTGACCGGAGGCGCACAGCAGGACGACGGCGTCCCCGGAGCCGAAGGTGTGGATCACCTGCAGGGCGAGCGGGAGCCGGTCCGCGATGCCCCCCTCCGCGTTGTTCGCCCCCGCGATGCGGTCGAGGTCCCCGCCGGCCGTCAGGCGGCACGTCCACGTCGCCCCGGAGCTCGGGGCGGCCGACTGCGCCACCGCCTTGGCCGTCACGCTCCACCTCCCGGCGGGGAGCCGTAACGTGGCCACGGCCGCCTCGGTGCTGTTACCGGGCATCGACACGGGTCCCTGGTCGAACCCGGTGATGGCCCGGGTCCTGCTGCCGGGGGAGCCGAAGGCCGCCTGCCCGCCCACCCGGAGGTTCCGGACGGTGAGGGCGCCCGTCTTGAACGCGATGATCCGGATGTTCTCCACCACGATGTCGCCCGTCGAGCCCGCGGAGCCGCATCGCAGCAGGGCCCGGCCGTCCGAGTCGAAGTGGTGGGACACGGCCAGCAGGAACGCCTCCCGCGACGAGTCGCCGCCGGCCCCAATGGGCGCCGCGCGGATCTCGTCCGCGTCGGCCCCCGCCGTCAACCGGCACCCGGTCGGGACGAACGTGGAGAGCTCGGCGAGGGTGTTCCGGAGCACCCCCTTGGCGTAGAAGGTCCAGTTGCCCCGCGGAACAGCCAGGTGGGCCACGGTGCCGAAGGTGCTGCCGCCCTGGACGTCCACGGGACCGACGAGCTTCCCGGCCCGCATGACCGGCTGGACGGTCGTCCCCACGGCGAACGGCGCGGGGACGAACATCAGGACGGTCAGGACCGTGACTGCGATCGCGATCGCGCGGACTCGAAGGGATGGTCGGGACCGTTCCACGGGCACCTCCGTCGTGGGTGGCGACCCGGCCGTGGGGCGCGGATCAGGCCCCCATCCTTCATCCCGTTGCGCGAAAGAGCAAGCGAAAAGCCCCAGTATCATCGGTCGGTGGCCGAGCGAGCGGTGTCGCTGGAACACCCGGACGGCGAGGGGGTGCGGGCCCACGTCTCCCAGGAGCCCGTGCGGGGCGGGTACGCGGATCCGTCGGTCCTCGGGTTCAGCGGGCTGGAGCGGATGCGGGTCTCGATCCGGGGGCTGCTCCCGGCGCCGCCGATCTATCACCTCACGGGCCTCCGGGTCGTGCAGGCCGACGAGACGTCGTCGACGTTCGTGATGCCGGCCTCGCCCTGGTTCCGGACCCCGGCCGGTGTGTTCTCATCCGGGACCCTGGCGTTCCTGGCGGACGCGCCGCTGGGGAGTGCCATCGCCGTGGCCCTCCCGCCGGGCCAACTGCTGGTGACGTCCGACCTGTCGATGAACTACCTCCGTCCGGCGTCCACGGCCAGCGGGGAGCTGGTGGGGCGGGCCCAGCTGATCCACGCCGGGTCGAGGCTCGGCCTGTCCGAGATCCGGATCGAGGACGCCGAGGGCCGGCTCCTGGCACACGGCACCACCCGGTGCTTCCTGTTCCGGCCGATGTCGCCGCCGCCCGAGCCGCCGGACCCGGCCTCGCTGACCCGCTACGCGCCCGAGTACCCGACGCCCGACCCCTATCTCCGCCCCGCTCCCGGCGACGTGGTCCCCCAGGAGGTCTGGGACACCACGAGCGGCCTCGACGTGCACCGGGCCCTCATCGCCCGGGAGCTGCCCGCGCCGCCGCTGCACTATCTGACCGGCGGTCGGTTCACCGAGGTGGAGGAGGGCACCGCAGTGTTCGTCCAGCCCTCGACGGAATGGCTGAACAGCCCGGCCCGGGCCATGTACGGGGGCGCGATCGCGTTCGTGGCCGACCTGGCGCTGGCCGGCGCCGTGCACACCACGCTGCCGGCCCGGACCGTGTTCGCCCCGCTGGATCTGAAGGTCAACTTCGTCCGGCGGGTGTTCGCCGACGGGCGGGACCTCACCGCCCGGGCGCACGTCACGCACCGGGGGCGGTCGCTGGCCGTGGCCACGTGCGAGGTCCTGAACGCCGACGGCAAGCGGGTCGCGGTGGCCAGTGGCTCCAGCGTGATCCTGGCCGGCCGGTCGTGGACGGCCGAGCGGCCGGTGGTTCCCGAGGACGAGGCGGAGAGCGGGGGGGACGAACCCGCCGACGACGGACCCGCCGGGTAGCGGGAGCGCGGTCGGCGGCGGCCCGGTCGGTACACTTTCGCGGGTGTCCCCGCGCGTGCTCGTCCGGCTTCTCGCTCCCGTCGTGGCCCTGGCCCTGGGCCTCACGGCGTGCGGCGACGCGTTCCACCGCCCCGCCGCCCTGGTGAACGGACTCCGGATCTCCGACGACGAGCTCCGGGCGGAGGTCCCGCTGACGAAGGTCCTGGCGGCGCTGTCACGGCAGTCTGGTCCGTGCGGCGCCGGCGCTCAGGGCGAGTCCGCGCGCGCCACGTGCTCGCGCGTGGCACTGGGCCTGCTCATCGAGCTCGACGTGGTGCGGCCGTTCGCCGACCGGCACGGGGTGTCGGTCTCGGAGCGGGAGATCTCGGACACGATCGAACGAGTCCGGGATCCGAGCAGCGGGCTGGGGTCGGACCAGCTGGACGCCCTGCTGAAGCGATACGGCGTCACGGGGGGCGGGTTCCGCCGCCTGGTCCGGGAACAGCGGTTTCTGGGCGCCGTCCGCGAGGCGGTGGCCGCGGCGACCCTCACCGAGGGGCAGCTCCGAGCCGCCTACGAGCACCACAAGCTGGACTTCACCGAGCTCCACGCCGCGCACATCCTGGTGGGCACGGAGCAGGAGGCCGACCGCATCTCCGCGCAGGTCACCCCCGAGAACTTCGCCGAGCTCGCGAAGAAGTTCTCGATCGATCGCGGATCCGGCGAACAGGGAGGCGACCTCGGGACCATCCCCGCCGGGCGCCTCGACACCCAGTTCGTCCAGGGTGCCCTGGCGCTCTCCCCCGGGGAGATCAGCAAGCCGGTGCAGACGCAGTTCGGGTGGCACATCATTCGCCTGATCTCGGTCCACACGCAGCCGTTCGAGGAGGTCAGGGGCCAGCTCCTGGCGGGGCTGTCGGACCAGGCCTTCAACACGTGGCTCACCCGGCAGTACCGCGACGGCGACATCGACGTGAACCCCCGGTACGGCCGGTTCGACCCGGCGTCGGGCGGGGTCGTGCCGCTGAACAGCACGTCGACGTCCGCGGCGCCGACCCCCTCGCCCGCCCCGTCGTGAGCCCGGAGACGGCGGCGCCCGGCGGACGACCCGAGGGCGTCCCGGACGGCCCGGTCCCGTCGTCCCGCGGCGGCGAGCGCCTCCTGGACCTGGTCCGGATCATGGCGAAGCTGCGGGGTCCCGGAGGATGCCCGTGGGACGCGGAGCAGGACCACCGCTCGCTGGCCCGGCACCTGCTGGAGGAGGCCCACGAGGTGCTCGACGCCATCGACGCCGGGGACTCCGATCTGCTGAAGGAGGAGCTCGGCGACCTGCTGCTCCAGGTGGTGTTCCACGCCCAGATGGCCGCCGACGAGGGCCGGTGGGACGTCGACGACGTGGCCGAGGGGATCGTCCGCAAGCTCATCCGGCGCCATCCGCACGTGTTCGGCGACGTGACGGTGTCGGGCGCCGGCGAGGTCCTCGTGAACTGGGAGCGCATCAAGGCCGACGAGAAGGGGCCGAAGGCGCTGGAGGACGACATCCCGGCGACGCTCCCCGCGCTGGCCCGCGCCTCGAAGGTCCAGCGCCGCGCCGCCGGATGGGGCTTCGAGTGGCGAACCCGTGAGGGGGCGCTGGAGGCCCTGCACGAGGAGGTCGGCGAGCTCGAGCGGGCCGAGGACCCCGACAACGCGGAGGAGGAGATCGGCGACGTCCTGTTCGCCACGGTGGCCGTGGCCCGCCGCCTCGGGGTCGATCCCGAGTCCGCCCTCCGCCGGACGGTCCGCGGGTTCGCCGAGCGCTACGAGCGGTTCACCGAGCTGGCGCGCGAACGCGGCCTGGCGGTCGAGGCGATGTCCGAACAGGAGGTCCGGAAGCTGTTCCGGGAAGCTCGCGCGACGAGCTGACCGCGTCCCACGGGGAGGATCTTCACCGGGCGCTTGGTTTCCACCGAGTTCCTCACGCCATCAAGCCATGCTCTTGCTGCGCGCGTATTGACCCGGACGCGGCGGTCTATCAGGATCGTTGCGGCCACGTCCTCTCTCGCCACAGGCCGGCACAAGATCGTGGCCCGCTACAGCGGCGACGCGAACTACGCGCATCGCCACGCAAGCACGACGCAGCGAGTCACGAGCTGATGGGGGACGGACCGGGGGCGCCTACGGCACTTCGGTGGGGCGCCGGGCCAGGTCGTGGACGAGTCGACACCACTCGAGGCGCGGGATGGCGCACCTACCAATGAGTAGGTTCGAATAGTGTTCTCTCATCAGGTCCACCGCCAACCCGTTCGCTTCTCGGGATTCGCATGACGAGTGAACCAACGATTCGGCGCGCCAATGCCGACGACGTCGACGCGTGTCACACGGTGATGTGGAGATCCGTCACCGACTTCGGCGTGCGGAACGGGACCCCCCTGCCCGGTACGGCCGCGGAGTGGTGGGCGTCCGACGAGCAGCTGCAGCGTTTCCTGGCCAGGCACGCGGCCGAGTGGTGGGTGACCGAAGAGCCGGACGAGGGGATCGTCGGTTACGCCAGGTCCATCGAACGCGGAGGACTGTTCGAGCTGACCGAGTTCTTCGTCGTGCCGGGACGCCAGTCCGGCGGCGTCGGGCGGGCGCTCATCGAACGAGCGTTTCCGGTCGGCCGCGGGGCCGTTCGTTCGATCATCGCGACCACGGACGTCCGCGCGCTCGCCCGGTACTACGGCGCAGGGACGGTCCCGCGCTTCCCCCTGCTCACGCTCGTCGGCGCACCGGCGGCCGGCGAGGTCGGTGGTGATCTGACCCCGAAGGAGATCGATCCCGAGTCGCCGGCGGACAGAACGGCGATCCGTGAGATCGAGCGATTCGTCCTCGAACACCCACGAGGGGAGGCCGAGATCCGGTGGCTGCGGGAGCAGCGCGAGGGCTACCTCTACCTGCGCGGCCGGGAGGCGGTCGGGTTCGCGTTCGTGGGCACCGGCGGCACGGGCCCGATCGCCGCCCTCGATGCGGACGACCTCCCGGACATCCTCCTGCATGTCGAAGACCGGGCCCGCATCCTCGGTATCGAGCGGATCGAGCTGCAGCTGCCCGCGCCGAACGAGGTGGGCATCCGGCACCTGCTCGGCCGCGGGTTTCGTTTCGATCCATGGGTGAACCTGCTCATGTCGAGCCGGCCGTTCGGTCGGTTCGACCGGCTCGTCCCGTTCGGTCCGCCGATGTTCCTGTAGCGACGGGCGCGCCTGACCCCCGCGCTAGTTCCCGGGAGTCACCACGCGTGCGGCGAACCTGGTGACGCCCGCGGCCTTCGTCAGCCGGACGACGTAGAAGCCGCTGTTCCCGTCGGTGTACCAGATGTCGTGCGTCGCCCCGTCGTAGGCCGGTGCCGCCATCGCGAACGCGCCCGCCTTGTTCGGGTACGTGCTGGTGGTCCAGGGGATCAGGGGCTTGTTGAAGTACGCGATCTCCTTCGGGTGCGCGACATCGCGGATGTCGAACACGCGCAGCCCGGACATGATGAAGCTGCACGCGACGATGTACGGGTCCACCCTGCTCGGCAGCGAGCAGTAGTGCCCCTGGTACCCCTGGAACGGCTGGTCGTCGCCGGGGTCGACCGTCTGCTCTCCCTTGTTCACCGCCAGCCGCATGTTCGAGACGACGAACGGCTTCCGTTCGTTCTGGATGTCGATGATCCGCGCGGCGCCGACCTGGTGTCCGGAGCCGAACTCGTCGGTCTCCAGCAGGTATTTGTGCCCGTCCTTCGTGAACGGCGTGGCGTTCTGCGGCGTGCTGAGCCGCGGCCACGTCAGCCGGCTGACGAGCTTCACCGTCGGGTTCGGCACGCGGCTCTGCACCTCGCTCACGTCGAGGATCGTCAGGCCCGTGAAGTCCCCGGTCTCGTCCCGGAAGGCGCTCTCCGCCATGTACAGGCGGTTGCCGTCGTTGCTGATCGAGACGCCGTGCGGCTGGTAGTCGAGCGTCTCCCACAGCAGCGCCGGCGCCTTCGGGTCCGACAAGTCGACGGCAGCGAGCGTATGGGCGTAGAGGGAGGCGACGTAGAAGGTCCTGCCGTCGGGAGCGAACCCGCCCTCGTGGCCCAGGATGCCCATCGGCGTGGACGAATCGAGCACCGGATGCCGGCAGTTCTGCGTCACGTCATAGACGTCGACGAACCCGGGGTTCCACGTCGGATAGCCCATGTCGGCGACGAGCAACCCGCGCTTGACGTTGAGCCGTACGGACTCGTGCGGCGACTGCATCGCCGGGGTCCGCAGGACGTCCGTGAGGACGGGGTGCGCCGGATCGTGCATGTCCATCACGTACACGCCGGGCCCCTCGGTCCCCTGGTCGGGCACGTTGTGCGGCCACAGGAGCGTCGAGTCCCAGTAGGCGCACTCGTGGCCGGCCCTGTCGACGTAGCGCTCGACCCGGTAGCCCCCCGACCTGCCGACGTGCGAGATCTGCCGGGCGTTGCAGAAGTAGCCTTTCGCCGCTCTCCCGGAGTCGTAGTCCGCCTTCGGCACCTTGCCCTGGACGGTCTCGGGCATCGACCCACCGTCGCACGGGATGTCCTTCGTCGGGCCCGCGTAGGGGGTCGTCGGGCCCAGGTATCGCTCCACCACGTGAGCGGGATGGGCCGTCGGTCCGCCGACGAACGCGGGACCACCCGGGGGTGCGAGACCACCGTGCGGCTCCCTTCCCCCACCGCCGCTGAGTGAGACGGCCGCCCCGATCACCATGGCGGTGGACACGGCGGCGGCGGTGGCAACCCACGAGAAACGGGCAGGACTACGCATCGAACCTCCCTCGGGCAGGGGTAGGCATCTGGTGTCCGTCTATACCCCGCCGTCGGAGCCCCGACTCCTGCCCGGACGGCGTTACCGGCTCTCGGGTTGTTCGGTCGCGGCCGCTTGTTCCTTCCGATGACCCCGGCCACGATGGGGCCGACGTCGATGCTCGATCCGGAGCTGGATCGCGCCCATCGGTTCGACCGCCCTCAGCATGGCGCGACGAACCCCCGAGGCTGAGCTGAAGCACGAATGGCAGGATGAGACTCAGCGCCAGCTCGCAGGATCGGAAGAACCGGTACCGCCTGGTCCTGGCGAACACGACGAGGTTGACGACCGCACGACCTGGTAGGCGAACGCGATCGCGGCGGACAAGTACAGGCCGAGGGCCCAGTACGTCGCGACCCACACCACGGAGAGGGCGGTGATGAACACGGCCGAGAGGACCAGCGTCTCCCCCCCGGAGGGCCTCGTCGCGGAGTCGGTCGGAAGCACCCCGACCTCGCGAGGCGCTCGGCTCGGCTCCGCCAGCCTCCGGGACGCTACGCTTCCACGGGCGCTAGTGATCCCCGCGAGACCTGGAGGCGCAATGGCCTGTGCCTACGATCGAGCGATCCGCACGGTGTCGCCCCGGCTGATGCGGCCGGGCGACTCGACCGCGGCGATCACCCCCAAGCAGAGGGCGTTGAGGCGGCCGATCGCCGTGAGGTTTCCCGGCTGCGCCGGGAGGTCCGCGGTCCCCATGTTGACCATGACGCAGCGCGGCGACGCCATGGTGACCCGCAGGGTCGCGGTCCCGATCAGCAGCCGTCGACCGATCCACGTGTCCTCGAGGAACGGCTCCTCCGTGTCGACCAGGATGTTCGCGCGAAACCGTGCGGGGTCAACAGGCTGGTTTCGCTCGCGCCCGAGCGCGTCGACCGACGCGGAGCCCACGAGGCTGATCGGGCCGTCGTCGAAGTGGCTGACGGCCGCCTCCCTGCAGACGGTGACCGGCCGTCCGAGATGGCGGCTCAGCAGCCCGATGGTCTGGGCGGCGTCGATCCGAGACCTGGTGCCGTCGGGGAACGTGAGCACGACCCGGCCGTCGTGCTCCCGGGCGCGCAGGGAGAGCAACCCCGGCACCGCGGCGAAGCGGCGCGTGTCCTTGCCGCTTCCGATCTTGCCGTCGGCGGTCCTGACGGACCACAGGCGGTCTCCCACGCACCCCCGATCGTCGATGTCGAGGTGGGCGCAGTGCTCGCCCAGCATCGACTTCACCGGAAATCTTTGCAGGGACTTGACCGTCGACGGCACTAGGCCTGCCGGAGTCCGAGGGTGTTCCCGTCGGGGTCGCGGAACCACGCACCACGTGCCGGACCGAGCTGCGCGATGTGGCCCGTCGTCATGAGTGGCCCTTCCGCGTAGTCGATGAACGCCACGCCCTTGGCCTCGAGGTCGCCGACCGCCGCCTCGATGTCCGTCACCTCGAAGTGGGCGAGCGTGTGTTCCGTGACGATCGGAGGGCGCTTGAAGGTCGAGAGCTCGCTGATGTCTCCGCACCGGAATCGAACCGAGACTGGCGTCTCCCACAGGAGGGGCAATCCGAGCGTCTCGCCATAGAAGGCCTTCGCCCGCTCGAGGTCGGTGACGGGCACCGTTGCCACGACCATCGTTGCACCGATCATCGCCGACCTCCCTTTCGATCCGCCTGTCTGCACGCCGCGGATTCGCGGCGCATTCCAGCGGCACCCTAATCCAGCGGGCGTGCGGGATTCTCAGCGCCCTCTCATGATCCTCTGAGGGGCCGGACCCAGATTGGGGCCGTTCGGTCCGGACGGGACCCGGAGCCTGGGAGGCACGCATGAGACAGCGCATCGCCCGACGAGGAGCGCCGCCGACGTACCGGGGGCGGCCGCTTCCCCATCCCGACGAGGAGATCTTCGACCAGGTCTCGCGTTCGACCTCGACACGCTGCTCGACCGGCGGCGGATGCTCAAGCTCATGGGCGTCGCGGGCATCGGCGGCGTGCTCCTGGCCGCCTGTGGATCGTCCGCCACCACTTCGGGGCCGACGGCCTCGGCGACCGCCTCCGCGGCGAGCGGAGGGGGGACCGGAGCCGACTGCGTCACGATCCACGAGCTGACCGCGTCCCAGGGGGAGGATCTTCACCGAGCGCTTGGTACAGTCGTGCGCACGGCGCGATGAGGCCCGCTCCTTGAACCGCCCGGTCTCGGGCTGATGGCCTCTACGACATCCCAGACCCGGGAACCCGAAGCTCGGCGCTCCCGGCAGAGGCCTCGTGGAGGTGGAGCGGTGAACATCTACTGGGTCGCGTTCGTGTGGCTGTCCATGGCGCTGGTGGCGTCGTTCGTCAGCGTCCGGCTGGGGATCTCGGTGGCGCTGGTGGAGATCCTGGTGGGGGCCATCGCCGGGAACCTTCCCCATGCCGCGAGCTATGTGCAGCAGACCGACTTCATCGCGTTCCTCGCCAGTCTGGGCTCGCTGATGCTGACGTTCCTGGCCGGCGCGGAGATCGACCCCGTGTCGCTCCGGCGCCACTGGAGGGCCAGCCTCACGATCGGTGTGGTGTCGTTCGCCCTTCCGTTCGCGGGAGCGTTCGCCTTCTGCCGGTTCGTCCTCGGGTGGGACCTGCACGCCGCGGAGATCGGCGGGATCGCCCTCAGCACCACGTCCGTCGCCGTGGTCTACGCGGTGATGATCGAGACGGGGCTGAACCGGCAGGAGCTGGGGAAGCTCATCCTGGCCGCGTGCTTCGTCACCGACCTGGGAACGGTGCTGGCGCTCGGTGGCCTCTTCGCGGACTTCGGGATCCTGCTCCTGGTGTTCGTCTGCGTGAGCGCGGCGGTCATCGCCCTGTTGCCCGCCACCACCCGCCTGGTGATCCGGACGTTCGGGCACCGGGTGAGCGAACCCGAGATCAAGTTCCTGCTGGTGGTCCTCCTGGGCCTGGGCGCGCTGGCGACCGCCGCGGGGAGCGAGGCGGTCCTGCCCGCCTACGTCGCCGGCCTGGTGGTCGCCGGGACGTTCCTCCACGACCGGGTGCTCATCGACCGGATGCGGACCATCGCGTTCGCCCTGCTGACGCCGTTCTTCTTCCTCCGGGCAGGCGTGCTGATCTCCGCCACGGCACTGTGGTCGGGGGCCGGGGTCATCGCGGCGCTGCTGGCGGTCAAGCTCGGGGCGAAGGCCGTCGGGGTCTGGCCGACGGCGAGGGCATTCGGCATCCCGGGCAGGGAGCGCACCTACCTCACCCTTCTCATGTCCACCGGTCTCACGTTCGGCTCGATCTCGGCGCTGTTCGGCCTGACCCACGGGCTGATCGACCAGCGGCAGTACTCGGAGCTGGTCTCGGTGGTGCTCCTGTCGGCCTTCGTCCCGACCCTCATCGCCCAGCAGCTGTTCGTCCCGAGGGTCGTGGAGGAGGAGGAAGAGGAGGCCCTCGGAGCGGAGGACGCGGCGATGCTGGGGCGCCGCCACGCGGTCCCGCCCCCCGGGGACGGCGAGGGCTGACGCCTGCCGCCGGGGCCACCGTTACGTGGCCAGGCCGGGGTCGGGGACTAGAATCGGCGGACCGATGCCGGAGATCGTGTCCGTGTGGGCCCGGGAGATCCTCGACTCCCGGGGCAACCCCACCGTCGAGGTCGAGGTCATCTGCGACGACGGCGCCGCCGGGCGCGCCGCCGTCCCGTCCGGGGCGTCCACCGGCGCCCACGAGGCGCACGAGCTGCGCGACGGGGACTCGTCCCGGTTCGGCGGCAAGGGCGTGCTGACGGCGGTGGGAAACGTCATCGACACCATCGGACCGGCGCTGGCCGGCGAGGACGCCCTGGACCAGCGGGAGATCGACCGGATCCTGCTGGACCTCGACGGCACCGAGACGAAGTCGAAGCTCGGCGCGAACGCCATCCTCGGGACGTCGCTGGCCGTGGCCCACGCGGCCTCGGAGTCGCTGGGGCTCCCGCTGTACCGGTATCTCGGCGGTCCCTCCGCCCACCTGCTGCCGGTCCCGCTGTTCAACGTCATCAACGGCGGGGTCCACTCGACGAACGACCTGGAGATGCAGGAGTTCAAGATCGCCCCCCATGGCGCTGCGTCGTTCTCCGAGGCGGTCCGGTGGGGGGCCGAGATCTTCCACGCCCTCCAGTCCGAGCTGAAGGACCGGGGGATGGCCTCCGGCGTGGGCGACGAGGGCGGGTTCGCCCCGCCCATCGCCACGGCGAATGAGGCCCTGGACCTGCTCGTCGGCGCCGTCGAGGCCACCGGCCTGGCGCCGGAGCGCGAGGTGTCGTTCGCGCTCGATCCTGCCGCCACCGAGTTCTACCGCGACGGCACCTACCGCCTGGAGGGCAAGGATCGGTCCGGCGCCGACATGGTCGAGTACTGGACCGACCTCATCGGCGCGTTCCCGATCGTCTCGCTGGAGGACGGACTGGCCGAGGACGACTGGGAGGGCTGGCAGCACCTGACGTCGGCCATCGGTGACCGGGTCCAGCTGGTGGGCGACGACCTGTTCGTGACGAACCCCGAGCGCCTCCAGCGGGGGATCGACGACGGTGTGGCCACGGCCATCCTCATCAAGGTCAACCAGATCGGGTCGCTCACCGAGACCCTCGACGTCGTGCGGCAGGCCCAGCTGGCGTCCTACGGCGTCGAGATCAGCCACCGCTCGGGCGAGACCGAGGACACCACGATCGCCGACATCGCGGTGGCCACGAACGCCGGCCAGATCAAGTCGGGTGCGCCCTCCCGGAGCGAGCGGACCGCAAAGTACAACCAGCTCCTGCGGATCGAGGAGGAGCTGGGGGAGACCGCCCGGTACGCCGGGTACAGCGCGTTTCGCCGGAGGCGCGCGTGAGCGCCACGGTCCAGACCGCGAAGCGGGCTCGCGCGGGGAAGTCGGAGCGCGCGGGCTCCGGCGTCGACGAGCGCCGGCGCCGCCGGCTCTCCGGTCGGGCCCTGGTCCTGATCGCCCTGGTCGGCGCCCTGCTGGTGGCCGCGGCGTACCCGCTCCGGGCGTATCTCAACGAACGGGCCCAGATCACCTCGCTCGAGCGGCGGACCCAGCAGCTCGAGCTGGCCAACCACAAGCTCGACACCGAAATCCGGCGGCTCCACGACCCCAACTACCTCGAGCACCTGGCTCGGGTGTGCCTCGGCATGGTGAAGCCCGGCGAGATTCCGTTCGTCGTCGTCCCGGAGCACGGCAAGGGCGGCGCCCACCCCTGCTAGGG
>DASWED010000061.1:0-12152 GCA_036394995.1 Actinomycetota bacterium
GCTCGATCTTCTCCCGAACCCGGCGAACGTGGACCGTCACCGTGGAGGGATCGCCGTCGAAGGCGAAGTCCCACAGCTCGTCGAGGAGCTGGATCCGCGAGAACACGTGACCGGGGCGCGAGGCCAGGAGCAGCAGCAGGTCGAACTCCTTGGGCGTGAGCCGGATGCGCGTCCCGGCCCGGGTGACCTCTCGGGCCGCGGGGTCGATGCGGAGCTCCCCGAACTCCAGCGGCCCCGGATCGGCGCCGGTGCCGTGCGGCGCCTGGGACGACCGGCGGAGCACCGCCTTCACCCGGGCCACGACCTCACGTGGGGAGAACGGCTTGGTGACGTAGTCGTCGGCCCCCAGCTCGAGGCCGATCACGCGGTCCGTCTCGTCGCCCCGCGCGGTGAGCATGATCACCGCCGGACCGGAGCTCCCCTGCATCCTGCGGAACACCTCGAGCCCGTCGACGCGAGGCAGCATCAGGTCGAGCAGCACGACGTCCGGCGCCTCCCGGCCCAACGCGGCGAGGGCGGCGACCCCGTCGGCCGCCGTCTCCACCGCGAAGCCGTCCCGTTCGAGGTACCGGGTGAGGACGTCGCGGACCATCTCCTCGTCGTCCACGACCAGCACGCGAACAGGGCTCGACACGGTTCGATTGTAGGCACGGGGCCTTACGGAAAGGTTGCGGCCCGCCCCCGCCCGCGACGGTTCGGACCCGAAACCGGCGCCTACGACCGGGGCCGCTTCAGGTAGGCCACCAGCGAGCGGCCCCCCTGGGGATTCTCGATCTGGAGGACCGTCACCAGCTCCCAGCCGTCCTGGCCGAACGTGTTGAGGATCTCGCCGGGGTTGTGTTCGAACAGCGGTCCCACGAAGTACTCCCACTGCTGCATGTCAGCTGGCCTCCCGTTCCACTCGCCGCCTGGCCGTCCGGATGCACACGCCCATGATCACGTCGAGGCCGGCCTCCGACGCGATCCGGTAGGCCTCGTCGCTCACGATGCCGCTCTGGAGCCACAGCACCTTCGCCCCGACCTCCACCGCCTCCCGCGCCACCTCCGGCGTGTGCTCCGCCCGGCGGAACACGTCCACCACGTCGATGGGCTCGGGGACGTCCCTCAGCGTGGGGTACGCCTTCTCCCCCAGCACCTCGGTCTCCCTGGGGTTCACCGGGATGATCCGGTACCCGCGCTCCTGGAGGAACGCGGCGATGTCGTAGGACTCCCGCATGGGGTCCGACGACAGCCCCACCACCGCGATGGTGTGCGCGTCCCCCAGGATGGCCCGGAGCTCTCGGACGCTGGGGTCGGTGGGGTCGGCGACCTGCGCCGGCGGTTCGTCGCTCATGCCGCCGGCGCGCTCAGCATCCACGGCGCCCCCTTTCGAACGATGTCCAGGAATCCCTTGAGGATCCGCCCGGTGGCTCCCCAGATGGTCTTCCCGTCCACCTCGTAGGAGAAGCCGATCCAGGTCCGGCCGTCCCGGTTCCACTCCATCTGGGCCTCCACGGCATCGAGGCGGGCGAGCGGCACCTCGATGATCTCCGCGATCTCTCCGGGGTTCGGGGCGAACGCGGGCCGCTCGAGGAGCAGGCCCACGAACGGCACGATGAGGATGCCCGTGACGAACGTGGGGAGCGGCTCGAGCACGCCGAGGACCTCGACCTCCTCGGGGTCCACGCCGATCTCCTCCTGGGTCTCCCGGAGGGCCGTGGACTGCAGCTCGTCGTCTCCGGGATCGGGCATCCCGCCCGGGAACGAGATCTCTCCGGCGTGGCGCGGCAGGTGGGCCGTGCGTTCGGTGAACACCACGGACGGCGGCTCGGGGCCGGCCATCAGCGGGAGCAACACCCCGGCCGGTCGGCCGAACCCCTCGGGGAGAGGGCCCGGAGCTTGCGGAAGGGCCGCCCGCAGGGTGGAGGCGATGTGGGGCCGGGACGACGGCTTCGGGAAGGACGGCATGACTTCTGCCGGCCATGGTAGCCGAGGGGTGGTGTCGGTCCGTTCGATAGTCTCGCGCCATGGCGACGGAGCGGTTCGACGTGTTCGTGGTGGGTGGCGGAGGCGCGGGCTCAGAGGTGGCGTTCTCGCTGGGCGGCCGGGGCGACCTCCGGGTGGCCATCGCCGAACGCGACAAGCTGGGCGGGGAGTGCAACCACTATGGCTGCGTGCCCACCAAGGCCATGCTGGCCAGCGCCAGGGTGGCGGCCGCGGCCCGCGACGGGGAGCGGTTCGGCGTCCGCGTGCAGGGGCTGGAGATCGACTTCGGGGCCGTGATGGACCGCGTCCGGCGGATCATCGCCTCCCAGTCCGGCGAGGGCCCGAAGCCGTTCGAGGACCGCGGGGTCCGGGTGGTGATGGACGAGGTCCGGCTGGTCGGCGAGCACTACCTCGAGGCCTCGGACGGCACCCTGTTCGAGGCCGACAGCATCGTCCTGGCCACCGGGAGCGAGGCCACCCTGCCCCCCGTCGAGGGCTTGGCGGACGGGCCGTACTGGACGAACAAGGAGGCCATCTGGGCGCCCACCGAGGTGCCGTCGTCGCTCGCGGTGATCGGCTCCGGAGCGGTGGGGATCGAGTTCGCCACGATCTACCGCCGGTTCGGCGCGGAGGTCACCGTGCTGGAGACCGCCCCCCGGATCGTGCCGAATGAGGACCCCGACGTGTCCGAGGCGCTCCAGGAGCCGCTGGAGGCCGAGGGAATCCGCTTCCTGACCGGCGTGGAGATCACGAAGGCGTCGCATTCGAGGGGCCGGTGGCGGCTGTCCCTGGCCGGCGGCGACACCGTCGAGGCGCAGGAGGTACTGGTGGCGGCGGGACGGCGGCCCACGTTCGGTGTCCACGAAATGGCCCGGGCGGGGATCGAGCTCGACGACCGGGGGCGGCCGCTCCTGGGGCCGACCCTTCGGACCACCGCGGAGAGCATCTGGGCCTGCGGGGACGCCACCGGCGAGCTGCTGTTCACCCACGTCGGCGACTACGAGGCCGGCCTGGTGGTGGCCGACATCCTGGGCGCGAAGCGGGTCCGCGACTACCGCATCGTCCCCCGGGTCACGTTCTGCGAGCCCGAGGTGGCGAGCGTCGGCCTCACCGAACCCGAAGCCCGGGAGGCCGGGTACGACATCCACGTGGCCATGGCCCGGTTCGACGACAACGAACGCGCGGTGATCGAGGGCCGCCCGGCGGGGCTGGTGAAGCTCGTATCCGACACGCGCACCGGGGAGCTCCTCGGCGGCCACCTCGTCGGCGACCACGCCGGCGAGATGATCCACGAGGTGGCCGCCGCCATGGCCGGACACGTCACCGCCGCCGATCTCGGCACCACCATCCACGCGTACCCCACGCTCTCCGAGTCCCTCCGCTGGGTCTTCCGCGAGCTGGCCGGCATGGAGGAACACCACCGCGTGGAGTCCATCGCTCCGGACTGAGCCCGCGTTCGGCGTCTTCAGGAAGCCGGTGGTGGCGACGTCGGCGGTCACCCGCTCCCAGATCCAATCGCGGACACTCCTTCGTGCGCTCGTATCATGGACGACGTGAGCACTGAAACCACGACGCCGACACTCGAGATCACCGAGCCCGCCGCCCGGCGGGTGCTGGCCGTGGCCGCGCGGGAGGGCAAGCCCGAGGCCTCCCTCCGGATCCGCGTGGTGGCCGGCGGCTGCGACGGGTTCGAGTACGAGATGGCGCTCGAGGACTCAGCGGCCGACACCGACGAGGTCCTCCAGGCTCACGGCCTCCGGGTCCTGGTGGATCCTCGGAGCGCCCCGATCCTGAGGGGCTCCACGCTGGAGTTCCGCGACCAGCTCCTGGGCGGCGGCCTCAAGGTGGTGAACCCGCAGGCCACCCACGAGTGCACCTGCGGCAAGTCCTTCGCGATCTGACGGACGCCGCCCGCCGAACGGCGGGCGCTACGAGGCCTGGAGCTGACCCACCATCCCCTGGGTCCGGTGGTACTTGCAGTAGAACTCCAGGGTCCCGGACTGCGGGAACGTCACCGTGACCTCCACGTCCTCGCCGGCGTCGACGTCCTCGTCCACGCCCTGGTCCTCGAGCGTGAAGTTGTGTTTGACGTCGCCCTCGTTCCCGACCGTGAGGGTGACCTTCGCGCCGGGCGAGCCCTTCAGCGTGGTGGGGTCGAAGTAGAAGTCGCTGCCGTCGTTGTCGGCCTCCAGCTCGAAGCTGTTGCCCGAGACGTCCTTGGTCCCGTGGTCGTTCGCCTTGTCGCCGTTGATGGTGATCGTGGCGCCCTTCTCCTCGTCCGAGGAGCTGCTGCAGGCCGCCCCGAGCAGCAGCACCGCCGTGCCCAGGGCCATGAGCCCGATCCATCGCCGCATGCCGGTTCCTCCTTCGTGCTCGCAGGGAAGGGTTTCGGGTACTACGGGCGAGACATGGGGCCGGCTTGCGCTCGCCGGGCGTCCAGGGGGCACTTCGACCCTCGTGCACAGGGACCTTCGCCTACCTCACATATTGGTCCCCGGTTCCTATACTGTCGCGCCGTGCCCTCCTCCGCCGACAAGACCCAGTGGCGCGACCTGCACCACGAGGTCGTCACCTCCGGGCTGTGCACCGGGTGTTCGGCGTGCGTGGTGGTGTGCCCGTTCCACGTCCTGGGCTACGACCACAACGACGGGAAGGGCCACAACGGCGCGTACCGGCCGTTCCACCTGGAGGAGGGCCCGGAGGACCACTGCACGCACGGCGACAAGGGGTGCGACATCTGCACCCGGGCGTGCCCCCGGTTCCGCGAATGGGAACCCGAGATCGACCGGATGCTGTTCGGCCGGACCCGCTCCATCGACGAGGTCATCGGGGTCCACCAGTCGATCGTGCTGGCCCGGGCCCATGACCGCCGGGTGTTGGCGGTGGGCCAGGACGGCGGCGTGGTCTCGGCGCTGCTGGTGTGGGGGCTGGAGACCGGGCAGATCGACGGCGCGTGCACCTCGAAGCTCTCCGACGAACGGCCCTGGGACGCGGAACCGACCGTGGTGACGGACGTGGCCGGCGTGCTCGCCACGGCCGGCTCCCGCTACACGTACTCGGCGAACCCGCTGGCGCTGATCGAGGGGGCGAACCGGGGCCTGTCGAAGATGGCCCTGGTGGGGATGTCCTGCATGGCCAGCGTCACCGGCGCGCTCGAGTCCCGCCGGGTGGCCAAGTGGCGCAGGAAGATCGAGTGGACGTTCGGGCTGCTGTGCTCGAAGACGTTCACGTACGACGGGCTGATGCAGCACAAGATCCACGACGAGCTCGGGGTGAAGTTCGAAGACATCGCCCGGATCAACGTGAAGGGCAAGGTCATCGTGTACACGACCGACGGGGAGGTCCACGACATCGCCCTGAAGGAGGCCCGCCAGTGGAGCCGCCCCGGGTGCACGAGCTGCCCCGACTTCGCCGCCGAGCACGCCGACATCTCGTTCGGCGGGCTCGGTCAGAAGGAGGGCTGGTCCCTGGTCATCGTCCGCACCGACCGGGGCCTCGACATCTGGCGCCGGGCCGTGGAGGCCGGCGTGGTCGAATGGCGCGCCGCCGAGGAGGACCCCGCCGCGATCGCCCTCATGGAGAAGCTCGCCATCAAGCAGCGCGAACGGTGGCCCGTCGACCGTCTCCAGGAAGCCTGGAACTTCCCCGGCGCCATCCCCAGCTCCAACGGTCCCATCCCGGCAACAGCGCCCGTCGCACCCGCCCCTGACGCTGGGGCCACCTGATAGGTCGACCCATCGAGAGCTGCCGCGCCGGCGATGCGGCTACGAACCCTCGGCGTCGGGGAGCTTCGCCGCGACCTCCCAGATGTGGCCGTCGGGGTCGGTGAAGGCGGCGGTTCGCATCCCCCATTCGCGGTCTTGCGGGCCGTTGAGGAGAGTCACGCCGCGGGTGGCCAGATCCGCGCACACCGCGTCCGCGTCGTCCACCCAGATGGTGAGCTGGTAGCGCGATCCCGCTTCCCGACCGGCGACGGTTCCGGGATCGATGAGCTCGCGGGCCGCTTCGGTCCTCAACAGGTTGACGATCATGTTCTCGAACCTGAATGCCGCGGCGTTCTCGTCCTCGTGGATCACCGGCACGCCGAAGACGTCCTCGTAGAACGCCTTCGACCGCTGTGGATCCTCGACGAACATGGTGATGGCACCGACGCTGTTCAGGGACTCGGTCACTCCTTCCGCCCCTTCCTGCTCGTTGGACCCGACCCGATCGATCACGTCTCGGTTCTGTCGGTGAGGCGCTCCTCCAGGCGGACCGTGACCGTGTCGCCCGCCTCCTTCGCGAGCTGCCTGCGGACGTCGGCCTTGATGGGGAGCTTGTGGGTGCCGTCGCCCATGGCCATGAAGGAGCTGCGGAAGGGGTGGCCGTCGACCGTGCCCCTCACCTTCACCAGACCGCGGGTACCGAAGAACTCCACCGAGTCCGGCATCACCACGTAGGTCCAGCCGCCCTTGCTGGGGCTCTTCTGCAGGGTGGCGGTGAACTGCCTGCTCAGCCTCGACATGGTGGTCCTCCTTCCTGCCCTTCACTCCATCAGACCGCCGGCCGAGGCGGGAATCATCGCCCCGGCGCGGATTTCTTCCGTCCCGGGCCCGGGCGTCAGGACTCCGCGTCGAGGTCGGCCTGAGCCTGGGCGAGGGCCTCGTCGGCCTTCTGAGCTTTCGTCTCGGCGGCGGACGCTGCCTTCGCGGCGCGGTCGGCTCGGCGGCGGGCAGTGAGCAGCTCCCGTTCCAGACGGTCGACCTCCTTCGCGGTGGCGTCGGCATCGCGGCGGGCTTCGGCGGCCGCTTCGCGGGCGGCCATCACGGCGTCCTCCGACCTCGCCACCTTGGCTTCGAGCCGTTCACGGACTCTCCGGTCCGCTGCGTGCTCCTCCTTGGGCTCCTTCGCCGTTGCGGCCTCCGTCGATCCCGCATCCTTTCCGCCGGCCAGGACCTCGAACGGGGAGATGTCGCCGAACCCGGTGAGGGGTTCGACCTCCTTCGCCAACCGTCCGGCGCGGACCTGCTGGCCGGTCTCCTCGTCGGTCCCCGCGGCCTCGAGCGTGGAGCGGATGGCGTCGACGTGGGGCGTCGGGCTCCGCCCGGCCTCACGGAACATCGCCGTCGCCTCATCGAGCAGCCGAGCCACCGCCTGCCGCCGCCGCTGGGTGGCCTCGCGAAGCGTCCCCTTCCCCTTGCCGGAGAGGGCCGCCCGCTGCGCGGACCGCAACGCCGTTCCGGCCTCGAGCAGCTCGTCCACATGCTTCGGAGCGCGCCGGGACAGCTGGTTGACGGCCCAGGCGGCCGCCGTCGGCTTCTTCAGACCCTTGACGAGGTCCGATGCCTCCCGATCCCCGTCGTCCCGGAGTCGCTTCGCCGCCGCGTTCCGCTCCCCGGTGAACGCCTCGGGATCGAGCGAGTACAGCCGGTCGATCACTTCCTCGACCGGGGAGGCGGCACCGTCCTTCGCCGAACGTCGAGGCACGGCCGAAGTCTGGCACACGGCCCCCGGCGCCCGCTCGTTCGCCAAACGGGGGCCGGGCCCGTTTGGCGGCCACATCCTCGGGTAGGCACGGCATGGAGGGGGAGTATCGACCACGGCAGCAAGGAGGAAGCGCCATGGCCCGGATTCGCACATTCGCGGCGGGCACCGCGATGGGCGCGGTGGCCCAGTACTTCTTCGACCCCAACCGGGGCAAGGCCCGTAGACACCGGCTGGTGGACCGGATCGGGGCCATGACCCGGCGAACCGGCCGGCGGCTCGAACGGGAGGGGCGCTACCGAGCCGGCCAGATCAGGGGGGTCGGCCAGAAGCTCGCCCACCGCACGCCGGAGGAGGTCGACGTCGACGACCTCACGCTCAAGGACCGGATCGAGTCCGAGGCGTTCTCCCCGAACCTCCCCAAGGGGAACGTGAACGTCACCGTGGTGGACAGCATGGTCGAGCTCAGGGGCCAGCTGGCCACCCCGGAGGACATCGACGCCCTCGTGAGCCAGGTCCGCGAGGTGGCGGGGGTCGTGGACGTGCGCAACCTCCTGCACCTTCCGGGCACGCCGGCCCCGAACAAGGCGGAGGCTCGGGAAGCCGGCTAGCCGCCCGGACCGCCTGCGCCCGCGCGAATCCGGCTACTGGCGGAGGGCGGCGAACGGCATCGCGCTGGGGCGTTCCGCGCCTCGACGAACGGGAGGAGCGCCCGCCGCCCGTCGCTCGGCTCCGCGCATGCGGCGGAACGTCGCCTTCCTGGCGTCCTGCATGACCGTGAGGCCCTCCAGGCCGGGGAGCTCGGAGATCATCCGATCCATCTCCTTCGCCGCCTCCAGGCCGTCGGCGTCACCGAACAGGTGCACGACCACGTGATCGGTCTCGGCCTGGGGTCGCACGCCGGTCCCCACCACGGCCCACACGTGGTCCATGACCCACCGGGTCACGGTCCGAGCCTGCTTGGAGCGGGCCAGGCGCATCCGGGCCTGGGACCGGTAGAACGCGAAGTGCCGCCGTTCGTCCTTGATGATCCGCTGGAGCAGTTGCACCAGCACGGGATGCTGCGACTTCGCGATGAGCCGGTGGTAGCTCATCAGCGTGGACAGCTCGTTCGCCGCGCCCCACGTCATGTGCACCGCGACGAAGTCCTTGACCAGCGCCGAGCCGACCATGCTCCCGATGTGCGACGCGTAGCCCTTCCCCCCCAGCCGCTCCCGGATCCACGAGTTGCGGCCGTACCGGGACGGGAACGGCGCGTCGCCCCACACCCGCTCCCGGTCCGGGGCCAGCTCGTACCCGGCCTCGCCAAGGAACCGGCTGAAGGCCTCGCCGTGCCACAGCTCCTCGTACACCCAGCACGCCAGGAACGCGGTCACGTCGGGCTCGTTCGCGGCTCGGGTGGACAGCAGGTCGCGCAGGTAGATGACCGTGTGCGACTCGATGTCCATCATGTAGGCCAGACACCGGGCCTCATCGGGCGGTAGCGGGTGCTCGGCCACCCGGTCCCACTGAACGCCGGAAAGATCGACCTTCTTCGAAGCCCTGAGATACTTGTCCAGATCGAACTCGTCCACGTTGGGGTCCTTCCCGGGCGCCTCGCTCCGGTCGGATTATCCGTCGTGAGGGGTTCGATGTGGAAGGGACGGCGGATCACGCGAGCGGGCGGGAGGAGCGAATGAGCCGGGACGGAGGGAGCGGGCAGGAGCGGACGAGGTTCTACCGGCTGGGAGGGTTCGCGTACCGCCGGCGGTGGCCGTTGCTCGCGGGGTGGCTGGTGCTCCTCGCCCTCGCGTTCCCGTTCGTGGCGAAGCTGTCGGACCGCCTGTCCCAGGGGGGGTTCGAGGTCCCCGGATCGCAGTCCGACCGGGTCCGGCAGGCCCTCAAGGAGGACTTCCAGCAGTCCGACCTCACCGACTCCCTGGTCCTGCGGTCCACGGCGATCTCGGCGAACGACCCCGCGTGCGCCACGGGGCAGTGCGACTTCGCGGTGGTGTTCGACCGCATCGCCGCCGACATCCGGAAGCCGACCGACGACGGCTTCCGGGAGGTCGTGGGCGTGGCGAACCCGTTCGACCGGCAACATCCGGCGCCACCGGGGTCGACGGCCATCTCGCAGGACGGGCACCTGGTGACGGCCCGGGTCAGCCTGGGCGGCACGCAGAACACCGCGCTGACGTACGCGGAGGAGCTGCAGACCCGGGTGGATGAGGTCGTCGCGGACGATCCGAACTTCCAGGGCTCGACGGGCGCCGCGATGCTGACCGGGGCGGGGCCCTTCTACCACGAGTTCTCGCAGACCACGACGGAGGACCTCAGCCGGGCCGAGACCATCGCGTTCCCGCTGGCCATCGTGATCCTGCTCCTGGCGTTCGGGTCACTGGTGGCGGCCGGGATGCCCCTGGCCATGGCCCTGTTCTCGCTGCTGATCTCGTTCGGGGTCCTGTCGATCATCGCCGCCACGACCACGGTGTCGATCTTCACGGAGAACGTGGCGTCGATGATCGGGATCGGCGTGGGGATCGACTACTCGCTGTTCATCCTGACCCGGTACCGGGAGGAGACCCGCCGGGGCCGCGCGATCCAGGACGCCATCCCCCTGGCCATGGCCTCCAGCGGGAAGGCCGTGTTCGTCTCCGGGCTCACCGTCGTGGTGGCCCTGGCCGGCACCCAGCTCGTGAACGTCCAGGCCTTCAAGTCGATGGGCTTCGGCGCGATGATCACGGTGGCGTTCGCCGTGGCCGCCGCGCTCACGCTGCTCCCGGCGCTGATCGGCCTGATCGGGAGGAACATCGAGCGCGTCCGCATCCGCCGCAAGCCCGCCAGCGAGAGCCGCCTGTGGCATCGGTGGGCCATGACGGTCATGCGGCGGCCGTGGGTGTTCCTGGTGAGCTGCGTGGCCATCCTCCTGCTTCTGGCGACGCCGGCCCTGCACATGCGGCTGGGGTCCTCGGGGCCGTCGATCCTGCCGGCGGACTCCATCCCCCGCCGGGCCGCCGAGCTCGTGGCCAAGCCGCCGCCCCAGGGCTTCGGCGAGGGCCAGATCGCCCCGGTGCAGATCCTGGTGCAGGACCCCGAGGGCGTGACCACCCACGGGTTCGACTACATCTACGACCTGTCCCGCCAGATCCAGCAGCTCGACGAGGTCGTGCCGAACGGGGTCCGGTCGCTCGCCACGATCTGCCCGCCCGACGTCTGCCCCGACCAGACGAAGGAGCAGGCCAAGGGGTTCGTGAACAGCCCGCTCGCCGTGAGCATCGCGTCGCCGCTGGTAGCGGGCGACGGCACCGAGACGCTCGTGCTGGTGGTGAACCGGCACGGGGCGCAGTCGGACGAGTCGAACGCGCTGGTCGACGACCTCCGCGACCTCGTGGCGAGAACGGCCCCGACTGGCATCACGGCGTTCGTCGGGGGCGACCCGGGGCTGAACACCGACATCAACCACGCGGTGGCGAGCGCGCTGGTGCCGGTGGTGGCCCTGGTCATGCTGCTGTCGTTCATCGTGCTGATGGTGTTCTTCCGCTCGCTGCTGCTGCCGCTGAAGGCCGTGCTGATGACCACGGCGTCGGTGCTCGCTGTGTACGGCGTGCTGGTGTTCGTGTTCCAGGACGGCCATCTGGCCTCGCTCCTGGGCTTCGACCCGGCAGGGCACCTGGAATCGTTCCTGCCGCTGTTCCTGTTCTGCATCCTGTTCGGGCTGTCGATGGACTACGAGGTGTTCCTGCTGGCCCGGGTGCGCGAGGAGTACCTGAAGACCGGCGACAACACTGAGGCCGTGGGGTGGGGCCTGGAGCACACCGCCGCCATCATCACCAGCGCGGCGGCCATCATGATCACGGTGTTCGGCGCGTTCGCGTTCGCCTCGCTGCTCCCGATCAAGGCCATGGGGTTCGGGCTGGCATTCGCCGTGTTCATCGACGCCTCGGTGGTCCGGGTGGTGCTGGTCCCGGCCACGATGCGCCTGCTGGGCAAGTGGAACTGGTGGCTCCCGAAGTGGCTGGACCGGCTGCTGCCGAACGTGGCCCTGGAGAACGAGCCCGGGACGGAGCCGGAGCGGGTCCGCGCGGGGGTCTGATCAGCCGGAACGGATCGCCCCGGCGACCGCGGCGGCCACCTGCGCCCGGAGCTTCGGGTCGGCCCTCATGAACGGGGCCATCTCGACGTGGAGGAACTCCCCGCCGGCGGCTCTCGTCGAGGCGCCCTGGACGTTGGTCGTCCCCCCGAGCATGCTGCAGTGCAGCCCGTCGTACAGGCACACCGTGAGCCCGCCGGACGTGAGCGCCGCGGCGACGGCCCGGGCCGCCGGCCCCGGGGGGAACGCCCCGGAGGAGACGACCACGTCGCCGTAGTCGGCGTGCCGGGCCGCCTCGAATCCGTGAGGCTCGAACACGACCGTCCGGGGATCGACCAGGGTCCGGTGAACGGCCTCGAACACGGTCTCCGGCGCGTGGGCCACGTCGGCGGAGCCATTCGTGCCGGCGAACCGGCTGGCCCCCGCCACCAGGAGGGCGCGGGCGCCGGCGACGCGGAACGTCTCGACTCCCACAGGGGGCGTGTCGATGTCGTCGAGTGGATGCGCCACCTCCACCACGAGCCGGCTGGACGAACCGGGCGACCACACGAACAGCCCCCAGCCGCGTGAGCGGTGGCCTGCGACGCGCTGGAGGAGCACCAGGTGGGTGCCGGTCGCGGTGTCGGTGAAGGGCCGGACCTCGTAGCCGAGGGGC
>DASWED010000062.1:0-120560 GCA_036394995.1 Actinomycetota bacterium
GGTGCTGAAGCCGTTCACGAACGGCATGCGGTCCCCGGTGATCGCCCCGGTGACCCGGGGGATCCTGGGCATCCCGCTGTTCGTGTTCGCGGCCAGCACGGCGACCCTGTTCGCGTGGACCATCCAGCCGCCGCTCACGGCCGCGATCCTCGGGGCGAACTACTGGTCGAGCGTGGCCCTGGCCATCCTCGCGGCCCGGGAGCGGTTCTGGGCCTACGGCCGGATCTCGATCTCGGTGGCCCTGGTGTTCGCCCCCATCACCACCGCGGCGACGCTCATCCACTTCGGGCTGTTCCACACCGACAGCTCGGGGTTCACGTGGTTCATCACGTGGTTCTGGATCGTCGCGTACACGATCTATCCGATCCAGCTGGGCGTGATGCTGGCGAAGCAGCTCCGCACCGAGGGCGGCGACCCGCCCCGCACGGCCCCCCTTCCGGTCTGGGTCCGGGCCGTCTTCGCGGCGCAGGCGATCCTGCTCATCCCTCTGGGCGTGCTGATGTTCGTAGCGCCGAAGCTCGTGGCCGGGATGTGGCCGTGGGCGGTCCCGCCGCTGTCGTCGCGCGTGCTCTCGGCCTGGGTGCTGGCATTCGGCGTCCTCGCCGCGCACGGGCTGTGGGAGAACGACTTCCACCGGGTCCGGGTGGCGCTGTTCGGGTACCCGGTGTTCGTGGTCCTGCACGTCGTGGCCCTGCTCCGGTTCGGCGACGTCCTGCAGTGGGACGAACCTGGCCCGTTCCTGTACCTCGCGTTCATCGGGAGTTGCATCCTCCTGGGGGCCTACGGGCTCGCCAACCGGAACCTGGTGCCGGAGGATCACTGGATCGAGGTCGAGGAGGGACGCGCGGAGGCGTTCCACGAATAGCCGCCGTCAGGGGCAGGCGGTCGGGCCGGTGGTGCCGCTGCACGTGAGGCCCCGCGCGATCTGCTGGTCCAGCGCCCGGGTGTCCGGATCGTCCGTGGCCGTGCCGTCGGCCAGCAGGTTCGTCAACTGGAACGGGTCCGCCGCCAGGTCGTAGTACTCGCGGAAGATGACCTTCCCGTCCGGTCCGAACCACTCCACGTACTGCGCCGACGGCGAGACGATCGAGGACCACGAGGGGACGCTCGGGTAGATCGGGTCCCGGTGGTACTCGAGGTAGGCCCCGGTCCGGTCCTCCCGGGTCCCGTCCGCGTCGATCACCGCGTCGCCCGCCGTCCCCAGCGAGTGGCCGTCCATGGGGGGGTCCGTGGGCAGCGCCACGCCGGCGGCGTCCAGGATGGTCGGTGCGAGGTCCGCGGTGGTGACGGGGGTCTGGACCACCCGCCCCGGCCGGAAGTGCCCGGGCCACCGGGCCAGCAGCGGCGTCCGGACCGAGGGCAGGTACGGGAACCGCTTCCCGGTGAGCGTCCGGACGGGTTCGGTCTCCACCTCGCCCCGCGCGCCGGCCAGTCCGTGCTCCCCCCACAGGAACCCGTTGTCGGAGAGAAAGAAGGCCAGCGTGTCCCGGTCCTGTCCCAGCCGCCGGAGGGTCCGGTACACCCGTCCCACCATGTCGTCGACCGACATCAGGGTCCGGAGCTGCTGCGCCCGGTCCAGCTCGATCTTCTCGTCGGTGAGGTGCAGCGAGTCCCGGACCCACTGCGGCTTGTCCGACGTGTCCGTCTCCCGCATGGCCGGGTCCTTGACGAACGGCGGGACCGGCGCGTTCGCGTACGTGGCATCCGGGATCCAGGGGTCGTGCGGGGCCGACGTGGCCACGTACAGGAACCACGGCCGGTCCGGCCGGGCCGAGAAGTCACGGAGGAACCGGACGGCCTGGTCGCCGATGAACGTGGTGGAGTACTCGTTCACCGTCCGGACCCGGCCGTCCACGTCGAACGTGGTCCCCAGGTAGCCGCTGTTGAACAGGGCCCACCGGTCGAAGTTGGGGGGCGCGGTCCCCACCGGCCAGTCGTTGAGGAACTTGCCGACCATCCCCGTTCGGTATCCGGCGTCGTGCAGGTACCGCTGGACGGTGGTGTCGTGGTCCAGCTTCAGCGCGTCGCCGTTGCCGAGGACGCCGGTGTCGTGGGGGAACCGCCCGGTCATGATCGTGGCCCGCGACGGGCAGCACAGCGGCGTGGTGTCGAACCCGTTCGCGTACTGGATGCCGCCCCGTCCGAAGATCCGCCGGACCTGGGGCATGACCCCCAACGTGTCGGCGCGCTGGTCGTCGGTGAGGACGATCAGGATGTTCGGCCGCCGGTCGGGCTCCCGGGAGGGTGGGGGGGTCGTGGAAGTCCCGGACGGCGCCGGACTCGGCGGCGTCGAGGACGGACCGGGCGAGCCCGTCACGGCCTGCCCGGTGCAGGCGGCGGCCGTGCACAGGACCAGCCCGAGGATCGCGCGGCGCCATGCGGCGGTCACGCGGGGATGCGCTCCACGCGGCGGGTGCAGGCCTCCAACCGGTCGGGCAGGGGCTCGACGCCCAGGCCGGCACCGGCCGGCACGGCCATGGTGCCGTCCGGGGCCATGCGGTGCGGTTCGGTGATGTCCTCGGCGAAGTAGCGCTCGCTGGCGCTGGTGTCGCCGGGGAGCGTGAACCCGGGCAGGGCGGCCAGGGCCAGGTTCGCCGCCCGGCCGATCCCGGTCTCGAGCATGCCGCCGCACCACACCGGCGCCCCGTGCTCCCGGGCCACGTCGTGGACCCGCCGGGCCTCCAGCAGCCCACCGACCCGCCCCTGCTTGACGTTCACGATCCGGCACGCGCCGAGCTCCAGGGCCGCCCGGGCGTCGGCGGCGGACCGGATGGATTCGTCGAGGCACACGGGGGTGGCGATCCGGCGGGCCAGCACGGCGTGCTCCAGGAGGTCCTCGTGCCCCAGGGGCTGTTCCACCATCACCAGGTCCAGCGCGTCGAGGGCCTCGAACACCGGGAGGTCGGCCAGCCGGTACGCGGCGTTCGCGTCCACCGACAGCGGAGTCCCCGGGAACGCGTTCGCCACCGCCGTGACCGGCCCCACGTCCCACCCCGGCTCGATCTTCAGCTTCACGCGGCGGTATCCGGCCTCCACGTAAGCGGCCACCTGCTCCACCAGGGCATCCGGCGTCGCCGCGATCCCCACGGAGACCCCGCACGCCACCCGGTCCCGTTCGGCCCCCAGGAACGCCGCCAGCGACTCACCACGCGCCCGCAGCCAGGCGTCGAGGAACGCCATCTCCAGGGCCGCCTTCGACATCCGGTGCCCCCGGACCCACGACATCGCCGCGACCAGCCCGTCGGGATCCAGCGGCCCCGCCTCCAGCAGCGGCGGGCCGAGGTGGTCGCGAATGGCCAGCCATGCCGCGTCGTTGAACTCCTCGGAGTACCGGGGCGACGCCATCGCCACGCATTCCCCCCACCCGGTGGCGCCATCGGTCGTCTCCAGCCGGACCAGGACCGCCACCTTGTCCCGCTCCTCGCCGAACGACGTCCGGAACGGCCGGACCAGCGGCAGGGCCACGAGCCGGAGCTCGATGGCGGCGACCTCGACCGCCGTGCCGTCCGTCACCCGCCCGCCTCCGTCCACGCGTCGGGCCGGTCCACGACCGCGTCGGGCATGGCCAACTGATACGCGGGCGGGCTCGTCGCCCCGGAGTCGAACGCGGCGACGACCATCCCGAGCGACACACAGGCCTCCAGGGCGTCGGCCACCGCGTCCCGCCACGCCGCGGCGGCCCCCGGGTCCCGTTCGCGCAGGGCCGGGTAGTCGCGCACGGTCTGCACCCGGAACCCGCCCTCCGCGGACGGCTCCGGGTCGCCGACCCGAACGGGCCGGCCGTCCACGTTCCGCAGGACGTCCCGCTCCACGCCGGGCACGCCCGGCCGTCCCACCGGTCGCCGGTCCAGGTCCCACCGGGCCTCCAGGCGGTCCGTCCGCTCGCCGCGGTTCAGCACGTCGGTCATGTCGCCGTAGTAGTGCCGGTGGAACCGGTCGGCGGTGGTTCCCAGCTTGTTGACGTTGAAGTGGGCGTTCCGGGACTGCATGGGGTCGAACGTCCACCGCACCACGCGAGCGCCCATGTCGAGCGCCGCGGCCCGCTGGGCCAGCTTCAGCGCGAACCCCACGCCCGCGTGTCGGAGGTCCGGGACCACGGCCAGCATGTGGGAGTGGACGTGCAGGCCGTCCTCCGGGTCGTGGCCCAGGAACCCCAGGACGTACCCGATCATCCGACCGTCGCGGAACGCCCCGAACGGCAGGTTGCCGCTCCCCTGGAGGGCCCGGATCAGCTCGTGAGGCAGCAACTGGTGGGGGCCCCAGGTGGCCACCATGACCTCGGTGATCGGCCCGGCGTCGGAGAGCTCGGCCAGGGGACGGAGCTCCACTCCGGCCGCGCCGGCCGCCGCCTCCGCCGCTCGCCAGGCCTCCGACCCCATCGCGGCCGGAGTCTATCGGTCACTCCCGCTGGAAGGCCGTCCCCAGCGCCGAGGGAGGGTCCCCCGCGAAGACCCGTCGCACGGCAGGGTGGCGTTCGCCCAGCCGCCGGAACGCGGGCAGGTACACCAGTACGAGCGCCAGGATCATCAGCACGAACGGCATCAGGGGCAGGACCTGGGCCAGTCTGGGGAACACCGGCTGGAGCTTCAGCGCGGCCACCTGGAGCCCGCCGAACAGGTACGCCCCGAACGCGGCGCGCAGCGGGTTCCACCCCCCGAAGATCACGATGGCCAGCGCGATCCAGCCGTAGTTCGAGGTGGAGCCCTCCCTCCATCCCAGTTTCACGTCCAGCGAGAACGCGGCGCCGGCCACTCCAACCAGCGCGCCGCCGATCGCCGTGTACACGTACCGGAGCCGGTTGACCGGGATCCCCCGGGCGAACGCCGCCTCCGGCCGCTCCCCCACGCCCTGGAGGTCGAGCCCCCGACGGGTCCGGTACAGGAACACGCCGGCCACGATCAGCACGACGTAGCTCCCGTACACGGAGAGGTTGTGGTGGAAAAGGACGGGACCCAGGAACGGGATCTTCGACAGCCCCGGGAAGGCCACCGGCGGGACCCGCTGCCCCACCTTGCCCACCAGGTCGTTCCCCAGGAACGAGCTGAGCTCGATCCCCAGGAGCGTGAGCACGAACCCCACCGCGATCTGGTTCAGCCGGAGGCGGATGCTCGAGAACGCCACGATGAGGGCGAAGGCGATCCCCACGGCCATGGCCGCCAGGAACCCCACCAGCAGGTTCTTCGTCCCGTAGGCGGCCCCGAATCCCGTCATGGCCGAGAGCATGATCGAGCCCTCCAGCGACAGGTTCACCACCCCGGCCTTCTCGCCGATGGTCTCGCCCACCACGGCGTACACCAGGGGGGTCGCCGCCGCCACGATCGACGCCAGGGTCGCTTCCGCGCCGCCGTGGGAGGCCGCCAGGATGGGCACGAGCGCCGCGTGCATGGCCGCCTACCCCTCCGGGCTCGCCGTGGTGCCCGTCGGGGACTCGACGGGGGCGGCGGCCGCCGCGACCGGCTCGGCGGCCTCCGGGGCGATCCCGGTCCGCCGGCGTCGCCATCCCGTTCCCATGATCACGAACAGGACCAGCACGCCCTGGAGCACGCCGCCCAGCGCGGAGTCGAGGTTCAGCCGAAGGCTGAGCTGGGTGCTCCCCACCGAGACCATCACGAAGAACAGGGCGATGGGGGCGATGAGCGAGGCCCGGAACCCGGCCAGCAGGACCACCAGGATCCCCAGGAACCCGTATCCGCCCGACAGGGCTGGGACGAGCTTGTGGTGGACCCCCAGCACCTGGAGCCCCCCGGCCAGCCCCGCCATCGCGCCGCACACCGCGAACGCCCCCAGCAGGTACCGGCCGGTGGGGATGCCCATGAGGAACGCGCTCCGGGGATTGCGTCCCACGGCCTTCAGCCGGAGCCCGAACCGGGTCCCGCGCATGAGGAAGAACACCGCAACCACCGACAGGGCCGCCAGCACCAAGGCCACCAGCGACAGCGTGGTGTGCCCGTAGGCGGGGAGATACGACTCGGTGCGGAACAGCTCCGTCCCGCTGGTGGACGCGATGCCCTGGCGGTGCCACGGGCCGATGATCAGGTACACGGCCAGGCCGCTGGCCACGAAGTCCAGGCCCAGTCCCCCGAAGATCTCGTTCACCCTGCCCCGGGTCTTCAGCACGCCCACCAGCACCGCCCACAGGGTCCCCCCGACCACGCCCGCCAGCAGCGCCGCCGGGATCAGCACGAACCCCGGGCCGGGAAGTTCCCGGGCCACGAACGACGCGGCGATGCCCCCCATCACGATCTGGCCCTCGACCCCGATGTTCCACAGCCCGGCGGCGAACGTGACCACCAGCCCCGCAGCCGCCAGGGCCAGGGGCACCCACGCCGTGAGGGTCTGGGCCACCTTGTTCCCGCTCCCCACCGAGCCGTCCCAGATCAGCCGGAGGGCCTGGAACGGCGGCGCACCGACCACCGCCAGGAGCATGACCACGACTCCGAGGGCCAGGGCCACCGGCAGGACGGCCGAGCCGGTCCGGGCCGCCAGGTCCCCCAGGCGATTCGAATCTCGAGCCGGCGCCGGACGCGAGCTCACGCCACGTCCTTGCCGCCGATGAGGTAGCCGAGCCGTTCGCCGTCGGTTCGACGGGCGTCCAGAACCTTCAGGATCCGCCCGGCGAAGAACACCAGGATCCGGTCGCTGTACCGCAGCAGCTCGGCGAGGTCGGCCGAGGCGAACACGATGGCCGCCCCCGAGTCGCGCCGCTCCAGCAGGCGCTGCCACACCCAGTCCGCGGACTCGATGTCGAGGCCCCGGGTGGGGTGTTCCATGAGGACCAGGCGCTTGCCATCGGGGACCATCGCCAGCAGCAGCCGCTGCTGGTTCCCGCCGGACAGGGACTCCGCGGTGGAGGCCTCCGTCCCCTTGATGGAGTACCGCCGGACCATGTCCCGGGCCTCGGCGCGGGCGGCCCCCCAGTCCACGAGCGGCCCGCCGTGCCCCCCGGCCAGGGCGACGTGCTCGGTCACGGTGAGGCCGGCCACCAGTCCCTCCTCCAGGCGCCCGGCGGGGAGGAGATGCACCCCTGCCTCCAGGAAGTCGCGGTACTTCCGCCCGGTGAGGTCCCTGCCGTCCACCCGGATCCGGCCGCCGGAGGGACGGAGCATCCCGGCGCAGGCTCGCAGGAACGTTCGCTGGCCGCTCCCCTCCAGCCCGGCCAGGCCGATGACCTCGCCCGCCCGCACGGAGAGCGACACGTCGGCCGTGGTCAGGTTGCGGTCCTCGAGGGTCACGGCCTGCAGCACTAGGACGGGCTCCCCCGGCTCCGCCGCCGCCGGCTCGGACTCCACCAGGACCCGGCCGAACATCATCTCCACCAGGTCGTCGGTGGGACAGGGGATCTCGGCCTCACCCACCACCCGGCCCCGGCGCATCACTGCGACCCGGTGGCAGATCTCCTCGATCTCCTCGAGCTTGTGGGAGACGAACACGACGATCATCCCGTCGGCCGCGAGCGACCGGAGGGTCTCGAACAGCAGGGCGCCCTGGGAGGCCGAGATGCCCGAGGTCGGCTCGTCCAGGATCAGGACCTTGGCCCCCAGCCACAGCAGCCGGACGATCTCCAGCTGCTGGCGCTCCCCCACCGTGAGTGAGCGGGCGGAGGCGTGGGGGTCGAGGGAGAACCCGAACCGCTCGCACATCCGCCGGAGCTCACGCTCGCCGGCGGCCCGGTCCACGAACGACCGCCCCGGGCTCCCCACCAGGAAGTTGTCCAGCACGGTGAACGGCAGGAACACCAGTGGGTCCTGGTGGAGCATGCCGATCCCGGCCCGGATCCCGTCGCGGGGCGAGGACAGGCGCAGGACCGTGCCGTCGAGGGCCACCTCGCCGGAGTCGGCGCTGAGGTAGCCCGACACGATCTTCATCAGCGTGGACTTGCCGGCGCCGTTCTCCCCCAGCAGGCCCTGGATGGTGCCCGCCGGGGCGGTGAGCGTGACGCCGTCGTTCGCCCGGACCGGGCCGAACGCCTTGTGGACTTCGCGCACCTCGAGGCTCATGGCCCCGTCCCCCCCGCCCCCGCGTGCGCGACGGGGAGGAGAACCGGCCGCGTCCTCCTCCCCGTCAGCATGCTCACGCGACGCGCGTTCGCTCCGAGACCCGCTAGGCCGAGCTCGCCCCCTTCATCCCCTCCAGGAGCTGCTCCGCGTACCAGATCTGCTGGTCGGTCGCGGTCTCGCCGTCGCCCAGGAACGTGGAGCCGTCCTGCCAGTTCAGCGGGCCCTGGTACAGGTTGATCGACTCGTCGGCCAGGCCGGCGATGAACTGGTCCAGCATGGCCGAGTTCTCCTCGGACAGCGCCGGGCCCTTGATGAACCCGACCGCCGACGTGTCGGGGTCGTTGATGTTGTTCCAGTCCGGCGGGTTCCACTCGAACGTGGCCTTGAAGGTCCCGTCCTGCACGGCCTGCGCGGTCTTGAGGTACGCGGGCCCCCAGTTGAAGTACGGGACGCCCAGGCAGACGTCAGGGCCCTCCGTGCACGCCCCCTTGAAGTCGTACGGGACGGCCCACACGTCGTCACCGCTCTGGGCCCGCTGGTCCGCTCGGACCAGGGCCTCGGTGGTGTCGATGCCGGAGAGCACCACGTCGGTGCCGGAGTCGAAGAAGTCGTTCGTCACCTCGGTGGGGTCCAGGGTCTGGCCGGGGATGTTGAACCAGAACCCGATCCAGTTCACGGAGAACTGGAGCTGGGCCGGGTCCTCGTGCCGGAGATTCGTCCAGCAGTACTTCGCCCCGAGGTACGCCGAGTTGGCGAGACGCCGGGTCTCCGCGTTGATCAGGGGCCCGAGGTATCCGATCTTCCCGGTCTGGGTGGTGAGTGCCGCGGAGCACCCTCCCATCATCTTGCCGAACTCCATGCGCCCCATGATGTTGCCCAGGTTGGTGAGGTCGGCGTGGTAGTCCTGGCCGTCGGGCCACGCGCTGTCGCCGGATGACCAGATCATCGGCACGTCCGGGTGGGCGGCGGCCGCCGCCAGGATGCCGTCCTTCATGTCGTCGGACGTGGCGAAGATGAGCTGGGCGCCCCGGTCGATCATGTCGGTGACCGCCTGCTCCACCGAGGTCTCCGGACGGTCGGCCGGGTTGACCTTGTCGAGGACGATCATCTTCGCGCCGAGCTTCTGTTCGACGTACTGCCCGGCCTCGAAGTGGGCCTGGGACCAGCCGTGGTCGTTCTGCGGACCGACCAGCAGCATGCCGAACGTGAGCTGCTCCTCGGGCGGAGCGCTGCTCGATCCCGGCGCCGCGGTGGTGTTGTTGTTCCCGCCCCCGCCACCACAGGCGACGGCGACGAACGCGACCACGATGCCGACGGCGAGCAGAGCAAAACCGTTTCGTCTGCGTGCCATTGCACACCCCCCCTTTCCGGGTGTCATGACGTCATGCGGGCGAACCGTATCCCCGCCGTCGAGCCGGCGACAGGACCTCCGGCCCTGCTTCCCCGGGCCGGCCGTCCCCGGCACGGCCCGGGCCTCCCTGGAGCCGGTGCGGCCTAGCCGCCCTCGGGAGGGGGCAGCTCCTGCCACTCGCTCTCCTCGATCCCCTGTCCGCGGCGACGCTTGAAGAACGCGGCGATCGCGGCGACGATCCCGGCGAAGAACACGAACAGGAAGAACTTCTTCTTCCCGCCGCCCTTTTCCTTGTCCTTGCTCATCCCGCCTCCTTCCCCAGTGGGCCTGGATGGACTTGAACCATCGACCTCATCCTTATCAGGGATGCGCTCTAACCGCCTGAGCTACAGGCCCGTGGGCAATGCTGGACCGCACTGGCGGCGCCACCGGTGCCGAGGATACCCGGGGCCGGGAGAGCGCGCCAATCGGCCGGGCGGGGGCGGCTCAGCGGCGCTCGGTGAGGGTGATCTCCAGGCCTCCCACGAGGTCGGAGATCAGGTTGTACATGAACGTCACGACCAGCTTCACCAGCGACCAGAACACCACCATGACCAGCCCGAACGCGAAGGCCCGGCTGAACAGGAACCAGCCGTCGATGTGGAAGCTGCCCTTCGCCTCGCCCAGGATCTCGTGACCGACGAACTCGGCCACCGAGTCGACGACCCCGAGCGCGGAGAGGATGTTGTACAGGATGGTGATGCCGGTGAGGACCACCAGCATCACGCAGAAGTAGAACAGCAACGAGAAGCGGAACACCGACCACGGCCCGACCCGCTTGACCACCACGCGGGTCTTGCGCGCGGCCCCGGTGGGCTCCTGGGCCCGGGGCACGCGGGACGGGGTCACCTCGACGGTGCGAGCCATCTCGTTCCTTTCAGGTCAACACGGCGAACCCGCGGGCCCTCACCTCGGGCCGGGCAGGACGCCGCGCCTGCACTCGGATACCTCTTTGTAGCGGTCCTCGGCGCGAACGGCAAGCACCTTGATGCCCTCGTGCGCTCAACCGGTCCGGCGGGCCGCGTCCGCCGGGGGCGGCGGGCCGAACCTGCCGAGCACGATCCGGATGTGCGCGGGACCCAGGAGGGCCATGGCCGCCGTGACCACGACCCAGTCGGCGGCCAGCACCCGGTCCTGCACGACCAGCGCCCCCAGCCCCACCGCGGCCCCGCCCACCGCCGCCAGCACGAACACCACCGGCGCGGGAGCCACCGTCCGGACCCACAGACCGACGGCCACCGACACCGCCACCCCCGCCACGATGAGGAGCACCCCCGTCCCGTCGCCCACGAGCGCGAATGATCGCAGGTCGGGGGCCGCGGCGTCCCGGAGACTGTGTTCCGGCGCCAGACGGGGTGACGGCCGCCTCAGTCCTCGCCGTCCATCTGCATGACCACCGGGGCGATGGCCACGACCTTGCCGCCCTCGTCCACTCGCATGGTCCGCACACCCTGGCTCGACCGCCCGACCCGCCGGATCTGGGACGAGGGGACGCGGATCACGATGCCGGTGGAGGAGATCACGAACAGGTCCTGGTCCTTCGACCCCACGAATGCCCCGGCCAGGCCGCCGGTGCGCTTCGTGAGCTTGTGGACCACCACGCCCTTGGTGGGCCGGCCCTTGCGGGGGTACTCCTTGATGGCCGTCCGCTTGCCGTAGCCGTTCTCGGTGACGGAGATGAGGTCGTCGCCGGCGCCGGTGTCCACCAGGGCCAGGACCTCGCCGCCCTGTTCAAGCCGCATGCCGATCACGCCGGCGGTGGCCCGTCCCATGGGCCGCGCCGCGCTCTGGGAGAACCGCGCGGCCAGGCCCGACCGGGAGACCAGCATGAGGTCGTCCTTGCCGTCGGTGAGCATGACCCCGATGAGCTCGTCGTCGCCCTTGAGGTTGATCGCCGCCAGGCCCGTCCGGGGGGAGTCGTACTCCGGCAGGGCGGTCCGCTTGACCATCCCGTGCTTCGTGGCGAACACCAGGAACTTGCCGTCCTCGTAGTCCTTGAGGTCGATGACCGCCGAGATCCGTTCGTCGGCGGAGACCACCACCCCGGGGAGGTTCGCCGCGAACATGCCCCGGCCCGTGCGGGACCCCTCCGGGATCTCGTGGACCTTGACCCGGTACACCTTCCCCTTCGTGGTGAAGAACAGCAGCCAGTGGTGGGTGGTGGTGGTGAAGACGTGGCTGACCACGTCCTCCTCCTTGAGGTTCGCCCCGATCACGCCCCGGCCCCCCCGGCCCTGCCGCCGGTACGTCTCCACCGGGAGGCGCTTCACGTAGCCGGCCCGGGAGACCGTGATGACGACGTCCTCCTCGGCGATGAGGTCCTGCACGTCGAAGTCGCCCTCGTCCGCCTTGATCTGGCTCCGGCGGGGGTTCGCGAACTTCTTGCGGATCTCCGCGAGCTCCTCCGAGATCACCGACCGGACCTTCCCGGGGTCGTCCAGCAGCCCCGTGAGGTACGCGATTCGCTCCAGGAGATCCCTGTGCTCCTGTTCCAGCTCGCCGCGGGCCAGGCGGGTCAGACGGCGAAGGGGCATGTCCAGGATGTGGTTGGCCTGGATCTCGGAGAGCTCGAACCGCGCCATCAGCTTGGTCCGGGCCTCGTCGGCGTCCTGGGCGGCGCGGATGATCCGGATGACCTCGTCGATGTGCTCGAGCGCGATGAGGAGGCCGAGCACGATGTGGTCGCGCTCCTGCGCCCGGCGGAGCTGGAACCTGGTCCGGCGGGTGACCACGTCGATCTGGTGGTCGATGTAGTGCCCGATGACCTCGGTGAGCGGCATGACCTTCGGCACGCCGTCCGTGAGCGCCAGCATGATCACGCCGAACGAGTCCTGGAGCTGGGTGTGCTTGTAGAGGTTGTTGAGCGCGACGTGGGGGTTGGCCCCCGCGCGGAGCTCGATGACCAGGCGCATCCCCTGCTTGTTGCTCTCGTTGCGGATGGCAAGGCGGTTCGGGGAGTCGTTGGCGATCTCGGGGATCTTCCGTTCCTTGCGGAGGAGGGCCACCTTCATGAGAAGGGCCGCCGGGTTCACCTGGTACGGGACCTCGGTGATCACGATGCGCTGGCCCCCGCGTGAGGTCTCCTCGATGGCGGCCAGGCCCCGGACCCTGATCGAACCGCGGCCGGTCACGTAGGCGTCCCGGATGCCCTCGCGGCCCATGATCACCCCGCCCGTGGGGAAATCCGGTCCCTTGATGTGCTTCATCAGCCCCGACACCGTGATCTCCGGCTCGTCGATCATCGCCACCACGGCGTCGATGACCTCGCCGAGGTTGTGCGGCGGGATGTTCGTGGCCATGCCCACGGCGATCCCGCCGGCGCCGTTCACCAGGAGGTTGGGGAACCGGCTGGGGAGCAGGAGGGGCTCCTGCTCGTACCCGTCGAAGTTCGGGGCGAAGTCGACCGTCTCCTGGTCGATCTCGCGCAGGAGCTCCATGGCGATCGGGGCCAGGCGGGCCTCGGTGTACCGGTACGCCGCGGCGGGGTCGCCCTCCGGCGAGCCGAAGTTCCCGTGGCCGTCGATGAGCGGGGCCCGGAGCGCCCAGGACTGCGCCATCCGGACAAGGGCGTCGTACACCGACTGGTCGCCGTGGGGGTGGTACTTCTTGAGGACCTCCCCCACCGCCGCCGCGCACTTCCGGTGGGGCCGATCGGGCCGGAGGCCCGACTCCAGCATCGAGTACAGGATCCTGCGCTGGACCGGCTTCAGCCCGTCCCGGACGTCCGGGAGGGCCCGCCCCACGATGACCGACATCGCGTAGTCCAGGTACGAACGCTGGATCTCGTCCTGGATGTCGACGGGCTCGATCCGTCCCGCCAGCAGGCTCTGGGACATCTAGCGGGTCACCCCTTCACCGGGCCCGGGTTCGGTGCCGGACTACACGTCAAGGTTCTGCACGTCCTTGGCGTTGGTCTGGATGAAGTTCCTTCGGGCCTCCACGTCGGTCCCCATCAGGATCGAGAACAGGCGGTCGGCGGCGACGGCGTCCTCCACGTCCACGCGGAGCAGTGTCCGGGTCTCGGGGTCCATGGTGGTCTCCCACAGCTGGTTCGCGTCCATCTCGCCGAGGCCCTTGAACCGCTGCGGGTTGTCGAACTTCTTGTTGCCGTTCGCGCTCCGGAACTGGTCCCACTCGCGCTCGGAGTAGAAGTAGTGCTGCTGCTTGTCCTGCTTCACCATGTACAGGGGCGGCTGGGCCAGGTACATGTAGCCGGCCTCGATGAGCTCCTTCATCTGGCGGAAGAAGAACGTCAGCAGCAGCGTGCGGATGTGGGCGCCGTCGACGTCGGCGTCGGCCATGATCACCACCCGGTGGTAGCGGGCCTTCGTGATGTCGAACTCGTCGCCGATCCCCGTCCCCATGGCGGCGATGAGGGCCTGGATCTCGATGTTCTCGAGGGTCTTGTGGAGCCGGGCCTTCTCGACGTTCAGGATCTTGCCGCGGATGGGCAGGATGGCCTGGGTGACGCGGTCCCGGGCCTGCTTGGCCGAGCCGCCGGCCGAGTCCCCCTCCACGATGAACAGCTCGGACTGGGCCGCGTCGGTCGACTGGCAGTCAGAGAGCTTGCCGGGGAGCGTGGTGTCGAGCAGGCCCTTGCGGCGGGTCAGGTCGCGGGCGGCGCGGGCGGCCAGGCGGGCCTTCTGCGCCTGCGAGACCTTGCCCACGATGCGGCCGGCGTCGGCGGGGTGCTCCTCGAGCCACGTCGCCAGGTGGTCGTTCACGGTGGTCTCGACCATGGAGCGCATGGACGCGTTCCCGAGCTTGGTCTTGGTCTGGCCCTCGAACTGCGGGTTCTGGAGCTTCACGGAGACGATCGCGACCAGGCCCTCGCGGACGTCCTCGCCGATGAAGTTGTCCTCCTTCTCCTTCAGCTTCCCCTTCTCCCGCGCGTACCTGTTCACCACGTTGGTGAGGGCCTTCTTGAGGCCCTCCTCGTGCATGCCGCCCTCGTGAGTGTTGATGGTGTTGGCGAAGGAGTGGAGCTGCTCCGCGTAGCCGCTGTTCCACTGCATCGCGACCTCGACCTCGGCGGTCTCCTCGATGCGCTCCATGTGGATGACCCTGGTGTGCAGGACGTCCTTGCCCACGGCGAGATGCTTCACGAAGTCCGCCACGCCCCCGGAGGCCTTGAAGGTCTCCCGGTGGGCGGGCTGCTCGCGCTCGTCCACCAGCGTGATCTCCACGCCGCGGGTGAGGAACGACAGCTCCTGGAGGCGTTCGGCCAGGATCTCGCGCCGGAACTCGATGCCCTCGGTGAAGATCTGGGGGTCCGGCCAGAACGTGACGGCGGTCCCCCGGCGCTTCGACGGCTTCCCCTTGACCAGCTTGCCGGTGGCCTTGCCCCGGGAGTACTCCTGGCCCCACTGGAACCCGTCGCGCTCGACGGCGACCACCAACCGCTCCGAGAGCGCGTTCACCACCGAGACGCCCACGCCGTGGAGGCCGCCGGAGATCCGGTAACCGCCCCCGCCGAACTTCCCGCCGGCGTTCAGGGTCGTCAGGACGACCTCGACGGCCGGGCGGCGGTCCTTCGACCTGGGGATGGGGGTAACCGGGATGCCCCGGCCGTTGTCCACCACGGAGACCCCGCCGTCGGCCCGGAGGGTGACCTGGATCCGGGTGCAGTGCCCGGCCATGGCCTCGTCGATCGAGTTGTCGACGACCTCGTAGACCAGGTGGTGGAGCCCCCGGGAGCTGGTGGTGCCGATGTACATCCCGGGCCGGAGCCGGACGTGTTCGACGCCCTCCAGCACCGTGATGTCGGCCGACGTGTACTCGTTCGGATTGGTCGCTGTTGCCAAGTAGTCCTCCGCCTCACCCCGCGCACGGCGATGCGAGCCACACGTTCGCGAGGGGGCTCACCGCGCAAGAAAACTGCCGATGCGAGTATACCATGCGAACCCCCCTTCCGGCGGCTTTCCCGACCATCGAAAACCCTTGCGCTACAACGGTTTCGGCCCCCGATGGATGGCGTCGTCCACCACCACCGTGACCCGCTTCACCGGCTCCCCCTCCAGTGTCCGATTCGCCCCATTCCGGATCTCCTCCGACAGGAACTTCACCTGCACTCCCCAGGGCCCGGATGACGCTGCCACGACCAGGTTCCCGGCCTCCAGGCGGACCGGCCGGCACTCGGCGGCGAGGCGCTCTCCCACCACCTCGGGCCACCTCCGGGCCAGACGCCCCAGGCGCATCCCCTCGGCGAAGACCCGCTTCCCGAGCAGTCCGGACAGGACGTCACCGATGGGGAAGGTGTCGTCCGAGCGGATCTTCGGGTCCCTGGGGCGAGGCCGCCGGCGCTGCTCGGCGGCCTTCCGCTCCCACTGCGACTCCGGCGTGCCCCGCCGCACACCCCGCCGGGGGCGCTCCCCCGGGAAGCTCCCCCGCTCCCCCCCGGTCACGCCCCGGACTCCCCGTCGCTCACGGCCGTCCACCCCCGATCGGTCACGTTCCCCGCCCGGACCTCCCACACCCGGTCGGCCTCCGGGGGCACGTGGGCCCGGTCCGCCACGGACATCACGGTCTGGCCCCGGCCGGTGAGCCGGCCGGACAGCCTGGCCTGGCGAACGGGGTCCAGGCCGGGGAACGGGTCGTCCAGCAGGAGCACCGGGGCCTCACCGACCTCTCCGCCCACCGCCGCGGCCAGCCCCAGCCGGAGCGAGAGCGCCGCCGCCCAGGCCTCCCCGTGCGAGGCGAATGCCCTGGCGGTGAGGTCCCTGACGGCGAGGTCCAACTCGTCCCGGTGGGGCCCCACCAGCGTGGTCCTGCGGACCAGCTCGTCGGCTCGCCGCTCCGCCAGCCGGGCCCGGAACTCGGCCTCCACCTCCGACTCGTGGGGAACCGACGGCGCGTACCGGACCTCCAGGCCGTACCCGGTGAGGGCCTCGAACTCCGCGCCGGCCCGGGGGCCCAACGCGGCCGCGGCCGCGGCCCGGTCCCGGGTGAGCTGGGCTCCCGTTCGGACGAGCTCCCCGTCCCAGGCCTCCAGGCCCGGCGGGGCGCCCGCGCCCTCCCAGTCCTTCAGCAGGCGGTTCCGCTGCCGCAGGGCCTTCTCGTACGCGTTCGCCGCGGTCTCCTTCGGCGGCCACAGGACCGCCACGGCCTCGTCCAGGAACGACCGCCGGACGTCGGGCTGGCCCTGCACCACGTCGAGGTCGCCGGGGGAGAAGAACACGGCCCGCACCAGCCGCCGGACGTCGCGCCTGCGCCGCACCGGCGAGCGGTTCACCTGGACGCGGTTGGCCCCCGCGCTCCTGATCTCCACCTCGATGAGCGAACGCCCCTCCAGCCCGTCCACCTCGCCCCGGAGGAACGCCGACCCGCCGGCGGCGCCCCGCCGGACGAGCGGCTGGTCCGAACCGACCCGGGGAGATCCCATGGACAGCAGGTAGAACGCCGCCTCCAGCAGGTTCGTCTTGCCCTCGCCGTTGCCGCCCACCGCCACCACCAGCCCGTCCGGGATCTCGAGCTCCGTGTGCTCGTGATTGCGGAAGTCGCGGGCCTCCAGCCACCGCAGCCGCACCAGGTCAGGCCGGGCCCGGGGACCCGGGGAGCGCGATGGTCACCTGGGGATCACCCCACCGGCGCCGGGAGCCGGACCGGCATGACCAGGTACGTGAACGCCTCGTTGTCGCCCCGGACCACGCCCGGCTTCAGCCCGTCGCGGACCTCCAGCTTCACCATGTCGCCGATGGCAGCCTGCAGCCCGTCGGCCAGGTACCCGGGGTTGAACGCCACCGTGATGTCCTCGCCCTCGTACCGGGCCTCCACGGCCTCGACCGCATTGCCGAGGTCCGGCGACGACGACGTCAGCCGCACGCCGAGCGCGTTGAACTCCAGACGGACCGGCGTGTTCTCCCTGGCCAGCAGGCCCACCCGGCGCACGGCGTCGAGCAGCGCCTGCCGTCCCACCTCCAGCCGGTTCTCGTACCCCTCGGGCAGCAGCTGGCGGTAGTTCGGGAACTGGCCCTCGATGAGCCGCGAGGTCATGGTGAGTCCCGCGGCCTTCACCGCCACCTGCGCCTGGTCCACGAAGATCTCGATCTCGCCCTTGTCCATGCCACTGGCGGCCCGGCCGGCCTCCGCCATGGCCCGCTCCGGGACGATGGCCTGGGCCTCACCGGCGGCCGTGGCCGACAGCTCGCGGACCGCCAGGCGGTAGGAGTCCGTGGACACGAGGGTCACGCCCTCCCGGTTCACCTCCACCAGGACGCCGGTGAGGGTCGGCCGGGCCTCGTCCTTCGACGCCGCCCGACCGACCTGCGATACGGCCTCCCCGAACGACGGCCCATCCACCGTCACCCGGATCCCCGACGGCTCCTGCCACGTCGGAAAGTCCTCGGCCGGCAGGAGGCGGACCGTTCCCTCGTACGCGGCGCACCGGATCCGGGCCTGGCTCGAGTCCGCGTCGAACTCCACCGGGGCCTCCGGGAGGCTCTTCACCATGTCGGCCAGCAGGCGACCCGGGACCAGGGCCACGCCGGGCTCCCCCACCTGCACCGGCAGGGCCAGCCGGGCCGACACCTCCAGGTCGGTGGTGGTCAGCACCAGCTCCCCGGAATCCTGGGCCGCGAGGTGGACGCCGGTCAGGGCCGGGATCCCCGGACGGTTCGACACCCCGCGCTGGACGGTCTGCAGGGCCTCCGACAGGTCGTCTCGATCGCACCGGAACTTCACCTGTTCACCTCCCGTACTTCGACGTTGGTCCTTTCATTCACAAACCCGTAGTCGTGTGCGCTGTGGATTCGGTGGAAACCCGCCATCGCCGCAGCGTAGCGGGCGGGTCTGACATGGGACCGCGGTGTGGACAAGGGTGCGGTACGAGGGACCGCCCGCGCGGATGCCACCGCCCTCCCACCGATCCCCACCGCTATTTCCCCTGGGCCTGCGAGCGGATCCGGCGGGTCAGGTCCTGCACCTGGCGGTACAGCCCGCCGCGCTCCTTCATGAGCGTCTCGACCTTCTTCAGGCCGTGCATGACCGTGGTGTGGTCACGGTCGAACAGCTCCCCGATCTTCAGCAGGGACAGCCCGGTGCACTCGCGGACCAGGTACATGGCCACGTGGCGGGCGGTGGTCAGGGGCCGCGACCTGGATTTCCCGACCAGGTCGACCCGGCTGAACCCGAAGTACGAGCTGCTCTCGGCCAGGATCAGCTCGGCGGGGATCTCCCGGTCCGTCTGGGGGATGAGGTCGGCCAGGGCCTGCTCGGCGAGTTCAGGCGTGATGGGCTGGCGGAGCAGCGATCCGAACGCGGCCACCCGCAGCAGGGCCCCCTCGAGCTCCCGGATGTTCTGCACGAACTTCGTGGCGATGAGCGTGAGGACGTCGAACGGCACGTCGATGTGGTCGCGCTTCGCCTTGAGCTGCAGGATCGCGATCCGCGTCTCGAGGTCCGGCGGCTGGACGTCGACCGACAGCCCCCACCGGAACCGGTTGATGAGCCGTTCGGCCATGCCGGCCAGGTCCTGGGGTGGGCGGTCCGAGGCGATCACGATCTGGCGGTTCGACGCGTGGAGATAGTTGAACGTGTGGAAGAACTCCTGCTGGGTCTCCTCCGCCCGGACCAGGAACTGGATGTCGTCGACCATCAGGAGGTCCACGTCCCGGTACTTCCGCTGGAACTGGTAGGCCTGCCGTTCCCGGACCGCCTTGATGAACTCGGTGACGAAGGTCTCGCTGGTGACGTACTTGCACCGCATGCCCGGGTTCAGCCGGGTCATGTAGTGCCCGATCGCGTACAGGAGGTGGGTCTTGCCCAGGCCCACCCCGCCGTAGATGAACAGCGGGTTGTAGGCCTTCGACGGGGGCGCCTCGGCCACGGCCAGCGCGGCCGCGTGGGCGAACCTGTTCGACTGCCCCGGGACGAACGTTTCGAACGTGTACCGCTCGGGGAGGCCGGTGAGCTGCGCGGGCTCGGCGCTGGGTGCGGGGGCCGGCGCCGCGGCTTCCTGCGGGACGCCGCTCCGGCCTCCCGGGCCGGCGCCGGCGCCTGTGCGATCGGGGGCCGAGCCGCCGCCGGATTGCGCGCCGGCCCGGGAGGAGTCGTGCTCGGGCGCGTCCTGCGACCGGTCGGCGGAGGGGTGGGCGGACGCCTGGTCGGCGCCGAGCTCGATGCGCAGGGGCTCGCCCGCGGCGTCCTGCGCGGCGCCCTGGATGAGGTCGAGGTAGTTCCGGGCCAGCCAGTCGCGGACGAAGTCGCTGGGGGCCACGAGGTGCAGGACCCCGTCCTCGAGCTCCCCCGGACGGACCTTCGAGAACCACATGTTGAACGAGCTCGAGGGGAGTTCCTCGCGGGCTCGTTCGACCACGCTGGCCCACACTCCCTGGGCGGTCGGATCGTACGAAGTGACCGACATCCTTATTCCACAACACCTTTCCACATGTGTGGAATCGCCTCTGGGGAAGGCCGAAGACCCATCGAGCCGGGGGGAAGCGGGGCGGAGTATAGCGCGGGCCTTTCCGGGGGCGGGAGGGCCCAGGGGGTATTTGACGCTCTTTTCTCCACGGCCCGGGGTTCCCGCCGCCCCCGTCCGATGACCGGCTCCCGGGCCCCTCCGGCAGGCCCCGGCGGCGTTCGAGGAGGGGGTGGGCGGCGCTCACGGCCGGTATACTGCGGACTCCTCCGCGGCCTCGAGTTCGCCGCGGCCCGAGCCCTCGCAGGTGAGCCGTGAAGAAGACGTTCCAGCCGAACAACCGCCGCCGGAAGAAGCGGCACGGGTTCCGGGTCAGGATGCGGACCCGGGCCGGCCGCGCCATCCTGGCCCGCCGCAGGGCCAAGGGCCGCACGAAGCTGTCGGCCTGACCGGCTTCCCCGCGCCCCGGCGCCCACGTGCCCTGACCTCGGGGGAGATCCGTTCGGTGCGCGCCGGCGGCAGGCACCGTGCCGGACCCCGGGTGGTACTGTACGTCTCGCCCGGCGCGCCGGGTGTTCGGCCCGCGTTCGTGGCCGGTCGGCGGGTCGGCGGAGCGGTCGAGCGCAACCGGGCCCGCCGGATCCTCCGGGAGGCCTGGCGGCGCTTCGCTCCCCTGATCCCCGAGGATTCTCACATCGTCGTGGTGGCCCGAGGAGGGATCCTCGGTGCCCGGACCAAGGAGCTGGAGACCGAGATGGGCGGCCTGCTCGAGGCCCTGGGACTGCTCGGGGCGTCCCGATGAGCGCGGCACTCTCGATGCCTGGTCGAACCTTCGGGGGCGCGCCTCGGGTTCGGCGTGCGCTCCACAGTGGCCTGAGAGCGGTCGGCTGGCCGGCCCGGACGGTGCTCATCGGGCTGATCCGGCTGTACAGGGCGACGCTGTCAGGGGTGCTCGGAGGCCAGTGCCGGTTCGAGCCGTCCTGCTCCCACTACGCGGTGGACGCCGTCCGCAGCCGGGGGGCCGTTGTGGGCTCGGCGCTCGCCGCCTGGCGGATCCTGCGGTGCAACCCGTTCGGACGGGGCGGGCCGGATCCGGCTCCGGAGCGGCTCCGCGGGGAACGGTCGGGCCTGGAGTATGACACTGTCATACTCGGGGAGGATGCGTCGTGATCGCGCTGGCCGTGTGGCAGGACCTCCTGAAGGGCCTGGGCTGGGTCCTCGCCCGGCTGTACGACCTGGTCCCGTCCTACGCCGTCGCCATCATCGTGCTCACGGTGGTCATCCGGCTCCTGCTACTCCCCCTCGGGATCAAGCAGATCCGTTCGATGCAGGAGATGGCCCGCCTCCAGCCCAAGGTCAAGGCCATCCAGCAGAAGCACCGGGGGAACCGGGCCAAACTGAACGAGGAGCTCCAGAAGCTCTACCGCGAACACAACGTCAATCCGCTGGCCGGCTGCCTGCCGATGATCCTCCAGCTGCCGGTGCTGATCGCCCTCTACTCCGTGCTGCGGTTCCCGCTGAACGTCGGCGGCCACCTCGAGTCGGTCCACGTCGAGCCGAACAGCCACATCCCGGTCTCGAGCCAGCTCTACGACTCGATCCTCAACGAACGCGGCGACGTCCAGTTCCTCCAGTGCAGCGCCGGTCAGGCCGGCACCGGGACGCAGAACCTCACCGGGGGCAAAGAGGGAGAGCGGCTGGTCGGCGCCGACGGGAACCTCATCGAGCCGCTCGACTGCGGGTCCGGGGTGCCCATCCGCATCCCCTACTACCTGCTCGCGGTGTTCATGGTCCTCACCACGTACTACCAGAGCCGGCAGATGCAACGGGCGAACCCGTCCGGTTCCCAGCAACAGCAGGCCCTGACCCGGATCATGCCGCTGATGTTCGGGGTGTGGGGGTTCCTGTTCCCCGCGGGGCTGGTCGTGTACTGGACCACGTCGAACCTGTGGCAGATCGGGCAGCAGCATTTCATCATCCGGGCCCGGGAGCACGAGGAGGCAGAGATCGCGGCCGGCCGGAAGACGCCGACGACGTCCGCCGCGCCGCGGCGGCGGGGGTTCATGGCCTCGATGATGGAACGGGCCGAGCAGGCGCAGAAGGGTCGCTCGGGAGACTCGCCCTCGGGCTCCGGTGCCGGCAAGTCCGCCGGGACTGGGCGGTCGGGGACCCGGGGCTCCCCCGGCCGGGCCGCCCGACCCTCGACCGGAGGTGGAGGGTCGAAGGGAGGGTCCGGGCAGCCGCGAGGGTACAAGCCCGCGGCGACCAGCGCGGGCGATGGGGGGGCGCTGAGAAGGGCGCCCCGGGGAACGAAGTCGCCGCTGGGCAGGGCCGAGGACGGGACGGGCGATGGCGAGGCCGACGTCCCCCAGCAGAAGGGACAGTCGGGTGCGGGTGCGAAGCCCCGTCCGACGCAGTCGTCGGCACGGGGATCCGGTCGGAGCTCGGGGAGCAGGAATGCGGGAAACCGAAAGAAGCGCCGGAAGCGTTGAGGAGGCCCTCGAGGCCGCCCTGGACGAGCTCGGCGTGAGCGAGCAGGAGGCCGAGGTCGAGATCCTGCAGGAGCCTCGGGGAGGGTTCCTGGGCATGGGATCACAGCCGGCCATCGTCCGGGTGCGCGTTCGGGATGACGCCGGCGGTGGGCGCTCCAGAGGCGAACGGGCCCCCTCGGATGACGGCGACGAGGCCCGGACGGTCGAGGGCGGCGCCGAGCAGATCCGGGACGAGGTCGGAGAGCCCGGTCCGGGCACGGATGGGGAATCCGCTGAGCCGCTCGAGGACGAGGACTCGGCGGAGGACCTGCCCGCCGAGGTCCGGGAGCTGCTGGAGGACCAGGCAGACATCGTCGCGGACTTCCTGGAGGGGTTGTTCGACGCGATGGACCTTCGAGCCGAGGTCGAGACCGGTGTCGAACAGGGCACGATGTACGTGGACATCTGGGCCACGGACGACGATGAGAACGTGGGGCTCCTGATCGGGCGGCACGGTCAGGCCCTCGACGCGCTTCAGGAGATCGTGAGGGCGATCGTATTGCGCAGGACCGACGAGCGGTGCCAGGTGGTCGTCGACGTCGAGGACTACCGCAAGCGCCGCAAGGCCCAGCTGGCGTCGCGGGCCCGCGACGTCGCCCGGCGCGTCCAGAAGAGCGGGCGCCCCGAGGAGCTGGAGCCCATGAACGCGTTCGAACGCAAGATCGTGCACGACGCCGTGGCCGACATCGGCGGCGTGAGCACCGGCAGTGAGGGCGAGGACCCCGACCGCCGCGTGGTCATCAGCCCGGCCTGATCTCGGCCCTCCCCCATCTCCCGGTTCGGCGCGGATCGACCTCGAATTGGTGTTCCCTGTGCCGGGAATCACCCGAGAGCGAACACCTCGTTGTTTCACGTGAAACACCCCCAGGGGACGGCCCCTGTCGCAGGAGGCCTGTTTCACGTGAAACGGAACGCCGCTCCGCGCCTCGTGGCCCGGGCGCGAGACAATGGTCGGGCGATGGATCGCGGCGACAGCGGGAGGCTCCATTCCGCGGCGGGCCTGTTGGGGGTCGAGCTCGAAGACGCCCAGGCGGACCGGCTCGTCCGGTTCCGCACGCTGCTGGCCGAGAGAGCGGTCCCCTTCGGGATGGTCGCTCTCGGGGACGCCGACCGCCTGCTCGAACGACACGTCCTGGACTGCATCCGCGCCGTCCCGCCGCTGCGGCGGGTCGAAGCCGGAACGGTGGCCGATCTGGGGTCCGGAGCAGGCCTCCCGGGGCTCGTGGTCGCGGTCGCGATGCCGGCTGTCAGCGTGATCCTCGCCGAGTCCCGCTCCAGGCGAGCGGCGTTCCTCGAGATGGCGGCCTTGGAGCTGGAGTTGCGGAACGTGGCGATCCACGCCGGCCGGGTGGAAGCCCTGTCCGGCCCCTTCGACGCCTGCACCGCCCGGGCCTTCGCCCCTCCCGGCCGGGCCTGGGCCGTCGCGCGTGCCCTCCTTCGTCCCGGAGGGCGCCTCCTGCTGTTCGCGGGACGATCCTGGCCCGTCGAACGGCCCGCGGGGGGTTTCCCCGGCGGGGAGGACGCCGTGGACGAGGTGGACGCCCTGTCGGTCGGAGCGGTTTCGGGCGCTCACGCGACGGGCGGATCGGGAAATCGACCCTCAACTTCGACTGGATGGCTTGAATCCGCCGGTCCACTCGTTATGATCACCCGGACGTGACGTCCGACTGGCACCACGCCGATCCCGGCGCGACGACCTATTTCCCGCAGCCTCCCGAGCCCGGGGACCCCTCCCAAGCCATCGCCCTGCCCGACGCCGAGCCCGGCCCGCCCGCTTCCGGCGACTCGCCGGATGCGGGGCAGAGCCAGCAGGCCGGGGTCGCGGTGGGGGAGAGCCGTACAGGCGACCGGCCCGGCGGGGACGGCGACGTGGCGCCGGAGCGGCCCGCCCACACCGAACCCGCGGCCACCTCGTCCGACGATCCGGCCGAGGGCATACCGCCGACGGTGATCGGAGACGCCCGGGGCGTGCCGGACCCCGGCGAGGTGCAGACGCCCGTCACCGGTGACATTCCCCGTCCCGAGGTGGAACCCACCACCCGGGATCCGAACCAGGCCGAGCGAACGGCCGGGGGCATGGAGCCGGGAGGCGTCGACCCGGAGGCCGGGGGGTCTCCCGGGCCGGCCACGGAGGGTTCCGCGCCGGACGGGGCCGATCCGGCCGCTGGCTCACCCGGTACCGATGCGTCAGCCGACGCTGAACTCCAGGTCGAGACCCAGCCCGTCCCGCCGTCGGTGGCCGCCGCGGCCGAGGCCGCCGCCGCGGAGGCGTCGACGGGGCCGCCGGACCCTGCCCTGGCCGAGCAGCCACCGCAGGCGGTTCGCCGACCCGGAGCGGTGGCCCGGGTCATCGCGGTGGCGAACCAGAAGGGCGGGGTGGGCAAGAGCACGACGGCCGTGAGTCTGGGTGCCGCGCTGGCGGAGCTGGGCCACGAGGTCCTGGTACTCGACCTCGATCCCCAGGGCAACGCCTCCACCGGGCTCGGGATCCGTCACGCGGCCCGGGCGGTCACCACATACGAGGTCCTGCTGTCGCAGGCCCCTCTCGCCGACGCCGTCGTCCAGACCCCCGTGGAGCACCTCGCCGCGATCCCGTCGACCATCGACCTGGCGGGCGCCGAGATCGAGCTCGTCAGCCAGTTCTCGCGGGAGACGCGGCTCCGCAAGGCCCTCGAGCCGGTGCGGGAGGGTTCCTACGACTTCGTCATCCTCGACTGCCCGCCGTCGCTCGGGCTCCTCACGATCAACGCGCTGACGGCGGCGGACGAGCTGATCGTGCCGATCCAGTGCGAGTACTACGCGCTGGAGGGCCTCGGGCAGCTGCTGCGAAACGTCAGGCTGATCCAGCAGAACGTCAATCCCAAGTTGAGGCTCTCGGGCATCGTCATGACGATGTTCGACGCCCGGACGAAGCTGTCCGAGCAGGTGGTGGCGGAGGTCAGGCGGTACTTCGGGACCCGGGTCTACGACGCGGTGATCCCGCGGACCGTTCGTCTGTCCGAGGCACCGGGGTACGGACAGCCGATCACCGTGTACGACCCCGGGTCGAAGGGCGCACAGACGTACCGGGCCCTGGCCAAGGAGGTGGCGGCGAAGACGCCCGACGGCGAGGCCGTCCCCCTCATCGGCGAGCTGCCGGCGGTGATCACGCCGGCGGAGCGTCCCGCGCCCGCGCCCGTTTCCAACGGGTCGCCCGGGGAGAACGGCCAGCCGAGACGTCGATTCCGACTGTTCCGAAGAGGAGGCGAAGAGTGAGACGAGGCGGATTGGGCAGGGGGCTCTCGGCGCTGATCCCCGGCGCCGCGGAGGAGGCGGGTCTGCTCGAGATCCCGGTGGGAGCCATCGAGCGGAACCCCAGGCAGCCCCGGACGTGGTTCGACGAGGAGGCTCTGGAGGGGCTGGCCCACTCGATCCGCGAGGTCGGGGTGCTGCAACCCGTGATCGTCCGGAGGATGGACACGGGCTACGAGCTGGTGGCGGGGGAGCGGCGCCTGCGCGCGGCCCGGTTGGCCGGTCTGGCCACGATCCCGGCTGTGATCCGCGATGCGGACGACGCCGAGTCGCTGCGGGATGCACTGATCGAGAACATCCACCGCGAGGACCTCGGCCCGCTCGAGCTGGCGGAGGCGTTCGCCGAGCTCCTGGAGGACCTCGGCGTGACCCAGGAGACGCTCTCGGAGCGCCTCGGCGTGTCCCGCCCCCATATCGCGAACACGATCCGCCTGCTCCAGCTGCCGGCCGAGATCCAGCGGCTGCTGGGGGAGGGGCGGCTGGCAGCCGGGCACGGACGAGCCCTCCTGGCCCTGCCCGACCGCGAGGCGCAGGTCTCGTTGGGTCTGAGGGCGGCGGCCGAGGACCTGTCGGTCCGCGAGGTGGAGGAGCTGGTCAGGACGTACAGCCAGGCCCCCGCGCGGGCGCCGGCCCCGGCGCCCAAGGCCGTCCGGATCCCCAACGACGGCGCCTTCGGGGAAGCCGAGGAGATCCTGTCCGAACAGCTCCAGACCCGGGTCCGGATCAGGATGGGCAAGCGTCGCGGAAGGATCGTGGTCGAGTTCTCGTCGCCGGATGACCTCACCCGAATCGTCGACGAGATAGTCGGCTCGCGCGTCACGGTGGGTTAGGCTCGCTCGAGAGCCTCCCCAAACCTTGTACCTGCAGTTGAGGCTTGGCCATGTCGCGATGCCCATGTTTCGTTCCAAACACCCCGGGTTGGGGGGACTCTGTGAGCCGGGGATGTTCCACGTGAAACAATCGCGGGCCGATCCCATCTCAGTCGAACGCGATCGCTGCCGACAGCAGCGCGGCCAAGTCGGCTCTGGCCTACTGGCGCATCTGGCCCTCGCGACCCTCAAGGTCAACTCTAGGGACGCCCCGGCGCGCGATCGTCGTCGGTGCTTGCGGCGAGGGGAGGCCGCTGCGCCGAGAGGGGACACCTCCCACGGCGAGATCGGAGATCCGATCCCAGAGGGAATCGCTGGAACGATCGGATCCGGGCCGCGCCTCAGGGCCGAGGATTCCCCGGAAGGCAATCTCGCGGGCGCCGCCAGGGGCAGCGCACTCTGCGATCGGGGGGCCTCCCTCCTGTTCTGTGGCGGCGGGGTCGGCGCCCTGGTCCCCCGACCGTTGAGGCTCGGCCGTGGACCCACCCGTCCGGGAGTGCGTGAGGGCGCGTCGGTGAGTAGTCTGTTATGGACTACCAAAGGGAACGACGGCGGAATCACTCCGTGGGTCCGCGGACGTCGACTCCTCACGATGCACGGAGCGAGATTCGGACAGCAGCCGGAGTGCCGCTGGGTTCTCGAATCTCGAGATCAGAGGAAAGGAGATGGGACGGCTCTTTGCTACCTAGTCCGCAATGGACTAGCGCCCCACATGCCGTCAGTCGCCGACGGCGGGGCGGAGGGTGGAGCGCTCCGCGAGAAGGGCGCCCAGGCGGCGGATGCCCTCGCGGACGGCGTCCTCCGGTGGGTAGCAGAACGACAGGCGCATGCGGTCTCGGCCGCGGCCGTCGGGGTAGAACGCGGTTCCCGGGACGTAGGCCACGCGGTGGTCCACGGCCAGCGGGAGCAACGAGGGCGTGTCCACACCCTCGAGGGTCGCCCACACGTAGAACCCCCCCGCGGGGTGGGTCCAGTGGGCGGACGCCGGGAAGTCCCGCTCCAGCGACTCCAGCATGGCGTCGCGGCGCGCGTGGTACACGTCCACCAGCGCCGCGAGGTTGACCCGCCAGCGGTCGCCGTCCAGGTACCGTTCCGCCAGCAGCTGGGTGAAGGCGCTGGAGCACAGGTCGGCGGCCTCCTTGGCCAGGACCAGCCGGTCCAGCGTCCCGGGCTCGGCCAGTGCCCACCCCACCCGGACCCCGGGCGCGAACACCTTGGACAGCGTCCCCAGGTAGATGACGTTCGCCGGGTCCAGCGAACGGAGGCACGGCACCGCGTCGCCCTCGAACCGGAGCATCCCGTACGGGTTGTCCTCGACGATCGGGACGCCGGCGGCCCGGCATACCTCCACCAGCCGGTCCCGCCGGGCCAGCGACATCGTCACACCGGAGGGGTTCGAGAAGTTCGGCACGGTGTACACGAACTTCGGCCGGACCCCGCGGGCCAGGGCGGCCTCGAGCTCCTCCACGACCATGCCCTCGTCGTCCATCGGGATCTGGACGAACCGCGGTTCGTAGGCGGAGAACGCGGAGAGCGCGCCGACGTAGCACGGCTCCTCCACCATGACCTCGTCGCCGGCGTCCAGGAAGACCTTCCCGACCAGGTCGAGGGCCTGCTGGGCGCCGTTGGTGATCAGGACCCGGTCGGCGGAGGCCTCGACGTCCTCCTCGGCCATCAGCCGGACCACGGCCTCGCGGATCCCCGGCAGGCCGATCCCGCCGCAGTACTGGAGCGCAGCGCTCCCGTGTTGGCGCAGGACCGACTCCACCGCGTCCAGGACGTCGCCCGTCGGGAGCGCGCTGACGAACGGCATCCCCCCGGCCAGGGACACGACGTCCGGCCGAGAGGCCACCGCGAACAGCGCGCGGACCTCCGACGCCGACATCCCGGCCATGCGGTCGGCGTACAGGTCGATGTAGGGATCGACGAACAGGTCGGTCATGGGGCCACCGATGCTAACAACGGTTCGGCCCGGCGGCCCGGAAGCTCGACCTGCTTCTGGTCCAGCCTCCGGGCCCAGGGCGGCCAATCTCGGGGCGGTCGAAGCCTTGGTATGGTGCCGGGCCTCATGGCGCGCGTGCTCTCGGGCATCCAGCCGAGTGGTGACTTCCACCTCGGCAACTACATCGGGGCGGTCCGGCACTGGGTGGCCGACCAGGACCGCAACGACTGCTTCTACCTGATCGTCGACCTCCACGCGATCACGCAGCCCCAGGACCCCCAGGAGCTCCGCAACCGGACCATCGAGCTGGCGGCCATCCTGCTGGCCGCCGGGATCGACCCCGATCGCTCGACGCTGTTCGTGCAGTCGCACGTCCCGGAACATGCCCAGATGGCCTGGATCCTGGACTGCATCGCGACGCTCGGCGAGCTCCGGCGGATGACCCAGTTCAAGGAGAAGTCCTCGAAGGGCCAGGAGGCGTCGTCCTCGGCCGGCCTGTTCACGTACCCCGTGCTCCAGGCCGCCGACATCCTGCTGTACGACACGGACTTCGTCCCGGTGGGGGAGGACCAGCGCCAGCATCTCGAGCTGACCCGCGACATCGCCCAGCGCTTCAACCACCGGTTCGGGGAGACGTTCGTGGTCCCGGAGGCCACCATCCCGCCCGTGGGGGCGAAGATCATGGACCTCCAGTTCCCCGAGTCGAAGATGTCGAAGTCGACCGATTCGCCCCAGGGGACCATCGCGATCCTCGACCCCCCCGACGCCATCTCGAAGAAGGTCCGCTCCGCCGTCACCGATTCCGGACGCGAGGTGATGGCCCGGGAGGACAAGCCGGCCATCACGAACCTGCTCACGATCCACTCCGTGATCTCCGGCGAGCCCGTCCGCGTGCTCGAGCAACGCTACGGCGACTCCGGCTACGCGCAGTTCAAATCGGACCTCGCCGACGCGCTGGTGGCGTACCTCGAGCCGTTCCAGCGCCGGTATCACGAGCTGAAGGAGGACCCGGGCGAGATCGCCCGCCTCCTCGCGATCGGCGCCGAGAAGGCCCGGACGGTGGCCGAGACGACGCTGGCCACCGCGTACGACCGGGTGGGGTTCCTGCCGCGCGGCAAGGACTGATCGCCGTGGAGGACCTCCGGAAGGCCGAGCTGGTCAGGTCGTCGAAGGCCGCGGCGCTGGGGCTCGTCCTCGGCGGGATCCTCCTCCTGCTGGCGCGGCGCCGGCGCGGCTGACCCGAGCCCGGAGACCGCCGGCCCGAGCCCCGAAGACGCTCTACGCCGGGAGTCGGGCCTGCCCCTCCGGCGGCGTCGCGCCCGAACCGGAGCCGGTCCCCTCGGCACCACCATCCGCCCGCGTTCCGGACAGCCTGGCCCCGAAGAACCGTTCCACACCTCGAACGATGGCGATGGCCACGTCGCGCCGGAACGGCTCCTCGCCCAGCAGGCGCTCCTCCCTGGGGTTCGACACGAAGCACGGCTCGATCTGCACGGCCGGCATCCGCGTCTCCCGGAGCAGCGTGATGGTCATGGGGTGGGTCCTGCCGTCGGTGAGGCCGATCCTCGATGTCAGCTCGTCCTGGATGGACTCGGCCAGGCGGAACCCGGCCTGCGACGTCGCGCCGTCGTGCCCGTAGTACAGGCACATGCTGCCCTCGGCCTTCGGGTCGGTGTGGGCGTTCACGTGGATGGACAGGCACACCTCGGCACCCCATGTGTTCGCCCGGGCGGCCCGCTCCGCGGCGGGCGGGTCCTCGTCCTCTGCTCGCAGGAGGCTCGGCTCGGCCCCCCTGCGCCGGAGCTCCGCCTCGATGGAGGAGGCCAGCAGCCACGCCGCCTCGGCCTCGGTCAGGCCTCCCGGACCGACGGCCCCGGGATCCTGCGGCCCGTGGCCGGGGTCGAGGGCCACCCTGGACCCCTCCAGGGAGGCCCGCATCTTCCGGAGGGCCTCGACCTCCCGGAGCGTGGCCCCGGAGCGCTCGTCCTCCGTGGGCGGCCGGACCCGTTCGAGCTCCTGGAGGGTCTCGTGCCCGACGATCCCGTCCTGGTCCATGCCCACGTTCCGCTGGAAGTCCCGAACGGCGCGGTCGCATCGTTCGCCGAAGATGCCGTCCTCCCGGCCGGCGTCGAACCCCAGGGCGCCCAAGCGGCGCTGGAGGGTCCGGACGTCGTCGCCCCGGAACATCGGCATCCGCAGGTACAGGACGCGGTCCCCCAGCCGGTAGCCCGCCTCGACCAGCTCGTTCCAGGTCTCGGGCCCGACCTGTCCGTCCACCAGCAGCCCCCGGCGCTGCTGGAACGCCCGGACCGCCGACTCGGTCGTCGGCCCGAACAGCCCCTCGAGCTCCCCCGAGTCGATGTGCGAACCGAGCGCGCCCAGGCGGCGCTGGACGTCGCGGACGTCGTCGCCCCGGTCACGGGGACGGATCGTTCTCACGGCCAAGAGTATCGGGATACGCGGGCTCTCCCCGCAAGGCGGGTCGTGACGTTCGGACGAACGGACTCACGACCGAGGATGCGGCCCGATCAGGCCGCGAAGTGGGGTTCGATCTCGCGCAGGATGGCGTCCTTGCCTCGTGCGCCGACCACCCGGGCCTTCTCCTGTCCGTCCTTGAACACGATCAGCGTCGGGATCGAGAGGACCCCGTAGCGCCGAGGCGTGTCCGGATTGTCGTCGATGTTCATCTTCCCCACCCGGAGCGCCCCCTTGTGTTCGCGAGCGATCTCCTCGACCACCGGCGACACCATGTGGCACGGCACGCACCAGTCCGCCCAGAAGTCGATCAGCACGGGTGTGTCCGACTGCAGGACCTTCTGTTCGAAGTCCCGGTCCGTGATCTCCCCGATGTTTCCCATGTCGTCCTCCTCCAAGCCGGTACCGGGCCATGCCCGGCCCGCTTCCCCCATGCAAACGCCCCCGGGGGCGCGCTTCTTCCCGCTTGCTTACCCGGGCCGGGACGCGCGTACCCGGGGTCGGGGGGGAAGTGCGCAAGATCGTACCGCCGCCGGGTGGGCCATGCGGGCGGTTTCCCTCGGGATCAGTGCCCCAGGGCCTCGAGGGACCGTTCGGCGTCGATCGCCGCCTGGCACCCCATCCCCGCGGCCGTGATGGCCTGCCGGTACGTGAAGTCCACCACGTCGCCGGCGGCGAACACGCCCTCCACGCTCGTCCTGGTGGTGGGCTCCTGCACGGCGATGTAGCCGTGCTCCATCTCGAGCTGTCCCTCGAACAGCGACGTGTTCGGGGTGTGGCCGATGGCCACGAACACGCCGCCCGCCGCGAGCTCGGAGCTCTCGTCGGACTCCACGTCCCGGAGGCGGACCCCCGACACCTGGCCGTCGCCGAGGACCTCCTCCACCACGCTGTTCCAGACGAAGTCGATCTTGGGATTGGCGAACGCCCGGTCCTGCATGATCTTCGAGGCCCGGAGCTCCTCGCGCCGGTGCACGACCGTCACCTTCGTGGCGAACCGGGTGAGGAACGTGGCCTCCTCCACCGCCGAGTCGCCGCCGCCCACCACCACGAGCTCCTGGCCCCGGAAGAAGAACCCGTCGCACGTGGCGCACGACGACACGCCGCGGCCCCGCAGCTTGTCCTCTCCGGGGACCCCCAGCCACCTCGCGCTGGCGCCGGTGGCGATGATCAGCGTCCGGGCCCGCCATTCCTGGTCGCCGGCCCACACCCCGAACGGCCGCTCCGACAGGTCCACGCGGGTGGCCGCCTGGTGCAGCAGCTCCGCCTCGAACCGCCCGGCCTGCTTCTCCATCCGCTCCATGAGCTCGGGACCGAGGATGGCGTCCGGGAACCCCGGGAAGTTCTCGACCTCCGTGGTGAGCATGAGCTGCCCGCCGGCGTCGATGCCCTTCAGCACGAGGGGCTTCAGGTTGGCGCGCGCGCTGTACAGGGCGGCGGTCAACCCCGCTGGCCCCGACCCCAGGATGATGACGTCTCGTTCGTCCGCCACGTCGTGCTCCATTCTCCCATACGCCATAACCGGTCCCTATTCCGGAGATTGAACAGCGCAGAGGGCCGGCGATCAGGTGATCCGCTGGGAGGCGTAGTGCAGCAACGTGCAATCGGTCGCCGCCACCCAGACGGCGACGCGCCGGGTGGACTCGAGGTAGATCCCGATCAGGGCGGGCTGCCCCTCGAACCTGGCCTCGATGACCTCGATCGGCGGCGGGCCGCCGGGGAGCTCCCGGGCCCGGTTCAGGCACGACACGGGGTCCCGTGCATAGGAGGCGCCGGCGATCGCCGGCCCCGACGCGCTCCCGACCGGCGACGGGAACGAGGGAGCAATGGTCGGAATGGGCGCGACGGAGGGCTGCGGGGGCGCCGTCACCGAGGAGACCGACGCGAACTGCTCGGCGAGGCGTGCGATGCCGGCCTTCGAGTAGTCGAGGTCGGGCCGCTGGACGATCGTTGGCTGGTTGTCCGCGGCCTCGTTCGGCGCATTGGGCGCCGCTGACGACGCGGCGGCCCGGGGACTCGCCGCGGGGGCGGCCCCGCCCGCGGCCTTCCTCGACGAGCCGCCGTGCAGGACGGCCACGCCGACCCCCACCAGCAGCGCGACCGCCGCCGCGGCGGCGAGGCCGGCGGTGGCCCGGCGCCGCCACTCCGTCCGGCCGCCGCCGCCCCGAGCCTCCTCGATCGCGGCCCGGCCCAGGCCCCACGGCGGTTCGATCTCGCTCAGGCCGGACAGCGCGGCGTGCGCCGACCCGGCCAGCCGGAGCTCCTCCCGGCACCGCTCGCAGCCATCCAGGTGCGAACGAACCTCGGCCTCCTCGGCCGGGGTCAGGGTGCCGTCCACCAGGCCGGCCAGGAGGCCGTCCGGGTGCTCGTCGGGTGGGGTGCGGTGGAGGTCGCTCATTCCGGTAACCGGTCCTTGGACGGACGGGCGGCGGTCTGGTGTTCCTGGGCCGGCCCGCCGAACGTGCCACCCAGGGCGTGGGCCAGCGCCACCCGGCCCCGGTGCAGACGCGACTTCACCGTTCCCACGGGGATCCCCAGGACCTCGGCGATGTCCTCGTAGGCCATGTCCTGGACGTCGTGCAGCACGAGCACGGCCCGGAACTCCTGCGGCACCTCCACCAGCGCCCGTTGCACGTCCACGGCGGCCACCGCGCTGTCGGCGTGGTCCGGGGACGCCGGCCCCGGCGGCTCGGGCTCGTCCTCGTCGCGGGCCGGTTCGAGCATGGGTTCCCGGCGCTTGCGCCGGAGGACGTCGTAGCAGGCGTTCACGGTCACCCGGTGCATCCAGGTGGTGAACCGGGCCTCGCCCCGGAACGAGGAGAGCTTGCGGAGGGCGGTGAGGAAGGCGTCCTGGGCGGCGTCGTGGGCGTCCTCCTCCCGGCCCAGCATCCGGTAGCACAGGTTGTACACGCGACGCTCGTGGCGCCGGACCAGGACCGAGAACGCGTTGGCGTCGCCGCGGAGGTACCGTTGGATGAGGTCCTCGTCGGAGCGGTCCTCAGCCACGGGAGCTCACCCGCCGGGCCCGAGGACCGAGAACTCCGAGATCTCGGCGCGGTTCTGTCCGTCCGGCGCCGGGACCACGTGGGTGATCCACACCAGGACGAACCGCCCGGTGGCGGGCTCGATGGCCGGGCTCATCGACCGGCCCGCGGTGAACCGCTCCCCGGTCTGGTCGGGCATGGCCTCGAGGTCGTCGCCGACACGGATCTCGAACTCCCAACCCGGCAGGGGGGACTCCAGCTCGAAGCCGTCGACCTCGCGCCGGGTGCCGAGGTCGAACGCGATCCCGACGCCCGGCTTGTCGAGATCCTCCGAGTTGTAGCCCTCGGTCTGCCAGAACGTGCCGGGATCGCCATCGGTGGCGAACCGGAGGTCCTCGTCGTGTTCCGAGTCGTCCCCGAACGGATCGACGGACTGGGGAACGCCGACGATGTCGAGCACCCGGTCGGACGGCGGCGCCGACGACCTCGGCTTCGAGCTCCCCTTCGGTTCGATCCCGAACTTCCCGCCCAGCTGGAATGTCTGGGTCAGCAGTCCGATCACGATGACGACCGCGGCCACCAGGATCGCGAGGAGGGGGACCACCATCCAGGACCGGAAGAACCCGCCTCCGGGATGCGCGGGTTCGGGCTCGGCCGCCACCCGCGGCAGGGACACGGTCGCCGCGGACCCGTGCAGCCGCGACAGGGCCCCGGCCATGTCGGACGCGCTGGCGAACCGGGCGTCGGGGTCCCGGGCCAGGGCCCGCAGGACGACGGCCTCGAGGGGACGGGGGATGCCCGCCCGGATGGCCCGGGGCGGGGTGGGCTCGTTCGTGAGGCGCATCATCGCGGTGGCGATCTCGGTCTCGGCGTGGAACGGCGTACGCCCGGTGAGGAGCTCGTAGAGCATGATCCCGGCCCCGTACACGTCGGACCGGGCATCCACCGGCTCGCCCTCCACCTGCTCCGGTGAGAGGTAGGGGACGCTCCCCAGGACCTGTCCCGTGGTCGTGGGGTCGGCGCCCTCGTAGGCGGCCTTGGCGATCCCGAAGTCCGTGACCTTCACCCGCCCGTCCGGAGACACCAGCACGTTGGCCGGCTTGACGTCCCGGTGGACGAGCCCGTTGTCGTGCGCGAACTGCAGCGCCGACAGGACCTGCACCATGATGGCCGCGGCCTCGCCGGGCTCCATGGGCCCCTGGCGGGTCAGCCGTTCGCGGAGGGTTTCGCCGTCGAACATCTCCATGACGATGAACGCGACCAGCCCGTCGGCCCCCGTGTCGAACACGTTCACGATGTTGGGATGGGTCAGGCGGGCCGAGGCCGTGGCCTCCGCCCGGAAGCGATCCAGGAACGCGGGGTCCTCGGCCAGCCGGGCGTGGAGGATCTTCACCGCCACCGGGCGGTCGAGGACACGATCGGTGGCGTGCCACACGGCCGCCATTCCACCCGAGCCCACGACGTCGTGCAGCACGTAGCGGTCCCCGAGCACGGTCCCGGACGCGAGGCGCTCCACGGGCAGGAGTCTATCGGGGCGTCCCCGGCCGCCCGGAGGCGGGCGCGGCTACTCGCGCGGTGGCCCCGCGGTGGCCGTCGCCTTCACGACGCCGAGCTTCTTCAGGAAGTCCAGACGCTGCACGATGATCGTGGAGGCCTTCTTGCGGAGCCTGATGGAGACGATCCCGGTGGAGGGGTTCGCGTTGCACTGGACCAGCCTCGCGCCCTCGTCGTTCTCGTGAGCGGACCGCAGCGCGGCGTTGCAGGCGGTGGCCGGGGTTCCGTTCGAGGCCAGCTCCCGGGCGGCGTCGGCGGCAACCGCGGTGGCGGTGTTGTCGAGCGAGATCTTCGTGAAGACGATCGACCCCGTCTCGATCAGAGCCAGGCCCACCACCAGGATCGTGACGATCGTGACGACGAGGAGCTTGCCGACCAGGCCCCGTTCGTCCGAGAGGCGGCGACGGATCGAATCGAATCCCCCGCTGCCATGCGCCCCCGCGCTCACCGGCGGAACCTCCCCGCAACCAATCCGATGACCTGCCGGAGGTCCTCCATCCGCAGCAGGAGCGCCATCGCGACGAACACTAACAGCCCGGCTCCCACCGATCCCAGCACCTGGACCATCTGTTCCGGCACCGTGGCCGTGCCGAAGACCCGTGCCAGCAGGTGCGACGCGCCCCACGCGGCCGCCGCGGTGACCCCCGAGGCCACCACCACCTTCCCCAGGCCCTCCAGGATGGTCCGGCCCTCCATCCCGCCCAGGCGCCGCCGGATCAGCACCACCAGCACGACGGCCCCGAACGTGTAGGCGGAGGCGAACCCCAGGGCGAGCCCCCGGACCCCGAGCAGGTGGAACAGCACGATGTTCGCCGCCGTGTTCACGGCCACAGCGGCGATGTTCACCAGCGCCGGCGTTCGCGTGTCCTGCATCGCGTAGTAGGCGCGGAGCAGCAGCTGGAAGGCGGAGAACGAGAACAGCCCGATCGCGAAGAACTGGAGGACCCGGGCCACCTCGGCGGCCCGGGACGCGTCGGTCACCCCGTGCTGGAGCAGCAGGCGGACGATGGGCCCGGCCAGCACCACGTAGCCGGCCGCCGCCGGCAGGACGACCAACGCGGTGTACCTGATCCCCCGGGCCAGCATCGAACGGAACTCGTCCACGTCGCGGTCGGCCCATCGGGAGGACAGCGCCGGGAGCAGCGCGGTCATGATCGACACCGCGAAGATCGCGTGGGGCAGCTGGAACAGGATGAACGCGGACGTGTAGGTCGCGTAGTCGGTGGACCCCGTGGCCAGCACGATGACCACCACCAGCCCGATCTGGTTCACCAGCACGTACAGGAACACCCACAGCGCGAGCTGGCGGATCCGGCGGATGGCCTCGCTCCGCCACTGCCACCGCCAGCGGAACCGGAACCCGATCCGCCGCAGCGCCGGCCACAGCGCCGCCGTCATCGCCACGACCCCCAGCGTGGTGCCGATGGCCAGCACGTACCGCTGCGCGGTGGTGATCCCCTCGGGGGTGGGGAACGGCGGGCCCGGGAGCACCACGAACGCCACCATCGTGGCGATCACGATGAGGTTGTTGAGGATCGGGGCGAACATCGGCGCGGCGAACCGCCGGTGCGCGTTCAGCAGCCCGGTGGCCACGGCCCCCACGCCGTAGAAGACGATCTGGGGCATGAACCACCGGAGGAAGAACGTGGCGGCGGCCCGTTCGGCGTCGGAATCCGGGCCGGCCGGCAGCCGGACCGTGTACAGGTGCACGATCCATGGCGCCAGCACGATCATCAGCGCCGCGATCGCCGTGAGCGACACCACGGCGATCGTCATCACCCGGCGGGCCACCTCCCAGGCCTCCTCCGGGCCCCGGCGGTCCAGCCATTCCACGAACACCGGGACGAACACCGAGGTGAGGACCCCGCCCAGGATGAGCTCGTACACGATGTTCGGGGTGTTGTTCGCCACGTTGTACGCGTCGGCGATACGGGAGGAGGCCACGCCCAGGGCGTAGGCCATGGCGGACAGACGGAGGAACCCGGTGAGCCGGGACAGGCCGGTCCCCACGGACATGACCGCGGTGGAGCGGAGGAGCCCGGCGCCGGTGTCGTCGGCCTCCTCGGAGGGCGGCCGGAGGTCCACCCCGCTCACGCGGTCCGGGAGCGCGGCAGGAGGCGCCGGCCCCACCACAGCAACAGGAACAGCGCCGCCCCCAGCGTGATGATCAGCGCCACCAGGTTGTAGGCCGTGGACCGGATGACCAGCTCGTGCGGCGGCCCAAGGGGCTGGCCGTCGGGCGTCAGCACCCGGACCTGCACGGGGAACCGGCCGGTGGTCCTGGTCTTCAGCCGGAACAGCAGCTGGGTCGTGGCTCCCCCCCGGAGCTCCACGGTCTGGGTCTCGGCCGAGGGATCCAGCCGGACCGAGACCATGCGGATCTGGACCCGGACCCGGTCCGGCGTCTCGTTCAGCACGCTCAGCGGGACCACGCCCCGCCCCGAGGCCAGGGTCACCACGGCCGAGGTGTCGGGCCGGATGCCGGTGAACAGGCCCCCCAGCCGGGTCCGGATGGAGTTCAGGAAGGCCTCCCCGTAGCCGGGATCGACGGCGAACGCATCCCCCTCGGCCCGCAGGACGACGTCCTCCATGCGGTCCGGGAGGTCGCTGTCGTCAACCAGGATCGACCGGTACGTGGCGATCCCCGCGCGGGCGGCGGCGATGTCGTCCGCGTAGCCCGCCGGGAAGGAGGGGCCCGGATGGGGGACGAGCCTGGCGGCCTCCCGGGCCGGCGGGGGGAAGTTCTTCCTGATCGCGCTGAGCTTCTGCAGCTGGAGGAACGGCGCGGAGCTCACCATCCGGAGCAGTGGGTCGAACAGCCGCCCCGGCAGGTTCAGGGAGTCGGGGAACGACATGGCCGCGGCCCGGGGGATCCCGGGGCGCTCCAGCCAGATCTGGGCCAGCTCTCCGAGGACGGACTGCACCGTGAGCCGGACGTCGTGGTGGGCCACGGGCGAGGCCAGGATCGCGCTCACGCCCGGGTCGGACACGATCCCGGTGACCGTCGTGATGGGGCTGTTCACCAGCGCCGCGGTGGCCGGCTGGGCGAACTCTTTCGGCTGCGGGGGCCGCGACACAAGGCCGTCGTCGAGGATGAACGTGCTCACCCCGCGGGCGGCCAGCGTGGCCAGGGAGGCCTGGTCGATGGCGCCGTCCGGCGGGAAGAAGATGTCGGTGGCGAGGGTGGTTCCGGTGAATTCCTGCACCCGCTCCCGACCCAGGGAGAGCTGGACCGGGAGGTCCGACCCCAGGCCGGCCTGGATCAGGGAGGGGATGGTGGAGCCGGCGTACGGCAGCGCCGTGGACTCGACGAGCGGTGCCTGGGCCAGCCGGCGGAGGGCATCCAGCACGGCCCCGGCGTCCGCCGACCCGCCCTGGCCGGCGGGGACGTCCTGACGGGTCCCGCCATCCATGACGGAGTACCCCCCGCGCATCGTCCGGAGCTGGGACAGGAGCGTGGGCGACCACACGATGTCCACGGGCCGGGGCCGGACCGGATCGTTGGCCATGCCGTCCAGGGCCTGGACCTCCTGGGCCAGTCGGCCGGTGGGCGCCACCGCGTCCTGGAGCGCGGGGCGGCGGAACGTCCCGTCCGGGAGGTAGTCGATGGGACGGTGGAGCACGAACGACCACCCCACGCGGAGCCGGGTAGCGGCCACCCGCTGGTGCTTGCCGAAGTCGAGCCACACGATGGGGGTGCGCAGGGCCGCCACCGTCTCGTCCCCCGAGCGGAGCTCGACCTTCATCGGATACACGGCCGTCTGGCCCCCCTCGGCCAGGGCCCGCCCCACGTCGTCGACGATGGTCCGCTCGAGCGTGAGCGACTGGGACTGGCCCGGCTCCAGCTCCCCGGGCACCAGCTCGAACCTGGCGAACAGCACCCCGGCGTCCGGGGGGTCGCCCCGGAGCGACTGCTCGTACTGCGTCCGGGTGTGGGCCCGGGTGAACACCGTGATCCCGAACGACAGGTCCGATACGGGGTCGGAGCCCGTGTTCACCGCGCGGACCCGCAGCCGGAGCAGGGGGTCCTGGGGCGTGACCCAGGGGGACTGGCCGGCGAGCGTCAGCCGGATCTCGGGCGAGGGGGCCGACCGGGCGGCGGGTACCGGAACCGCGAGCGAGACCAGGACACAGAGGACCGCGAGGATGCCGGGGAGCCGTCTCATGGCGGCGGCGCCATTGTAGGGCCGCGACGGGCTCACCGGGAGGTCCGCAGGAGACCCGCGGCCTTGCGGAGGACGCCCGTCTCCGAAGGGTAGGTCGCCGTTCGGACCGCGTCGTCCAGGGGGAACCACCGGACCTCCTCCATCTCGTGGTCGTGGAGGGAGATGTCGCCCCCGGTCGCGCGCATCAGGAAGAACCGCACGGACTTGCGGACCCGCTCGCCCTCCCACACGTAGAAGTAGGAGATCCAGCCCAGGTCGTCCTCGATCTCGGCATCCAGCCCCGTCTCCTCGCGGACCTCGCGCAGGGCGGCGTCCTCCGGCTGCTCCGCCGGTTCGATGAGGCCCTTCGGCAGGCCCCAGGCCAGGTCTCCCTTCCGGGTCCGCCGCGAGGCCAGGGCGATCTCGACGTCACCGTTGCCGTCGTCGCCCGCCGGCCGGAACACCACCCCGCCGGCCGACCGTTCGGTCCTGGTCTTCACGGGCCGCCGGAGGAGGGCTCGGCCCGCCGCTGAGCGGTGGCGATGCGGGCGAGCTTCGCGTCGGCCGCGCCGGCCAGATCCTCGGCCCGGACCTTCAGGATCGCCGTGGCCTCACCCCCGGCGAAATACAGGACCTCCTGCGAGGCCAGCCGGCGATCCATCACCACCTTGAACGACGGTGGGAGGCCGACCGGGGGGATCGCCTCGAACAGGTACTCGGACAGCTGGGACGCCTTCGCCGGGGAGGCGGCGTGGATCTCGGAGGCCCGGATGGCCCGCCGGACGCGCACGGGGTCGGCGTCGCGGCTCGAGGGAACCAGGGCCGCCACCGGTCCCCCGTCGGTCTCGAACACGACCACCTTGCCAACCACCTCGGGGGGCAGGCCGAGGACGGCGGAGATCCGCTCGGCGGAGCGCAACCTGCCTCTCAGGGGGAGCAGCTCATGCTGGACGCCCCTGTCAACGAGGTGGTTGTGGACGTCGACGCTCGTCCGCATGCGCGCAGTATGGCAGGGGGTCCGGGTGGGCCGTCCGGACGCCCCGACCCGGGGATTCCCACCCGATGTTGCGCGGCAACGCAACTGGGCAGGTGCTCACCCCGGCCGAGGCAGGGCCGGCCGGTGGGGCCCCGCTAGCGCGAGCCTCCCTTGCGGCCGATCTGCTGGTAGAACTCCACGCCGTAACGGCGCTTCGTGGTGTCGCCGCCCTTCTTGCCCCCGATCTTCCCGATCTTGCCGAAGAACTCGGGGCCGTAGCGCTGTTTCGTGGTCAGCCCGCCCTTGCGGCCGGCCTCCGCCCTGGACATCCGCTTGCCGTTGCCGTTCGATTCGGCCACTGGAAACGTCACCTCCGACACGGGTTCGCCTTCGGTCCCTCTCACCTTTCCCCGGTGCCTGTCAAGGCAACCTGTCAAGGTCCCGGAAATTCGCCGCCGGGGCCTCGGGCGAGGCCCCCGGGCTAAAGGAACCGGGCCGTTCGTGCCGACGCTAAGGGGGCGATGGAGGCCTGGGAGCTCCTGCGGACGATGGTCGAGATGGGGGGGAGCGACCTCCACCTGAAGGTGGGGGCGGTTCCGTTCGTCCGCGTTGACGGGACCCTCACCCCGACCGAGTTCCCGGCCCTCGGCCCCCAGGACACCGAGCTGTTCGCGGCGGAGCTCCTGCCGCCCAGCAAGGCGTCGGAGTTCGGCGACACCAGCGAGGCCGACTTCGGCTACACGCTCCCCGGCGTGGGGCGGTTCCGGGTGAACTGCTTCCGGCAGCGGGGCGCCGTGGGCCTGGCCATCCGCCGGGTCCGCGCCGAGACGCCGACGTTCGAGGAGCTCATGCTGCCCCCGGTGGTCCGTTCGCTGGCCGAGGCCCCCCGGGGTCTGGTGCTGGTGACCGGGCCGACTGGGACCGGGAAGACCACCACCATCGCCTCGTTCATCGGCCACATCAACATGACTCGCCGGGCCCACATCGTGACCGTGGAGGACCCCATCGAGGTCATCCACGAGGACTACCGTTCGATCATCGACCAGCGCGAGGTGGGGGTGGACACCCAGTCGTACTCCGCCGCCCTGCGGCACGTGGTGCGCCAGGACCCCGACGTGATCTTCGTGGGGGAGATCCGGGACCAGGAGTCGGCCGAGGCCGCCATCCACGCCGCCGAGACCGGGCACCTGGTGATCTCGACCCTGCACACGATCGACGCCACCGAGACCGTGAACCGCCTGATCGACCTGTTCCCGCCGGGGCAGCAGCGCCAGGCCCGCGTGTCGCTGGCCTCGGGCCTCCGGGGAGTCCTGTCGCAGCGGCTCCTGCCCCGGGCCAACCACCGCGGGCGGGTCCCGGCGGTGGAGGTCCTGATCAACAACGGCCGGGTCCAGGAGCGGCTGCTGAAGCCGGAGAGCACGTTCGAGATCATCGACGTCATCGCCGAGGGCGAGTTCTACGGCATGCAGACGTTCGACCAGTCGCTGGTGAAGCTGGTCATGGAGGGGCTGGTCCGGGAGGAGGACGCGATGGAGGCGTCCTCGAACCCGCACGACTTCCAGCTGGCGATGAAGTCCGCCCGCCTCCGGGCCGACGTGGTCGCCGCGTCCCGCCCCACCGGCGACGGCCCCATCCCGATCGGCGAGGTCCCCGGCGTGACCGTCTGACCGGTCTCGGCTCTCGGTCAGGGTTCGATCACGACGCAGCGCACCGGCGGGAAGCCGTCGTCCGTTCGTTCCCAGGTCGTGCCGGCGTCGCCGGAGCGGTACAGGGCGTCGTCGGGTGCCGCGAGGACGACGGTCGGGCCGTCGGAGGCGAGGCGGTGGGTGTCGAGGTTCGCGTCGAACCACTCCGGGAGGCCGTCCGTGCATCGTTCGAACGGGCCGTCCGAGTCCAGGGGGCGGCGGTAGATCGCGGCCTGCCGGGTCCGGGGCCCGGTGGAGGCGGTGAGGAGGACGTGGTCGCCGGCCACGGCGACGGCTCGGGCGTAGGAGGCGTGGAGGCCCGCGTCGTCGATGGTCCACGTCCGGCCGCCGTCCCGGCTCACCGCCAGGCCGTACGCGCAGGCGGCGAGGACCGTTCCGACGCGATCCGGGTGCGCGATCACCTGGTGGACGTCGGCGTCGACCTCGATGGTGGGCTGCCACGTCGCTCCGCCGTCCGCGGTGCGGGGGATCCCGCCGACGTGCACGTTCACGTACACGACGACGTCGGGTCCCGCCGCCATCGACCGGACGTCCGGTGGGCCGCCCCATGGCGTGGACCACGTGTCCCGCCCCGGCGTGGAGTCGAAGGAGGGCACCGGCGCCAGCTCCTCGCCGACGAGGCGGAACAGGCCGGCCTCCGTCGCACCCACCAGGACGCCGGCCGGTCCGTCCATCAGACAATGGATCCGGACGCCCTCGGGAGCGGTCGCCGGCGCCCGCTCCTCGCCGCCGGTCACGTGCCACAGCTCGGTTCCGTTCGCCACCGCCCACCACCCCCCACCGGCGGCCGGTGCCAGCGCGCCCACGTCGTGCCCCGCCAGGGCGACCGGGTCGCGGCCAGGGCCCGCCTCGAGCATTCCCGCGGCGGTTCCCAGGAGGATCCTCACGACGCCCGGACCTCCTGCGCCGCAAGGGTCTCCGCACCCTGAGCGGCGCGAGCGGCCGCGAGCTCGAACGGGTGCCGTCGGTAGCCGTACCGGAGGAACATCGCGCCGTAGACGGGGAGGAACAGCGGGCCCCACCGGCGGTACTGCCGGACGTGCTCCAGCTCGTGGGCCAGGAGCTCGCCCTCGATCCGGACCGTGCCGATGAGGACGTGCCCGAACGTCTGGGCGGAGTAGCCGAACAGCGGGATCAGGCGGGCGTAGCCCCGTGCGGGACCGTCGAACACCAGGACCCTCCGGGCCTCGTGGGGTGACACGTCGAGGAGCCGGGGTCGCCGGAACGACAGCGCGCCGAACACCAGCCCGATCGCCGAGTTCGGCAGCGACCACAGGAATCCCGGCGCGGCGTCCACGACGGGGAACGCTATCGCGTCGGCAGGTCGAGGGTCTCCCGCGGCACCGCGCGAGCGACTGGCGAGCCGGGTGGGGCGGATATCCTGCCGGGTCATGGGCGAGTCCCCTCAGGCCCGGGAGGAGGAGATCCGGGCGGCGACGGTTGGGGAGCTCCGCGTGCACGGGGGCCCGATCGAGCTCGTGGACCACGACCCCGCCTGGCCCGAACGGTTCGCGGACGAGGCCCGCCGGATCGCGGCCGCGCTCGGCGAGCGTGCGCTCGGGATCGAGCACGTGGGCTCGACGTCGGTGCCCGGGCTCGCGGCCAAGCCGATCATCGACATCCTGCTGGTCGTCGCGGACTCGGCCGACGAGGAGAGCTACGTCCCCCCACTGGAGGCCGCGGGCTACGTGCTCCGGATTCGCGAGCCGGACTGGTACGAGCACCGCATGTTCAAGACGCCGCGAGCGGACGTCCAGATCCACGTGTTCTCGGAGGGGTGCCCGGAGATCGAACGCATGGTGGCCTTCCGGGACCGGCTGCGGACCAGCCCGGAGGACCACGACCTGTACGGCAGGACGAAGCGCGAGCTGGCCAGGCGGCGGTGGAAGTACGTCCAGAACTACGCGGACGCGAAGGGAGAGGTGATCCGGGAGATCCTCGCCCGCGATGGTCCTCCCGCGGAGGAGTGAATCGAGGGTCCCGCCCCCGGGCACTACGCGGAGCCCGGCCGAGGCTGTTGCCGCCCGCCCAGCGGGGCGGGACCGACTCGACGATCTTTGCGGCCCGCGCCCGCCGTTCGCGACCGGCTCGCCCGGACCTCCTCCCGTTCCATCGACACTCCACGCTGCGAGTTGAGCCGATCGCGGCGTTCGCCGGTGCGGCGGAGTGCCGGGGGTACCATGGCCGGGTCATGGCCGAGCCCCCCACCTCCGACCGGCCGACCGGCGCTGCCCTCGTCGAGATCGACCCCCTGGCCCGCGAGCTCGGGGATCGGTTCCGCAGGGCCGGCTTCGAGCTGTACCTGGTGGGGGGCGTGGTCAGGGACTCGCTGCTCGGCCGGCTCGACCCGGACTCCGAGCTGGACATGGCCACCTCCGCGCGGCCCGACGAGACGCTCCGGGTGCTGAAGGGGTGGGCCGACCGGCGGTACCTCCAGGGCGTGCGGTTCGGGACGGTCGGTGCGCTCAAGGGCGACCGGAAGTTCGAGATCACGACGTTCCGGGAGGAGATGTACCCGGAGGCCGAACGGAAGCCCGCGGTGACGTTCGCCCGGGACATCGACACCGACCTGTCGCGGCGAGACTTCACGATCAACGCGATGGCGGTCCGCCTGCCGGAGGGCGAGTTCCGGGACCCGTTCGGCGGCCTCCGGGACCTCGCGGCGAAGCACCTGGACACCCCGCTGGAGCCGGAGATCGCGTTCTCCGACGATCCACTCCGGATGCTCCGGGCCGCCCGGTTCGTGTCGCAGCTCGGCGTGACGCCGTCGGTGCGGGTGGTGTCCGCGATCGAACGGATGCGGTCGCGGCTGGCCATCGTGTCGCGCGAGCGGATCCAGGACGAGCTGAACAAGCTGCTGCTGGGATCGGAGCCCGGGCGGGCCCTCCAGCTGCTGGTCGACACGAAGCTGGCCGAGGAGTTCCTGCCGGAGCTCCCGGCCCTCGAGCTGGAACAGGACCCCGTCCACAAGCACAAGGACGTCCTCCGGCACACGTTCGCGGTGGTCGAGAACTGCGAGCCGGACCTGGTGCTCCGCCTGGCCGCGCTCTTCCACGACGTCGGGAAGCCGAAGACGCGGGAGTTCACGGCCGAGGGTGTCCAGTTCCATCACCACGAGGTCGTGGGGGCCCGCATGGCCGAGGTCCGCCTGCGCGAGCTGCGCTACCCCACCTCGGTGATCGAACAGGTCCGCCGGCTGATCGAGCTGCACCTGCGGTTCCACGGCTACGGCGAGGGATGGAGCGACGCCGCGGTCCGGCGGTACGTCCGCGACGCCGGCCCCCAGCTCGACCGGCTCAACCAGCTGACCCGGGCCGACGTCACCACCGGGAACCTGTTCAAGGCCAAGCAGTTCCGGGCGCTGCAGGACGACCTCGAGGAGCGCATCGCCCGGCTGGCGGAACAGGAGAACCTCGACGCGATGCGGCCGCCCCTGGACGGGAACGAGGTCATGGAGCACCTCGGGGTGCCGCCGGGACCGGTGGTGGGCGAGGCCCTCGCGTTCCTCATGGAGCTCCGGCTGGAGCAGGGGCTGATCGACCGCGAGGAGGCCGTCCGCCTGCTCGACGAATGGGCGGCGGAGCGGGGCGTTGCCTCCACCGCAGGGGCGCCGTCCGGCCATCCTGCCCCGAGCGAGCCCCCGGCCGAGCGGTAGCCTCGTACCCGAGCCGCATGGAGACTCCCCGCACCGACATCGAGCCGTCGCGCGCGCCCGGTGGCCCGGCGCCGGCCTCCCCGAACGGAGGGGCCGGGTCCTCGGGGCTGTTCGCGAACCGGAATTTCCGGCTGTTCTTCTTCGGCCAGGTCGTGTCGAACACCGGCACGTGGCTCCAGAACGTGGCCCAGGGCGTGCTGGTCCTCGAGCTGACGGGCCGTTCGTTCATGGTCGGGGTGACGAACGCCGCGCTGTTCGTCCCGGTGCTGGCGCTGGCGCTGTTCGGCGGGCGGCTGGCCGACAGGTTCGACCGGCGGCGCCTGCTGATCTCGACGCAGGTCCTGGCGCTGGCGGCGACCGGGGTGCTGGCCGTGCTCGCGGGGTCGGGGAACGCCACGGTCGCGGCGGTGATGGTCGTGGCCGTGCTGGTCGGGGTGCAGTACGCGGTCTCGATCCCGGCCATGGGCGCGCTGCTGCCGGCGCTGGTCCGGCGTGAGCACCTTGGCCAGGCCATCGGGATGAACTCCGTGACGTACAACCTGGCCCGGGTGGTGGGCCCGGTGATCGCCACCGCGACCATCGCGGGGCTGGGGTTCGGGTGGGCGTTCGGGATCAACAGCCTGTCGTTCCTGGCGCTGATCGCGGCGCTCTTGCTGCTGCGGCTGGAGCGGGCCCCGCGCGTGGAATCGGGAGGTTCGATCCGCGAGGTGCTGGCGATGGCGTGGGGGAACCCCCGCCTGCGGATGATGCTCTTCGGTGTGGCCGCGGTGTCGATCGCGTCGGATCCGGTGATCACCCTGGGGCCGACGTTCGCCCAGGACGTGTTCGGGCGGGCCGACCACGACGCCGGGCTGCTGGTGGCGGCGTTCGGGATCGGCTCGATCCTGGCGGCGTTCCTGCTGGCCCGGACGTTCCGGGCGCCCCCCGATACCCGGCTGCGGATGCTCCCGTGGACGATGCTGCTGATGGCCGGCGGCCTGGCCGGGTTTGCGTTCACGCCGTCGTTCTGGCCGGCGCTGGGGGTGCTGCTGGTGGGAGGCCTCGGCTACCTGGCCTCCAGCACGGCGTGGACCACCGCGCTCCAGGAAGAGGTCGAGGACCGAATGCGCGGCCGGATCATGGGCCTGTGGACCATCGCGTTCCTGGGCACCAGACCCATCGCCGCGCTGGTCGACGGGGCGGTGGCGGATGCAACGAACCCGAAGATCGCGGTGCTCGTGGTGCTGCTCCCGCTGGTGCTGGTCACGGTGTTCGGCGTACGGACGCTCAGCCGGACGGAGCGAGCCGAGCCGGCTCCGGCGTAGGCCGGCTACTCGGCGGCCGGCTCGAACTCCAGCGAGTCCACGGCCGCCCAGACCTGGTCGCGGACCTCGGGGGAGACGTCCGGCCCCATGGCCACGTACAGGTAGAAGGCCCGCCCGGCGTCGGCGAACGGTATCCACCACTGCGTGTACCGCTTCTCCGGGTCGGAAAGGCAATACCGGGCCTCCACCTCCTGGTTCGGCTTCTCCGTGGCGAACGTCTCCGGCCGCGGCTCGAATCCCCGCTCGAACGCCTTGCCAGGAGAGTCCTCGGCGAGCCAGATCAGGGCGTCCTGCGGGAACAGGTCCTCGATGGCGTTCTCGGGCACGTGCGCGCAATTCGTGCCGCCGGGCCGCAGCACGTACGTCCCGAGCGCCAGGATCTCCGCCGGGGACGTCAGGATCGGGGTCAGCTTCTCGTCGGCCAAATACCACCCCGCCGGATATGTGATCGTGTAGCCGTCGTCGGGATCGGAGTACTCGACCAACCCCAGGGCGGACGAAGTCGGCACGTTGAGGTGTGACACCAGGTACTCGGTTGCGTCACGCGTGGCTGCGTCGGCCTCGGGCCCCACCCAGTATTCGATCCCGTAGATCGCGGCATCCGCTGGTCCCTGACCGGTGAGGCGATGGAGAGGCGAGCCGAGGATCTCGCCGACGACTTCGAAAGCCCCAGGCACGATGTCCGGGGGCAGCTGGGATGGCGGAGAGCATGAGATGCACGGCGGTCGATACGTGAGCGAGACATAGACGAACGCATCTGTTGGGCTCAGGTTCCCCTCGCGGAAGCCCCGGATCGAACAGTGGCTGTCACCTTGCCCGCATCCTTCAACCAGCTGCGCCACGGCATCTGCGTTCGTCGAAGCGCCCAGACCGAGGCCGAAGTGGAGTTGAAGTGGGACGGTCGTGGAGGCCCAGCCGTCGGGAACGGGCACAGGCGCGTCCGCGTACCAGACGTCGACCGGGTGAGCCTCGTTGGGGTCGAACGCCAATGGTTCGCTTCCGGTAGTGAAACGGAGATTCGCCACGACGTACTCCGCAGCGTCGCGAGACGCTTGCGTGGCGTCTGGTCCCACCCAGTACCGAACCTCGACGGACCCGGATCTTGCGTTGATGGTGCGCACAGCTTGCAGCACGGGCTCTCCGTCGATGCTCCCCACCTGGTCGAAGTCGTCGGGCCTCAGCTGATCCGGGAATGCCATGTCGCAGTACCCGGGAGTGCAGCCGTTCGTGAGCACCGCAACCTGAACGAATGCGTCACCTGTCTCGACGTCACCAGCCTCGATGTGACGGGTCGAGCACGAGCTGTCGGCCAGGCCGCAGCCACTGATGGCCGCCTCGACTGCGTCACGGCTGGTCGAGAGTGCCATGTCTTCGATGCCTGGCCATACGCCAGACTGGACGAACCACCCCTCGGGCACGGGCACGGGACGGCCCGTCGGCAGTTGGACGTAGCGGACTCCACCGGGATCGAACGTGTCGGCGGGCTGGGGTCCCGGGTCGAGGCCTCCGAGCTGAGTGACGGCCCAGGTTGTACCGGTGCCGACAAGGGCCACCGCAGCTGCCAGCGCGATGATTCGGCGTGTCCCGCGCCGTCGGCCGCCCCTGATCGCCGCGTCCGCCGGGGGAAGCTCGACCGGGATCGACTCGGCCGCGGCCACGAGGCGGCGTTCGATGTCGGTGTCGGATCTCATTGGGTGGTGGGCTCCTGGGTCTTCGTGAGCGATCGGCGGAGGTTCGCAAGGCCCTGTGACGTGAGGGCCTTGATCGTTCCGGGTCGCTTGCCGAGGGCTCGCGCGGTCTCCTCGATCGAGAGGTCGGCCCAGTGGCGCAGGACCACGGCGGCGCGCTGGGCCGGCGGGAGGGCTCGAAGTGCTGCCATGAGTTCCTGGTCGGGAACCTCGGGCTCGGGAGCGTCGCCGGGGGGCTGCGGTGCGCGTTGGTGCAGGCGCTGGCGGCGGCGCCAGGAGATCGCGAGGTTCGCGGCGACCCGCTGGACCCATGCGCCGGGACGCTCGGCGCGCGAGACCGTGCGCCACCGCTCGTACGCCCTGGCGAACGCCTCCTGGGTCACGTCGGCCGCCTCCTGCCGGTCGCCGGTGATGAGGAACGACGCACGGAACACACGGGCGTACTCCTCCCGCCACAACCCCTCGAACGCGGCACGTCGCTCGTCCCTCACACCCTCATCGTGGACGACGCTGGAGCTGCCCGGAAGGTTTAGCTCCGCGGACTATTCCGGGAGGATCACCGAGACCTCCACCGCCTTGAAGGCGGCGTGGACCGGGGTGCGTTCGGTGAGTCCCAGGCGGGTGACGGACGCTGCCGTGACCTCGGCGACGAGCGGGGGGGAGCTGGCGATGCGGATCCTGGCGCGGTCGGCGTCGCGGATGACGCTGGTGATGGGGCCGTGCAGGACGTTCCGGGCGGAGCCGCTCTCCGGCGGCGTGAGGAACAGCGCCACATCGGCGGGGCGGAGGATTCCGAGCACGCCGTCGGTGTCGCCCGCCGCGTCGGCGGGCCAGCCGACCACCACGTCGCCGTCGGGGGTCCTGAGGAGTCCGCTCCCGTCGTTCAGGCGGACCAGCGTTCCGGCGAACAGGTTGACGCCCACCAGCTCGGCGGCGTACGGGGTTCGTGGCGCGTCCCGGATCTCCTCGGGTGTCCCGACCTGCGTGACCCGGCCCTCCTCCATGAGCACCAGCTCGTCGGCCAGGGTCATGGCCTCCACGGGGTCGTGGGTGACCAGCACGCGGACGCCCGGGAAGCCGGCCAGCAGCTCGCGGAGCAGCGTGCGGATCTCGCCTCGGGAGCGGACGTCCAGCGCGGAGAGGGGTTCGTCCAGTAACAGCAGCCGCGGCTCGTGGACCAGGGCCCGGGCCAGCGCCACGCGCTGGGCCTCCCCACCCGACAGCTCGGCCGGCTTCGCGCCCGCCCGATGGGCCACGCCCAGCCTTTCCAGGAGCCGCGCAGCCCGGGCCCGGGCCTCGCGCCTCGCCACGCCTCGGGCCCGCAGCGGGAACGCCGCGTTCTCCAGCGCGGACAGGTGCGGGAACAGGAGGAGGTCCTGGAACACCACGCCGACCGGCCGCCGCTCCGGGGGCAGGCGCACACCGTTCCCGTCGAGCTCCGCGCCATCAAGGACCACCCGACCTCGGACCTCTGGCTCCAACCCGGCCAGCGCCCGCACCACGGTGGACTTCCCGGCCCCGTTCGGCCCCAGCAGGGCCACCGTCCGGCCGGCGGGGATCCGCAGCGAGGCGTGGACGTCGAACCGCTCCCGCGGCACCTCCACGGTCGCCTCGAGGGCGCCTGCGCCGTTCACCGGGCCAGGACCCGGCCGCCCACGGCCACCAGCACGGCCACCGAGACCACAAGCATGGCCAGGGAGATCACGATGGCCGCGCCGGGGTCGGTCTGGAGCGCCTGGAACACCGCGAGCGGGAGGGTCTGCGTGGTGCCGCGGAAGTTCCCCGCGAACGTGATGGTGGCGCCGAACTCCCCGAGGGCCCGGGCCCACGCCAGCACCAGCCCGCCCACCAACGCCGGCCGGACCTGCGGCATCGTCACACGCCGGAACACGTACCAGCGCGACGCCCCCAGCGTTCGAGCCGCGTCCTCGAACCGCGTGTCGAGCCCCCGGAACCCGGCCTCCAGCGCCAGGACCAGGAACGGCGCCGACACGAACGCCGCCGCCACCGCCGCCCCTACGGTCGTGAACGCGAGCGTCACCCCCGCGTGGCGCAGCAGCCCACCGACCAGGCCGAACTTCCCGAGCGCCGCGAGGAGCGCCACCCCGGCCACGACCGGCGGGAGCACGATCGGCAGCACCACCAGCGCCCGCACCACCCGCCGCCCCGGGAACGGCACGCGGGCCAGCACCCAGGCGACGGGGAGAGCGAGTGCCAGGGAGATCGCCGTGGCCAGCACAGTCACTTCCACCGACACCCGGAGTGCCGTCCACGCTCCAGATTGGGACAGCGCCGACCCCGCGCGCGACCACGGCGCCTTCACCGCGAGGGCCACCAGCGGAACCAGAACGAACGCCACCGCGGGAAGCGCGAGCAGGGCCGCGCCCAACCGGCGAGCCGGCGCCTGCCCCGCCACAGAAGGCGCCGGCGGAGATGCTGTTGTCGGGGTGGCCACGCTTACCTCGCCGGAAGGAATCCGGCCGACCGCAGCACGTCCTGGCCGGGCCCCTCGACGTACCGGACGAACGTCGCGGCCAAGCCGGGGACGTCCGACCCGTCCACCACGGCGATCGGATTCTGGGCGATCACGTTGACGTCATCCGGGATCGCGACGGCTCGCACCTGCGTTCGGACATCCGGCGTGACGTCCGTGACGTACACGATCCCGGCGTCGGCCTCGCCCGCGGCGACCTTCTGCAACACGCCCTTCACGTCGATCTCGTTCGAGACCACGTTCGCCAGCGCGGCGTCGGCGATGCCGGCGTTGTCCAGCATCTGCCGCGCGTAGTCGCCGGCCGGCACGCCCTCCGCGGCCAGCACGAGCTTCACGCCGGGCTTCGCCAGGTCGTCGACGCGCTCGATCCCCGCCGGGTCCGACGCCGGCACCACGATCGTCAGGCGGTTCCGGGCGAAGTCGGCTCGGTGGCTCACGCCCGGGTCGTCGGCTACCGCATCCATCCACTTCTCGCTCGCGGAGGCGAACACGTCGGCCGGCGCCCCCTGCTGGATCTGCTGGGCCAGTCCGTCAGAAGGGCCGAAGCCGAACCGGACCGATACCTCTCCCGGATGCTGCTGTTCAAAGTCGTGGCCGATGGCCTGGAACGACTCCGTCAGCGACGCGGCCGCGAGGACCGTGACCGTGGCGCCGCCGTCGTCGATGTGCCCCTGCGAACACGCCGCGGACAACAGCAGCGAGCAGATCGCGAGCGGAGCCAGACGCCTCACGCCGGTACCTCGACGAAGACGTTCGTGGCCTTCACGGTGGCTACGGCCTGCATCCCGGGCTTCAGTAGCAGCTCGTCCGCCGATTCCCGCGTGATGAGCGCCAGAACGCGGTGGGGACCGGCCAGGATCTCCACGGTCGCCACCAGCTTGTCCTTCTTCACGGCGGTGATGACGCCGGGGAAGTGGTTCCGGGCCGACGTCGCGGCCATCGGCCCCTGACGCTCGCGGCGCACGGCCAGCAGCCGTGCGACCTCGGATGCCGGGACCTTGCGCTGGCCACCGGCCGTTCGAAGGGTCTTGAGCTTCCCCTGCCGCTCCCACCGCCGGAGGGTCTCCACCCGAACCCCCAGCACCGAGGCCGCCTCGCCGATCCGATAGCTGTCGTCCATGGAAAGGGAGTGTAACGGCATCCATTCGCCAGCGAAACCTGGCGAACATGAGATAGAAAGCTGTCAGACGTTGAAGCGGACGTGGAGGATGTCGCCCTCGCGGACGACGTAATCCTTCCCCTCCACGCGGAGCTGGCCCTTCGTCTTCGCGGCGTTCCAGCTGCCGGCGGCCACCAGGTCCTCGTAGCTCACGACCTCCGCCCGGATGAATCCCCGCTGGAGATCGGTGTGGATGGCGCCGGCGGCTTCCGGCGCGGTGGCGCCCCGGCGGACCTCCCAGGCCCGGGTCTCGTCCTCCCCGGTGGTGAGGAACGTGATGAGGTCGAGGGCCCGGTAGCACGCGGCGATCACGGACTCGAGCCCGGGCTCGGTCACTCCGAACTCCGCCAGCAGCTCCCGGGCCTCCTCCTCGTCCATGCCGGCGGTCTCGGCCTCGATCGACGCGAACACGGCGACGGTGCCCTCCGGCAGCCCGTCCGGGAGCGCCGCGCCCTCCTCGAGGTTCGCCACGGGGATCCACGGCTTCAGCGTGAGCGGCGCCAGGCCCCGCAGGTGCGCCCGAGCATCCTCGTCGAACCCGACCTCGCGCAGCGCGCGCTCCTCCGACAGCGCCGCGTGCGCGCGCTCCAGCGTGTCGATCTCCGGAACGGCCCCCGAGCGGCCCTTGGCCCGGCGTCGCGCGTTCTCCAGCGCCGACTCCACCACGGCGAGGTCGGCCAGCAGCAGCTCGGCCAGGACCTCGGACAGGTCCCGGGCCGGATCCGCCTCCGGACCGAACGCCCGGAGCACCACGCCGAGGGCGTCGACCTCCCGCATGGCGGCCAGCCCCTGCGCGCCGGTCCCGCCCGGCACGTCCACGAACCGGACCTGCGCCGCGACGGTCTTGCGGGACCGTTCGAGCTCGGTCAGGACGGCGAGCCGCGGATCGGGAACCGGGACCACGGCCTGGTTGGCCCGTCCGCCCGCCGCCCCCGCTCGGGTCAGCGCAGTGAACAGCGTGGACTTCCCCGAGAACGGCAACCCGACCAGCCCGATGTCCCTCATGGGGCTGGCGAGCGTATCAAGCGCGGGGGTACCATTCGCCATCGCCGGATCCGGCGCGGAGGCGCCGAGCAACCCGCCGACCGGTCAGTGGTCGTCGCAGGGAGGGAGCCGTGAAGCGATCCGATCGGCCGCGCCGTGGTACCCGCGCCTGGGCGCTGCTCATGCTGGCCGTCAACCTCATCGGCGCCACGTGGCTGGCCGTCCACCTGGCCTCCACCGAGCACGAGGTGGTGGGGGCGATCGGCATCGGGCTGCTGGCGACGGCGGTCTTCCTGGGGAACCAGCGAGCCATCCGCGCGGCACGCGACGCCGCCCCCCGCTCCCGCACTCCGATGGGCCCGCAGGGCCAGATGTGGGGCCCCGAGCCACGGATGCCGGAGATCCGGATCACCGAGCAGATCGACTCCCCGCGCCCGAAGCTCGGCGCGCCCGGGTCGCTGAACTGATCGCCGGACTACGCGGCCTTCTTGGTGGCCCAGAAGATCTCCCCGATCTGGTCGATGAGGTCGAGGAGCTTCTTGCCCTGGGCCGGGTCCGTGGACTTCTTGGCCTCTCCGGCCTCCTTGGTGGCCTTCCAGAACAGGTCGTGGAGGTCGGCGTGCTGCTCGAGGTGCTCGGGCTTGAAGTAGTCGGTCCACAGCACCCACAGGTGGTGCTTCACCAGGTCGGCCCGCTCCTCCTTGATCACCAGGCACCGGGCCCTGAAGTCGTCCTCGGTTTCCGAGGGCTTCTTCTGGTTCGCGGCGTCGCCGTACTTCTCCTGGATCTTCGCCACGGATTCGGCTTCGATCCGGGCCTGTGCGGGGTCGTACACGCCGCACGGCAGGTCGCAGTGGGCGTGGACGACGCGGGTCGGCCTGAGCAACGCTTGGAGCAGCTGTCGCATGTCGCCTCCTCGCTCGAAGGACGGAAGTGACTTCCCGGACAACCTATCACCGGGGGCCGAACCCCCGTTCGCGAGGGCCCACCGTGGCCGCCGCGGTCGCGCTCGTGGCGCTGGCCCTGGCCCGGCTCCGCCCGCTGCGGGCCGAGGTCCGGGGCCCGAGCATGGAGCCGAGCCTGCTCGATGGCGACTGGGTCCTCGCCCTCCGGCTCCGGCCGGCCGTGGGCGACGTCGTGGTGGTGGAGCACCCCGGCCGGCCGGGGTTCGAGATCGTGAAGCGGGTGGCTGCCGGCCCCGGTGACGAGATCCACGTGCTTCCCGGCGGACGACCCCTGCCCGGTCCCGTTCGCCTGGGCGCCGGCGAATGGTTCCTCACCGGCGACCGGCTCGACGCGTCCACCGACAGCAGGGCGTTCGGCCCCGTGGGGACCCGTAACATCCGCGGCGTGGTCCGCCTGGCCTACCGCCCCGGGGCCGGGTTCGTCGCCCTCCGCCGGAGGCCGTAACACGCCCCCGGGCGCCGGGACTACGCTCGCAGGCGGCGTGGGCCGTGAGGAACGCGGGCCCGCCCGGAAGCCATCCGGCGATCGAACGAAAGGGAGTCGATGGACTACGACCTCGTGGTGATCGGGACCGGCGCGTCGGGGGAGGCCGCGGCGTACGCCGGCGCGGAAGCCGGCCGGAAGGTGGCCGTGGTCGAACGGGACCTGGTGGGCGGCCTGTGCTCGTTCTGGGCGTGCATGCCCACCAAGACGCTGCTCGACTCGGCCCGGCGCCGCCACGAGGGCGCGGACTACCCGTGGCAGCGGGCCTCGGCCCGGCGGGACTGGATGATCTCCCGCGAGGGCATCGACTACCCGGACGACTCCGGCCACCTGAAGGGCCTGGAGGGCGCCGGGGTCGAGGTGATGCGGGGGGAGGCCAGGATCACGGGGCCCGGCCGGCTGGAGGTCGCGCCGAACGGGAACGGGGGCCGCCCCCGTTCGTTCGAGACCCGAAACGTCGTGATCGCCGCGGGCTCCACTCCGTTCATCCCGCCCATCGAGGGCCTCCGCGAGGCCGGGTACTGGACCAGCAACGACGCGTCGTCCACCCGCGAGCTCCCGTCGTCCATTGTGGTGCTGGGCGGGGGCCCGGTGGGGGTGGAGCTGGCCCAGGCGTACTCCCGGTTCGGCGTGAAGGTGACGCTGATCGAGGGGAGCCGGCTCCTGGCCCGCGAACACCCCCGCACGGCCGAGGTGGTCTCCGCCCAGCTGGAACGGGAGGGCGTGGACATCCGGATCGGGGCGCACGCCGTGAAGGTCACCGCGGGAGGGGCGGGACGGATCGTCGAGCTCGACGACGGCACCACCGCCGAGGGCGCCGAGCTGCTGGTCTCGGTGGGCCGGCGAGCGGCCGACCTCCGGGCCATGGGGGTGGAGGAGGCCGGCGGACGCCTCACCGATCGCGGCGTGGCAGACCACGACGAGCACCTGGCGATCGGCGACGGCCTGTACGTGGCCGGCGACGCGGCCGGGGGCCTCCAGTTCACCCACGTGGCCGACTACGAGGGCCGGGTGGCCGCCTGGAACGTCGTCGGTCGAACGCACGTGCTGGACATCGAGTCCGTGCCGAAGACCACGTTCACCGAACCGGAGACCGGCGCGGTGGGGATCACGGTGGAGGAGGCCCAGCAGCGCGGGATCGACGCGTTCGAGGTGACGCAGGACTTCTCCGTCACCGCCCGCGGGTACTCGATCGAGCCGCCGTGGCCGTCCCACACCGCGATCCTGGAGGGCGCGCCGGGGCACGTCACCGCGGTGGTCGATCGGGAGCGCAAGGTCCTGGTGGGCGCGTTCGCCGCGTGTCCGGGCGCGTCGGAGCTCATCCACGAGGGCGTGATCGCGGTCAAGGCCGGGATCCCGGTGAGCGTCCTGGCCGACGCCATCCACGCGTTCCCCACGGCGGCCCGGGTGTTCGGCAACCTCATGCTCGACGCCGACAAGCAGCTGCGGTAGTCGCACTTGGCACTCAGCCGGCGTGCCCGGGGAGGACGGGAGGTGCCCAACCGCATTCAGGGGTTGTGAGGGCTGGTCTCCAGGACGAGCCGACCAGGGTCATCAGCGTCCCAGCGGCCCTCGCCCCCACCGGCAGCAGCACGGCGAACCACGTCACCGCGACCATGACCATGCCGAACTGCCGGAAGGTGGGAGTCCGGCCCTCCGGATGCGACGCCCGCATCATCGCGGTCCCCTTTCCCTGAGGTGCTCGAGATGGTGAGCGCTCCGGTCGGGGTCGAATCACCCCGTTGGCCAGAGCTCCGTGGACGACATCCCGGCAACGTCGGGCGTCCCGTACCATGGAGGGACGATGGTGGTTCTGGTGCTGCTGCTGCTCCTTGCCGCCGCCCTCGGGATCCTGGGGGTGGTGATCAAGGTCGCCCTGGTGATCGTGCTCTCGGTGGTGCTGTCCATCGTGCTGCTCGGGGTGATCGGCTACTACTACGCCCGGCACCGGTTCCGGCGGTTCGTGAAGGAAGCCCAGCGCCGGGGGCAGGTCCGCCCGGGTCCGGGGGGGCCGCCGGACGACCGCGGCTACCCCACCACCGGCACGAAGGGTCCCGGCCCGCAGCTGCCGGAGTAGCCGCGTGGAGTTCGACATCCGCGTCCTCCAGGAAGATCAGTGGCCGGACTTCGTCCGGGCCGCCTTCGTCCCGTTCGGAGGGCACGCCACCGAGGAGGACATCCGCGATTCCCGGGTGGAGTTCGAACCCGGGCGCTCCCTGGCGGTGTTCGACCGGGACCAGATCGTGGGGACCACCTCGGTGATCTCGTTGCAGATGACGGTTCCCGGCAGGGCCCAGGTGCCGGCCGCCGGGGTGACCACGGTCGGCGTGGCTCCCACGCACCGCCGCCGGGGGATGCTCCGGGCGCTGATGCGGCGCCAGCTGGACGACTCCCGGGACCACGGCGACGTCCTCTCGGCGCTGTGGGCCAGCGAGGCCCCCATCTACCAGCGGTTCGGGTACGGGACCGGGACCCGCGCGATCATCGCCACCGTGTCGCGGGACCATGCTTCGTTCCTCCGGCCGCTCCCGGACCCCGGCCGGGTCCGGCTCCTGCCGTTCGACGACGCCATGAAGGAGCTGGCCCCCGTGTACGAGCGGGTCCGCGCCGAGACCCCGGGCATGATCGAACGGAACCACGACTGGTGGGTGTACCGGTTCCGCCACGAGGACAGCGAACATCACCGCCAGGGCGGCTGGGGCAAGATGTTCTTCGCCCTCCACGAGGGGCCCGAGGGACCCGACGCGTACGCCGTGTACCGGGTGAAGCTGGGGGACGAGGACGGCGTGGACATCGGCGCCGTCCAGGTGGTGGAGGCCATGGCCACCTCCCCCGCCAGCACCCAGGCCATGTGGTCCTACGTGTTCGGCATCGACCTCGTCCGCACGATCGAGTTCTGGAACCGCCCCGTGGACGACCCCCTGTTCTCGATGGCCCTCGACGTCCGGAGGTTCGGGATCAAGGTCATCGACGGGATGTGGATCCGCCTCCTGGACGTCCCCGCGGCGCTCTCCGCGCGCACCTACGGGTCGGAGGGACGCGTGGTCCTCGAGGTCCGGGACGAGATCTGCCCCTGGAACGAGGGACGGTTCGAGCTGGTGGGTGGCCCGGGCGGCGCGGAGTGCCGGGCCACGGACGGCGATCCCGACCTGGTCCTCACCGCGAACGAGCTCGGCGCGGCGTACCTCGGCGGGACCCGTCTCGGCAACCTCCTCCGGGCCGGCCGCATCGAGGAGCTCACCCCGGGGGCGGTCGCGACGGCGGACGCCATGTTCGCCGGCGACCGCGACCCCTGGTGCCCCCACCAGTTCTGACGGACCCTGAAGAGGAGGTCGCATGGGGAAGGTGTGGTTCCAGCTGTCCGTGTCCCTCGATGGGTACTCGGCCGGCCCGAACCAGAGTCGGGACGACCCCATCGGCGTCGGCGGGATGCGGCTGTTCGAGTGGCATTTCGCCCTCGAGCTCGAGCAGATCAGGGTCGTCGAGGCGCCCGGCGTCACGCACGTCAAGTACCGGGTCGTCGGCCCGCCCCGGTAGGCGGCCGCCGCTCACCCGGAGTGCGGTGCGGCGTCCTGCGGGGGAAGCTCTCGGTCGATGTGCCAGGGGCCGTCGGGGTCGGGGCGGGCCACCTCCAGGCGTGAGCCGTCGGACAGGCGGAGCCTGAAGCACAGGAACCGGACACCGGCCCGCTCCTCCCGCCAGGACCGTTCCACCTCGACCGGCTCCTCCACCCCGGCCAGCACGATGCTCCGGGGGACCTCGTCGGCGCGCGACCCGGCATAGCTCCGGACGTCGACGTCCACGGTCCGCCCGATCCACAGGGGGAGCACCGGGGCGTACAGCACGAACGCCAGCCCGATCACGAAGACCTCCACGGCCACGGCCGATTCCCGGACCACCACGATGGCCAGGAGTGCGGCCACCACGCGGGCCATGTTCTGGGCCACGTCGTACACGGCGAACACCCGGCCGCGGTACCGGTCGGGCACGGACTGCTGGACCATCGTGTCGATCGGGACCTTCTTCCACGCGAACCCCAGCCCCAGGAAGAAGCTCGCCACCAGGACGGCCACGCCGGAGATGATCGGGGCCACCACCAGCAGCGGCACGCCGGACACCACGAACGCCACCGCCACCGCCCTGGGCCGCCCCACCCGGGCGTCCACCCAGGCCACGGTGGCCAGGCCCACGAAGCCACCCACGGCCCCCGCCCCGATCAGGAACGAGTACGAGCCCACCCCCTCCTTGAATCGCTCCCGGAACACCACGAACGAGATGACCAGGATCAGGCCCTGGAGGAATTGGTCCCATGTGTACGATGTGATGGGTCCCAGGGCCCGCGGCGTGCGCAGCAGCCGCCGGGCGCCGTCGCGCAACTCGCCGGCCACCCGCACCACTGCCGCGGAGATCGTCTCCAGGCCCGCGCCGTTCGCCACGGCCGCCGAGAGCGGCGTCCGGATCCGTCGGACCATGAACGAGGCCGTCAGCCACAGGGCGCCGCACGCGAACAGCAGCGGGCGGAACCCGGCGAGGTCGGCCAGGAGCCCCCCGATGGACACCCCGATGATCGTGGAGACCGTCCCCCCCACCGAGTTCATCGAGTTCGCCACCAGGAGGTCGTCGCCGAGGACCAGCTTGGGGGTCACGGTCCCGGCCGTGACCAGGAAGAACCGGTTCCCCGACAGCACGATGAGGGCTCCGGCGTAGAACGGCGCGAACTCGTGCTCCCCGGCCAGCAGGAGCAGCGCGGCGGCGGCCCGGACCAGCGGCGTCAGGGAGAGGATGCGCTCGCGCCGCCACCGGTCCACGAGCACGCCGGCGAACGGCCCCAGCACCGAGTACGGGACGATGAGCACCGCGGTGGCCTTGGCGAAGCCGACGGCGGTGTCCTGCTTGTCCGGCCCGAACACCACCGAGGCCACGATCACGGCCTGGAACAGCCCGTCGGCCAGCTGGCTGACGATCCGGGTGGCGAACAGCCACCGGAAGTCGCGCGACTCCAGGACCTCGCGGGCCCGGGCCAGCGTCGTTCCGCGTTTCACGGCTCCCCCTCCACGGGGGGCGGCACTACGCGGGCTGGACGTCGAAGAAGGCGGTCCAGTCGGCGCCCTTGGAGGCCCCGTTGCCGATGATGAACTCCTCGACCATCTCCCGGGCGGCCTCGTCGGAGAACTGCACCGGGGGCGACTTCATGAAGTAGGCCGAGGGCCCGATCAGCGGCCCGGCCACCCCGCGGTCCAGGGCCACCCGGGCGGCGCGGATCGCGTCGATCACGATCCCCGCCGAGTTCGGCGAGTCCCACACCTCGAGCTTCAGCTCGATGTTCAGCGGCACGTCGCCGAACGACTGGCCCTCCAGCCGGATCTGGGCCCACTTGCGGTCCTCCAGCCACGGCACGTGGTCCGACGGGCCGATGTGGATGTTCGACTTGTCCAGCGGCTCGCGGAGCTGCGACTGCACCGACTGCGTCTTGGACTGCTTCTTCGAGAGCAGGCGCTCTCGCTCCAGCATGTTCATGAAGTCCATGTTGCCGCCGAAGTTCAGCTGGTAGGTCCGGTTCAGCCGGACGCCGCGGTCCTCGAACAGCTTGGTGAGGATGCGGTGCACGATCGTGGCGCCCACCTGGCTCTTGATGTCGTCGCCCACGATGGGGAGCCCCGCCTCGGCGAACTTCCGGGCCCACTCCACGTTCGACGCGATGAACACCGGGATGCAGTTGACGAACGCGGCCCCGGCGTCGATGGCGGCCTGGGCGTAGAACTTCGTGGCCTCCTCGCTCCCCACGGGGAGGTAGGAGACGACCACGTCCACCCCGGCTTCGCGGAGGGCCGCGGCCACGTCCACCGGCGGCGCGTCGGACTCCTCCACGGTCTCGCGGTAGTACTTGCCGAGGCCGTCGAGGGTCACCCCTCGCTGGACCTCCACGCCGAGGGGCGGCACGTCGGCGAAGCGGATCGTGTTGTTCGGCTCCGAGACGATGGCCTCGGAGACGTCCTTCCCGACCTTCTTGGCATCGACGTCGAACGCCGCGGCCACCTCGATGTCCGAGACGTGGTAGTCGCCCAGCAGGACGTGCATGAGGCCGGGGACCCGCTCGTCGGGCGGGGCGTCCTTGTAGTACTCCAGTCCCTGCACCAGCGACGAGGCGCAGTTGCCGACGCCCACGATGGCCAGACGGATCTTCTTCACGATGCACGCTCCTTCGCACGAACCGTGTCCCCCGAACGGCGGTCGGTGCCGCCCGTCCGGGAACGTCCCCCGTTGGTTCCAGTTGGCTTCGCGGCCGGGCGGCGGCGGGCCCGGGGCTTGGGGCCACCCCCCGGGACCGGCTCGGCCGGCGGCGCCGACGACCCCGATGCGGGGGGCAGCTGGCGACGCTCGCTCTCGATGAGTCCGTCGAGCCACGCGATGTCCTGCTCGGTGGTCTCCGCTCCGTGGCGCATCAGCGACATGGTGTAGGCGTCGATGCGCTCGCGGTACGCCTTCAGCGACGACTTGATGTCGGACAGGCGGTCCTCCAGGTAGGCCCGCCGCTTCTCCAGCAGGCGGAGCCGGGTGTCGGGCTTGAGGTACCGGAAGAAGGCCAGCCGGACCCGGAACCGGTTGTCTTCCCACGACTCGGGGGCCGCCTCCTGGAGCAGCTCCGCGAACAGGGCCTCGCCCTTCGCCGTGATCCGGTACACGTTCTTGCGCCGGCCCACGTCGTCGGGGTCGAACACGGGCTCCACCGCACCCTCGCGCTCCAGGCGCTTCAGGGCCGGGTACAGAGAGCCGTAGGACACCTTCCAGAAGGCCCCCAGGGTGTCGGTGAGGCGCTTCGAGAGCTGGTATCCATGCATGGACCGCTCTTTCAGCAGTCCCAGGATCGCGAGCTCGAGCATCGGTTCCTCTTCCCCTACATGTCGGTTCGATATATCGGCTGCATATATCGAGTCGATATATTGTCTCATGGATCGCCGAGCGTCAACTCCCCCCTCGGAGCTTCCCTCCGGCTCGGTCTCCTTGGCGGTGGCGGGCCGGTGGTGGTACACAGGCCCACCCGCCGGGACCAGTCCCCGGCCGTGACCAGGAAGGAAGCGCCCACATGGCCGTCGTTCCCCGGCTCCGACCCCGATCCGCCCGGACCCGTCTCGCCCGCCTCCTCGCCGTCGCCGGGGTGGGCGCCACCGCGACCGTCTCGATGCTCGTCGCCGCGCCCGGCGCCGGCGCGTCGTCGCCGATCGTGACGGTCGGGCCCAACGTCGACGTCTCGCTGAAGCGGGGAGGGCAGTCCGAGCAGGCCATCGCGATCGATCCCACGAACCCCCAGAACCTGGTCGTGGTGTCGAACGAGGACCGCGCCGGCCCCGGGCTCCTGGAGTCCGTGAGCCACGACGGCGGGGCGACGTGGGCCCACCGCGACATCGCCACGACCCGGGACGGGTTCGGGTTCGGGTGCTGCGACCCCACGCTCTCGTGGGACGGGTTCGGCAACCTGTACTTCGGCTATCTCGAGTTCACCTCCAGCTACGACCTCGTCTCCATCCTCATCTCCACCGACGCCGGAGAGTCGTGGTCCCGGCTGGCGTCGTTCCGGGGGCGGATCCGGACCACCGGCACCAGCCGGTTCCAGGACCAGCCCACCGTGGCCTCCGGCGCGGGCTCGATCTGGGTGACGTACTTCCTGGCCCACCGCGGCGTGGTGGCGCGCGGCGCGCCGGTCACCGGCCTCGGACACGTGGGCGAGTTCACGGCGCCGGAGGTGGCTCCCCAGGCCCACCCCGGGAACTACGGCGACATCGCCATCGGCCCGGCCGGGCAGGTCATGGTGACGTACCAGATCCCGCAGAGCGGCGAGACCAAGGGTAAGGTCCGCGTCTCGACCGATCCCGACGGGCTCGGCCCGGCGCTGTTCGGCCCCCGGGTGAACATCGCCCTGACGAACGTCGGCGGGTTCGACTACCTCCCGGTGCAGTCGGGGCGGTCGGTGGACGCCGAGGCCGGGCTGGCCTGGGACCGCTCGGGCGGGCCCTTCACCGGGCGCGCCTACGTCATGTACACGCGCGAGGATCCGGACGAGAGCGACGACATGAACATCTGGCTCCGCTACTCCGACGACGACGGCGCCACGTGGAGCGCGCCGGCCCGCCTCAACGACGACGCCGGCGTGAACAGCCAGATCCTGCCGAGGATCGCCCTGGACCAGACCACCGGGTGGCTGGCCGTGACGTGGCACGACGCGCGCAAGGACCGGGGCCTGGGCGGCGGCGGCGACACGAACGGGGTCCCCAACGACGACACCCAGTACTGGGGGACGGCGAGCCTGGACGGCGGACAGTCCTTCCTGAAGAACTTCCGGATCAGCGAGGGCACCTCGAACGACGACGACGCGATGAACGGCGTGGACTACGGGGACTACAGCGGGCTCGCGTTCGTCGACGGGGCGTTCTACCCGGCGTGGGCCGACAACTCGAACTCAACGCACGTGAACCCCGACGGCAAGCTCTCGCTGTTCGACGTGGACACGGCCCGGGTCGAGCTCACCCCGTAGGATCGCGCCGCTCGTTCCGCCACCGGTTCATCGCGGGCGCCGGCGCCCCGGTTGACCGCCTCCGAAACCCAGATGTCGGTCCCTGCCCGATCTCGGGAATCTCCGCGTCATTACCGGGGTTCTCCCGGGTTCCCAGCATCTATCTCCGCCCGACCCTCGGCTCGACGGCACCGCACCGGCGGCGCCCCGAGCCGGGGAGGCGGAGATGGGAACCAGAGGCACCATCATCGGGGGCGGGGTCGGACGGCTCCTGCGGACCACGGCGCTCGCCATCGTGACGGCGGTCCTCGCGCTGGGGCCGACCGGCGCGGACGCCCATGCCGCGCCGCTCGCCGCGCTGCGGGCGACGCAGCGCCCGAACATCGTGTTCATCCTCACCGACGATCAGCGGTGGGACACCCTGCAGTGGATGCCGAACGTGAAGCGCCTGCTCGTCGACCACGGGGTCACGTTCACGAACGCGTTCGTCCCGAACGGGCTGTGCTGCCCGAGCAGGGTCTCGATCCTCACGGGGCAGTACTCCCACACGAACGGCGTGTGGGACAACACCGCGCCGTTCGGCGGGTACACGGCGTTCCACGGCGATCACTCGACCATCGCCACGTGGCTGCACGCCGCCGGCTACGACACGGCGCTGATCGGGAAGTACCTGAACCAGTACAAGGCGGCGGCTGAGAGCGGCGACTACCCGCCCGGGTGGGACACCTGGATCTCGTTCGCGGAGAACAACGGCAAGTACACGGACTACGACCTCACCGTGAACGGGCACCTCGAGGGGCACCACAACACCGACTGGATCCGCGACTTCTCGACGGACCTCCTGACCGACCGGGCCGTCCACTACATCCGGAACACGAGCGGACCGTTCTTCCTGTACTTCGCGCCGTTCGCGCCGCACGAGCCGTACGACGAGTTCCCCCCCGCGGATGAGTGCCCGGCGCTCCCCAAGTACGACTCCGAGTCGTTCGGCGAAGAGGACGTCTCCGACAAGCCCGCGTATGTGAACGACCGGGACTGGACGGCGAAGGACCTGCAGACGTCGGCGAGGATCCGAGCCGGCCAGTGCAGGATGCTGAGCGGCGTCGACCGCTCCGTCGCCAGGATCGTCTCGACGCTCGAGGCCACGAACCAGCTCTCGAACACCATGATCGTGTTCATGGGCGACAACGGCTACATGTGGGGCGAGCACCGTCTCTTCCACAAGGGCAGGCCCTACGACGAGGCCAATCACATCCCGATGGTCGTGCGCTACGACCCGTGGACGAGCTCGCCGCGAACGGAGTCCCGGATCGCTCTGAACCTCGACATCGCTCCCACCTTCGCCGCGCTCGGGGACGCGAACGCACCCGGCGTGGAGGGCCGGAGCCTGGTCCCGCTGCTCAAGGGGGAGCAGGTGTCGTGGAGGCAGGCCTTCCTGCTCGAGCACACGGCCGACGCCGGAAAGGCGGACGTGCAGTCGCCCGATTACTGCGGCCTGCGGTCCGTCAACTGGATGTACGCGATGTACCTGTGGGGGGCCGAGGAGCTGTACAATCTCCGCTCCGACCCGGCGGAGATGGTAAACCTGGCCAGGGTGCCCTCCGCCCAGGCACAGCTCAAGGCCATGCGCGAGGCGATGCTGCGACGGTGCGACCCGCTGCCGCCCCGCTTCCCCGAGCGGTGACGATCGCCGCCGGGCCCGAACGGCCCGCCGTTGCGGGGCACTCCTGCCCTGGCCGGCGTGGCAGACGAAGGTGATACCGTGTCCCGGACATGGTCCCCGCGCTGCAGCGTGGGCTCGTGGGGCGGGACCGGGAGACCGCCGAGGTCTCGTCGTTCACCGCCGGGATCGGCGGCGAGCGACTTGCTCTGGTGATCGAGGGCGAGCTGGGAATCGGCAAGACCCGGCTGCTCCACGAGGCCGTTCGTCGAGGGCGGGAGGCGGGCTTCCGGATCCTGTCCTCGTCGCCCGGTGCGGCCGACGCGAAGCTGTCGTTCTCGGGCCTGGGTGACCTGCTGTCCGAGGTGGTCGAGGATCCGGCCCTCGAGATCCCCGACCCGCAGCGCCGGGCCCTCGAGGTGGCGCTGCTGCTCCGAGACCCCGAGGGCGAGCCGCCCGGGGCGCTCGCGGTGGCACTCGCGGTCCGCTTGGCCCTGTGTGCGCTCTCGGAATTGACCCCCGTGCTGGTGGCGATCGACGACGCCCAGTGGTTCGACACCCCCTCGGCCGAGGCCGTCTCGTACGCCCTCCGGCGATTGGCCGGCTGCCGCGTGGCGATGATCGCGGCGGTGCGGACCGACCCGGACATCTCGGGGGAACCGGCGGTTGTGGCGGGCCTCGCCCGGGACACCGTTCGCCGCGTCCGTCCGGAGCCGCTGTCGCGGGAGGACATGGGTCGCCTGCTCCGCTCCGAGCTCGGGCTGTCGCTGACAGCCGCCGAGCTCGTCCGCATCCACGGAGCGTGCGGCGGCAACCCCCTGTACTCCCTCGAGGTCGGCAGGATCCTTCCCGCCTCCGGCATCCTGCGACCGGACGAACCGGTGCCGATCCCCGGGGACCTCCGGGAGCTGGTCCGGGCGCGCCTGGACGCGGTCCCCGTGGAGACGAGGGCGCTCCTGGTGGCGCTGGCCGCCGCCTCGGAGGCGAGCAGAGGGATGGTGGCCACCGCGCTCGCCCCGGACAGTCCAGACGACGCGCTCGCCGGCGCGGCCGCGACCGGGATCCTGGAGCCGGGGGACCCCCCCGAACGGTTCGCGCATCCCCTGTTCGCCTCGGTGGTCTACGCGGATGCTTCGCCGGCGGAACGCAGGGCAGTGCACCGGCGTCTGGCCGTCCTCGTGGAGGACCTGGAGGAACGAGCCCACCACCTGGCGCTCGCGGCCGCCGGTCCCGACTCGGTCGCGGCGGACGCGCTGGAGGAGGCCGCCCACGTCGCGCGGGGCCGGGGGGCCCCGTCCGCGGCCGCGGGCCTCGCCGAAGGGGCCCGGCGGCTGACACCGCCGGCACAGGCCGGGGATGCGGCCCGGAGGGCCCTGCTGGCGGCGGACTACCACCTCGACACCGGTCAGTTCCGGCGGGCCGGAGCGCTGCTCGACGACGTCCTCACCCTGGTCCCGAGCGGCCCCGTCCGCGGAGCCGCCCTGCAGCGACTGGGATGGGCCCGCTACCACGAGGAGAGCTGGGCGGCCGCGTCGGACCTGTTCCGCCAGGCCTCGAGCGAGGCGAGCGACGACCGCGCCCTCCTCGCCGCGCTCGATCTGGACACGAGCGTCGGCCGGCTGCTGACCGGTGACGTCCGGAGCGCAGCGGAAGCCTCCCGCTCGGCGCTACGTCGGGCCCACGACCTGGGCGACCCGGCCTTCCTCGCCGAAGCGACTGCCGTCGCCGCGAGCATCGACTTCCTCCTGGGTGCGGGCGTCGCCGACGACGTCATGGCGAACGCGGTGGGAATGGAGACGTGGACCCGTCCCCGCCCGACCATGCAGCACCCGAGCGTCGCGTTCGGGGTCCTGCTGAAGTGGACGGACGAGCTGGACGCCGCACGCGGGCTGCTCGAGGCGGCCCGCCGCCGGGCGGAGGAGGTGGGCACCGAGCGGTCCCTCCCGTTCATCCTGTTCCACCTGGCCGAGCTGGAGTGCTGGTCCGGACGCTGGGTGGTGGCCGAGGAGGAGGCCCGGTTGGCCGCCGACATCGCGGAGCGGACCGGCCAGGGTCCCGGATCGGCGTTTGCCATGGCCGCGCGGGCGCTCGTGGCAGCGCTCCGGGGGGACGTCGATGAGGCGCGAGCCGTCGCGGCCCGGGGACTCGAGCTGGCCGGCCGGACGGGTGCCCTTCCGGCCGGCGTGATGCTCGAGGCTGTGCTGGGCTTTCTGGAGCTGTCGCTGGGCGACGCGAACCGGGCCCACCGGCACCTGGGACCGCTCGTCGACCGCGTCGCCGCCGACGGCATCTTCGAGCCGGGCGCCGTGCGCCACCTGGGCGACGGGCTCGAGGTCCTCGTCCGGGTGGGGGACCTGGAGCGGGCGGGCCTGGTCACCGAGCAGCTGGCAGTTCGGTCCGGGGAGCTCGGCCGGGTGTGGGGCCTCGCCGTGGCCGCGCGGGTCCGCGGGCTGCTGCGGGCGGCGGAGGGCGACGTCGGCGCCGCCGGTGACGCGTTCGAGGAGGCCCTCGCCCATCAGGAGGCCCTGGGGCAGCCGTTCGAGCTCGCGCGAACCCTCGTGGCGGCCGGAACGGTGCGGCGGCGCGACCGGCAGAAGCGCGCGGCCCGCGAGCCCCTCGAACGGGCCCTCGAGATCTTCCAGGGGCTCGGCGCCGACCTGTGGGCCGAACGCACCCGCGAGGAGCTGGGCCGGGTCGGTGGCCGGACGTCGAACGTGCTGTCGCTCACGCCGACAGAGGACCGCGTCGCGCGGATGGTGGTCGACGGCGCGACGAACCAGGAGACGGCGGCGGCCCTGTTCCTGTCCGTGAAGACCGTGGAGTGGAACCTGTCCCGGATCTATCGCAAGCTCGGGATCCGGTCGCGGACCGAGCTGGCACGCTGGCTGAACGCCCCGCCATCCTGACCCCCGCGGGTCGGCGCTCGAGATCTCAGCTCGTCGGTGACCCGGTCGGAGAGGCCTCGGGCGCGGGGATCGGCGTCCCGATCCACACGGCGGCGTTCCCGTCGCCCTCGAAGGTGGCGTGGCCGGCCGCGACCAGCACGCCGTTGACCGAGATGACCGACTTCAGGCGTTCGCTGCCGGGAGCCGACAGCCCGGGGTCCGCCGAAGCCGTCCAGTCGAGGCCGTCCGGGGACGTCCAGACCGCGGCGTCCAGGGTCTCCGCGGGCCCGCTGGTGCCGACCACGACCACGCCGCCGTCGACCGCGATCGCGTTGTTCATCTCCTGGTATCCGGGGCGGCGGAGCAGCTCGGGGTCGAGCCGGGTCCATGTCGTCCCGTCCACAGAGGTCCACACGGCCGCGTCGGCGTTCTCCTCGTTGCCGGACGAGCCCACCGCGACGAGTCCCGGCCCAGCGGCGACCACCGCCTTCATCGTCTGGTTCCCAGGCGCGTGGAGGCCCAGCTCGTCCTCGCGTGACCAAGTGGCCCCGTCGAACCGCCAGACCGCCGCGTCGGTATGCCCGGCCCGAGTGTCGCTCCCCACGGCCACCAGCCCGCCCCGGAAGCGGACCAGGTTCCACATTTCCTGCTGGCCTGGGCCGCTCCCCGAGCTGAGCTGACGCCTGGTCCAGATCGTCCCGTCCGGCGATTCCCACACGGCCGCGTCCCGTCCGCGACCCGGTGAGGAATCCCAGCCGACCGCAATGATCCCGCCGTCGACCCGGATGACCCGCCTGATCTCCTGATCCCCGCTGGCAACAAGCGCGCCCAGCCCCTCGACGCTCGACCAGCTCCCACCCGTGACCGACGTCCAGACGCCGCCGTCCTCGTCACCGCCGGGGCCCGCCACTGTTCCAACCGCGATGAACTGGTGGCCGTCGTACACGACCGCCGCCATGTTCTGGTTCCCGGGCCCGGCGCCGGCGCCGATCGTCGCTTTGTCCCACGCGGTCCCGTCGGACGACAGCCACACCGCGGCGTCGGTGTCCTTGGAGACGCCCTCATAGCCGACCGCCACGATCCTGCCCGCGGCGGCGAACAGTCGGTTGATGGTCTGGTCGCCGGCGCCGTCCAGCAGCCGGCCCGGGTCGGCGACGCGCTCCCACGTGAATCCCGCGGGGAATGGGGTCTCGGGCCTGGTCGGGGTCTGCGATGGGGTCGGGCTCACCGGGGGCGAGGTCGCCGCCGAGGGCGACACGCCGGTCGTCGGACCGCCCTGCGGTTCCGACCCCGGCCCGGCGTTCCAGACGAGCACGCCGGCGACCACGGCGACGACGGCGGCGACCGAAGCGACGATCGCCCACATCTTCCGCCGGCTCCCACCGGACGGCCGTGCCCGACGGTGGGTCGGCGACCCGGGAGTGCGGCCACCCGAGACTCTGGGGGCAGCGCCGATCCCCGTCGATGGGCCGGCCGGGAAGTCGACGCCGAGCGCACGCCCGGCCGCCTCCGCGAACTCGACGCAGGTCGCGAAGCGGCGCTCGCGTGGCTTCGACAGAGCCGTCCGGAGCACGTCGTCGATGGCCGGGGGGAGGTCGGGATTGATCTCGGCGAGGCTCGGCGGACGGTCCTGGAGGTGGGCGTACATCACCCCGACGTGGTCGTCCCGGGCGAACGGGACCCGTCCGGCGAGGCACTGGAACAGCACGCAGGCCAGCGAGTACTGGTCGGTCCGGCCGTCGATCGTGCCGCCGGTGATCTGCTCCGGGGCCATGTAGTCGATGGTCCCGAGGAACTGGCCGGTGGTGGGGCCGTCCCCCCCGACGCGCTTCGTGATCCCGAAGTCGGAGAGGTACGCGCGGTACGGTGAGTCAGGCCCGGATCGCCGCTGCAGCAGGATGTTCGCCGGCTTCACGTCCCGGTGCACGAGACCCTGCGCATGGGCGGCGTCCAGCGCGGAGGCCACCTGCCACACGATCGCGACGGTGTCCCGAGAGTCAAGGACGCCGATCCGGCGGAGCTCCGCGGCCAGGTCGCCTCCCTCGATGTACTGCATGGAGATGTAGGCGATGTCGCCGGCCTCGCCCGCGTCGTACACGGACACGATGTTGGGATGGTCGAGCGCGGCTGCGGCCCGGGATTCCCGGAGGAACCGTTCCCGGAGCATGGCGTCGTTCGCGAGGTCGGGGCTCAGCACCTTGATGGCGACCTTTCGGCCCAACCGGAGGTGCTCGCCGAGATAGACGACCCCCATCCCGCCACGACCGATCACCGAGTCGATCCGGTGACCGTCGACGATCTCGCCGATGCGAGGCGACGTCGCCATGGCCATCCCCATCGGTTCCTTGGGAGCCAGGATGCTCCGACCCGACCCAGTACCGAACGGCCCCCATCCTAGAGGACCCCCCCGGATTCCAGGCGGAATCCCCACGATTCGCCCGCACGGCATCGGCCCCACAGACCCGACGAGCCCGCCCGCTGTCCGAGGGGTGCCGTCGTGCTTGCGGTGTTGCCGCGCCTCCGGCGACAGCGTCCGGCGATCCGATCGTCCCGACCGGGCGTACGACGAGCGTTCGTTTTCGGCGACGAATCCGGGGCGGGCACCGGCGGTCGTGTTGGTGGGGCACGGCGCGTTCCCTACACTGACCGGGCCTTCGGGCACCCCGTGATCCACGCGAACTGGAGCCTGTGATGTCCCGAGTCCTGCTGATCGGCTGGGACGGCGCCGACTGGCGGATCCTCGATCCGCTGCTCGAGGCCGGAGCCCTCCCGAACCTGCGCGCGCTCATCGACCGCGGCGCGAAGGGGATCCTTCGTTCGACGATCCCCACGCACTCGTGGTCGGCGTGGCCGTCGTTCCTCACCGGCGTGGAGCCCGACGACCACGACGTGTGGGACATCCTCGAACACGACCCGCCGGGCGCCGACAAGCACCTCCCCGTGACCTACCGGTCGATCAAGGAGCGCACGTTCCTCCGCGACCTCACCGCCGCGGACAAGGAGCAGCTCATCGTGAACGTGCCGCTCACGTTCCCACCGCCCGAGGTCAAGGGCCGGCTCATCGCGGGCGGCGTGCTGCCGAAGGGCAAGCCGTTCACGTGGCCCCATTCGCTGGCCGACGACCTGGAGCGGTCCGGCACGCCGTGGCCGATCAACGGGATGTCGTGGACCACGTACCACAACAAGATCGAGCCGTACCTCGAGGAGGTCCACCGGGTCACGAGGCCCCGGATCGCCGCCTCGCTGAAGCTGATCGACGAGACCGACTGGGACGTGGCGACGTTCGTGTTCTTCTCGACGGACCGGGTCCAGCACTGCCTGTCGGAGTTCCTGTCCACCGACCACCCGGACTACGCGAGGAACGCGAAGACGCCGGTGGCGGAGAAGATCCGCGACGTCTACCGGATGCTCGACGACGCGCTGGGCCAGCTCGTGGCGAAGGCCCGCGACGACGACCTGGTGATCTTCATGTCGGACCACGGGTTCCAGTCGTGCACGCGGGCCGTCCACATGGACCAGCTGCTGAAGAAGCTGGGGTTCCTCCAGTTCTCGGCGTCGCAGGCCGTGTACGGGCCGATGCAGTGGGGCCCTGTGCGGGCCGCGGCGCGGAAGGTCTACGACATGCTCGGCCTCCACGGGAAGGTGGCGCTCCGCCAGCCAGTGAACTGGTCGAAGACCAGCGCCTACACTTCGATCCGCTCCACCGGCGAGGGCGTCAGCGTGAACCTGCAGGGCCGCGAGGTGAGCGGATCGGTGCGGCCCGAGGACTACGAGGTGGTCCGCGACGATGTCGCGGCCCGGATCGAGTCGTTCGTGGACCCGGCCACCGGCCGGTCGCCGGTGAAGAAGGTGTGGCGCCGCGAGGAGCTGTTCAAGGGGAAGTTCCTGGAGTCCGCCCCGGACCTGATCTTCGAACCGGCCCCGCTGTACTCGCTGACCCATGCCAAGTCCGCGGCGGAGGCGGCCGACTGGGTGTCGGGTGACCACCGGATCGAGGGCGTGATCGCCGCGGTGGGCCCCAACGTGGCCCCCGACGCGTTCGAGCAGCAGCCCCCGAACCTCATCGACCTCGCCCCCACCATCCTGGCCGCGCTGGATGCGCCCGCCTCCGTGCAGCACACGGGCAAGGTGCTGCGCCCGCTGGTGGGACGGGACGCCGCCGTCCGGTCCGGCGAGGCGACGCCGGACGCGGCCATCCCCGGCATGGACCAGGCCGCCGTGAGCGAGACCGAGGCCGACGAGATGGAGGAGCACCTCCGCGGCCTCGGCTACCTCGAGTAGCGCGTTGGCACACGAGACAGAACCCGGGCTCGACGCGGACGAACGCGCGGACGAGGCGGCCGAGGGGGCGGGGCTGCCGTTCGAACACCGTCACGCCGGCGGGGCGGTACCGGCTCCCGCGCCGGGACGGAAGGGGTTCCGCGCCGCACTCGACTCCGTGCTCCCCCGGAGCGAGTTCGCGGACCAGCGCGACATCCTCGGCGGGGCCGGCCAGAACGTGATCGGGCTGGTGGCCGGGGTCCTGGCCACGTTCGCCACCCAGATCGTCATGACCCGCACGCTGGGCGCCTCCCTGTTCGGGGTGGTGGTGGTGGCCACACAGTTCGCGTTCATCGCCAGCGCCGCCACGCGGTTCGGCATGGACGTGGCGAACGTCCGCCTGGTGGCCATCCTGGTCGGCCGGGGCGAGCACGGCCGCGTTCGCGCGCTGGTCCGGAAGTCCGCGGTCATCGCCACGGTGGTCAGCGCGGCCTTCGCCCTGCTGACGTTCGCGTTCTCGAGCTTCCTGGGCCGGTCCCTGACGTCCCGGCCGGTCCAGGGGAAGGAGGCCTTCTGGGCGGCGGCGTTCACGATCCCGTTCGCCGCGGTGACGTGGGCCTACCTGGGGGGGACGCGTGGCCTGAAGATCATGCGGCACACCCTGTACATCTTCTGGATCGGCCAGCCGGTGGGGTGGATCGCGTTCGCGATCGCGGGGTGGTTCGTGGCCAAGAACGCCGGGATCACCACGCTGGCCTACGGCCTGTCCTGGGCGGTGGCGTGCGCGCTGGCGCTCTGGGCGTGGGAGCGCGAGACCCGGCGGTTCGACGCCCGGACCGAGGGCGGCGGGATCCCCGAGGAGCGTCTCGGCGCACTGCTGAAGTTCGGCGCGTTCCGGGCCCCGGCCACGCTGTTCGCCCAGCTGCTGTTCTGGACCGACCTGTTCGTGCTGGCCAGGTTCGTCCCTTCGGACATCGTGGGCGTGTACGGAGCTGCGGTGCGGACCGCGCAGTCACTCCTGCTGTTCCTGACCTCGCTGTCGCTGGTGTTCAGCCCCTTCGTGGCCGACCTCCACGCCCGTGGCGAGCGCGACAAGCTCGACGCGCTGTACAAGAACGTGACCCGGTGGGGCCTGGCCGCCACCCTCCCGGTGCTGCTGGCCCTGGCCATCCTCCCGGCGCCGATCCTGCGGGTGTTCGGGGAGGACTTCACGAAGGGCGACTCGGCGCTGGTGATCCTGATCCTGGGGATGATCGTCCCGGTCTCGGTGGGGACGGTGGGGTTCATCCTGATCATGGTGGGCCGGACCGGATGGGACCTCCTCGTGTACGCGGGGTCGTTCGTGATCGACATCGGGATCGCGTTCGCCCTGGCCCGGCCCTCGGTGCTGGGGATGCGGGGAGCGGCGATCGCCCAGGCCGTCACGCTGACGTCCTCGGCGGTGGCCCGGTTGCTGCTGGTGAAGCGGTTCGTGGGCATCTGGCCGTTCGACCGGTGGTTCCTCCGGCTGGCGCCGCCCGCGGTTGCCGGGGGCCTGGCCATGTGGGGGGCCCACGCCCTGCTGTCCGGCCCGAAGTGGCTCATCGACCTGGGCGGCTCCGCCATCGCCGGCGTCGTGGTCTACGCGGTCGTCCTGGTGGCGTTCGGGCTGCGCCCAGGCGAACGGCGGACCATCCTGTCGCTGGCCTCACGCCTCCGGGGCCGCGCCGCGTAGGGCAGGGCCGCCGCGCGGGTCCGTCAGCGGAATGCCGGCGAACGGGGCCCCTGGGGGGTCGCGTGCTCCCGGGACAGGACCTCGAGCTGGCGGCGGAGGACCCGAACCTCGAGCTCGAGCGTCGCCAGGCGGCCGGCCTCGCGACGGCGGTCGATGCCCGCCCCGGGATGGGCCCGGCGCCACAGCAGCACCGCGCCCAGGGCCACCAGCCCCACCGCGGCCACGGCGAGGACCGCGGAGACCAGCGCCACGTCGCCGGCCGTGAGGTCGGTGGCGGCGCCGAACAGGGACACGGGCCCGGCGTCGCCGTTCGTGACCGCGAGGTCGGCCACGACGACGGCCGAGCCCAAGCCGAGCACGATGAGCGCGATTCCGATCATGTCGAGTGGTGGGGCGCGGTCACGGGTGCCGGAAGCGTTCCCCCGGCCGTCCGGGGCGAAACCGCGGCGCCGGGCCTAAGCCGATCGCGGCCCCAGGACGCCGATCACTCCGGGCGGGCCCACCCATACCCGGCCGTCGCTCGAGACCCCGCCTGCCTCCTGCACCACGACCACGTCGTCGCGCGCCGCCGGCACGATCACCACCTCGTCGTCCGCTTCAGGGATCTGAACGACCTCGTCTCCCCAGGAGGTCGATCGGGCGGATCCGTTGGAACGGCGTGGCCAGGGGTCGCCGACCGGCTCGGTCCACGAGATGTCCGCCTCGGCTGCGAGGATGGCGTCGAGTTCGGCCACGGACCAGAGATCGTCGGGTTCCTCCACGGACCATGGATCGTCGTCGGGTTCCTCGCCGAACAGGCGGCCGATCCCCACCTGCTCCTCCGAGGGGACACCCACTCCGCCCTCCACGCCGGAGGCCATCCGGAGTGCGCCGGACCCGACGATCATCAGCCCCGGAAGGAACGCCGCGCCGGACCCGATGGTGGCGGGGACGAACGCGAGCAGCAGCAGCAGGATCGCCACCGAGAGCGCCGGGGCCGACCGGGGCATCCCGAAGGCCAGGAACCCGGCCGCGGTCCCCGCCAGAAGCCCCAGGACCGCGATCCCGGGCGCGCCTCCCGGCCAGGACGTGATCCAGTACGCCGTATAGAAGGATCCGGCCAGGGCCACCGCCCCGCCGATCCGCGCGATCACCGCGTTCGCGTCCATCACCACCCCCCGAATTCCCCGCACCGCCACCGGCCAACCGGGACTTTCGGCCCGTTTCGGGCCGCCCGAACGACGAATGCTCCACTCGCGGTGGGGGAACCGCGCCCGGGGAAGTACACACCGGATCGAGAACGGCCCGCAATCGGTCTTTGGTCGGTGGACTTGTAGCCCGTTCGATGGGGAGTCAGGACCGCCCGGCCAGGCGGAGGGCGGACGCCACGGCCTCGGCCGGGGTGTCGGCGGCGTGGATGCCGGGGACGGGCTCGCCGCGGCGGACCAGCTCCCAGGTGCGCAAGCCCACGACGGGCCGGCCGATCTTCAGCGCGAACGCGATCTCGGAGAGCGTCCCGAACTCCCCGCCCACCGCGATCACCGAGTCCGCGGACCGGGCGATGAGCGCGTTGCGCATCTCGCCCATGCCGGTGGGGATGGCGAACGTGACGTACGGGTTGGCCTCCCCCCGGTCGAACCCGGGGAGGATGCCCATCGAGGTCCCGCCGGCGTCGGCGGCCCCCCGGCACGCGGCCTCCATCACGCCGGTGGAGCCCCCGCACACGACCACCGCGCCGGCCCGGGCCAGGAGGCGCCCCACCTCCTCGGCCCAGGCCTCCTCCTCGTGCGAGGCAACCCCCGGCCCCACCACGGCGACGTACAAGGCGGCCGGGTCGGGCGGCACCGGCCTCAGTGCTCGCAGCCCGATTTCGAGCCGGTGCCGGGCCCCTGCTTGCAGGTGTCGATGCCGGCCCCGCCGGACATGTCGTCGTTGCCGGGGCCGCCCTTCAGCGTGTCCTTCCCGCCCAGGCCGAAGAGGGCGTCGTCGCCCGCGCCACCGGAGAGCACGTTGGCCAGCGCGGAGCCGGTGAGGTGGTCGTCGTTCCCGGATCCGCGGAGGCGCTCGACGCTCGACAGCACGTCGTCGCCGTCCCCACTCGCGCTGCCTTGAGCCAGGCTCGCCGTGATGGCCGCGCCGGCGCCGGCGTACGACGCGGTGTCCGGTCCGGTCCCGCCGGCCACGGTGTCGGTCCCCGGTCCCGGGACCAGCACGTCGGGGCCCCCGAGCCCGGTGAGCGTGTCCCCGCCCCCGCCCCCCACCAGGCGGTTCGCCGAGGTCGATCCGGTGATCTGGTCGCTGCCGTCGCCGCCGACCACGTCCTCCACGTCCGCGTGGATGTTGTCGACGCCCTGTTCGGGGTGCCCGACCACGTGGTCGTTCTTCGAGCCGTCCAGCGAGAGCTTCATGTCTCCGGTGTGGTTCGACTCGTCCACGGCATCGCGGCCCGGACCGCCGATGAACACGTCGGAGCCGTCCTCGGTGATGACCCCGAGGTCCGCCCGCCGACCCCCGAACAGGTGGTCGTTGCCGCCGCCGCCCACCAGGACGTCGTCGCCGTCCGACCCGTACAGCCAGTTCGCCTTCGAGCTCCCCGTGAGCTGGTCGTCGTCCAGGGAGCCGATCACCCCCTCCACGTCGGGCTCGACGTTGTCGCCCTCCCCGCCGCCGCCGTCGTTCGCCGTGCCCTCGAACGTCACGCTCACCGAGGTCGTGCGGGGGTCGTAGGAGACCGTGTCGCGCCCCTTGCCTCCGTGGAACGTGTCGGCCCCCGCGCCCGCCGTGAGCGTGTCGTTGCCGGGCCCGCCGTTGATCGCGTTCGTCCCCTCGCCGCCGTTGATGAACTGTCCCCCGGGTCCCCCGACGATCGTGTCGTCCCCATCCCCGGTCTGGATGCGCTCGATGTCGCTCCCAACGTTGTCGTGCTCTCCGGCGGCACCGTCGTTCGCCACCCCGTCCTGCGTCACCGTCACGTCGGTGGGGCCGAAGTACATGATGGTGTCCTCGCCCGCCCCTCCCTTGACCGTGTCCCCGAGCTCGGGCGGGCCCAGGAAGAAGGCGTCGTCCCCGTTCCCGCCGATCGCCACGTCCGCCCCGGCCTGGTCGAATACCCGGAGCTTCCCCGACAGCGGGCCCGTTCCGCTGCCTCCGATCCCCGATCCGGAGACGACGTCGTTCCCGCCGCCGCCCCGGAAGTCGATGGACCCGGTGAGGGAGGGGATGGACACGTCCGAGTCCGGGGTCGCGCCGTCGGCGTCCGCGTTGAGGTTGATGCGCTCCCCCAGCGGGATCCCCATGAAGAGGCCTACCCCGAGCGTGACGTGGTCTGCGCCCGTCGTGCCGGTGACCTCGGCCACGGTCGAGCCCCCCAGGTGGGACATGACGAACTCGATCTCGCTGGAGCCGTCGCTCTCAGTGGTGAAGCCCGGCCCGAGGGGGCCGTGGGACAGGTCGAACTCGAGGGCGGCGATCGAGTTGCCCATGTCCACGTTCACGCGGTCCACGACCGTGACCGCCCCGCAGCTGGTCCCCCCCACGGTGACGTTGTTCGAGGCGGAACGCGTCACCGCGACGTCGGTGGTGTCGCCCGAGACGTCCGCGTCCGCGATGTGGGTGGACGGATTCAGCGTGCACGACACGAACGCCATCGCCGGCGGCGCCGCCACGAGCTGCAGGCCCGTCAGGAGCATGCCCCCGACGAGCGCGACGAGTGCCCGACGCACGCCCCCCTGCCCGGCTCGCATGAGAACCGGAGTACAACCGTCTTCGGCCGACCTGTCAACGGCAAGGGGCCGGCGTCAACCCCACCGTTCGCCCAGCATGGCCGCGAGCAGCGCCACCGCGCCCTGCTTGTCCAGGGGCTCGTTGCCGTTCCCGCACTTCGGGGACTGCACGCAGGAGGGGCACCCGCGCGTGCACGGGCAGTCGCGGACGGTCTCGAGGGTCGCGCGGAGGAGCCGCTCCTCGCTGCGGAACCCCCGCTCGACGATGCCCGCGCCGCCGGGGTAGCCATCGTAGATGAAGATCGCGCAGGACTCGGTGTCCGGGTGGTACGCCGTGGAGACGCCGCCCACGTCCCACCGGTCGCACGTGGCGATGAGCGGCAGCAGCCCGATCGCGGCGTGCTCGGCCGCGTGGGCCGCGCCCGGCACCGCGGCCATCTTCAGCGCCGCCCGGTCGAGGATCGCCGGGGGGATGGCCCACCACAGGGCCCTCGTGGTGAGGACCTGGGGCGGCATGACCAGGGGGATCTCGTCCACGGCCTCCCCGGTCAGGTGCATCTTCCTGACGTACCCGGTGACCTGGCGGGTCACGGTCACGTCGCCGAAGAACGCGGGGGTGTCGCCGATCCTCGACTCCTCCAGCACGCCCACCACCTCGATGTCGGTGATGTCGCGCGACTGCGTGTAGTAGTCGGCGTTCGACGACCGGACCAGGGCCACGCCGGACTCGAGGTCCAACTTCGCCACCTCGAACTGCTCCCCCTGGTGCAGGTAGATCGCTCCCGTGTGCACCGAGAAGTGGGCCCGATACTCGTCGGCGGTTCCCAGCAGCTCGCCGGTTTCCTCCAGGACGATCGCGATCTGTCCCCCGGAGGCGGATCGGATGTCCACGCTCCGGTGGGGTGAGCGCTGTCCCCGGTGGTGGAGCGTGTCGCCCCGGCGGACCAGTTCGGCGGCCGCGATCAGCCGCTCGACCGCCGGGCCCACAAGCTCGGGTTCCCCGAAGAACGCAAGCTCGTCGGATGCCAGGGGCTGCTCCCGGGCCGCGCACAGCAGGTGGGGCTCCAGCACGTACGGGTTCGTCGGATCGATCACCGCGGCCTCGGGCGGCCGGTGGAACAGGTCCTCCGGGTGCGCGACGAGGTACTGGTCCAGCGGGTCGTCGTTCGCCACCAGGACGGCCAGCGACCCGCTCTCGCGACGTCCGGCCCGCCCGGCCTGCTGCCACATCGACGCCCGCGTGCCCGGGTAGCCGGCCAGGATCGCCGCGTCGAGGGACCCCACGTCGATCCCCAGCTCGAGCGCGCTCGTCGCGGCCACCGCAAGCAGCTCCCCGTCGGCGAGCGCCCGTTCCAGCCGCCGCCGCTCCTCTGGCAGGTACCCGGCCCGGTACGCCTTGATCCGCGACTTCACCGCGCCGGGGACCTCGCGCCGGGCGAACTCCGCCAGCAGCTCCGCCGCCCTCCGGGACCGGGCGAACGCGATGGTCCGGATCCCCGCCTCCGCCAGGCGCCCCAGCAGGAACGAGGCCTCGCTGACCGCCCCCCGCCGGGCCCCGGTCTCGTCGTCCACGATCGGGGGGTTCCACAGCGCGAACAGCTTCTCCCCGCGCGGCGACCGGTCCTCGCTCACCTCCTCGAAGTCCAGGCCCGTGAGCCGCGAGGCCAGCTCGCCGGGATTCCCCACGGTGGCGCTGGCCAGCACGAAGCGCGGATCGCCCCCGTACCGGGCCACCAGCCGCCGGAGGCGCCTGAGCACCATCGCCACGTGGGATCCGAAGACGCCCCGGGCCACGTGGGCCTCGTCCACCACCACGTACGCCAGCCGCAGGAAGAAGTCCGCCCACCGCGCGTGGTCCGGCAGCACGCTCGCGTGCAGCATGTCCGGGTTCGACATCACGAGGTTCGCGTTCCGCCGGATCATCGGCCGCTCGGCCGACGGCGTGTCCCCGTCGTACACGGCCGCCCGGATCTGGGGCAGCCGCAGCCCACGCACCTGACGCAGCTGGTCCCGGGCGAGGGCCTTCGTCGGGAACAGGTACAGCGCCGTCGCCTTCGGATCCCCCAGCGCCCGGGCGGCGAACGCCAGGTTGTACACGAGCGTCTTCCCGCTCGCCGTCCCCGTCGCGATCACCACGTTCGCCCCCGATGCCACAGCATCGAACGCAGCCCGCTGATGGGCGTACAGCCCGTCGATCCCGATCAACGAAAGCCGCTGCACCAGCACATCGGGCAGCTCCGGGAACGGCCCCACCTCCGGCGCCCGCTCCGGCAGCTCCTCGACGTGCACCAGCGACTCGGCGAACGCTTCGTCCGAAGCGAACCCCGCGAGGAACCCCCGAGCATCCACCAGCCCATCGTAGAGGCGGCCGGCGACCACCCCGGCGCGGCAACCTCCGCCGATAGTATGGCCCGTCCATGGACTGGGTTCTCCTCGCCGTCGCCTTCGTCGTCATCCTGGCCGGCGCCGAGCTGTTCACCAATGGCGTGGAGTGGGTCGGTGAGGGCTTCGGCCTGTCCGAGGGCGCGGTCGGCAGCGTCCTGGCCGCCGTGGGGACCGCGCTCCCCGAGACCGTCCTGCCGTTCATCGCGATCCTGTTCTCCGGCGGGGAGCGCGGCAGGGAGATCGGGACCGGCGCGATCCTGGGCGCCCCGTTCATGCTCACCACGCTGGCCATGTTCGTCCTGGGAGTGGCCGTGCTCCTGCCGTCGCGGCGCCGGGGGCGAGCCGAGCTTCGCGGCGACCGCCGGGTGATCCGCCACGACCTGGCCTACTTCCTCGGCATGTACTCCCTCGCCGTCGTGGCCGGCCTGTGGCACTTCACGCCGTACAAGGTCGCCCTGGCCGTGGCGCTCGTGGTGGGGTACGGGTTGTACGTCCGGCGGCACTTCGCCGGGTCCCGCGAGGACGTGGTGGAGTCCGAGGCCGCCGGGGAGGTCCGGCCCCTGTACTTCATGCGCCTGCGGAGCCGGACCGTCGCGGGCCGGGTCCCGCCCCACTGGCTGAGCGTCATCCAGTCGCTGGCCGCCCTGGGGCTGATCATCGGGGGGGCGAAGCTGTTCGTGGACCAGGTCGACGTCCTGGCCGAACGCCTCGGCGTGCCCCGGCTGGCGTTCGCGCTCCTGCTGGCACCGCTGGCCACCGAGCTCCCGGAGAAGTTCAACAGCGTGATCTGGGTCCGGCGGGGGAAGGACACGCTGGCCCTCGGGAACCTCACCGGGGCCATGGTGTTCCAGTCGTCGTTCCCGGTGACGATCGGACTCCTGCTCACCCCGTGGCGCCTGTCGAACGAGTCCCTGGTGGCCGCGCTGGTGGCGCTGGGGGCCGGCCTGGTCCTGTACACCACCCTCCGGAGGCGGGGGCCGCTCTCCGGGCGCCTGCTGCTGTTCCACGGGCTGTTCTACGCGGGATACGTCATGTACGTGATCACCCGGCTGTAGACCGGCGAGCGAGTCCATGACGGACTAGTTGATGAGGCCGTCGCCCTTCATGTTGGCGTACATGGCCTTCGCGCTGTCGCTGATGAACACGACCGACTTGTCGCCGACGAACCCGGTGCGCCCCGGGACCACCATGTTCTTCACCCCGCTGGAGCGGACCTGGGACGCCGTGAAGCCGAGCTTCAGGACCTCCTGGAGCGACAGGTCGGTCTGCACGTTCCGCATCCCGGCCCCGATGTAGGTCAGCAGGACGGAGGGGTCCTTGGCGAAGTCCTTCCGGAACTCGGCGAGCGTGGCCAGGAACAGCCGGCCCTGGTTCTCCGAGCGCGTGAAGTCCCCGTTCGAGAAGTCGTGCCGGTCCCGGGAGAACGACAGGGCCTGGGCCCCGGTCATGTGGATGGGCCCGGGGTCGAAGTCCGCCCCGGAGAAGTGGTCGTGCATCGGCGTGAGCACGTTCACCGTCACGCCGCCCACGGCGTCGATCGCCTCCTTGACGCCCTTGAACGAGGTCAGGACGTAGAAGTCGAAGTGGATCCCGGTGAGGCTCTCCATGGTCTTGATCGTGAGCTCCGGGCCCCCGGAGCTCATCGCGGAGTTGATCTTGTCGGTGCCGTGGCCGGGGATGTTCACCCAGGAATCGCGGGGGAACCCCAGGACCGAGGCCTTCTTCTTCGCCGGGTTGATCCCGATGATGTGGATCGAGTCGGACCGCTCGCGGTTGATGGGCTCGCCCGGCCGGGCGTCGCTCCCCAGGGTCAGGATGAAGATGGGCTTCTTGCCGTCGAGAACCGGGAAGGCCTGGGCCGGGTGCGCCTTCCCGAGGGCGAACCGGGGGAGGGCCTGGGCCGCGGGCGTGGATGCCGTGCCCAGGGCCGAGCCCGTCACCCACACCGCGAGCGCGGTGACCGCGAGGACGATGCGCCGCCTCACCCCGAGCCCCCGGTGCCGCTCGTCTTCGGCGTGGGCGCGGCCCCGCCGGCGTGATCCGTCCGCTTGGCCTTGTACCCCACGATGACCCAACCCCCCTCGCCGGATTGCAGGATGTACGTCGCGTGGCTCTTGATCACCATAGTCTTCCCGTTCTTCTGGTCGCCGATCGCCGTGAAGTCCGCCTTGGCGGAGATCGTGAACGGCACCCCGGTCTTGTCGGTGAGCACGCGGACCACCAGGGCCCCGTACTTGGGCTTGACGGACTCGAACGTGTCGCCCGCGTTCGCCCCCAGGGTCAGCACCTCGGTGTCGCGCTTCGCGCTCGCCGCGGTGTCCCCCAGCGAGAAGAAGCCGTAGACGGTCTCGTAGTCGCCCGGCTGCCACCGCGTGGGATCCAGGAACGCCAGGGCGTACATCGTGCTCAGGCGATCCTTCACCTCCGCGACGTCGTCCTTCGCGCCGCTCGACTTCTTCTTTCCCGTGACCACCGGGATCACCTTGGTCGACCGGAGCTTGAAGTGGAACTCCGGCGTCTGTTCGCCCGGGCTCGGGAGGGGACTGCCCGTCCCGTCATGTCCCGGCTCGCCGTCGCCGCCGCCGCGGAGCAGGAAGAACGCGCCGACGCCGGCCACGAGGACGACCGCGACCACGATCGCGATCACGCGCCAACTACGGGAGGAGGCGGGGTGAGGTGCTGGGGTGGACAAGTCCGGGAGAGGGTATCGGCCGACCCGGAGAACAGCAACCAACCGGAGCCCGGCCCGGTCGCCAAGGCCGGCCCGAGCCCGTTCGACCGCGGGGCGGCCGGGGGATATCCTTCCCGCCGAGATGAACCTCGACCTGGAGACCAGCACACAGGGCAAGACCAGCGTCGTCTCGCTGCGGGGAGAGATCGACGTGTACACCGCACCCCGGCTCCGTCAGGCGCTCATCGACCTCGTGAGCGGCGGGGCCACCGACATCGTGGTGGACATGGACAAGGTCGACTTCCTGGATTCCACCGGGCTCGGAGTCCTGGTGGGGGGCCTGAAGCGGGTCAAGTCGAACGAGGGTGACCTGCGGCTCGTGGTGACCCAGGAGCGCATCATGAAGATCTTCGACATCACCGGATTGTCGAAGGTGTTCCCGATGTACGAGTCCCTCGACGCGGCCCTGCAGCAGGCGTGATCGACCCCGACGTCGAGATCGCGATCCCGTCCCGGCCCGAGTTCGTGGCACTGGTGCGCCACGTGGTGGGGGCCGCGGCCCGCATGGGCGGGCTCTCGCCGAACCTCGTGGACAACGCGAAGCTCGCCGTGTCCGAGGCCGCCACCAACGCCGTGAGCGTGAACAGCAGGGCCGGCTCGGTCGACAGCGAGATCCGCGTCCTGGCCGAGCTGGAGGGCGACCGGATGGTGGTGGAGGTCAGCGACCGCGGCTCCCACGATGACACGGTCCGGTCCGTGTCCACCGGCGAAACCGACAGCGACTCCCTCGACTTCAGCTTCGAACGGGGGCTCTCGCTCCCGCTGATCCAGGGCCTGGTGGACGAGTTCGAGATCGAGGCGCGCGACGGCGGCGGCAGCGTCGTGCGCATGACCCTGATCGACGCCGCGGCGGAGGACGGCGCCGGGGGCTGACGAACGCCGGTCTCCCGGCCGATGGCCTCCGCGAAGGCCGCACACAACTGAAGCGTTGGACAGGTGCGCCGGGAAGTCTGGTCGGCGGGTTCCCGGCGCCGCGCGCGTTCGGCCCGGGGACCACGGAGGAGACGTTTGTGGACGTGATCCTCGAGGTGTTCATCGTGTTCGCCGGGGCCAAGGCCGCCGGGGAGCTGTTCGTGCGCCTGCGCCAGCCCGCCCTGGCCGGCGAGCTGCTGGTGGGCGTGCTGATCGGCCCCCACGTCCTGGGATGGGTCCACCTTGGCTCGGCCATGGAGGTGCTCTCCCAGCTGGGGATCGTGGTGCTGCTGTTCACGGCGGGCCTGGAGTCCCCCCTCTCCGACCTCCTGGCGGTGGGCCGGGCCGCGCTCCTGGCCAGCCTGGGCGGGGTGGTGGTGACGTTCGGCGGTTCGTTCGCGGTGCTGATCGCCCTGGGGGTGGGGGCGGAGCTGGCGGCCCCGGCCGCGCTCGCGCTCTCTGCGTCCTCGGTGGGGATCGCCGCCCGGGCCTTCGGGGACCTCGGCGCGATCAGGAGCCGCTCCGCCCGCGTGGTGCTCGGCGCAGCCGTGGTGGACGACGTGGTGGTGCTGGCGGCGCTCCCGCTGGCCCTCCAGGCGGGGTCGGGGGGCTCCACCTGGAGCGTCGTGGCCGGGGTGATCGGGGCCGTGGCGTTCGTGGTGGCGCTCACGCTGATCGGGCCCCGGGTGGCCCGCCGGCACGGGGGGGCCATCCTGGAGGGCCCCCGGATCGGCCGGAGCTCGTTCGTCCTGGCCCTGATGCTGTGCCTGGGGCTCGCCGCGCTGGCCGAGCGCGTCGGCCTGGCCGCCCTCATCGGTGCGTTCCTGGCCGGCATGATCCTCGCGGAGACCGACCAGCGGAGATCCCTGCAGCGCCAGATGGAGCCGCTGTTCGACCTCCTGGTCCCGTTCTTCTTCGTGGTCTCCGCCGCGCACGTGGACCCCGGCGCCCTCGACGACGCCGGAATCGGGTTCCTGGCCGCGGTCCTGGGGATCGCGCTCCTGGCCAAGCCCGCGGGGGTCGTCGCCGGGGCAATCGGCATCGGCCTCCGGGAACGCATGGCCGTCGGCGCCGGCATGCTCCCCCGGGGCGAGGTCACCCTGGCCGTCGCCACGGTGGCCGCGGCCGGTGGATCCCACCCGGAGCTGTACGCGGCGCTGGTGACCACCGTGCTGGTGTCCACCCTCCTGGCCCCCGTCTTCCTGCAGGCCGTGGTGCCGCCGAGCGACCGCCGCGTCGCCGGGCCCCGCCCGGAGATCCCCCCGGAGGCGTTCGAGGTGGAGGACGAGGAGGAGTGAGGCAGGTCAGCCCGGCGGGCGCCGACCTATAATCCACCGGCGTTTTCCCTCCGGATCGGCGGGAACGCTCCGCACCGGACCACGGACACCGAACGCGCTCGCTTCGACATCCAGGAGGGTTCATGGGGAACGTCCTCGCGGCGGCCGGCGACTTCAGCTCCACCGACACGGGGCTGTTGTGGGGGGTGGTGGTCATCGCCCTGGCCGCGCTCGCGGCGGGGTGGGTGCTCCGCCGCGGCGTGCTGGCGGCGCCGGAGGGCACCGAGCGCATGCGCGAGATCGCGCGCGCGGTGCAGGAGGGGAGCCGCGCCTACCTGAACCGCCAGTTCCGCACGATCGCCGGTTTCGCCGCGGTCCTGGCCATCGCGCTGTTCTTCCTGCTGCCGGCCGACACCACCGGCTCCGGGCTGCACTCCGAGCTGGGCATCAAGCTGGGCCGTTCGCTGGCGTTCGTCCTGGGGGCGACGCTCTCGGGGCTGACGGGGTTCACGGGAATGTGGCTCGCGGTGCGCGGGAACGTCCGGGTGGCGAACGCGGCCCGGGAGGCGGGGTACCGGCGGGCCATGACGATCGCGTTCCGGGCCGGCGGCGTGGCCGGGATGTTCACCGTGGGGCTCGGCCTTCTGGGGGCCGGCGCCATCGTGCTGCTGTACGAGGGGGACGCGGCGCGGGTCCTGGAGGGCCTGGCGTTCGGGGCCGCCCTCATCGCGATGTTCATGCGCGTGGGGGGCGGGATCTTCACGAAGGCCGCGGACGTCGGCGCCGACCTGGTGGGCAAGGTCGAGCAGAACATCCCCGAGGACGACCCCCGCAACGCCGCCGTGATCGCGGACAACGTGGGCGACAACGTCGGGGACTGCGCGGGCATGGCCGCGGACCTGTTCGAGTCCTACCAGGTCACGATGGTGGCCGCGATCATCCTGGGGTTCGCCGCATTCGGGACGGCCAAGGGCATCGTGTTCCCGCTGCTGATCATGGCGGTGGGCGTGATCGTGGCGTTCGTCGGGATCATGGCGGTCACGCCGCGGAGCGACTCCGAACACGGACAGAAGGCCATCAATCGGGGGTTCCTGGTGTCCGCGGTGCTCGCCGCCGTGGGCGTGTTCCTGGTGGCATGGATCTACCTGGACGACATCCGGGCGTTCTGGGCGGTGCTCATGGGGATCGTCCTGGCGGGGCTGATCCAGCGCCTCACCGAGTACTTCACGTCCACGAAGTACCGGCCGGTCAAGGAGATCGCGGAGGCCTCCACCACCGGCCCGGCCACCGTGATCCTTTCGGGGTTCGCCAGCGGCCTGGAGTCCTCCGTGTACGCGCTGCTGCTGGTGGCCGGCACGATCCTCGGGGCCTTCTACCTGGGCGGGGACGACCTGGCCCGCCAGCTCTACTACGTGGCCCTCACCGGCATGGGCCTACTGTCGACGGTCGGGGTCATCGTGTCGATGGACACGTTCGGCCCGGTCTCGGACAACGCCCAGGGCATCGCTGAGATGTCGGGCGACGTGACGGGGAAGGGCGGGGAGACCCTCAAGGAGCTCGACGCCATCGGGAACACCACGAAGGCGTCCACCAAGGGCGTGGCCATCGCCACCGCGGTCATCGCGGCGACGGCGCTGTTCGGCTCGTTCGCCGAGGCCTCCGGGGTCCTGAACTTCAAGGTCCCGGTGAACTTCCCCGACGTGCTGGTGGGGCTCCTGCTGGGGGGCTCGGTCGCGTTCATGTTCTCGTCGCTCGCCATCCGGGCCGTGTCGCGAGCGGCCGGGACCGTGGTCCTCGAGGTCCGCAAGCAGTTCCGCGACCACCCCGGGATCATGGACTTCACCGAGAAGCCCGACTACGGCGCGGTGGTGGACATCTGCACCCAGACCTCGCTCCGGGAGCTCGTCACGCCCGGGCTCCTGGCGGTCCTGTCGCCGGTGGTCGTTGGGTTCTTCCTGCAGCCCCAGGCCCTCGGCGGGTTCCTGGCCGGCGCGATCCTCACCGGGCAGCTGATGGCCGTGGCGCTGTCGAACTCCGGCGGGGCATGGGACAACGGCAAGAAGCTCATCGAGGAGGGGAACTTCGGAGGGAAGGGGTCGGAGAACCACAAGGCCACCGTGATCGGCGACACCGTGGGCGACCCGTTCAAGGACACCGCCGGCCCGGCGCTCAACCCGCTGATCAAGGTGATGAACCTGGTGGCCCTGCTGATCGTCCCGGTGATCGTGAAGTTCGTGGACCGGGGCGACGACGCCGCCCGGATCGTGGTCGGTGCGGTGGCGGCCCTCCTGCTGGTCGGGGCCGTCTGGTTCGCGAAGTCCCGCAAGCCGCTGGACCTCGCCGCCGACCGCCCCGTCGTCGCGGCGCCGGGCGGCGGGCCCGCGGCGTCCGCGTCGTAGGCTTCTGCCCCGTGGGCATCTTCCGGCGGCTGTCGCGGCGCCTGCTGGAGACAGACGAGGAGCGCCTGGCCTCATCGGTCACCGACTGGGCGTGCACGGTCCCCGAGGCCATCCGGATCGACGAGGCCCCGACCCGCTCCAGGGTCCGCGTCGCGGGAGTGGTGAACAGGATCTCGGTGGTCCCCGGGCAGACGGGCGACTCGCTGGAAGCCGTGATCACCGACGGGACCGGAGAGATCGTGGCGATGTGGACCGGACGCCGGGCCATCCCGGGCATGTTCCTGGGGACCCGCATGGTCGTGGACGGGGTCCTGGTCCAGGGCTCCGGGGTCCGCAAGATGGTGAACCCGGTCTTCGAGTTCGCCTGATCCCTCAGGGACCGCCTGGGGATCCTCGAGCTCAGGTGAGGTCGCCCACCGACAGGTGCACGCCGTCGAGGGCCGGGTCCGCCGACGGGTGGTCCGAACGGACGTGGACGCCCCGCGACTCCGGCCTGGCCACGGCGGCCCGCACCAGGAGGATCCCCGCGTGCACCATGGCCCGGGCCTCGACGGCCACCCGCCCGTTCCCCGCTGACTGCTCCAGCAGGGCCCGGAGGCGGGCCGTCGCCCTGGTCCCTTCCGCGGCGGAGCGGACGGGACCGGCGCCCGCCGTCACGGCGTCCGCCACCGCGCGGTGGAGCGCGCCCAGGTCCACCTCCGCCGCCGGGCTCGCCCCACCGGCCGGGGCCTCCCACTCGGGATCGGCCGCGGGGGGAGCGCGCGTCCCCGCGATGGCCAGCGCGGCCCGCCGTCCGAACACCACGGCCTCCGAGAGCGAGTTCCCGGCCATCCGGTTGGCCCCGTGAACGCCGGTGGCCGCGCATTCTCCGGCCGCGTACAGGCCGGGGACCGTGGTCCGCCCCTCGAGGTCCGTGGCCACCCCTCCGATCAGGTAGTGGGCCGCCGGCGCCACCGGGAGGAGGTCCGTGACGGGGTCGTACCCCCTGGCCCGGCACGACGCCACCACCGTGGGGAAGTGCCGTTCCAGCTCCTCCGCGCCGATCGAACGGCAGTCCAGGAACGCCTCGCCGGCGGCCAGGATGGCGGCGGTCACCACGTGCCGGGGGGCGAGCTCGGCGTCGGGGTGCCGGTCCACCATGAACCGGTGTCCCTCCCGGTCCACGAGCTGGGCGCCGGCTCCCCGGAGGGCCTCGGTGAGCAGCGGCCGGGGCGATTCCGGCACCGCCAGCGCGGTGGGGTGGAACTGTACGAACTCGAGATCCGCCAGCCGTGCCCCGGACCGGGCGGCCAGGGCCAGGGCGTCGCCCGTGGCCGCCGGCGGGTTCGTGGTGGAGGCGAACAGCGCGCCGGCTCCCCCGGAGGCGAGCATGGTGGCGGCCGCCCTGACCAGGACCCACCCGTGGTCGCGGTCCAACGCCCACACGCCGACGCACCGGCCGTCCGGAGCCGTCGCGAGGTCCACCGCGTAGGCCTCCACCCGTTCCACCCGCGGGCCGGCCGCGACGCGGATCGCCCGGACGATCTCGCCGCCGCTCGCATCCGCAGTGTGCACGGACCGGGCCACCGACTGTCCGCCCTCCCGGGCCAGGTGCAGCGACCCGTCGGGGTTGCGGTCGAACCGGCACCCCAGCTCGGCCAGCTCCCGGACTCGGTCCGGGGCCTCCCGGCTCAGGACCCCGGCGGCCCGGCCGTCCACCAGCCCAGCGCCGGCGGCCACGGTGTCGGCCAGGTGGCGCTCCGGCGAGTCCGACGGGCCCACGGCGGCCGCCATCCCCCCCTGCGCCAGCGGGCTGGACCCCTCGCCCAGGGTGCCCTTGTCCAGCACCACCGCTCGGGTCCCCTCCGGCAGCGAGACCGCGGCGAACAGGCCGGCGATCCCGGCCCCGACGATGCACACGTCCGCGTCCACGGTCCGCGACACTGGTCCGCGAGCCTACCGGAACCACCCGGCCGGGCCGACCGATCGAGGAGGAGGGACATGAGCATCCGAGTGGCCGGCTCGCCCACCCACCCTGCGCTCCTGGAGCACGCCGAGCGCCGCGCCCAGGCGGTCCAGAACCGGATCGCCGACCGCATCACCCGCTTCGCGGGATCGATGTACTTCGTCTACCTCCACATCGTCTGGTTCACGGCGTGGATCGTCCTGGGGGTGGAGGACTATCCGTTCGGCCTGCTCACGATGATCGTGTCGCTGGAGGCCATCTTCCTGTCGACGTTCGTGATGATCAGCCAGAACCGGGCGGACGAGAAACGGGAGGCCCTGGCCGACCACGGATGGCAGGTGGTCCAGGTGGAGGAGCGGCAGAACGAACAGCTGCTGGACCTGACGAACCGCATCCTCGACCTGACCAAGGCCATCCACCAGATGACCTCGGCGCACACCTCGAGCCGGGATGAGCGGAACCGGTGAACGAACGGCAAGGCCGCGGCTCGAGCCCAGCTACTCGGGGTGCGGCGCGGACACCACCACGGCGTGGCGGAACTCTTCCTCCGCGTCGGGAGAGGCCAGGGCCAGGAGCTCGTCGCCGACGGCCAGCACGGTCTCGGGCACGGGGATCACCACGTGGCCCTCGCGGATGATCGCCACGATGGCGGAGTCCGGCGGGAGCCGGAGCTCATAGAGGGGGCGCCCGGCGTTCGGAGCGTTCTCGGGGAGCTTCATCTCGACCAGAGCGACCTGCCCCTTCTGCAGGCGGAGCAGGCGGACCAGGTCGCCCACGGAGACGGCCTCCTCCACCAGGGAGGTCAGGATGTGGGGAGGCGACACGGAGTCGTCCACGCCCCACTGGTCGGTGAACATCCACTCGTTCTTCGGATGGTTGACTCGGGCCAGGACCCGGGGGACCCCGAACTCCTGCTTCGACAGCAGCGAGATCACCAGGTTGTCCTCGTCGTCGCCGGTGGCGGCGACCACCACGTCGGTCTCGCCCACGCGGGCCTTCTCCAGGACCCACAGCTCGCACGCGTCGCCCAGGACCACCTCCACCCCGGGCGCCGTGTTCTCGATCTTCCCGGCGGTCCGGGGCTCCTGTTCGATCAGCGTGATCTCGTGCCCGTGCTCCTTGAGGTCGGCCGCGAGGTGCCGCCCCACCGCCCCGCCGCCCGCGATGATCACCCTCACGCGCTCACTCCTCCGCCAGCGGGGTCAGCAGGTCGTCGAGGACGTCCATGGCGTCGCGGTGCACGATGACGTGGGCCACGTCGCCCTCCTGGAACGTGCTCCCGGCGTCCGGGATGAACCCCTGGCCGCCCCGCTCCACGCCTCCCACGATGACCTGCTTGTCCGCGCCGAGCGCCGACACCGGCTTGCCCACCAGGTGGCTCGGCACGACCACGCGCATCCGGAACAGGTCGCCCCCACCCAGCGACTCCTTGATCTCCTCCCGGCTGTGGAACAGCATCAGCATGACCTGCTTCGCCGCCCACTTGACGCTGGCGACCGTGGGGATGTTCAGCCGCTCGTAGATCTCGGCCCGCCGGGGGTCGTAGATCCGGGCGATGACCATGGGCACGTGGTAGTACTCCCGCGCCACCCGGGCCGACAGGATGTTCGAGTTGTCGCCCGAGGACACCGCGATGAACGCGTCGGCGTCCTTGATCCCGGCCTCCTCGAGGTCTTCCCGGTCGAACCCGATGCCCACGTACGTCTTCGCGTCGAACCCCGGCGGCAGGCGCTCGAACGCCTCCCGGCGCTTGTCGATGATCGAGACCTCGTGTCCGGCCTTGGCCAGCTGCACGGTGAGCTCCGCCCCGACCCGGCCGCAACCCATGATCAGCACCTTCATGAGACCCAACAGCCTACTGCCAGGGTCCGTGCTTGGTCGCCAGGAGCGACCGGCCGACTAGAATCGCCCTTCGTGTCCACCGTGACCCGGAAGCCTGGGCGGTCGCCCGGGGCCATCATCAAGACCATCCTGGTCGGTCGGACGCGCCCCTCGTGGCAGCTGGCCCACACCACCCTTCCCAAGATCCTGGCGCTGCCCATCCTGTCCTCGGATCCGCTCTCGTCCGTGGCGTATGCCACCGAGCAGATCATGCTCGTGTTGATGGCGGCGAGCGCCGGCTCCATCGGCAAGGTCATGCCCATCGCGACCGCCATCGCCATCCTGCTGGTGATCGTCATCGCCTCGTACGTCCAGGTGGTGAAGGGGTATCCGTCGGGCGGCGGCGCGTACGTCGTGGCCAAGGACAATCTGGGAACGCTCCCCGCGCTGATCGGCGCCGCCGCGCTCCTCGTGGACTACGTCATGACCGTGGCCGTCTCCGTCGTCGGCGGCGTGGTGGCCATCGTGTCGTTCTCCCCTTCGCTGGCCGGTCTCCGGGTGGAGATGTCCATCGCTTTCGTCATCCTGCTCACCCTGGCCAACCTCCGGGGGGTCCGGGAGGCCGGCCTGACCTTCGCCGCCCCCACGTACCTGTTCGTCGTGTCGATCATGGCCATGCTCGCGGTGGGGCTGTTGCGATGCACGACCGGGGCGTGCCCCCAGACCGCGCCGATCGAGCCCCTCGCCGGGCTGGCCAGGACGGCCGGGCCGATCGGCCTGTTCGTGATCCTCCACGCGTTCTCGTCGGGGGCCACCGCGCTCACCGGCGTGGAGGCCATCTCGAACGCGGTCCCGATCTTCCGGCGCCCTCAGGGAAAGAACGCCCAGCGGACCATGATCGTGATGGGCTCGATCTCGGTCACGATGTTCGTGGGGGTCTCCTACCTGGCTTCGCGCATGCACCCCACGGTGAACGAGACGAGGTCGGTGGTGGCTCAGATCGCCGAGGCCGTGTTCAACGGGGGGCCGGGGTTCTTCCTGGTCCAGCTGTTCACGACCCTGATCCTGGTCCTGGCGGCGAACACGTCCTACCAGGGGTTCCCCCGCCTGTCGGCCATCCTGGCCCAGGATTCCTTCCTCCCCCGGCAGTTCCGGAACATCGGCGACCGGCTCGTCTACTCCAACGGGATCGTCGTGCTCTCCCTCGTCTCCATCGCGCTGATCGTGGCGTTCGACGCGAACCTCGACAAGCTCATCCAGCTGTACATCGTCGGGGTGTTCACGGCGTTCACCCTGTCGCAGGTGGGGATGGTCCAGCACTGGCTGAAGGAGCGCCGGCGAGGGTCCGAGGCCCAGCGAGGGTGGCGCACGTCGATCGTCATCAACGCCGTGGGAGGGGTGTGTACCGCCCTGGTCCTGGCGGTCACGGTGACCACCAAGTTCGTCCACGGCGCGTGGATCGCCATGGCCGGCATGGTGGTCATCGTGTTCAACCTGCTGATGATCAACCGGCACTACACGGCGATCGGCCGCCAGCTCCGGCGGATGTCGTTGCCGGTCGGCACGGAGGTCTCGAACCACGTGGTGCTGCTGGTCCCCGACGCCGGTCCGGCCGTGGCCGAGGCCCTGGGATGGATCCGGTCCTTCCGCCCCGCCGACGTCCGGGCCGTGGAGTACCCCCGGGGGAAGCCCGACCCCGAGCTCCGGCGGAAGTGGACCGCCCTGTCGCGGGCCAGCGGCCCCGACCTCGAACCCCTCCCGCCCGGGCCCGGAGACCAGTTCGACCGGCTGAAGGCCTACATCCGGACGATCCCCCGGGCGGAGTTCGACTTCGTCACGGTGGTGGTCCCGGAGCTCGTCGACAGGCCGGGCATCGGGTACCTGTTGGGCCGGCGGGACCTCATCCGGCTGAAGGGAGGGCTCCTGCGCGAACCGCGGGTGGTGGTCACCGACGTCCCGGTCCAGCTGGAGGGCGGGCTCCCGCTGGGGGTGGACGGCCGGGCCCTCATCCCCACCCGGACGGTGGCCATGGTCTTCGTCTCGGCGGTGCACGACGGTGTGACGAGAGCGGTGAACTACGCCCGGTCGCTCGCGGCCACCGAGACCCGGGCCGTGTTCTTCGCGTTCGAACCGAAGGACGCTCCGGCCATCCAGGAGGAGTGGGGGGCCCGGGGCTACGGCATTCCGCTCGACGTGGTGGAGGCCCCGTTCCGCGACCTCCGGGCCCCGATGCTCGAGGAGGTCCGGCGGTACACGGCCCGCGAGGACACGGTGGCCACGGTGGTGATGCCCGAGATCGTCGTGAAGAAGTGGCGTCACCTCCTGCTGCACAACCAGACGCCGCTGTTCGTGAAGCGGCTGCTGCTGTTCGAACCCCGGGTGGTGCTCACGAGCGTCCCGTACGCGGTGGAGTAGGGAGCATCCCGGGAGCCGTTCGGGTTGACCCGGCGCCCGTCCGCTGGTACGTTCTCTTTCGGAATAAGAATCGTTTCCATTCTTGCCGGTCTGGTGAGCCCATCCGGGGCGCCGGCCGAATCCGACGAGGCCGATCCGAAGAGAGGAGGAACCTTGCGTCGTCTGCTCGTGTCCGTCCTCGCCCTGACGGCGATCGTCACCGGTGCGTGTTCCCCGGGGGGCTCGGGCGGCGGCGGCGGGAAGCTGAAAGTCGTGGCCGGGTTCTCCCCGCTCGCCGAGGCCGCCACCAGGGTGGGCGGTGACCTCGTGGACGTGCAGAACCTCACCCCGCCCGGCGTGGAGCCGCACGACCTCGAGCTCACCCCCAGCCGCATCGCCGCGATCCAGGAGGCCGACGTGGTCCTGTACCTGGGTCACGGGTTCGCGCCGGCGGTCGAGGACGCGGTGTCCGACGCCCGGGGCACGACCGTGGACCTCCTGGAGGGCATGCCACTCGAGCCGGGGGTCCCGGAGGAGGGCCAGACGGGTTCGGTCGACGACCCGCACGTGTGGCTCGACCCGGTCCTGTACCGGCAGGTCGTCCAGCGGGTGGAGAAGACGTTCGCCGAGGCCCGGCCGGACGACGCCTCCACGTTCGAGGCCAACGCGAGGTCCTTCGACGCGGAGCTCGGCAAGCTCGACCGGGAGTACCGGGACGGGCTCACCGGCTGCGAGCGGGACCTCATCGTGACCTCCCACGCGGCGTTCGGCTACCTGGCCGCCACGTACGGGCTGCGGCAGGAGCCCATCGCGGGCCTGGCTCCCGACGCAGAGCCCAGCCCCGACCGGCTGGCCGAGCTGGCCGCGCTCGTGCGGCGGGAGGGGGTGACCACGATCTTCACCGAGGAGCTGGTGTCGCCGAAGGTGGCCGAGACCCTGGCCCGGGAGGTCGGGGTCGGCACCGCGGTGCTCAACCCGCTGGAGGGCCTCACTGCGAAGGAGGTCGCCGCGGGCGACGACTACGTGAGCGTGATGCGCGACAACCTGCAGACCCTGGAGACGGCCTTGGGCTGCCACGCGGGCTGATGGGGGCGCCGCGCTACGATCTCGGGATCAGTTCCCATTCCCGGGAGGATCGGGTGTCGCTGGTCAGGGCGGAGAGTGTCTCGTTCTCCTACGGCGAGACACAGGTGCTCCAGGACGTCGATCTCAGCATCGACCCGGGGGAGTTCGTAGCGCTCGTGGGACCGAACGGCTCCGGGAAGTCCACGCTGCTCCGGATCCTGCTCGGGCTGCTCGCGCCGGCCTCCGGCCGGGTGTCGCTGTTCGGGGCGTCGCCGGACCGCTTCCGCGAACGGTGGCGCCTGGGCTACGTCCCGCAGCGCCCCGAGCTGGGGTCGAGCATCCCGGCCACCGTGGAGGAGATCGTGGCATCGGGCCGGCTCCCCCGGCGTGGATGGTGGCGGCGCCTGGGACCGGCCGACCGCGAGGCCGCCCGACACGCGATCCAGGCCGTGGCGCTGGGGCCGCTCCACGCCCGGCCCGTGAACGAGCTGTCCGGCGGCCAGCAGCAGCGGACGTTCATCGCCAGGGCGTTCGCCAGCGAACCGGACCTCCTGGTGCTCGACGAGCCGATCGCGGGGGTCGACCGCGAGTCCCAGGAACGGTTCCGCGACTCCCTGATCCACCAGATGACCGAGCACGGGACCGGGGTGCTGCTCGTGTCGCACGAGCTCTCCTCCGTGGCCCAGGACCTCCACCGGGTCATCGTGCTGAAGCAGCACGTGCTCTTCGACGGGCCGCCCTCGGAGCTGGTCGCCTCCGGGGTCAGCCTGGGGGTGCACCGGCAGGACCTCCCGCTGTGGCTGGAGGGCCTCGGATGATCCAGCACGCCGCCATCCTGCCGCTGCCGCTGCCCTATCCGTTCGACCTCGCGTTCATGCAGCGGGCCCTGTTCGCGGGGCTCGTCGTCGGTGCGTTCGCGCCGCTGATCGGCACGTTCCTGGTGCAGAAGCGCATGTCGCTCATCGGCGACGGGATCGGCCACCTCGCCTTCGCCGGCGTGGCGCTCGGCGCGGTCGCCGGCGTGTACCCGCTGTGGACCGCGCTCGGCGTCGCGGTGGCCGGGGCGCTCGGCGTCGAACGGCTTCGGGCGCGCCGGAAGGCCTCGGGCGACCTCGCGCTCGCGCTGTTCTTCTACTCCGGGATCGCCCTGGGGATCGTGCTGCTGTCCCGGCAGCTGAACCCGACGAACGTGCTCGTGTACCTGTTCGGCCAGATCCTCACGGTGACCACCGGCGAGGTCCTGGTCATCGTGGTGCTGGGCGCGGTGGTGATCGCGACGATCCTGGGGGTGCGGCGGGCGATGTTCGCGGCGGTCGTGGACGAGGAATGGGCCAGGGTGGCCGGCCTCCCGGTGGGCATGCTGGGCAACCTCCTCGCCGTGACCACGGCGGTGGCGGTGGTCGCGTCGATGCGGGTGGTGGGGATCCTGCTGGTGGCCGGGCTCATGGTCCTGCCGGTGGCCAGCGCGCAGCTGCTGGCCAGGTCGTTCCGGGCCACCATGCTGTGGGCGATGTCGATCGGCGTGGGGTCCGTGATCGTGGGGCTCGTCGCCTCCCGGCTGTGGGACCTCGCCTCGGGCGGGACGATCGTGCTGGTGGCCGCCGCCACGTTCGCCGTCGTCGCCGTGGCGTCGGGCGCCCGGTCCCGGACCCAGCGCCTGCGCGTCATGCGCTCGCAGGCGGCGACCGACGGGCTCGTCCCCCGGCGGGCCGCCCCGATTCTCGGTGATTCTCATTCCGAGTGATACAGTCCGGGCCATGACGACCGACCTGCACCTCGAGGTGGCCGCCCGGCTCCGCCGCGCGGGACAGCGCTACTCGTCCAGGCGCCGTGCGCTCGTGGAGATCGTGGCCGCGGCGGGGAAGCCGCGCTCGATCCCCGAGATCCTGCAGGGCCGGCGGGGACTGGCCCAGAGCTCCGTGTACCGGAACCTGGCAGTACTCGAACAGGCCGGGGTGGTGCGGCGGATCGTGACGGGGGAGGACTTCGCGCGGTTCGAGCTGGCGGAGGATCTCTCGGAGCACCACCACCACCTGGTGTGCTCGAGCTGCGGGGCCGTGGAGGACGTCGCCCTCCCCCCGACCCTGGAGCGGCGGATGGAGGGCACGCTCACGGAGGTGGCGGCCTCGGCCGGCTTCATCCCCGCGGCCCACCGGCTGGACGTCATCGGCACCTGCCGCGAGTGCGGCTGAGGCCAGGGAGAGTCCCGCCCAGTTGACCGGTTCCGACCCGATGGAGCGAACGAGATGGAGCTGACCGAGGCGCGGGCGCTGGCCCGCGAGAAGTGCGTGAAGGACACGACGTACCGCCACCTCGTGTCGGTGGAGGGCGTGATGCGAGCCCTGGCCGGGCGGTTCCCCGGCGAGGACCCCGAGCTGTGGGCCCTGTCCGGGCTGTTCCACGACCTGGACCAGGACCTCACCGGGGAAGACATGGACCGCCACGCGCGGCTGGCGGCCGAGTGGCTCCGTGAAGCCGGAATCGACGACCGCGTCGTGAACGCGGTCCTGGCCCACGCCTACGCGGAGTACCGGACGAACACCATGTCCAGGGCGGTCGTCCACGCCGACGCCGTGGCCGGCCTCCTCGTGGCCGCGGCGCTGGTCCGCCCCGAGCGTTCGGCCGGGATGAAGGTGTCATCCGTCAAGAAGAAGCTCAAGGAGAAGGCGTTCGCCCCGGGCGTGAACCGCGAGGAGGTCACGTCCGTGGAGGAGTCGATCGGCGTGCCGCTCGACGAGTTCATCGCCACCGGCATCGAGGGTCTCCAGCAGGTCGCCGCCGAGATCGGCCTGTAGCGGCGCCTCACCGGAGCTGCGACCCGGCTTCAGCTCGTGCCTCGGGCCTTCCACACGAACTGGGCCGTGCCGTCCTGGGCCACGTCCAGAGGGTCGGGGCGCCGGCGGTGCTCAGCGCCCGGTGACCAGAGCCCGGTTCAGACGGCGGAGCTGCCGGAGCTCGGCCAGCCGGAACGCCACGTAGACGCCGGCCGCGCCGGCCGCCCAGGGCTTCCACTGGCCGTCCTCGATCGTCTCCCGCAGGCGGACGGCCCATTCCTCCGGCAGGACCTGGATCACCGCGTTCACCGGGGCCACCGCCGCGGCCTTCTTCTTCTTGGCCCGGCGACGCCTGATGACCCACAGCGTGACCGTGGTCGCCGCGCCCCCGGTGGCGGCGATCCCGATCAGGCGCTTCACCCACACCGCGGGCTGGGGCATCCGCTCCTGGAGCTCGCTGAGCTCCTCCTCAAGGCGGTCCCTGGTCTGCTCGATCTCCCTTACCGTCGCAGCTGCGCTTTCGCCCACCGCACGTCCTCCTTCACGGTTCGCTTGGTCTCCACCGGGGCCAGGGGCTGCTTCGAGATCCGGAGCTTCCCGAACAGCGCCAGGGCTCCGGCCATCAGGAGGAACCCGCCGGCCACGATGAGGAACGCGGCCCACACGGGCAGCACCAGCGCCAACGCCAGGGCCCCGCCGACGGCCAGGAACAGCAGGCCGAACAGGGCCATCACGCCGCCCACGCCGAGCGCCGCCACGCCCTTGACCTTGGCCACCACGGCCTCGACGATCTCCTGGCGGGCAAGCTCGACCTCCTTGCGCACCAACGTGGCCGTGTCGCCTGCGATGGCCCGGATGAGCTCCGGGGTCGAGCGCGCCTCCTGCCCGTTCGACGAGGCCGGCGCCGCCCGCTCGATCGGGGCGGGCCCCGTCGTCGCTTCCATGTCCTCGTGTCGCTCCGCCTGTTCGGCCACAGCTCCACCTCCCGGTTCGATCGCCTCCTGCACAGGAGCATTCCCCCGTCGTTCGATGAGAACCGCGTTCAGCTCGGCGCCGTACAGGAACAGCCGCGCCGCCAGGTACAGCAGCGCCAGAATCCCCACCATCGTCCCGAAGGTCCCGTACACCGCCTGCGAGCTGGCAACGGTCCGGCTGACGTACCACGTCCCCAGCAGCTTCAGCAGGGTCCATCCCGCCCCGGCCAGGACCGCGCCCGCCACCAGCTGCCGCCAGGCCGGCCCCCGCCGCTGCAGCAGGATCCGGTACGCCACGATGAACAGGACGAAGTCGAGCGCGAACGACACGAGCAGCCCCGCCATCCACAGCAGCACGGACCACCATCCGGTGGCGCCGACGCCCGCCACCACGCCGGCCACCGACGTGCCGATCAGCGCGATGACGCCGAGTCCCATCAACGACGCCAGCGACCACGCCTTCTTCTTCCAGAAACCCCTGTACTCCCCGACCCGGAAGATCCGCCCCAGGGCCCAGCCGGACGCGTTCACGGCCCCGGTCCCCGTGAGCAGCAGGCCCACCAGGCCGACGGCGAGCGTGACGAACCTCGCCTTCACCAACGGGTGGATCTGGTCGCCGATGAGCCCGCCGATCCCCGGGATCGAGCCGGTGAGCGTGTCCACGAACCGCTGCTGGGCAGCGGGGTCACCCGCCAGCACGAACCCCACCACCGACAGGGCGAGGGCGGTGAGGGCCAGGATCGAGAAGAACCCGTAGTACGCGATGGTGGCGGCCATGTAGCCGCCGGAGTCCGCCCCGTACCGGTCGTTCACGGCCACGACCAAGCTGACCCCGCGGGCCCGTTTGATCCGGTCGAGGTCCATCTGCTTCCTTTCCTTCCCGCCCCCGCTCCGGGCCAACCGGGACGGGGATGACGCGTCAGGAGTGCTCGACGGGCGTCGTCGTGGGCCGGCGGGCGCGGACGCGCCGGATGACCCACCACGCCACGAATCCCACCAGGGCCACGGCGAAGGCGATCGAGACCGGCCGGAACCACCGCTCCACCGTTCGCCAGCTCGCCCCGAGCGCCAGCCCGCCCCACGCCAGCCCGGCGATCCACGGGATCGAGCCCAGCAGGCTGTACACCGAAAACCTCCAGAACGACATCCGGGCCACGCCGGCCGGCAGCGAGATGAACGCCCTGGCCACCGGCACCATCCGGAACGCGAACACCGCGAACTCGCCGCGGTGCTCGAACCACTCGTGGGCCCGGTCCACCTCGTGCGGCCGGATCAGCAGGTACTTCCCGAACCGGTCGACGAGGGGCCGCCCGCCCACGTAGCCGATCCCCCAGGCGAACCACGAGCCGGCCATGGTGCCGGCCAAGCCGGCGGCGACGATCCCCCAGTACGACAGCTGGGCCGACGGGTCGTGCAGCGCCTCCACGGCGAATCCCGAGCTGGCCAGCGCCCCGCCGAACAGCATCACGATCTCGCTCGGGACCGGGACGCAGGCCGACCCCACGGCCATCAGCAGGAAGACCGCGACATAGCCGTGGCGGGCCACGACGTCGGTCAGGAAGTGCTCCACGCTGCCCGTCGCCTCTCGTTCAGGGAATACGGCACCCCTCGAAGCCGTTCCAGGGTAGCGGCTCCACATCCGGCGGGAGGTGCGTGTGCTTGACACCGCGCTCACCCGGTGTGGAATATGCCGAACTCCCTATGGCGAAAAAGCTGGTCGTCGTCGAATCACCGACGAAGGCGAAGACCCTCGAGCGATACCTCGGCCAGGAGTTCACCGTTCGGGCTTCGTACGGACACATCCGGGACCTCCCCAAGAACAAGCTCGGGGTGGACACGGAACGCGAGTTCGAGCCCGAGTACGTGATCCCCGAGGATTCGAAGAAGGCCGTCGCCTCGCTTCAGGCTGCCCACCGCCGGGCATCCGAGGTCATCCTGGCCACCGACTTCGACCGCGAGGGCGAGGCCATCGCGTACCACGTGGCCATGATCCTGGGCCTCGAGCCCTCCGATACCAGCCGGGTGACCTTCACCGAGATCACCAAGGACGCCATCCTCGAGGCGTTCGAACACCCCCGGACCCTGGACCTCCAGCTGATCGAGGCCCAGCAGGCCCGTCGCATCCTGGACCGCCTGGTCGGCTACCGCCTGTCGCCGATCCTGTGGAAGAAGGTCCGGCCGGGCCTGTCCGCCGGCCGGGTGCAGTCCGTGGCGCTCCGGCTCATCGTCGACCGGGAGCGGGAGATCCGTGCGTTCGTCCCGGTCGAGTACTGGTCGATCGACGCCCGACTGTCCACGGACCTCGAACCCGCGTCGGAGGACGCCGGCTTCCTGGCCCGGCTGATCCAGATCGGCGACGACAAGGTGGCAGCGTCGCCGGACAAGTCGGGGCTGCTGCTCGCCACGGAGGCCGACGGCGCGCAGCACGTCGAGAACCTCCGCCGGGCCGCCTACCGGGTCCAGGAGGTCCGCCAGCGCGAGGCGAAGCGCTCGCCGGCGCCCCCGTTCACCACGTCCACCCTCCAGCAGGAGGCGGCGCGCAAGCTGGGGTTCTCGTCGCGCAAGACCATGCGGGTGGCCCAGCAGCTGTACGAGGGGATCGACCTCCCCGGCGAGGGCCAGACCGGCCTCATCACCTACATGCGGACGGACTCCGTGAACATCGCGGACACCGCGCTGGCCGAGCTGGCCGAGGTGGTGCGCCAGCAGTTCGGCGCCGAGTACGCGCTGGACAAGCCCCGCCGGTACAAGAAGAAGCAGCGGGGCGCGCAGGAAGCCCACGAGGCCATCCGCCCGACCTCGTCGAGGCGGCTCCCCGAAGGCGTGGAGCAGCACCTGGACCGGGACCAGGCCCGCCTGTACCGGCTGATCTGGCAGCGGGCGGTGGCGTCGCAGATGGCCGAGGCCCGGTTCGATCAGGTCTCCGTGGACATCGCCGCGGCCGCGGACAACGCTCCGGCCTACGTGCTCCGGGCCACCGGCCAGACCCTGAAGTTCGACGGGTTCCGCCGCGTGTACTTCGAGGGCCGGGACGAGCCCACCGACGAGGACCAGGAGGGTGTCCTGCCGGTGCTCACCGCCGAACAGGTTCTCCGGCTGCTGGAGGTCCTGCCGGAGCAGCACTTCACGCAGCCCCCGCCGCGGTTCTCCGAGGCGTCGCTGGTGAAGACCCTGGAGGAGCTCGGCATCGGACGTCCGTCCACGTACGCCTCGATCATCAGCGTGCTGCTGGACCGGCAGTACGTCCGCCTGGAGGAACGCCGGTTCTACCCGGAGGACGTGGGCGAGGTGGTCATCGACCTCCTGGTCGAGCACCTCCCGGACATCGTGGACGTGAACTTCACGGCGCACATGGAGGACGAGCTCGACGACATCGCCGAGGGCAAGATGCGCTGGACCCAGGTCCTCGACGAGTTCTACGGCCCGTTCGAACGCCTCCTGGAGAAGAAGGAAGACGAGATCGAACGGCCCCAGGAGGAACTCGACGAGCTGTGTCCGCTGTGCCCGCAGGAGGGACGAACGCCGGCCAAGCTCGTCGTGAAGCTGGGCCGCGCCGGCAAGTTCGTGGCATGTCCGAACTACCCGGAGTGCAGGTACACGCGCAACGTCGGCGAGGCCACTGCGAGGCCCGAGCCGCAGGAGACGGGTGAGGCCTGTCCGGAGTGCGGGCGGCCCCTGGTGCGGAAGACGGGCCGGTACGGGCCGTTCGTTGGGTGCAGCGGGTACCCCGACTGCAAGTACATCAAGAAGGAGGCTCCGAAGGGGACCGGCGTGACCTGTCCGAAGTGCGGCCAGGGCGAGCTGGTCACGAAGCGGAGCCGCCGGGGGAAGGTCTTCTACAGCTGCAACCGGTACCCGGACTGCGACTTCGCCGTGTGGTCGAAGCCGCTGGAGGAGCCCTGCCCGAACTGCGGCGGCCTGCTCACCGCGCAGGCCGGGGGCAAGTCCAAGTGCGTGGTGTGCGGCTCGATCGTCCAGGATGGCACCCTGGTCAAGGTGGGCACCGCGCCCGCCGGCGACGGGGCGGGGTCGCCGAACGGCGGGGGCCAGCCCGGGCAGCCCGCCACCTCCTAGGTCGTTCGCGAAGAGGCGAGGGGAACCGAGTGTCGAGCCTGGCCGACGAGGTCGCGGCCCTCCGGGGCACGAAGCCCGCCACGCTCAAGGATCTCCTGCGCCATCCGTCCTTCTCCAGGCTCATGGCGGCGATGACCGTGTCGTCGCTGGGGGACTGGGTGGGGTTCGTCGCGGTGGCCTCGCTGGTGGTCCGCCTGGGGGGATCCACGGCGAAGGCGTCCTACGCGGTGGCCGGCGTGATGATCGCCCGGATGCTCCCGTCGATCGTGTTCGGCCCCTTCGCCGGCGTGATCGTGGACCGGGTGAACCGCAAGCACCTCATGATCGGCGCCGACATCGCCCGCGGGGCCATGTACGCGTCGATGCCGCTGGTCGGCGCGCTGTGGGGGATCTACGTCCTGTCGTTCTTCATCGAGTCGCTGGCCCTGCTGTGGGTCCCGGCCAAGGACTCGAGCGTGCCGAACCTGGTCCCTCGCCGCCAGATCATGAACGCGAACACGGTGGCGATGGCCACCACCTACGGAACGCTTCCCCTGGGCGGCATCATCTTCACCCTGCTGGCGGGCCTGGCCACGGCGATCGGGAACAAGGTCCCGTACTTCGCCCACAACAAGGAGTTCCTGGCGCTGTGGCTGGACGCCCTCACCTTCGGCTTCTCGGCCTACATGGTCAGCCGGCTGCCCATCGACGCCATGCGCCCCACCTCGAGGCAGCGGTTCCGGCTGTCCCGCGCCGGCGAGGACATCCGCGACGGCATCCGGTTCCTTCGCGGGCACTCGCTGGCCCGGGCCATGACCGTGGGCATCGTGGTCGCGTTCGCCGGTGTCGGTTCGGTGATGGCGATCGGCCCGATCTTCGCCCAGCAGACCGTCCACGCCGGGGCGCCGGGGTGGGGGTTCCTGGTCACCGCCCTGGGGGTCGGCATGGGGATCGGGATGGCGTCGGTGCCCCAGGTCAGCAAGTTCGTGGAGCGCGACCTCCTGTTCCCGATCACCATGATGGGCGCCGCGATCATGCTGGCCGTCGTCGCGGCCATGCCGAACATCGCGCTCGCCGCCTTCATGACGGTGCTGATGGGGATCTTCGCGGGGGCCACGTGGGTGAACGGCTACGCGCTGCTCCAGGAGAACGTGGCCGACGAGTACCGGGGGCGGACCTTCGGCGCCCTCACCGTGATGTCGCGCCTGGGGCTGTTCGTGTCGCTCGCCGGGTTCCCCGCGCTGGCCGGCGTGCTGGGGGACCACGGGTTCCACCTCGGGCGGTTCCGGGTGGATCTGTCGGGCACCCGGCTGGCGCTGTGGATCGGCGCCGGACTGGCCGTGGTCGGGGCGCTGACCACCCGCCGGGGCCTGCGACGCCACCGTCTGGCCAAGCCGGTACCGTTGACACTCATGCCGCGGCTGAAGAAAGGGCCCCGTCGCGGGGTCCTCATCGCGTTCGAAGGGGTCGAGGGAGCAGGCAAGGGGACCCAGATCCGCCTGGCCCGCGAGTACCTCGAGCAGGAGGGATTCGAGGTCCTGGTGACGCGCGAGCCCGGTGGCACGGAGCTGGGGGAGCGGGTGCGGAGCCTGCTGCTCGATCCCGCCACCGGCATGGTGGAGCCGCGCACGGAGGCGCTGCTGTTCGCCGCGAGCCGCTCGCAGCACGTGGCCACGGTGATCCGGCCGGCGCTCGAGGAGGGGAAGGTCGTGCTGTGCGACCGGTACGTGGACTCCTCGCTGGCATACCAGGGGGTGGCCCGGGGCCTCGGCGAGCAGGACGTGCTGACGCTCAATGTGTGGGCCACGCAGGGACTGTTCCCGGACCTCGTGATCCTGCTGCACATCGAACCCGAGCTGGGGCTGAACCGGTCCGGCGAGGCCGACCGGATCGAATCCGAGGGCGCGTCGTTCATGGCCAAGGTGGCCGACGCGTACCTCCGCATCGCGGAGGAGCATCCGGAACGGTTCGTCACGGTGGACTCGAACCGGCCCCCGGACGTCGTGCACGAGGAGGTCCGCGACGCGCTCCGCCGGCTCCTCCGGTCGCACGTCGGGACCGACACCCCGGCGTACGGGACGGTGGTGGCCCCGGCCGCCGGCACCGAGCCCCAGGGGAACGGACGCCGGCGCCCCCGGCTCCCCCGGGCGGAGTAGGCGGGACGGTGCCGGACCTCGCCGAGACGCTCTCCAGCCCGGTCCTGCGCGCGGTGCCGGGACAGGACGCGGCCGTCGGGTTCCTGGTGCAGGCGGTGCACCGGCCCCACCATGCGTACCTCCTGGCCGGCCCGGAGGGCGGGGGGAAGCAGCAGGTCGCCCGGGCCTTCGCCGCCGCGCTGCTGTGCCCGTCCGGCGGGTGCGGGGAGTGTCGGGCCTGCGCGCTGGCGCTGGCCGACAAGCATCCGAACGTGTTCGTGGTGGAGCCGGAGGGCCGGGACATCCACGTGGAGACGGTCCGCCAGGAGGTGTGGCACCCGGCGTACCGGACGGCACCCGAGCCCGGGAGAAAGGTGTTCGTGATCCGGGAGGCCGACCGGCTGAACCCGAGCGCCGCGGACGTGCTGCTGAAGGTCCTGGAGGAGCCCCCGGCCGACGCGGTCCTGCTGCTGCTGTCGGCCCGGCCCGACGAGCTGCCGGAGACCGTCCTGTCCCGGTGCCACGTGGTGTCGTTCCAGCCCCTGGCGGAGCCGTTCGTGGCGACGGCGCTGGAGGCCGAGGGGGTGCCCACGGAGACGGCGCTCCTGGCGGCCCGCCTGGCGGGAGGGAACCTCGGCCGGGCCCGGCGCATCGCGACGGCGGGCGACGGCCTGTCGTTCCGGGACGCGGCGCGGGAGGCCCTGGCACTGGCCGCGGCGGGCCCGGCCGGCGGCCTCGCGGCGGCGGACGTGGTGCTCGTCGCGGCGGCCCGGTACCGCGACGGGCTGAAGGACGAGCTGCAGCGCGAGCTGACCCCGTTCCGGGACGCGCGGGGCCGGACCGAGGACGCATTCCGGGGGCTGGTCCGGCGCCTGGAGGACCGGCACAAGCGCCGTCTCCGCCGGGCCGAACGCGACTACGTGGACTGGGTGCTGCTCTCGGCGTCGGCGCTCCTGCGCGACCGCCTCCTGGTGGCCGCGGGCGGTGACCCCGCATGGAGGATCAACATCGACACCGCGTCGGAGGACCTCCCGGCGCTGTCGCCGGCCGCCGCGGGTAGGGTCCTGGCCCGTCTGGAGGAGACCCGCGCCGACGTCGCCGACGAGACCAACCTCAACCTCCGCCTGGTGCTGGAACAGGCCTTCCTCTCACTTTCCGCATGAACCCCGTGGGCCGGGTGGGGGAGGCCAGCCACCCCCGAAACCGGCATGCCGGCATCACCGACGGACGGTCTCCGCGGTGGGACCATCGAGGCAGGTGATGAACAGATGACCGTTCGCGTGATGATCGTGGATGACCAGGCACCGTTCCGGCTGGCGGCCAGGATGGTGGTGGAGACCACCGACGGGTTCGACGTGGTGGGGGAGGCCGAGACCGGCGAGCAGTCCGTGGAGCTGGCCCACGAGCTCGACCCCGACCTCGTGCTGATGGACGTGAACCTCCCGGGCATCGACGGGCCGGAGGCCACGAGGAAGATCCTCGAGACGGCGAACCACCGCGTGGTGATCCTGCTGCTCTCCACGTACGAGGAGGCCGAGTACGGGCCTCGGGCCGCCGAGTGCGGGGCCGCCGCCTACATCCCGAAGTCCTCGTTCAGCCCCGAGCGGCTGGCGGAGGCGTGGGCCGCCGCGTCCTCAACGGCCTGAACGAGGGACCACTGGTAGTCTGCGCCAGACTAGCCGAGCATCTCCTGCCCGGTGAACGTACAGGCGTGGGTGTCCGGATCGACGTGCTGGGTGACGAACGCCGTCTCGACCTGCCCGTCAGCCCACAGGACCTGGACGGTGGCCGCATAGTCCGCCGTCGTCAGGGGGGTGAGTTGGGCCCCCTGGAACGTCGTCGAGGCGACGCCGTCCTTGTTCGACCACGTGATCCGGGTGGACACTGCAAGCTTCGTGTCGAAGTACATGGTCGCTCCGTCGGAACAGACCCCAGAGAACTGCCCGAGGGCGTTCTCCACGAAATGCGGCGTTCCACCGAAGTCGTTGGCGATCGTGACCGACCCGTGGTCGACGACCCCTGTCCCGCGGATCGCATCTGCGCCGCAGGTCCACTCACTGGGGCCCGTCGAGTTCAGGATCTGGCCGGCGCTGCACGTCGTCGGGAGGCGGTACGCGGGCGCGACCCTGAGCGCGACGTTGCCGTTCGTCCCGCCGCCGGTGAGCCCCGTCCCGGCCTTCACGCCCGTGATCGTGCCATTCGAGAACTGGATCTGCTTCTCGTTCACGCCGCAGGGTGAGGTCGGAGCAGCCCCTTGGGCGACCCTGTCGATGGTCCCCGTCGCCGTTCCCGAGATCACGAGGCAGCCCGTGTAGTGGGGGACCGCCGCCGACGCGACCGCCCAGAAGTGCGTCCCGACGGCGGAGAGGCCCGCCGAGACGACGGCGACCGCCGCGATGGTGGTGAGACGGGGTGCGCGCATGGGTCCCTCCTTGCGCTTCCGCGGCAACGGCTCAATAGAAGCATCGGCATTCGGGGGAGGTCAAGAGGTCGTTCGTACGCCCGACGGCCTGTCAGCTGGCTTACTCGAGGCCGACTCCATGCGCCCACCGATCACGCGGCCCGCGCCGGCGAATGGAAGACGGCCAGCCCCCGGGCGGCCGGTGGCCACCACCACCCCGGACCTGCATGTTCCCGCCGGGTGTTCGGGGGCCACCCCGCTGTTCGCACGAACGCGCCGCGGGCTACCGTGCCCACGAACGGGTCAGGAGGCTGGGCGGGTCTCGTTCAGGTATGCGAGGACCGCCATCACCCGGCGGTGGACGTCTCGCTCCTCCGAGAGCCCGAGCTTGTGGAACAGGGAGTTGATGTGCTTCTCGACGGCACGCTCGGTGAGGAACAGCGACCGCGCGATCGCGGCGTTGTTCTCGCCCTGTGCCATGTGGGACAGGACCTCTCGCTCGCGTTCGGTGAGCTCGGAGAGAGGGGAGTGCGCCATCCGGTCCTTCGCCGCCACGAGCGCCTCGACGACCTTGGGGTCGAGGACGGAACCTCCCCGGGACACCTCGGTGAGGGCGCGGACCAGGTCGTCCACGTCGGCCACCCGCTCCTTCAGCAGGTACCCCAGGCCGGCCGCGCCGTCCTTCAGGAGCTCGTACGCGTACTCCTCGTCCGCGAACTGCGACAGGACGACGACCCCGGTCTCGGGGTGCTCGGCCCGGATCGCGCGAGCCGCCCGGATCCCCTCGGTGGTGTTCGTGGGGGGCATCCGGATGTCGGTGAGCACGGCGTCGGGCCGGTGTTCCTCCACGGCCGCGATCAGCTCGTCGAAGCCCGACACGGAGGCCACCAGATCGACGGCCTCGATCGATTCGAGGAGTGCGGCTGTTCCTTCCCGGACCAGGTAGTTATCCTCGGCGAAGACCACGCGCACCGGCATGGCCGGATGGTACATGCGGCGGTCGGGGGGAGGACCGTGGACCGAGGGATCCGGCCATGAACATCCGCGTGGTCCTGGGGGAGGACAACGTCCTGGTCCGGGAGGGCGTCCGGGCGCTGCTCGACGCCTCCGACGGGATCGAGGTGGCCGGCGTGGCCGCCGACGCGCCGTCGCTCATCAAGCTGGCCGACGAGCTCACGCCGGACGTCGTTGTCACCGACATCAAGATGCCCCCGAACTTCCAGCTGGAGGGCATCGACGCCGCCCACGAGATCCGGGCCCGCCATCCGGGCACGGGCGTGGTGGTCCTCTCGGCCCACGACGACGAGGCCTACGCGCTGGCGCTGCTGGGCAAGGGCCAGAGCGGTCTCGCCTACCTGCTGAAGGAGCGGGTGGCCGAGGGCGAGGAGCTGGTCAAGGCCATCCGCGTGGTCGCCTCGGGGGGCTCGGCCATCGACCCGGCGATCGCCGCGAGGCTGTCCGGTCGCCGCGACGCTGCCGAAGCGGACCGCGAGATCCTGGACGCCATGGCTTCCGGCCTGGGCTACGCCGAGATGGCCGAGCGCCTCGACACGACCCAGGAGGACGTGGACCGCCGGGTCACCGAGCTGTTCGGCCGCCTGGCCGGCGAGGCGGGCCGGGGAGCCTCCCACGCAGTGGACGAGTTGAAGCGCCTTCACGCCGCGGTCGTGGACAGCGAGGCCTCGGCGCGAGCCCTGCGCTCGTTCGTCCCGAGCGGCGTCGCCGAGAAGATCGGGCGCGAGGGTGCGGTGCTCCAGGAGGAGGTGGAGGCCTCGATCCTGTTCTCCGACATCCGGGGGTTCTCTTCGGTGGCCGAGACCACTCCGGCCCGCGAGCTGGCCGAGATCCTGGTCCGGCATCTCTCCGCCATGGCCGAGGTGGTGACGGAGCACGACGGCACCATCGACAAGTTCGCCGGCGACGGCGTCATGGCGGTGTTCGGCGCGCCGAACCCCCAACCGGACCACGCCGCGCTGGCCGTCCGGTGCGCGCTGGCCATGCAGCAGCGGCAGGCCCAGCTGAACGAGGAGTCCATCGGGCAGGGGCTGCGGCCGGTGCACGTGGGGATCGGCGTAAACACCGGCGTCGTGATCGCCGGAACCGTGGGCGGGGGTGGCCGGCTCGAGTACACGGTCCTGGGCGACGCGGTGAACGTGGCCCAGCGCCTCCAGTCCACCGCCGCGGCCGGGGAGGTGCTGATCACGGGCGCCACGGTCCAGGCGTGCGAGTCCGCTCGGTTCCGCCTGGAGCCGCGCGGGGCACAACCGGTCAAGGGCCGGAAGGAAGCCGTCGAGGTCTTCCGCGTGCTGGAATGATGGGATGCCCGAGACGAAGAGCGCCCGTCATTCCCATGGGAACCCACGAATCACGTGGTTCCGCGTCCTCTGCGCGGTGTTCGGCCTGGGGTCCGCTGTAGGCCTGTTCGGGATCGCGGTGGTGATCGAATGGTTCGTCACCGGCGCCGACAAGATCCACCGGCTCCACAACATCGGGTTCGGTTCGATCACGGGGATCGTGGTGACGACGGCGTTCTTCGTCCAGCTCCGGAACCCCGAGCGGCGCATCGCTCCCCTCCAGCAGGTGTTCGCCGTGGCGGCCGCGGTCGTCGTGGCCTCGGCCCTGGCTCAGGACTTCGTCGAGTTGAGCCTGGCCGCGATCCTGGCCGTGGCCGGGGGGGTCGTGACGGCCCTGCACCCCGCGCGGGTTCGGTTCCTTCGCGTCAGCCGCGGGGTCAGCCCGGTCCTCGGCGTGCTGACGGTCGCCGCGGCGGTGCCGCTGGTGGGCTACGCGCTCGGCCAGGCCTCCCTGCAGCGGAACGGCGTGGCCGGAGACCCGCACGTGGACATGCACCACTCACCGGCATGGCCGTGATGGCCGTCGCGCTGGTGCTGTGCGGCGCGGTGGCGTCGCTCCGGACCGGGGGCTACCGGGTCGCCGCGTGGACCACGGGCCTGGCCGCGATCGTGTTCGGCATCGCCTCTGCCGTGTACCGCCACGCCGCGAGCAGCCCGGCCAGGAGGTGGGGCGCCGCCGCCGTGATCGGGGGCATCGTCTTCATCCTCGCCGCCGAATGGGACCGCCGCCGGCTCGTCCGAGAGTGAATCCGCTCAGGTCGTGACGATCTCGATGGGGTGCTCGTCGATGCCGGAGAAGGAGTTGCCTCCCTCCTCCACGAACGCGAAGGCGATCCCCTGGGCGCTCCCCGGCCGGAACAGGCCCTGGGACGCCTGGATCCCGACGTTCACGGTGTGGCGGAGGCCGTCGCACGTGGGCGTGAACGTGCCTCCGGACGACGGCACGGACACCCTGAACGACCTGGCCGAGCCGATGCAGGTCAGGGGGAACGCACCCTGGCCCGACGCCTGCGGTTGGGAGACGCTCACCGTCGCTCGCACCACACTCCACCGCTCGGGGCAGGAGGCGATGACGTCGATCACGACCGAACTTCCGTCGGCGGCGAGCCCGACGGAGGAACCCAATTGGACCGTCGGGCCCGAGGACGACGCGGCATCGGCCGGGAGGGCCCCCGCGGCGACCACCAGTCCGAGGATGAGACAGAGAGCGCGAGCGCGACGCGAGACCACAGTGGCGTCCATCAGCCACCTCCCCTGCAGGCTGCCGACGTCGGCGTCTGCACCTACTACGGTCGGCGTGGCGGCCCGGATTGTGGCGATTCGGCCGACGAGGAGGCTGGGCCCGGCCCGGACTGTCTAGACTCGGCGTCGGAAGAGAGCGCGCGGGTTGTTCACCGGTCGCGGCGCCGGGTATCGCGCATCCCCCCGCCGGGGTAGCTCAGTTGGCAGAGCAGCGGTTTCGTAAACCGCAGGTCGTGGGTTCGAGTCCCACCTCCGGCTCCACTACGTGTTTGGTTCCGCCTGATGCGTGACACATCGGCTCCGGGTGATGGGTTCCGCGGCTCCGCCTGATGGGTGACGCTGGCTCCGCCTGATCCGTGACCGCGACCTATCCAGGAGGGATGCCCACTACCACCTCGGGAACCGTGTCTGCAGGGGGTTGGTCGGGGCCGCATCATCCGCTGCCACGCTCATGAACGCGGCGCGGAACAGGCCGCGAAGTTCCGTCGCGTAGCTCGCCGTGATGTGGTCGTCCTCGCGATACGTCACCGTGCGACCGACGACCGCCGGACACCGCCTCTCGAAGCAGAACCAGCCGATCGTGTCCAGGAACGCTCCGCCGCTGGCCTTGGCGGCTCGTTCGGCGTCCTCGTATGCGGAGACCTGGTCGGCACTCAACGTCCGGATGCAGGTCCCAAGCGTCGCACCCCGAGCGAGCAGGCAGTCGGTCGGCTGAAAGCCCAGCGCGGGCGGATCCCCGATCACCACGACATGCCGGGTGGAGGGCCTGACCGCGGCGACGAGTCCGCTGATCCCGTCGGCGGACGAGCGGATCGCCTGCGGGCTCTCGAACCGGAACTCTCCGCCGATGAGGACGACATCCGGTCGCAGGGTGCGAACCGCTCCTTCGGCCCAGCGGACGAACGTCTCGCAGTCGCGGCCGGCGTTGTAGGCTGCCGGCCAGCACCCCGTGTGCCACAGTGGGATGAGGGTCCAACCGTCCCGCTCGGCCACCCACGAGACGGCCGGCAACCACTGTCGGGCATGCGAGTCGCCGATCAGGACGATGGTCCCCGTGGCACCACCGGCGAAGAGCGTGCACTTGTCCAGGCCCTGGGGATCGTTCCGAAGGCCCCAGCAGTCCGGGATCGCGGGGTAACGGTCGTCGATGAGCCGCGACAACGGCGGGATGAGCGCCGCGGGGATCGGCGATCCATGCCGAGCCGCTCGCACCGCGGCGACCACCGCAGGGATCGATCGCCGGGTCGGAGCGAACCCCGGCCGCGGTGTCGGGGCATATGGCGAGAGAATCGGGAGCGGCCCGGTGGGGCCGGCCTCCGACGCCGTCGTGTTCGCGATGGATTGGAGGTTGAACATCGCCACGAGCATGACGAGCCCCAGGGAGGTCCCCCACAGCACCCCGCTCGTGCTGATCGGCCGTCGCAGGGTCGCGTGCCTGATCGGGTTCTCGATCGCACGGAAGCTCACGACCGACAGCAGGAACGCCCCCGCGAGCAGGAGCAGGTTGGCGCCCAGGGACATGCCGTGCCCCGCGTAGGACGCGGCGATCAGGAGCACCGGCCAATGCCACAGGTAGAACGCGTAGGACCGGTCGCCGATGTAGCACATCGGCCGGCGTCCGAGGAGCCCACCCACCCCGCCGCGGGATCGCTCGTTGCCGATGCCGGCGGTGATGACCAGCGCGGTGCCGATCGTCGGCAGGAGCGCCGCGAATCCCGGGAACTCCGTCGTGTCGGAGAACAGGACCGCCGCAGCGCCGATGGCCAGCACCCCCGCCCACCCGAGGACCGCGCGGGTCGGAGCCGACACGTGGAGGAAGAGCGAGGCCCCGATGGCGAGCGACGCGCCGAGGGCCAGTTCCCAGATCCGTGTGAAGGTCGAGAAGTAGGCGGCGGCGGGCGTGCGGTGCGTCTCGAGGATCGACCATGCCAGCGAGCCGAGACCGGCCAGGACGATCACGATCGCCAGGCGGACCCTCGCGGACGACGTCACCGCGGCTCGGGCCTGGGGACCGGGACGGCGTGCATGCCTCCGGTGCAACCCAACGCCGACGAGGCCGAGCGACAGCAGCACCGGCCACACCAGGTAGAACTGCTCCTCGACCGCCAGCGACCAGTAGTGCTGGATGGGCGAAGGTGGCTGCCCCTGCGCGAAGTAGTCTGCCCCCTGGTGCGCGAACTGGATGTTCGCGGCGAAGAAGGCGGCCCACATGCTGTCGAGCACGGCCTCTTTGGCGCGCACGAAGTTCATCAGGTGGACGGCGGCGAAATCGGTCACGATCAACGTGAGCGCGGCCGCTGGGAGGATCCGCTTGGCGCGTCGAGCGTAGAAGTCCCGCAGCGAGACGTAACCGCGCTTCTCGGCGCCCGCGAGCAGCAGCCCGGTGATGAGAAAGCCGGACAGGACGAAGAAGACGTCGACGCCGACGTAGCCGCCCCTCAGGAACCCCACCCCGGCATGCCCGAGTGCGACCAGAAGGACGGCAACCGCGCGAAGCCCCTGAATGTCGTCCCGATGTCCGAGCGGGCTACCGCTGGGGCCGGTGACGCCAGGGGCACCGGGAAGAGCGGAGTGGGGGGGACGAGCCGAACCCGTGGAAAACCCCGGCTGCCGCGTTCGGGTCCTCTCGGGAGCCGTCCTCATCCCGGGCGCTCAATTCCAGACCGGGAATTGCTGCTCGGAGTTCGCCCGACGTCGTCGACCCGGAGCTTCGTGGGCACTCCAAAGCTCGCGCATTTCACGTCTCAACTGGGTGATCCTCCCTGACCCCGACCACCCACAATATCAACCGATGTTGAGGCCGTATAGCCGGATGATCGAGGGACGGAGATCCTTGCTTCGAAGGGCTGAATGTTTCTGTTGATACCCCCGTGACAGGCCGAATGACCTCCCCTTCCCTGAGTTCGGCTCCGGGCGCATTCTCGCACCTGGTGTGAATGAGGAAAGGGGCCTCGAGCCGGCCCACCGATGCTGCCACGACGACGGCCTCGGGACCGCGCGGTCGACCGGAACCGCTCAGGAGACGGGTGTGGTCGCCGGCGCCGCCTCCGCGGGCAGGACCTGCTGGGCCCTGTCGACGCCCGCCTTGTTGGTCGACCCACCCCCCTGGATCGTCACGATGGTCCCCACCGCCGCCGCCACCCTCGGCACCGCCACCGAGCCCACCGGGGCCGAGACCATCACCAGGCCGATCATGCGCGGCTTCCACCTTCGCATGCGCACCTCCTCGATCGGGGACTGCGCGAGCCTGATCCCGGTGGACGCGCGGGTTACAACGAGTTCGGAGGGCCGGCCGGACCCGCCGGTCAGGCGTCGTCGATCCGGGCCAGCTCCTCCACCGTCCGGTCGACCTCGCCGGCCGAGTTGTAGTGGCAGAAGCCCACCCGGACCGCGCCGCCGGAGTCCTCCAGGCCGAGGCGCTCCATGACCGACAGCGCGTAGTAGTTCCCGTCCCAGACGTAGATGCCGCGGCGGCCGAGCTCCTCGGCCACCACAGCGGGGTGGCGGTCCCGGAGCCGCAGCGCGAACGTCGGCGTCCGTTCCGCCCACCGTTCGGGGTCCGCGATCCCGAACAGCGTCAGGCCGGAGACCTCCCGAACCGCCTCCAGGAACCGCCGGGTGAGCGTCCCCTCGTAGGCCCGGACCGCCTCCATGCCGGCCCGGAGCCGGTCGCGGCGAGGCGCCCCTGCATCAGCCGCGCCGAACTCCGTCCCGAGGCCCGCCAGGTAGTCGACCGCCGCCCGGAGCCCAGCCAGGCCTTCGTGGTTGAGGGTCCCGGTCTCCCACCGCCACGGGAGCTCGTCGGGGGCCGGGCGGACCTTCGAGGGTTCCCACCCCTCGAGCAGCTCCCTCCGCCCGAACGCCACGCCGAGGTGGGGTCCGAAGAACTTGTACGGCGACGCGAACAGGAGGTCGACGTCCAGGGCGGCGACGTCGATCGGGCCGTGGGGGGCGTAGTGCACGGCGTCGGCGACGGCCAGCGCCCCCGCATCGTGGGTCCGCCGGACGATGTCCGCGGCCGGCGTGACCGTCCCCACCGCGTTCGAGGCCAGAGTGAACGCGACCAAGCGCGTGCGGTCCGAGATCGCCGCGTCCAGCGTGTCGAGATCGAGTGTGCAGTCCTCGGCCCGAATGTCCACCGTCCGGACCGTCGCTCCCGCGTCGGCGGCCGCCCGGAGCCACGGCGCGACGTTCGCGTCGTGATCGAGCACAGTGACCACGACCTCGTCGCCCGGCCCGAGCGTGCGGCCCACCGACCGCGAGATGTGGAACGCCAGCGAGGTCGTGTTCTGCCCGACGACGACCTCGTCCGGATCGCACCCCAGCAGGTCGGCGGCGGCCCGGTGGGCCTCGGCCACGATCTCGTCGGCCCGCCGGCTGGTGGCGAACGCGCCCCCGAGGTTCGCGTTCGTGTCTCGGAGGCACTCGACGACCGCCTCGATCACGGACTGCGGTACCTGCGTCCCGCCGGGCGCGTCGGCGAACACCACCGTCCGCCCGCCTTCTGTTCGAGCCAGGCCGGGGAACCGTTCCCGGACCACCGAGAGGTCCCGAACGGGCACGGCGATGGCAGAGATCCCGGACGTTCGCTCGGTGCTCACGGCCCCAGGGTACGCCCCGGGCGGACTGGCTCAGCCCTCCAGGCGGGTGGCGGCGAAGTCGCCGTCGTTGCCGATGCCGACCCGGCCGACGGCGAGGATCCGGCCGCTGCCGTCGACGGTCCCACCGAAGCCGCCGGCGCCGTCGGTGAACTCCACCTCGGCGCGGCCGTTCGTGCCGAATCCCGTGTCGGCCGCCCCGGCCCCGGTCAGGCGGAACACCCAGACGGCCTGGTCGTGCTCGCCGGAGACGAACGGCCGGAGGCCCACGAACACGAGCCTTCCGTCGTCCTGGCGGACCATCGCGTCCGGATCCTCCACGTCCCCGAAGTCCGCGAAAGCCTTGCCGTCGCCGCCGCCGAACGCCGTGTTGACGTCGCCGTTCCCCTTGAGCATGAGCACCGCGAGATCGGCTCCGGACGCCTCAGATACGGCGTTCGTGGCGTGGCCGCCGATGACGATCTTGCCGTCCGACCGGACCGCCAGGCCGGCGACGCCCTCCGCCTCGTCCACCACCATGTTCACGACCTGCTTGCCGTCGCCGGAGAACGCCGAGTCGCGGGTCCCGTTCGCCAGGTACTTCACCGCGACGAATCGCTGGTCGAACGTCACGGAGGTCTGGGAATCGCCGGCCACCAGGATCGCTCCCGAATCGAGGATGGCTACCGCGGTCGCGCTGTCGAAGGCCCCCGCGAAGTCCGTGGTCACGCGCCCGTCGCCGCCGAAGGTCAGGTCGAGTGACCCGTTCGGCTTGTAGCGCGCGACCGCGACGTCGGCCACGGTCCCCGCGCCGCCCTTCGACCCCCGCACGCTGTGGCCCCCGGCGTTCACGATGCCGACCACGACGATCTTGCCGTCGCCCTGGACGGCGACGTCGCTCGCGCTCGCGTCGTCGAACCCCGGAAACGAGGTTCGGACCTTCCCATCGCCGGAGAAGGTGGTGTCGAGCGCGCCGCCGGTCGTGTAGCGGGCGACGGCGAACCGGGTGCTCCCGTCTGCCAGCTCGGACGACCCCACGACCACGAACTTCCCGTCGTCCTGGCGCGCGATCGCCTCCGCGCCGTCGCCCAGGCCGCCGAAGTCGGTCCGCTGGCGCCCGTCCCCGCTGAACGACGTGTCCGGGTCGCCCCCGTCCGTGTACCTGGCCAGGGCGAAGTCGGCGAAGTCCGACGTCGGTCCGGTCGCCCCGTGGCCCACCACCACGATCTTGCCGTTCGGCTGAACCAGGACGTCCTGGGCGATGTCGAAGTTCCCCGCGAAGTCGGTTCGAACGCGACCCCCGTCGCCGAACGTCGTGTCGATGTCGCCCGGCGACGCCCAAGCCGGGGACGACATCCCCACCGCCATCACAACCGCCGCGGAGATCACGCTTCCCATGAGAGCGCGCGTACGTGTGCAACGGGACCACTGCATCTATGGACCTCCCACCCTCGCTTCCCCGGAGGTGCGCAAGCCTAGTGCCCGACGGGCGCGTCGGGAAGGCCCTGGGCGCGGGGAAGGAGCGCTTCTGTAGAATCGCGCGCGATGCGCAGGATGCTCCGCAGGACCCTCGTCGCCCTCGGCGGAGGCGTGATGCTCGCCCTGTTGCTGGCGGGGCCGGCGATCGCGCAGGTGACCATCGACCCCACCGAGACCCCCAGCACGGACACCGGCGGGTGGGTGTACTGGATGGCCGAGGGGGCCATCGTGCTCGGAGCCGTGATCCTGATCATGGCCGGTGTCGCGTACCTTCGGTTCGCGCCGCGGTTCCAGCGCGAGGAGGAGGACGCCGCGCCGCGGGCCGGCCGGCGCGCTCCGGAGCCCGCCGTGTCGCTCCAGACCTCGTGGCAGCAGGCCTCGGCGGTGGCGGTCCAGGCCGTCCCGGCGCCCCAGCCCGTGGCCGTCGCGGCCCCGGCCGCGGCGCCGGCCCCCGCTCAACGGGCTCCGGCACCGGCCGCCGCGACACCGGCGGCGGCCGCACCCGCCGCAGCCTCCGCGGCAGCCTCCCCGGCCCCGGAAGCGGCACCCGCTGCGGAGGCAGCAGCCGCCCCCGCGGCACCGGCCCCGGCTGCACCCCGGCCCAAGGGCGAGCCCGTCGAGCTCGACCAGGAGACGTTCGATCGGGTCGTGGCCGAGGAGCTGGCGAAGGGGACGGATCGCCGGGTGGCCGAGGGTCGGGCCCGCTCGGCCGCGTTCAAGGCCGCGCGGGCGAAGTCCGGGGGCTGATCGGCGCCGTTCCGGCCCGATCCCGATCCGTCGAGTAGGCTGGCGGGACCGACCCTTCGATCCTGGGGAGCCACCCATCGCCATGGAAGCAGTCGACTGGGAGATGCACGACCGGGCCGCCAACCTGGTCGACTGGCGACTGGCCTCGCAGATCGGCGCCAGGCTCACCGGCGGCGGCCCGCAGCTCACCGACGTCCAGCGGGCCCGCCTCAGCGAGGACTTCGCCGAGCTGGTCCCGATGGCCGAGGACATCGTCAGCGACTTCACCGGCCTCCGGCCCCAGGGGTTCAAGGCCCGGGCGTGGGTCATGTCCCGGAGCCAGTGGATCGACCAGAACCTCCGGGGGTTCCAGCTGGTCCTCGAGCCCCTGGCGGCCCGCGTCCTGGCCAAGCGGGGGCAGGGCGGCTCGGTCCGTCGCAAGGGCCTCGGCCTCCAGGTGGGGCTGCTGATGGGGTACGTCTCGCGCAAGGTCCTGGGGCAGTACGACTTGTTCCTGCCCCCCGACGACGAGGGCCTGCTGTACTTCGTGGGGCCGAACGTCGCGGCCGTCGAACGCCGGCTTCGGTTCAAGCCCCGGGACTTCCACATGTGGCTGTCGCTGCACGAGGTGGCCCATCGGGTCCAGTTCGGCTCGGTGCCGTGGCTCCGCCACCACCTCACCAGCCAGGTCGACACCTATCTCAACTCGGTGGAGCTCGACTCCAAGCGCGTGATGGAGGCCCTGAAGCGCGCCGTCGAGGAGATCCGGTCCTCCGGGAACCGCCGGGCTCAGGACTTCATCATGCTGTTCATGACCCCCGAGCAGCGGGCCATCCTGGAGAAGGTCCAGGCCCTCATGTCGCTGCTGGAGGGCCACGCGAACTACGTCATGGACACCGTGGGGGCCGAACGGGTCCCGGGTGCGGCCCGGATGCGGGGCGGCCTGCAGGAGCGCCGGAAGTCCTCGGGCATCGAGCGGACGTTCCAGCGGGTCATCGGGTTCGAGTCGAAGGTCCGCCAGTACGACGTGGGCGAGAAGTTCGTGGCCCACGTGGTCGAACGGGCCGGCATGGACGCGTTCAACCGCGCGTGGGACGACCCCGCGAACATCCCGGACCTCCCGGAGGTCATGGATCCCGATCGGTGGCTGGCCCGGGTCGGCCCCGACCCCGCCCCGTAGGCCGCCGTCCCGAGGAGCGACCCCGTGCCCAGGCGCCCCCCGGCCGTGGCCCGGGTTCTGGAGCGGGTCACCGCCACCGCCCGCGAGCACGACATGTTCTCCGCCGGCGACCGGGTCCTCGTGGCGGCCTCCGGCGGCCCCGACTCCACCTGCCTGCTGTACTCCCTGTGGCACCTGCGGCGCCTGTTCCGCATCCGGCTCGAGGTCTTCCACTTCGACCATCGCCTCCGTCCCGACAGCGGGAAGGACGCGCAGTACGTCCGCCGAACGGCAGCGAGGCTGAAGGTTCCGTTCCACCTTCGGGTCGCGGAGGACGCGCCGGCCAGAGGAGTCTCGGTCGAGGACTGGGCCCATACGGCCAGGTGGAACGCGGCGAACCTGATTCGCCGTGAGGATGGCTTCGCCACCGTCGCCCTCGGCCATACGCTGGACGACCAGGCGGAGACGGTGCTCATCGCCCTGCTGCGGGGAGGCGGGCTCCAGTTCGTCTCCGGGATGCGCCCGAAGGAAGGGCGCCTTCGGGTGCACCCCCTGATCGAGGTCCGCCGGACCGAGGTCGAGGACTTCTGCCGGGCGCTGGGCCTGCGGCCCAGACGCGACCCCTCCAACCGGGATCGTCGGTTCCTCCGCAACGCCCTCCGCCACGAGGGGATCCCGGCCCTGGAGCGGGCCACCGGCCGCGACGTGAAGGGGCCCATCGCCCGGAGCGCGGCGCTGCTCGGACCGGACGCGGACGAACTGTTCGGCCAGGCCGCGAAGGCGTACGCGGAGATGGACGCGCCGCGGGACGGCATCCCGGCGGGGCCCGTGCTGTCGCTGCCGCCCGCGATCGCGAGCCGGGTCGTCAAGCTGGTGGCCTGGCAGCTGGCCCACGATCCCGGACGCGAGGAGGTCAGGGCGATCCTCGACCTCGCCCGGGGCCGGCCGGGGAGGAGACGAGCCCTGTCCGGGGGATTGATCGCGGTCCGGGACAGGGAGTATGTTCGCCTCTCCCGAACTTCCCCCGGGGTCGGCGACGAAGCACCACTGAGAGCCGGGAAGGGGAATTCGGATGGATCTCCAGCTCGCACCGCCCGCCGCACCGCCAGTCGAGGCACCGGTCGAGGCGCCGGTCGAGTCGCACCGCGACCCCGCGCTCCATAGACTGCTCGCTCACGTGCCGGCGCTCGAGGACGACATCGAGAAGGTCCTGATCACCGAGGAGGAGATCCAGGCCACCGTGCGCCGCCTCGGCGAGGAGATCACCCGCGACTACGCCGGCAAGGACCTCCTGCTGGTGGGGGTGCTGAAGGGCGCGTTCCTGCTGATGGGGGACCTGTCGCGGAACATCCGCCTGCCGCTCGAGTTCGACTTCATGGCCGTGTCGTCCTACGGCGCCGCCACCAAGACCTCGGGCGTCGTCCGGATCCTGAAGGACCTCGACCGCGAGATCGAGGACCGCCACGTCCTGCTGGTCGAGGACATCGTCGACTCGGGGCTCACGCTGGCCTACCTGCTGAAGAACCTCCGCACGCGCCGGCCCGCGTCGCTCGAGGTGTGCGCCCTGCTGTGGAAGACCGCGATGCAGCAGGTCAGCGTGGACCTCAAGTACGTCGGCTTCGAGATCCCGCCGGAGTTCGTGGTGGGGTACGGGCTCGACTACGACGAACGCTTCCGCAACCTCCCGTACGTCGGGACGCTCAAGCCGTCCGCGTACCAGGGCAACGGCGAGTAGCCCTCCCGAGCGAGGAACGGGCCGGGGCTCCGCGCCGTCCAAGAGCCATGGTGACGAAACGATTCGTGGCGGGCACCGTCGTGCTGATCGCGTTGGTCGCGTGTGCCAAGGCTGCGCCCCAGCCGGGTGCGGGACCCAGCCCGGACGCCGGGATCCGCGGCATGGTCGTGCTGGGGCCGCAATGTCCGCTGGTGATGGCGAACAGTCCCTGCCCGGACAAGCCCTACCAGGGCAAGGTTCTGGTGAAGGGTGCGAACGGCGACGTGGTGGCCACCGTGACCTCCGGGACCGACGGGAGGTTCGAGGTGGTGCTCGAGCCCGGGCACTACGTGCTGCAGGGCGT
>DASWED010000063.1:0-1961 GCA_036394995.1 Actinomycetota bacterium
TGATCGAGCAGATCCCCAACCTGCGGTGGGTGGACGCCGGGGACCTGACGATGGCCCGGATCGTCGAGACCATGACGGCCCTGCTGGTCTCGGTGAACCGGACCTACAGGGTGAAGGACAGTGGGTTCAGGGTGACCGGCCACGACGCGTGGGGCCTCCCCCCCGGCCGCGGCTAGTCGATCACGGCCAGGGTCTGGCCGGGCTGCACCACCTGGCCGGCCTTGATGGGAAGCTCCGAGACGACCCCGTCGCGGGGCGCCGGGACGGCGTTCTCCATCTTCATGGCCTCCAGGATGCAGATGACGTCGCCGGCCTCGATCTCCTGGTCCGCCTCCACCAGCACCCGCAGGATCGTCCCCTGCATCGGTGCCTCGATGACGCTGTGCACGCCCGGTCCGTGGTGGGCTTCGTGGCGGGATGGAGTCCTGGGCGCGGTGTCGCGGCGAAGGTCGAAGATCCGGACGGGGACCCGCCGCCCGTCGAGCTCGACGATCAGCTCGGCCGGTACCGCCTGCCTCGGTTCGGAGGCCGGCGCCGCGGGGGCCGTACCCGGCAGCTCCGCCCCCTTCAGCGCGCGCTCCAGCCACGTGGTCGTGTGCGTTCCCTGGCGGAACTCTTCGGTCTGCAGCACCCACTGGTGGAGCGGGATCGTGGTGGGCACCCCCTCCACCCGAAACTCGGCCAGCGCGCGGAGCATCCGCCGCATGGCGTGCTCGCGGTCCTCGCCGGACACGACGAGCTTGGCGAACATCGAGTCGTAGTCCGCCGGCACCTGGCGACCTTCTCGAACCCCCGAATCCACACGGACGAACGGACCGCCCGGCTCGCGGTAGGCCGTGATCCGCCCCGGGCCGGGCAGGAAGTTGCGCGAAGGGTCCTCCGCGTTGATCCGGCACTGGATGGCGTGGCCCCGGAAGCGCACCCCGGACAGGTCGATCCGCTCCCCCTGGGCCACCGCGATCTGGTAAGCCACCAGGTCCAGGCCGGTCGTCATCTCGGTCACGGTGTGTTCCACTTGGAGCCGCGTGTTCATCTCCAAGAAGTAGAAGCTCCCCTCGTCGTCCACGATGAACTCGACGGTCCCGGCGTTCGTGTACCCCGCCTCCTTCGCAAGCGCCAAGGCGGCCTGCCCCATCCGGGTCCGCAGATCCTCGTCAACGACCGGCGAGGGCGACTCCTCCATCAGCTTCTGGTGCCGGCGCTGCACCGAGCAGTCCCGCTCGCCCAAGAAGAACGCGTTGCCCCGTTGGTCCGCAAAGATCTGTACCTCGACGTGATGGGCCCGGTCGACGTAGCGCTCCAGGAAGACCTCGGGCCGTCCGAAGTACGCCTCCGCCTCCCGGGCGGCCCGCTTGAGCGCGGGTGCGAGCTCCTCCGCGGACCGGATCACGTGCATCCCTCGGCCGCCCCCGCCGAACGCGGCCTTCACCATCACCGGGTAGCCGATCCGTTCCGCCTCGGCCGGCGCCCGCTTCGCGCTCACTGGATCCGGGGTGCCGGGGACGATGGGTACCCCGACCCGCTCGGCGGCCTGGCGGGCGGCGGACTTGTCGCCCATCATCTCGATGGCCTCCGGGGGCGGGCCGATGAAGGTGAACCCGGAGTCCTCGACGGCGCGGGCGAAGTTGCCGTCCTCTGAGAGGAAGCCGTAGCCGGGGTGGATGGCGGTGGCCCTGGCCCTCCTGCCCGCGTCGAGGATCGCGCCGATGGACAGGTACGAGTCCGACGACGGCGACGGCCCGATCCGGTAGGCCTGGTCGGCCATCTCGACGTGGAGCGCATCGCGGTCGGCGTCGGAGTAGACCGCCACCGATTCCAGTCCGAGCTCGCGGAGTGTCCGCATGATCCGGACGGCGATCTCTCCGCGATTGGCGATGAGGATCCTGGTCTTCGGCACCAGCGGCTCCGGCTCGCGATAATCGTCTGCACCCGGACGGGAGTCAAACCTTTGCCGTTGTCCG
>DASWED010000064.1:0-1897 GCA_036394995.1 Actinomycetota bacterium
GGGGGGAGGGAGCGGAGGCCCGCCCAGCCGCATCCGAGCCCCCCACAGGGTCACCAGCCACATGGCCTCGAGCACGATCCGCCGGGAGATCTTGGACTGGCCGTGCTGGCGTTCGCGGAACGTGATGGGAACCTCGCCGAGCGCGTAGCCGGCGTCCGTGGCTCGCAGGGCGAGCTCGATCTGGAACCCGTAGCCCTCGGAGCGGATGGGATCGGCGGCCAGATGGGCCAGGAGGTCCCGGCGGAACACCCGAAAGCCGCTCGTGGAGTCGTGCAGGGGGAGTCCCAGCCACAGCCGGGCGTACGCATTCCCGGCCCGAGAGAGTGCGAGGCGGAGGCGGCTCCAGTTGGTGACGGAGCCGCCGGGGACGTACCGGCTTCCCACCACCAGGTGGGACCGCCCGGCTCCGGACAGCAACCTGGGGAGCTCCGCCGGATCGTGGGACAGGTCGGCATCCATCTCCACGACGAGGTCGTATCCCTCGTCCAGAGCCCTGGCGAACCCTGCCCGGTACGCCCCGGCCAGTCCGGCCTTGGCCGGGCGCTCTATCAGGCGCACGCGGGGCTCCCCCGCCGCGATGGCCCGGACCATCTGGGCTGTGCCGTCGGGGGACGAATCGTCCACGACGAGCACGTCCACGGCGTCCGGGAGGGCCAGCAGCGCCCCGATCACCGCCTCGATCGTGGCCCGCTCGTCGTACGTGGGGAGGATCACCAGTGTCCTCGGTCGCGCCGGGAGCGGCTCGATCGGACGAGCGGATCGCTTCCTCCGTCGCGGCGCGAACAGCAGCCCAGCCGACAGTACGAGCGAGGCCCAGGGCACCCAGTCGCCGAACCGCGTGTACAAGGTGCGCCGGGTCGACACCTGGATCTGGTGGCGGAGGATCGCCGGCTCGAACAGCCCGGTCTCGGCCACCACGCGGCCGTTGGGGTCGATGAACGCGCTGATCCCCGACACGGCAGCGTGCACCACCCACCGGCCGTTCTCCACCGCTCGGAGCTGGCTCATCAGCAGGTGCTGCCGAGACGCGGCGGTGAACCCGTAGGACGCGTTGTTGGTCTGAACGACCAGGAAGCCGGCACCCTGCGCGATGAGGGTTCGGTCGATCGAGGGGAAGCTGTTCTCGAAACAGATCACGTCCCCGAACGTGATGCTGTCGAATCTCAGCGGGTGGACCCGCTCCCCCGGCGTCTCATCGTATGGGATCTGTTGCAACGCAGAGATCCACGAGATCTTGTCGCGGAACGGCACGTACTCGCCGAACGGGACGAGATGCACCTTGCGGTACTCCCCGATGAGGCGTCCGTCCCCGCCGAACAGCAGCCCCTCGTTGTGGAAGGCCCCATCGGGCGCCTGCACCACCGCCCCGGCCAGCGTCGGAACGCCCACGTCCCGGATCGCCCGTGTAACCTGGATGCGGACGTTGGTTGCGCTTGCCCCCGGGTCGAGCGCGCTCTCGCCCCAGACTGCGAGGTCCGGGGGATCGGCTTTGAGCCGGCGGTGCAAGGCCACGTTCATCTTCGCCACTCGCTGGTCCTCCAGCACAGGAGGGAGGCCCCGGGCCCGGCGCACGTCCACCTGGATCGCCGCCACGTCGAGGGTCCGCCCGTCGGGCCGCGGGATGGGGATCAGGCCGGGAGAAAGGCTCAGGACGAGCGAGATCCCCGCCAGGACCACGGCGGAGGTTGGTCTGCTCCGGGCGCGTTCCACGGCGAGCATCAGCAACCCAGCCACCAGGACTACCACGAAGGAGACTCCCCACACCCCCGTCACTGAGGCAAGGCGAAGCAGGAACGGGTCGCCGGTCTGCGTGGACCCCAGCTGCCCCCATCCGAACCCGCCCACCGGCCACATCCCCCGGAGCCACTCCTGGACCGTCCACAGGGCGGCGAGCCCT
>DASWED010000065.1:0-79551 GCA_036394995.1 Actinomycetota bacterium
AACTCTGGGTTACGACCCCGCCGCCCGCCCAGATGTCCTGACCGGAGACATCGGTGACACGGTGTTCCGAACAGACTGGAACGGATCCCAGACCCTGATCCAGACCGTGTCCAACGGCGGGGTCCGGGTGCGCTCTGGACCTGACCGCATCGGGGGGAGCCGGGCTCGTCCCGGCTCCACTCACTGATGCGCTACCCGTCGGCCGGGCGGACCGTGCCGGTCGTGGTCACCACCCGGGGGAGGGCCCCCGGCTCCCAGTCGCGGATGGCCTCCGCCACCTTGATGAGGACGGCGGCGCCCCCGGCGAACTCGATGAGGCGCCCCAGCGGCGTGATGCGGAAGAACCGCGTCCGGAACAGCAGCGGCGAGGACAGCAGCAGGACCCGGGCGAAGATCTGCCGGAACCGCCTGCCCTGGGGTGAGGCCAGCCACGCCCGGAGCTGATCCGTCCCTCCCGAGACGGCCTGCTGGGCCTCGGCCAGGAGCCGGCGAGCTTCGACGACGGTCCGGTCCACGGCGCCCATCCTGCCAGGAATCTACCCGGGGAGCCCGTGTTCGGATCGGACCGGCTGCAGCGGGTCGGGGGCGCGGCGCTACCGTTCGGGTGGAACGTCCGCGGCCCGGTACCCGACCCCCCGGACCGTCTCGATGAGGTGTTCGTGCTCCGGTCCGAGCTTGGCCCGGAGCCGGCGGATGTGGACGTCCACGGTGCGGGTGCCGCCGTAGAAGTCGTATCCCCACACCTCCCGGAGCAGGGCGGCGCGGGTGAACACCCGGCCGGGCCGCGAGGCCAGGAACCGCAGCAGCTCGAACTCCTTGTACGTGAGGTCCAGGGGCCGGCCGTCCACCGTGACCTGGTAGGTCTCCGTGGACAGGTGGAGCTTCCCCAGCCGGATGGCGTCGTCCCCGCCATCGCCGGTTCGCCGCCGGATGATGGCCAGGCGGACCTCCACCTCGCCAGGGGACGCCTCCGGGAGCACGAAGTCCTCCACCAACTCGGCCCATCCGAACCGCTCCAGGTCCCGGCGCTCCAGGACCACGGCCAGCGGCAGCCGGGTCCCCGCCCCGGCCAGGGTCCGCAGCACGGCGTGGGCGTGCGCGGGGTTCTCGACGGCGTCCACCACGATGGCCCACGGCGACAGGTCCGGGAGATGGGCGAGCGAATCCACGGACAGGGGCTCGACCTTCACGTCGAGGCCGGTGGCCCCGAGCGACGGGAGCACCTGGTCCGCGGAACGATCCGAGAGCAAGACCAGTGTGGCCACGGGAGGTCCCGCCGAGCGTAGCAAACGAACCCCGGAGTCCCCGCGAAATTCGGACCGGTAGCGGGCCGGGGAAGTCCCGGATGGGTATCGTGGCGGTCTCATGCCTTCCCCGATCGCTCGCGCCATGTCCCACCGCTTCGCCGTGGCGGCGGAGCCGTTCGGGGTCCGGACCTCCGACGGCGTGGACCTCGTGGGGACCAGGCTGGGGGGGGCCGAACCCGCGCTCGTGGTGTGCCACGGCTTCAGCGGATGGCACCGGAAGGTTCGCCCCGCCCGGTTCGCCGAGGTCCTGTCCCGGTGGTTCTCGGTGTACGGGTTCGACTTCCGGGGGCATGGGCTGTCCGGCGGGGAGACCACCTTCGGGGCGCGGGAGATCCACGACGTGGCCGCGGTCCTGGCCCTGGCCCGGGAGGACGGCCATGCCTCGGTGGGAACCCTCGGCGCGTCGATGGGCGGGGTCTCCGTGATCCGCCACGCCGCCCTCCTGGGGGCCACGGACGCGGTGGTGGCGATCTCCACGCCGGCCCGGTGGGACGGGCACGGTTCCGACGCCGTCCGCCGCCTGGCCGTCCTCGCCGGGACCCCTCGGGGGCGCCGGATGGGGCGGGCCATGGGCGTGCGGATCCCCGAGGTCATCGAGCGGCCTGAGACGCCCGAGGACGTCGTGGGCAAGATCGCGCCGACGCCGTTGCTCATCGTGCACGGCCGGGACGACCACTTCTTCGACGAGGAGGAGGCCTGGCGGCTGTACCGGCGTGCCGGGCGGCCGGCGGCGCTGTGGATGGCATCCCGGTTCGGCCACGGGGAGGACGGCTTCTCGGACGAGCTGGCCGAAAAGACGGCTCGCTGGCTGTATGGGGCCTGGGGGCTGCCGTGGCCCGGGTGAGGCTGTTCGCCGCGCTCCGGGAGATCGCCGGGGAATCCCGCCTCGACGTGGACGGCGCCACCGTCGACGACGTGGTCCGGGCCCTGGGGGAAAAGCTCGGAGCGCGGTTCGAGGAGATCGCCCGCGCCGGCTCGGTGGTCGTCGACGGCGAGCGGGCGGGCTTCGACCGCGACCTCTCCGGCGTCGAGGAGGTGGCGTTCCTCCCGCCGGTGTCGGGGGGCGCCGCGGACGGCGGGCTCCTCTCATCGCGGTCCGGCGGCGCGGGATCCCGGTCCGGGGCGACGCCCTGATGGGCGCCCGGCCCCGGCCCCAGCGGGTCCTGCTGGTGGCGAACCCCGTGGCCCGAACGGTGTCCCGTCCCGTGCTGGACGTGATCGAGAAGGCTCTCGCAGCCGACTTCAAGCTCGAGGTGGACGAGACCCGCCGCCGGGGCCACGCCACCGAGCTGGCGATGGAGGCCGTTCGGGACGGCTACGACATGATGGTGGTGTTCTCCGGCGACGGGACCATCAATGAGGCCGTGAACGGCCTGGCCCGCAGCGACGTGGCCCTGGGCATCCTCCCGGGCGGCGCCACGAACGTCCTGGCCCGCGTGTCGGGCATGCCCACCGATCCCGTGGAGGCCACGTCGTGGCTGATCGCGGCCGCCCTCCAGGGCCGGGCCCGGCGGATGGGACTGGGGCGCGTCGACGGCCGATACTTCATGCTGAACTGCGGCTCGGGGATCGACGCCGAGGCCATGGGGATGGTCGACCAGCGCCAGGCGGAGTCGAGGAAGCAGTTCGAACGGGCCGCGCTGTCGGCGGTGCTGAAGACGGTGCTCCTGCGCTACGCGGGCCTGGAGCCGTTCATGTCGGTGAGCGTGGACGGGGGCGAGCCCGTGGAGGCGATCACCGCGCTGGTGGGTCGGACCAATCCGTACACGTACTACAAGCGGTTCGGCCTGCAGCTCACCCCGCACGCGAGCCTGGAGGGGGGGTTGGACGTGACCATCGTGACCTCGCTCACCCGGATGTCGGCCCTGCCGCTGGTCCGCCAGGTGTTCTCGGGGGGCTTGATCAAGCGAAGGGACGTCGTGTACGCCCACGACGCGTCGTCGGTGGAGATCCGGGGGCGCCGCCCGTTCCCGGTGCAGGTGGACGGGGACGCCATCGGATCACGCGACCACCTCGAGGTGGGCCTGGAGCGGGACGCCCTGTGGCTGGTGGCATGAACCGCGGGATCACGGTGTCGAAGGGTCCGTACTCTGGCGGGCCCCCGGCGCGCCGCGACCGCCGCAGGAGCGTGACGAGAATGATCGGACTGGCGATCATCGGCCTGATCATCGCGGCGGCGGCCTACTTCCTGCTCGACCTGGGTTCGCGGGTGTGGGCGGAGAGCTACGTGGCGGGACAGATCCAGAAGTCCCTGGAGATGACGGCTCGCCCGTCGGTGTCGTTCGGCGGAACCCTGTTCCTTCCGGAGCTGTTCGGCGGGAAGATCTCGTCGGTCGAGGTCAAGGCCACCGCGTTCGAGACCCAGGGCGTGGGGTTCACGAAGGTCCGCCTCCATCTGGAGGACGTCACCTACTCGCCGATCCGACTGGTCCTGCACAAGCCCTCGAAGATCACCGCCCACTCGGGGACCGGCGAGGCCGCCATGACCCAGTTCCAGCTGACGGACGCCTTCCAGGCCCAGGGCGTCCCGATCACGGTCCAGTTCACCGCGGACGGCAACGTCCGGGTGGAGGCCGCCAGGCTCCCCGTCGCCGCCACGGTCACGGCCACCATCGAGGAGGGCAAGCTGGTCCTCCGCCCGACGAATCCGCTGTTCAAGAGCATCTCGTTCGCGATCAGCCTGCCGGAGCTGGTCCCGGGGCTGACCTACCGCTCGGTGCGGTTCGAGGACCAGCTGGGAACGCTCCGGTTCACGCTGCGGGACGCCCCGTTCGAGGTGGCGCAGCCTCCGGGCTGATCGGGCGGCGCCGCTACGCGCTCGCCGCGCCGCCGGCGGGGGTGTGGACGTGGATCCCGCACTCCACCTTCTGCGAGCCGTCCCACCGGCCGGCCCGCTCGTCCTCCCCCAGAAACACCATCCGGGTGCAGGGGGCGCAGCCGACCTGGGCGTACCCCAAGTCGTACAGGGGGTTGTGGGGGAGGTCGTTCTCCCGCAGGTAATCCCACGCCTCCCGGCGGGTCCAGTTGGCCACCGGGTTGAGCTTGACCATCGACCGGCCCGGCTCCAGGCGGTACTGCTCGAGGATCGGGATCCCGGACCGGCTGGGCGAGGAGTCGCGGCGCAGCGCCGTGACCCACGCGTCGTAGCCATGGAGGGCCTGGGTGAACGGCTCCACCTTGTTGAGCTGGCAGCACAGGTCCGGGTTGCGTTCGTACAGGCGCTCGCCATGGGCCGCGGCCTGGGACTCCACCGTGTGCTCCCCCACGAGGTCCACCACGTTCAGGCCCAGCCGCTCGGCGAGCTGCTCTTTGAACGCGAGTGTCTCGGCGAAGTGGAATCCCGTCTCCAGGAACAGGATCGGTACGTCGGGCCGGAGCTTGGCGGCCATGTCGATCACGCAGGTCCCCTCGGCCTGAAACGAGGACGCCACGCCGACCCGTTCGAGGTCCGAGTCCACCAGGGCCCACCGCAGGATCTCGCGGGCGTCCTCGTGCTCGAACCGGGCGTTGAGCTCCTCGATCTCGTGGTCGGTGAAGACGGGGTCCATGGCGTTCCTCGGTGTCGGCGGCGGAGGGGGGGTGTCCGCGGAGTATACGCGGAGGCGTTCCTCCCCCGTTCGCGCAGGCGGGAAACGCGCGGTGCGGGCGGAGGCCCCTCTCGTATCCTTGCGGGGCCCAATCGACGAGAAAGGTCCGAACGACCATGCCTGAGAACGAGACGATCGCGCCGCACGGGGGGACGCTGGTGGACCTCCTGGCCACCGGCGCCGAGGCGGAGGCCCTGGCATCGGAGGCCGAGCACCACCCCAAGCTGGGGGTCGGCCACCGCGAGCTGTCGGACCTCGAGATGCTGGCCGTCGGCGCGCTGTCGCCGCTCACCGGGTTCGTCGGGGAGAAGGACTACCACTCGATCCTGGAGACCATGCACCTGTCGACCGGCCTGGCCTGGACCATCCCCGTGACCCTCTCGCTCACGGACGAGGAGACCAAGCGCATCGGGGGTGCCGAGACCGTCGCGCTGACGTCGCACGACGGCGGCCGGCCGCTCGCCGTGATCGAGGTGGGCGAGGTGTTCCGCCGCGACCGCCAGAAGGAGGCCCTCGGCGTATTCGGCACCGAGGACCTCGACCATCCGGGGGTGAAGGCCCTCCACGACGCCGGCGACTGGTGCCTGGCGGGGGACGTCCGCATGTTCCGGCTGCCGCAGCACCACGACTTCGTGAAGTACCGGATGACACCGGCCCAGACCCGGGCGGCGTTCGCCGAGCGGGGGTGGAAGCGCGTGGTGGGGTTCCAGACGCGCAACCCCATCCACCGGGCCCACGAGTACATCCAGAAGTGCGCTCTGGAGATCGTGGACGGCCTGCTGGTCCACCCGCTGATGGGGGCCACGAAGGGCGACGACGTCCCGGCCGACGTGCGGATGCGGTGCTACGAGGCGCTGTTCTCCGGCTACTACCCGAAGGACCGGGCCATGATCTCGGTGTTCCCGGCGGCCATGCGGTACGCCGGGCCCAAGGAGGCCATCTGGCACGCCATCTGCCGGAAGAACTACGGGTGCACGCACTTCATCGTGGGCCGCGACCACGCCGGCGTGGGCACCTACTACGGGACCTACGACGCGCAGCGCATCTTCGAGGAGTTCGAGCCGGGGGAGCTGGGGATCCAGCCGCTGATGTTCGAGCATTCCTTCTACTGCCTGACGTGCGAGGGGATGGGGTCGCCCAAGACGTGCCCCCACGACGACAGCGTCCGGGTGATCCTGTCCGGGACCAAGGTCCGGGACATGCTTCGCGGCGGCCAGAAGCCCCCGCCGGAGTTCTCCCGTCCCGAGGTCGCCGAGATCCTCATCGACGCCATGCGGGGCGCCTCCGCGTAGCCAGGCGAAGGCGACCCGCGTCGCGCCCGCCCGCTCGCTCGCCGCTCGGGACTGACCGCCGGTCAGTTGGGGTACAGTCGTGCCCGGAATGCTGCACCCGCTGTTCACCCCCGAGCACGAGGAGCTCCGGGCCTTCGTCCGGCAGTTCGTGGAGACGGAGCTGGCCCCGAACGCCACCGAATGGGAGGGCGAGGGCCACTTCCCGGACTGGGTGTTCAAGCGGATGGGCGACGTGGGCCTCCTCGGCCTGCGGTACCCGCCGGTGTACGGCGGGCAGGGCGGCGACTGGGGCCACGCGATCGTCCTGGCCGAGGAGCTGGCCCGCACGGGATCCGGGGGCGTGGGCATGGCCATCGCCGTGCAGAGCGAGATGGCCACGCCCCCCATCCACCGGTACGGGTCCGAGGACCAGAAGCAGCGGTACCTGGTCCCGGCCATCCGCGGGGAGAAGATCGCCTGCCTCGGGATCACCGAGCCGAACGCCGGCTCCGACGTCGCGAACATCGAGACGACGGCGGTCCGCGACGGCGACGGCTGGGTCGTCAACGGCCGGAAGATCTTCATCACGAACGGCGTCCGGGCGGACTTCTGCCTGCTGGTGACCCGGACGAACAAGGCCTCCGGCTACGACGGCTTCTCGCTGTTCCTGGTGGACAACGACACGCCGGGGTTCACGGTCTCCAGGAAGCTCGACAAACTGGGCATGCGTTCGTCCGACACCGCGGAGCTGGCCCTGGACGACGTCCGCGTCCCCGAGGACGCCCTCCTGGGAACGGAGGGAAAGGGCTTCTACCAGATCATGTGGGAGCTCCAGGGGGAGCGCCTGATCGGCGTGGCCGGCTCCATCGCCGGCGCGCGGCTCGCCATCGAGAAGACCCTGGAGTACGCGAAGGAGCGGCAGGCGTTCGGGCGGTCCATCGGTTCGTTCCAGGTCATCCGGCACCGGTTCGCCGAGATGGCCACCGAGATCGAGGCGGCCCGCCAGCTCACGTACGACACCGCGCTGGCCTGGGAGCGCGGCGAGTACCCCGTGAAGCAGATCTCGATGGCCAAGCTGTACGCGGGGGTCGCGGTGAACCGCGTGATGAACGAATGCCTGCAGATCCACGGCGGGATGGGGTACTCGACCGAACTGTGGGTGGAGCGGGCCTGGCGCGACGCGCGGGTCCTGCGCATCGGCGCGGGCGCCGACGAGATCATGCGCGAGGTGATCTCGAAGACCATGGCCCCCGGCGGCTCGCCGTTCGCGCCATGACCGCCGAGGGCGTGGCGCTATCGTCCTCGACGGACCGGAGCCGGTTCGCGGACATCCCCCGGTTCGGCCTGTTCACGGAGGAACACGACGCCATGCGCGCAACGGTGCGCTCCTGGGTGGCGAACGAGCTCCGGCCCCACGCGGACGAGTGGGAGCGACAGGGCGAGTTCCCGTACCGGACCGTGTTCCGGGAGGCCGCCGGCCTGGGGCTGTTCGGCGCGAAGTACGAGGAGGACTACGGGGGCACCGGTCCGGACCTCGTGGCCGACGCGGTGATCTCCGAGGAGCTCAGCCGGTGCGGCTCGGGCGGCGTGGCCGCGGCGCTCGGGGCGCACAAGGACCTGGGGCCGTACTACGTGTACCGGTTCGGGACCGAGGTCCAGCGGCAGCGGTGGCTGGCCCCCGCCGTGCGCGGGGAGTGGATCGGCGCGCTGGCCGTCACCGAGCCCGGCGCCGGGTCCGACGTGGGCGGGATCACCACCCGGGCCGAGCGCGACGGCGACGTCTGGCGGCTCACCGGGGGCAAGACCTTCATCACGAACGGCTCCATCGCGGACTTCGCGGTGGTGGCGGCGAAGACGGACCCCGCGGCCGGCCACAGGGGGATCACGCTGTTCGTCGTGGACACCTCGCTCGAGGGGTTCAGCTCCTCGCGGATGTCCACCGTGGGCTGGCGGACCTCCCACACCGGGGAGCTCCACCTGGACGGCGTGAAGGTCGGCGACGACGCCCGGCTGGGCGAGGTCGGTGAGGGGTTCTACTGCATCATGCGGAACTTCCAGTGGGAGCGGCTGGGGATGGCCCTCGGGGCGGTGGCCGGGGCCGAGGAGACCCTGGCCCTGGGAATGCGCTACGCCGAGGATCGAACGGCGTTCGGCCGACCGGTGGGGAAGTTCCAGGTGTGGCGGCACCGGTTCGCCGACCTGGGGACCGAGATCGAGGCGGCCCGGTCCCTCGCGTACCACGCCCTGCGGATGATCGTGGCCGGCGAGGACGCCACCCGCGAGGTCTCCATGGCCAAGTGGTACTCGAACGAGCTGGCCTGGAAGGTGGCCGACGAGTCCCTCCAGGTCCACGGCGGCTACGGCTACATGATGGAGTTCCCGGTCCAGCGGGCCTGGCGCGACGCCCGCCTCGGCCCCATCGGCGGGGGCACCACCGAGGTCATGAAGGAGATCATCGGCCGCCTCATGGGGTTGTAGGGGCGTCGGATCCATCGACATTCGGCACCCCGTCGGGGACATCGGGATTCGACGATCTCGATACCGGTGCATCGGATCTCGAGATCGGAGGCATCCTCGTTCGTGTCGCCTCGCTCGACGATCTCATCCGTATGAAGAGGGCGGCGGCCCGCACGAAGGACCTCGAACACCTGGACTGGCTCCTCGCGCTGCGGGACGAGATCGAGCAAGGTGGCGGATGAGACGACCGCTTGCGTCGGGGCTCGCGCGAGTGTTGACTCTCGGCCATGGGTGATCACGGGATCGGGGATCTTGCCGAGGTCCTGGACAACCTGGGGGTGTTCGGGGCGCACCCCGCCGATCTGGCCGAGCTGTGCCCCACCGGGTTCCGGCGGATCGCCATCCAGACCGGGCCCGACTACTACATCTCGCTGCAGTCGTTCGCTCCGAACCAGAACGCGTACGCGCACTCGCACCCCGACTCGGAGGAGTGGGTCGTCGTGCTGGGCGGGTCGGGGGAGGCCAAGTTCGGCCCGACGCCAGTGCCGCTCCACCCCGGCGTGGTGGTGGGGCGCGGTGCCACCCACCCCCACGGTTTCCGGTCCGGCGACGAACCGATGCACCTGCTGTCGATCCAGCTCCCACGGCCGGCCGAGGGCATGACCACGTGGGACGAGCCCGGGGAGACCACGGACCCGGTGCCCTGTCCCACCGGACTGGGGCGGTGCCGGCGGTGCGCCCGGTGCGGCGGCCACAGCGCGATCGGCCCGACCGGGGCGTGGCGCTGCGAGAACTGCTCGTTCGCGTTCTGAGTCGAGGTGTCCTAGCCGAAGATCCCGTTCGGCGTCCCGAGCCCGGTGACGTCGTCCCACCCCGGGGCGGTCGACTGGGTGGGCGACCCCGAGTAGTCGTCGAACGTGCGGAGCCGGTCCACCGTGCCGTCCGAGGCGTCCACCGAGTTCACGTAGTTCCGGCGCGCGACGGCGGTCTTCGTCGACAGCACGTCGTTGAACGCACCGGGGTTCGCGTAGAACGCCGGGTTGGAGAACCCGTGCGGGGACCCCGCCTTCTGGTCCGACAGCGCCATCAGGCCGGCGAAGATCGGCGACGACAGGCTGGTGCCGCCGATGCGGTACTCGTCGTAGTAGGTTCCGTCGGGGAACTTCTGGGTCTGCCCGACCAGCAGGCCCGTCTGCGGGTCTCCGAGCGCCGAGACGTCCGGAACGCCCCGGCCGCTGATGTCGAGCGCCGACTGGTACGCGGGCTTGGCGAAGAGCGTGCTCACGCCGCCCCCGGCTCCGTACAGCCAGCCCGTCCGCGAGCAGGCCAGGGTCGTCGTGTCGCAGCTGTAGTTGCTCGTTCCCCAGCCCGTCTCCAGGACCCGGTCACCGCTCTGGTCGACGCCGAGGCTGGTGCCCCCGACCGCCGTGACCCACGGGCTCGAGGCCGGCCAGTCCGTGGTGGCGAAGCCGAAGCGCGACGTCTCGTCGCCGTTGTCGCCCGAGGAGAAGTACACGCCGATGCCCTCGGCGGCGGCCTGGATGAGCGTGTCGTTGAGCGGCTTCACGTAGCCCGGTGGGAGCAGCTCCGTGGCGAATCCGTAGGAGTTCGTGACGATCTGGGCCAGGTGGTTGTCCACGACGTGGTTCATCGCCGCGTCGAGGTCCCGGTAGTTGTTCGCGGCCCCCACGAAGACGATCTTCGCGGCGGGTGCCATCCCGTGGACCGCCTCCACGTCGAGGGTCTCCTCGCCGTACCAGCCCTGGGGGTCCTGGGCGGGATTCTGCGGGCTCCGGTAGGTCCCCGGCGCGACGACCTGCACCAGCTGCGACGGCGACATCGTCGGCAGCCCGCGATTGACCGACCACTGGTTCACGTCCTGGAGGATCGTCGGCGAGGCGTAGGCGTCGATGATCGCGACGGTCTGTCCCGCACCGTCGTAGGCCCCGGAGATCCCGTACGCGGACTTGATCTGGGCGGGCGTGTAGCCCTTCACCGTCCAGGGCGCGGTGGGCGGCGCCGCGAGGTCGGTGAAGCCCGCCGGATACGCGTAGGGCGAGACCTTCTCGGCCCAGTAGTCCGACAGGGGCGGCGAGTTCCGGAAGCCCGGGGACGCCGGAGCGTTCCGGTCCACGCGGGCGTCGGTCGTCACGAACACCGCGCTGTCGTCGAGGCCGACGACCGCGGACACGACCCCGGCCAGGGAGCTCGGGATCGAGATGTCGGCGCGCGGAGACCGCACGGTCTTCCCGCGGACCGAGTAGACGCCGAACCCGACGCCGAACGCGGACTGGGCCTGGGCCACGGTGCCCTCGGTCGCCACGTAGTGGTTGTTGGCCGGCGTGTACACCACCGAGAAGCCCTGGCCCCTCAGCCAGGAGCGGACCGACTCCACCTGGGACCCGGAGGGGGCGAATCGCGTCCGGAACTGGACGGGAGTGAGATACCGCCCGAAGGAACCGCTCCCCGGGGTCGATACGGCCCGGGCCAGGGCGCGGGCGGCGTCGTCCTTCTGCCAGGCCAGATAGACGCGGAAGCCGACGGAGGCGCTCGGGTCGGCGGCCCGGACGTACGTACGGGAGTTGGCCCAGGTGGGAGCGCTCCCCGCGAGCGTGGTGCGCGAAGCGGCTCTCGCCGGGACCATGCCGAGGATCAGCACGGCCGCGACGAGCGCCAGGATCGTCGTTCTCCGAGACATCATCGTTCTCCTCGAGGTTCGGGCCGCATTCGTGGCGGCCGCCGAGCGGGCAGAAGGACACTCACCCGTGGGTCCCCGTTGCCGTTGTCCTCCCTCTCCCCTCCATCGCGCTCGACGCCTGTGACGTCCTCCCCGCCGGGCCTGGACGAGCCCGTCCGGGAGGGCTGTCGAGCCTACAGCGGGATCGGCAAACTCGTCGAAACCGCTGGCTGGGCCGCGAAAGTATACGTTTCAGGCCTGAACCAGATGGAAACAGGTCGAACCCCCGTTGGGGAGCCGGCGACCGCGCGCCGGTCCGGACGCCGCCGGATGGCCGGGCGCGCGCCCCGCGAGGGACCCCGTCCCGGTCCGCTGGTGGGAGGCATAATGTCGGTGCCGGACTTCCCTTTCGAAGGAGCGCCATGACCGACCACGCCACCACCGGACACCGCCGCATCGACCGCATCACCGCACCCGGCTTCGTGCAGGACCTGGCCGACCTGCCGCTGGCCGAGCTCAAGGCCCGGCGCGACGAGTGCCTGGGCGAACGGGAGTACCTCTCGCTGCTCCGCCGGCTGGTGCAGGGCCGGCTCGACATCGTACGGGCCGAGGCCGAACGGCGGCGGACGGGGGCCGACCCCGGGGACCTCGTGGACCTCGTCACGAAGGCCATGTCCCACGAGGAGCACGGCGGTTCGACCAGGGGCGAGGCCCTCCGCCTGACCGTGCCGCCGGAGGAGATGACCCTGGCCCGGCGCCACGTGGAGAAGGTCGTGGCGGACTCCACGATCTCCGATCCCCGGCGACTCTCGGACGGGGATCTGGACGCGGCGATCGCCCGCCTGGAGGGCGAGGAGCAGTCGGTCTCCGGCGACCGGCGGGAGGTCCTGCGCGTGCACGACGCGCTGCAGGAGGAGCTGAAGCGCCGGTACAAGGCGAATCCCGCCGAGGCCCTGGCCCCCTGAGCGCCCGGTCCCCCGGCGAGGACCCCCCGAGCGCCCGGACCCCCGGCGAGGATCCCCCGAGCGCCCAGGCCCCGGGCGCGGCACCCCTGGTCCGGGCCGTTCGCTCCGGACTCGAGGAATCCATCCATCTGGGCCACGTCGCGGTGTGCGACCCCGACGGCCGGGTGGTGGCGTGGGCGGGCGATCCCCACCGGCCGATCTTCTCGCGCTCGGCCATGAAGCCCGTCCAGGCCGCGGTGTCCCTGGCGGCCATCGGGGACCTCGAGCTGTCCGAGCGCCAGGTGGCCGTGATGTGCTCGTCGCACAACGGCGAGCCGGTCCACGTCGATGCCGTGGCGTCCGTCCTCGCCCTGGCCGGGCTGGGGTTCGAGGCTCTCCGTTGCCCGCCCGATCTCCCCCTCGACCAGGAGGCCGCCATCGCGGTGGGCGAACGCAGGCGCGAGTTCCACAACTGCTCCGGCAAGCACTCGGGAAAGCTCCTGGCGTGCGCTCGGGCCGGCTGGGATCCCGAGCGCTACCTCGACCCCGATCACCCGCTGCAACGGCGGATCCTCTCCGCGGTGGAGGCCGCCACGGGCCTCTCCCGGGTGGCCACCGGAGTCGACGGGTGCGGCGCACCGGTCCACGCGGTCACCGTCGCCGCCATGGCCACGGCCTACGCTCGCCTGGCCCGCCCGGACCGGATGGGGGACCTGGCCGAACGGGCGGCCCGGTGCGTCCGGGCCATGGTGGCCGAGCCGTACCTGGTCGCCGGCCGGAACCGCGTGGAGACCGCGGTCATGAAGACGGACCGGGGGATCGCGGCGAAGGGCGGAGCCGAGGGCCTGGTCTGCGCCGCGGCGTTCCGTCCCGGCCTGGGCATCGCGGTGAAGGTGGCCGACGGGGCGTGGCGAGCCGACGCCCCCGCCCTCGTCGAGACGCTCCGGCAGCTCGACCTCCTGGGCCCGGGCCAGCTGGACGAGCTGGAACTGCACGCCCGGCCTCCCGTGTTGGGGGGCGGCCTCCCGGTAGGCCGCCTGGAGCCGGTGTTCCGCCTGGCCTTCACCTGACCCTCGTGAGCCCGTGGGCGGTGTTCGCCGGAGATAGCTCTCGGCATCAAGGCGTTTGCAACTGTTATACACCGCGTGCTAGGGTGGACCCGATGAAGATGAAGGTTCGAGAGCTCGGAGCGTTCATCCGGAACCAGCGCAACGGCGCGCAGATGTCCCTGCGCAAGCTGTCGGCACTGGCGGGGGTGTCGCTCCCGTACCTGTCGCAGATCGAACGCGGTCTTCGCCGGCCCAGCGCCGAGATCATGCAGGCCATCGCCAAGGCCCTGCGGATCTCGGCCCAGACCCTGTACGTGCAGGCCGGCATCCTCGACGCGAACCCGAAGGCCGACGTCCACACCTCGGTGATGGGCGACCCGGGCCTCACGGAACGGCAGAAGCAGGCCCTCCTCGCGGTGTACGCGAGCTTCCGGGAGGAGACCGCCCGCCGCCGCGCCCAGCGAAAGGGGCTGGCCTCGGAGGTCTCGTCGGCGGCCGCCGCCCTGCTGGACCCCGACGCCCCGCCCGTCGACCGGATCCCGGGCGGGCCCACCCCGGTCCTGCCGGACGTGGCCGCGGTGACGGCGGGCGCGAACGGCGTCAAGGCTCCACGAACCACAAGAGTCCGCGCTGGATCGAGCGCCGGGACACGCTCCCGACGTCCGTCCTCGGCGCGGAGTACAGCGAGCGGGAGGTCGGAGACGCAGGCTGAACCCAAGCCCTCACCCGGCTCCCCTTCGGCCTCCCGCTCCCCATCTGCTCGAGTCACGCCGAAGGGAGGTGCAACACGATGACGATCCAGAACACCGCTACCAAGGCACTCGACGCCGCCATCGGCGCCGGCGACCTCGCCGTGGAGAAGGTCAAGGGCTTCGCCGGCAACGTCAAGGAGTTCGACGCCAAGACGTACTGGACCAAGCGCCAGAAGAAGCTGACGAAGACCTACGGCGAGTTCGCCACCCGTGGCGCGAAGCTCCGCAAGAACATCGCGAACGGGGGGCCGGTCCAGGCTGCGAAGACGCAGACCGCGCAGGCCCGCCGGCAGGTCAAGTCGGCCGCCTCCAGCGTCCGCAAGGCCGTCTCGGCGGACGTCGAGGCCACGAAGTCGGCCGCGAAGAAGGTCGGCTGAGCAGAACCAATCGAATAGCGGCCATCTACGAACGGATCCGTCGTCGGACCTCTCGCCCGACGGCGGATCGTTCGTTCCCGGGCCCGAAGCAGCACGGGCGTTTCGGGCGGAGCCCGAGCGGGCACGGGAACAGAGCGACCCCCGTAGGTGTTGAACCTCTCGCCCCCGGCTTCGGGCCGGGGGTCGGCGCAGCACTCACAAACGATCGAAGGAAGCGATGGCGAACCCCCGTCGACAGCGCCACGGCGCCCCTCCGCGCGTCGCGGTGCTCAGCCTGCATACATCCCCCCAGGACCAGCCCGGGACGGGCGACTCCGGCGGGATGAACGTGTACGTCCGGGAGGTTGCGGAGCGCCTGGCCGCCCGGGGCGTGGAGATGGACGTGTTCACCCGCTGTGCCGGTCGCGGCGTCCCGACCGTGGACGAGCTCGGTCGGGGCAACCGGCTGATCCAGGTCCAGGCGGGCCCCTGCGCGCAGGTCGAGAAGGAGCACCTGGAACGCCTGCTCCCGGCGTTCCTGGGCGGGGTCCTGGACCGCCAGCGGGGCGACGGGGCCACCTACGACCTCGTGCACTCGCACTACTGGCTGTCGGGATGGGTGGCCGACGGTGTGAAGGAGATCTGGGGGGTTCCGCACGTCGCGTCGTTCCACACGCTGGGGAGGGTGAAGAACCGTTCGCTGGCCCGCGACGAGGAGCCCGAACCGCCGGTCCGGCTGGAGGGGGAGCAGCGGGTGGTGGCGGGAGCAGACCGGATCCTGGCTCCCACGCCGGCCGAGGCCGCGCATCTGGTCGGGCTGTACGGCGCCGACCCGGAACGGATCCGGGTGGTGCCGGGCGGCGTCGACCATGCCGTGTTCCTCCCCCGGCCCCGCGAGGAGGCCCGGCGCCGCCTCCACCTCACCGGCGTCCGCCTGGCCCTGTTCGTGGGGCGGCTCCAGCCACACAAGGGGCCGGACATCGCGATCAGGGCCCTGGGCGAGGCGGTGGCCCGGGATCCCGCGCGAACGGCGGACCTCGTGCTCGCCGTGGTCGGGGGGCCGAGCGGCCGCCCGACGGCCGGCGACGAGGTTTCGAGGCTCATGGACCTGGCCGCCGCGCTGGGGGTGGGGGACCGGGTCGTGTTCTTCCCGCCCCAGCCCCAGCACCGGCTGGCCGACTTCTACGCGGCCGCCGACGCCGTCCTGGTCCCGTCGCGATCGGAGTCGTTCGGGCTGGTGGCCCTGGAGGCGCAGGCCTGTGGGACCCCGGTCATCGCGGCGGACACCGGCGGCCTGCGGTACGTGGTCCAGGACGGCGTGACGGGGCTCCTGGTCCCCGGACACGAGCCCCGGGACTACGCCGACCGCCTGCTCCGCCTGCTGTCCGATCGGGTGGGGGTGCGAAGGATGAGCGACGCCGCCGTGGTCCACGCGCTTCGGTACTCGTGGGACGCGACAGCGGCGGACGTCCTCGACGTGTACCGCGAGCTGATCGGGCCCCGAGCCCACCCAGTGGTCCGGTCCCCGGACGCCGTTTCCCTGATGTGAGGTCCGCGGGACATACTAGTCCAGTACGGATGAGTATCGTTCGGCGGCTAGTATGCGATGGACTAGCCTGGGAGGCATGGTCGAATTCCGGGGTTCTTGTCACTCTTTGTTCCGATCCATCTACCTGCGGTTATGCCCTCTGACCTGCGGGTTTGCGTCCTTGACCGAACCCCGCCGCGCCGATATCTTTCGCCCCGTTCCGAGGAGCCAAGCGGCTCCGAGGGGAGGTCCCGAAGGGGACCCCTGGGAAAGCCGTAAGGCCAACTGGGCGCACCTGCTCTACCGCTAGGGGAGGCCACCTTGGCGGATGGGTGGGGAGGTTCGGGAAGCCCCAAAGCCCAACGAAAGGGAAGCCAACCGGGTTCCTTTCACCGGGGTGCGGCGAAGTTCCTCGGAACACTTGGGCCCGAGAGGCCGAAGGTGGCCGCCGGTTTCGGCCGGCGGCGAGCCAGAAGTCTCTCGGGCCCTTCTTCCGTGCCGGGCTACTCGACCGTGACGGCCCGCAGGACATCGAGCTTGGCGGCACGGCGGGCCGGCCACACCGCCGCCAGGACCCCCGCCAGCGCGGCCAGGATCACGTAGGTCACGAGCTGGGTCACCGGGATCGAGAACGCGGTGATCCCCTCGTCCGCCAGCGCCTTCACCAGGGCCCAGGCGAAGAACAGCCCGACGGCCAGGCCCATCACGGCCCCGAACACCGAGATGATCACGGCCTCCCACCGGACCATGCCCCGGACCTGCCGGCGGGTCATCCCCACCGCCCGGAGCAGGCCGATCTCCCGGGTCCGTTCGAAGATCGACAGGGCCAGCGTGTTCACGATGCCGACCAGCGCGATGATGATCGCGAGCAGCAGGAGCGCCGTGACCAGCCCCAGCAGCGTGTCGATCTGCTTCTCCTGGCTGGCCCGGAACTCCGCCTGATCCTCCACCTTCACGTTGCCGAAGGGCTGCAGGGCGGCGTCGATCCCGGCCCGGATCGCCGTGAGATCCGCGCCCGGCGCCGCCTTCAGCAGCACGTCCTGGTCCAGGTGCTGTGTGAAGTGCGCGTCGAAGGCCGCGATCGGGATCAGGTAGTCGCCCGTGAAGGAGTTGGCCTCGAAGACCGCGGCCACCTTCGTGTGGATGGGCGAGCCGGACGGGAACCGGATCGTGATCGGGTCGCCGGCCTTCCAGCCGTGCGCCGTGGCCTCCTTGTCCCGCACCACCAGCCCGTCGTCGCCCATGTCGGCCAGCGATCCCTGCGCGACCTCGAGGTCCATGACGTCCCCGAGGGTTGCCGGATCCACCCCCGAGACGAACTTCGTGCCGCCGCCGTTGATCTTGATCCGGCTGTCCTGGCCCCCCCGGACCTCGGACACGATCCCGACGCCCTCCACCTTGCGGACCGCGTCGGCCGCGGCGGGGCTGAACCCGGCGAACTGGCTCGTGGACAGGATGTAGTCGGCCCGGAGGGTGGAGGAGAGCAGCTCCCCCACGGACGCCTTCAGCGACTGCGCGAATACGCTGGTGAACGCCACCAGGGCCAGCCCGATCATCAGCGCCGAGGCGGTGGACGCCGTTCGGCGGGGGTTCCTGCTGGCGTTCTCCCGGCCCAGCCTCCCCGGTACCTTGAACAGCCGGGCGAAGGGCGCGCCGATGCCCCTGGACAGCGGCCGGGCAACGAGCGGCGCCAGCATGGCCACCCCCACGAAGATCAGGGCCACGCCGAGCCCGACGAACCGGATCGGGGCGCCCACGGACCCGAACAGGCCGTACATCAGAGCCGCCAGGCCGATCACCGCGACCACCGAGCCCACCAGACTCCGACGCCGGAGCGACGCTGTCGGAAGCGGAACGTCGCGCATGGCCGCGATCGGTGGGATGCGGGCCGCCCGCCGGGCCGGGGACACCGCGGCCACCAGCGTGACCACGGTCCCGATGACGAGCGAGACCCACACCGTCCGGGGCAGGAACTGCAGGGACGACGAGGGCAGGGCGATGCCGAACCCCTTCAGCAGGGCGGTGAGCCCCATCGCGATGAGCACCCCCAGGCCGAGGCCCGCCGCCGAGGCCAGGAGTCCCACGATGGCCGCCTCGGCCAGCACCGAGACCGTGACCTGCCGCCCGCTGGCCCCGAGGGCCCGGAGCAGCCCCAGCTCCCGGGTCCGCTGGGCCACGATGATCGAGAACGTGTTGAAGATGATGAACGTCCCCACGAACAGCGAGATGCCTGCGAACACCAGTAGTGCGGTCCGGAAGAACCCCAGCCCCTCCTTGATCTGGTCGGCCTGCTCCTCGGCGGCCTTTGCCCCCGTGATGGCCTGGACCCCCTTCGGCAGCACCGACGCGATCCGGTTCCGCAGGGCGATGGGCGAGACCCCGTCTGACGCGACGATGTCGATGACGTCGAACTTGCCCTCCGCGTCGAGCACCCGCTGGGCGGTGGCGGTATCGAACGCCACCAGCGTGGCGCCGGCCAGGTTGTCGGCCTCCCCGAACCCCAGGAGACCGACGATCGTGAACTCTTCGGGGCTCCCCTGGAACAGGATCTCCACCCGGTCGCCGACCTGGAGGTCGTGCTTCTTCGCGGTGCCGGCGTCCACTCCGACCTCGCCGTCAGCTCTCGGAGCCCGGCCCTCCCGCAGCGACAGCGGGTTCTCCGGCGCGTCCACCCAGTTCAGCCCGAAGGTCGGTGCGCCGCCGGTCGCGATGGGCTTGCCGTCCTTGTCCACGACCTGGGCGTAGCCCTGGACGATCCCGGACGCCCGCTCCACGCCCTCGACCTGCCGGATCTTCGGAAGCAGCGACTCCGGGATCCGGTCGCGGGTGTCCCCGAAGGCCGACGAGGCCCGGACGGTGACGGCGACCCCCTTGTTCACCTCGCTGAACAGCTGGTCGAACGTGTGCCCCAACGTGTCGGTCAGCACGAACGTCCCGGCGACGAACGCCACGCCCAGGATCACCGCGAGCGCGGTGAGGACCAAGCGGAGCTTGTGCGCGATGAGCCCCTTGATCGTCGCCCGCCACACGGAGACTCAGCCCCCGAGTTCCTTCATGCGGTCGAGGACGCGGTCGGCCGTCGGTTCGTCCATCTCCGAGGCGATGTGCCCGTCCTCCAGGAACAGCACGTGGTCCGCGTACCCGGCTGCGGCGGGATCGTGGGTGACCATCACGATGGTCTGGCCGAACTCCTTCACGGCTCCCTGGAGGAAGTCCAGCAGCTCGTTCGAGGCTCGGGAGTCGAGGTTCCCGGTGGGCTCGTCCGCGAACACGATCTCCGGGCGGCTGGCCAGGGCCCGGGCCGCCGCCACCCGCTGCTGCTGGCCCCCGGACAGCTCCGCCGGATGGTGGGACAGGCGGTCCTTCAGACCCACCGTGTCCACGATCCGGTCGATCCACGCCCTCCCGGGCTTCACCCCCGCGATGTCGAGCGGGAGCGTGATGTTCTCCTCCGCGGTGAGGGTGGGGACCAGGTTGTAGGCCTGGAAGATGAACCCGACCTTCGCCCGGCGGAGCAGCGTGAGCCGCTTCTCGGGCTGGGTGGTGAGATCCACGTCGCCCAGGAACGCCTGCCCCGAGGTCAGGCGGTCCAGACCCGCCAGGCAGTGCAACAGGGTGGACTTCCCCGACCCCGAGGGCCCCATGATCGCCGTGAACCGCCCCGCCGGGAACTCGGCGGTGATCCCGTCCAGGGCCCGGACCTCGGCCGCTCCCTGGCCGTACACCTTCACCGCGTCCACCACCCGTGCCGCGGCCGTGCCGGTCCGTGCGGTCGCCTCGCTCGTGCTCACGTTCTCGACCTCCCCATCCCCATGACCGCCCCAGCCTACGAGCCCCCGACCCCACCCAGGCCACTCGTTCCCGAAATCTTCACATAGCGCCTCCGGATACCCGAGCCATCGAAGGTTTCGGGGGGCAGTCCGGGGGCGGAGCCTCCCGGCCCTTTGGGATACTCGCCCCCGTGGACGGCGGACAGAGATCCCGGTGAACGGTCCGGCCCTGCGGGGGCCCGTGCTGTGGCTCACCGGGCAGCGATGGTTCCGCCGGCTCATCACCGAGCACTCCGTGGGCCGGCAGGTGGCGTTGCGGTTCGTGGCGGGGGAGACCCTGGATGGGGCCATGGACGCCGCCCGTGGCCTGAACGGACGGGGCGTCGCCACGATGCTCGACCACCTGGGGGAGAACGTGACGTCGGCCGAGCAGGCCTCCGCCGCCGCCGACGCGTACGTCCTGGCCCTGAAGCGGATCCACGAGGCGGACGACCTCGACGCGAACATCTCGGTGAAGCTCACCCAGCTGGGGCTCGACGTCTCGTATGACCTGTGCCTGGAGAACGCCGAACGGGTGCTCTCGGCCGCGGCCTCGAGGGCGACGCTGGTGATGATCGACATGGAGAGCCACGAGTACGTGGAACCCACGCTCCGGGCCCACCGCGACCTCAAGGCCCGCCATCCGGGCGTCGGCCTGGCCCTGCAGTCGTACCTCCGCCGGACGGTCGCCGACGTCCACGGCCTGCCTGAGCGGTCGACGGTCCGGCTGGTGAAGGGGGCCTACCTCGAACCGCCGGATGTGGCCTTCCCCGATCGCCGCGACGTGGACCGGAACTTTGCCCGGGTGTTCGCCACGCTGATGTCGCTGGGCCATACGGTCCACCTGGCCACCCACGATCCGGCCCTCACCGACGGCGCCCGCCGATACGTCGAGCGCGAGGGGATCGGCTGGGGGCGCATGGAGTTCCAGTTCCTGTACGGGATCCGGCGCGATCTCCAGGGCGACCTGGCCCGCCAGGGCTATCCGGTGCGCGTGTACGTCCCGTACGGCGACGAGTGGTATCCCTATCTGACCAGGCGGATGGCGGAGCGGCCTGCCAACATGTGGTTCTTCGCGTCGAACCTGGTGCGGTTCGGCGGCGGGTCGTGAACGGTCCAGGGGAAGGTGGCGAGAGCGGTGGGTGACGGACGCAACGTCGCGTTCCTGGGCGGCGGCAAGATGGGGGAGGCCCTGGTCTCCGGGCTGATCCGCAGCGGGGCGCGGAAGCCGGACGAGCTCATGGTGACGTGCCGGCGGGAGGAGCGGGCCCGCGAGATCTCGGAGCGCCACGGCGTTGGGACCACGGTGTCGAACCCCGAGGCAGTGGCTTGGGCCAACACCCTGGTGCTCACCGTGAAGCCCCAGGACATGGAGACGCTGCTCGGACAGATCGCCGACCACGTCAGGGCGGAGCAGCTGGTGATCTCGTTCGCGGCCGGCATCAGGACCTCGTTCATCGAGCGCCGGCTGCGGGACGATGCGCCGGTGATCCGGGTGATGTCGAACGTGCCGGTGCTGGTGGACGAGGCCATGTCGGTGGTCTCACCGGGCTCGCGGGCCGAGGACAAGCACCTGGCGGTGGCCGAGGAGCTGCTGGGAGCGGTAGGGCGGGTCATCCGGCTCCCCGAGGCCCAGCAGGACGCCGTGACCGCCACCAGCGGGAGCGGCCCGGCCTACTTCTTCCTGCTGGCCGAGGCCATGATCGAGGCCTGCATCCTGCTGGGGCTGTCCCGGGACGTGGCGAGCGACCTCATCATCCAGACCATGCTGGGCTCGGCCAAGATGCTTCGGGACACCGGGAAGCACCCGGTGGAGCTGCGGGAGATGGTGACGTCGCCCGGCGGGACCACCATCGCGGCGATCAGGGTCCTCGAGGAGGCCGGCGTCCGCGCCGCGTTCCTCAACGCGATCGACGCCGCCCGTCACCGTAGCGCCGAGCTCGCCCGGGGCGAGGAGCCGGAGGACCGGTAGGGGCGGATCGTGGTGGCCGGTGGCGTCATCTCGACCGATTCCAACGTGGCCGTCGCGCGCTTCCTTCCGTAGGCTCTCCTCGCAGGGCGTGGTGTGGTGGACCGAGGGAGTCTGTTCACCGGGCCCGGCTCGAGGACCGAAAGGAGCACGACTTGGGACGGGGAGACCGGAAGAAGACCCGCTGGGCGCACAACCGCGAGCGGGCACACAAGGCGCGCGAGGCGCGCAAGGCCGAGGGCCGCAAGGCCGAGCGGGTCGCGGCCCGGAAGGCCGAGCGGGCCGCCTCGAGGTCCACCGCGGCGTCCCGGACGCGCGCGGCGGCCGCCACCGCCGAGGCGGCCGAGGCCACGGCGGTCGCCGTCCAGGAAGCCGAGGCTCCGACCGCGGCCCCCGCCGAGGCGCCGCCCGTGGTGACCGAGGAGACGGCCGCGACGCCTGAACCCGAGACTGCCGCCGAGCCCGAAGCCGCAGCCGAACCAGAGGCCGCACCCGAGCCCGAGCCTGCCGCCGAGCCCGAGCCGGCGCCCGAGCCTGCCGCGGCGCCGGAGACGCCGACCGAGGCCGAGGCCGGCGGCCCGGTGGCCGAGGAGCCCACGCCGGACGAGAGCGCCACGACCGGCGAGACGGCCGCCGAAGCGGAGGAGCCCGCCGAGTCCTAGGCTCCTGGCAGCGCAGGCGGCGTTCGCGACCGGAAGGGGTGACCGGATGTTCCCGCTGTCGAAGGGCAAGGTGGCGAAGCAGGCTCACGTCGGGCTGCCCGACGGGACCTTTGAGGAGGAGCACGGCCGGGAGGCGTTCGACGGCCGGGCCTCGCACCTGTACCGGATGCACTTCCCCACGGCGTGGGTCCGCATCGAGGGACCGCTCCAGCCCCGGGCCTACGACCTCAACGGGCTGAAGCCGTCGGACATGGCCGACGCGGCCGGGGACTGGCAGCGGATCCTCCACAACGACGACCTGGCGGTCTTCGTCTCGCGCCGGCAGGAGGCGCCGTCGTGGTTCCTCCGGGACGCCGACGGCGACCTCTGCTACTTCGTGCATCAGGGCAGCGGCACCCTGGAGACCGACTACGGCCCGCTCCGGTACCGCGACGGGGACTTCCTGGTCCTGCCGAAGGGGACCACGCACCGGGTGGCCCCGGACGCCGGCGAGACGTTCCTGTACGCCGTGGAGTCCCGAGGCGAGTACCACCTCCCGGACAGGGGCCTTCTGGGCCGCCATGCGCTGTTCGACCCCGGGGTCATCGAGACGCCGGAGCCCGACCCCCACGACCAGGGGGGGGAGTTCGAGGTCCGGGTGAAGCGGGGTGGCGAGTACACGTCGCTGACGTACCCGTTCCACCCGCTCGACGTGGTGGGCTGGCAGGGGGACCTGTGCCCGCTGCGCATCAACCGGGAGGACTTCCGCCCGGTGGTCTCGCCCCGGTACCACCTGCCCCCGTCGGTCCACGCCGTGTTCAAGTCGGAGGGGTTCGAGATCGGGCTGTTCGCGCCCCGTCCCACGGAGACCGGCGATCCCACGGCGCTCCGGGTCCCGTTCTTCCATTCGAACATCGACAAGGACGAGGTGCTCTTCTACCACCGGGGGCAGTTCTTCTCGCGGGCCGGGATCGGCGAGGCCTTCATCACGCACCACCCTCAGGGCCTCCACCACGGCCCCCAGGCCCCCGCCATGGAGGCGAGCAAGACCAAGGAGTTCGCCGACGAGTACGCGGTGATGGTGGAGTGCGACCTCCCGCTGGAACGCGACGATGCCCTGGCCGCCGTGGAGATCGAGGGCTACGCCACGTCCTGGGCGCGCGGCCTCGGCTACATCGACTAGCTCCCGAACTGGGGTCAGGTCCTCGCGACCCCGCGGAGGGATTCCGCTTCACCGCCGCGCCGCCCGCGGTCGCCGGGTTCGGCACGTTCCCGGTCCGCGCGTTCCCCTCGTGGACGCGGAGGGTCCGCGGAGCTCGACGGCACAGCAGCGGGCCAGCTCGCGGACGTAGAACGCGACGTACCGGCCATGTGGTCGCCGGAGCATCCGCTCACCCCTCGAGGCAGCGGTACGCGACGAGCTCGAGCCCGGAGACGGAGTACCGGCGCTCCTCCAGCTCGGCCCCGCCCCGGGACAGGCCCTCCCGCGCGGCCGGGGTGATCAGGATCTCACCGCACTCGGCCAGGTCCTCGCCGAGCTTCGAGGCCAGGTTCATCTCCTCGCCCCACGCGTCGTCGTCGCCCACCAGCAGCAGGTCGCCGTACCCAACCCCGATAGAGACGCCGACCTCCTCCTCCGCCGGGAGGGCCTCGTTCGCGGCGCCGACGTCGTGCTGAATGGCACGGGCCGCCGCCACGGCCCGGTCCGGCCCGTCGAACACCGCGAACACGTTGTCGGCCTCCCGCCGGAGGATCCGCCCGCCCTCCCGTTCGATGCTCGGCCGCATCAGTCGCTCCAGGCGTTCCAGGAGGGCCAGGAAGTGCACGATGCCCTTCTCCCGGACCGTTCGCGAGAACCCGCAGGTGTCGACCACGACGACGGCGGCCGTGCGCCGGAACCGCTCGTCCACCTCGGCCAGGACGCGCTCCCGCCGCTGGGGGTGCTCGTTGTAGTCGAGCAGGTGCGCCTGGAGCTCCTCGCGGGTGGGCATCCGTTCGGCGGCAGGACGTTCGGGATCGACGGCCATCCACCGATTCTCCCCCGACCTCTGCGGTTGCGCAGTGGTTCGGGTGGGAGGCTGCGCACGGCCCCTCCGCGGACGACCGGTCAGCTCCGCTGCGTCCGGCTCCCGTTCACGGTGGGAGGCGGTCGGAGCGGTCGCGGGCCCCCTCCTCGGGCGGGGTGGGGGACGCCTGCCCCGCGCGATGCCGTCCGCTCGGGGAGATGGACCGCTCACTCTCCGCATCCGAGGGCGTGGGCTCGTCCGGGGGCATCAGGTAGGCGGCCAGCCAGGTCGTGAGCGGGACGCACGCGATCAGGCCGACGCTCCCCACGAGGGCCCGGACCACCTCGACCGCGATCGCCTCGCTGTTGAGAACGAGTGACGGCGGCTGTGCGGAGATCAGAAACACCAGGAGCAGGGGCAGGGAGGCTCCCGCGTAGGCGAGCACCAGCGTGTTCACGATCGAGGCGACATGGTCCCTCCCGATCCGGAGTCCCGATCGGTAGATCGCCCGTCTGGACATCGTCGGGTTGGCCCGGCGGAGCTCCTCGACCGCGGCCGCCTGGGTGACCGACATGTCGTCCATCGCGCCCAGCGCCCCGATGATGATGCCTGCCAGGAGGAGGCCGACGAGGTCGACGTTCGCCGCTCCGAGCTGCACGACGAAGGCCTCCTCCGAGCCCAGTCCCGTGAAGTCGGCGAACCGGACCCAGATGGTGCCCAGGAGCGCCGTGACCCCGAGCGCACCGACGGTTCCGAGGAGCGCCACGGTGGTCACCTTGCCGAACCCCTGCGCGAGGTACAGCGCCAGGAACGCGATCGCACAGGAGGCCACGAGCGACACGAGCACTGGACTGTGCCCGTTGATGATCGACGGGAGCATGAACCGCAGCAGGAAGAAGAACGACGCGGCGAGCCCGATCAGCGCGCCGAGGCCTCGCAGGCGCCCCAGGAGCACCACAGCCAGGGCGAACAGGCCGGCGAGCCACCAGAGGGAGGGAAGCCTGGCGTGGTCCAGGTAGCTGTACAGCGCCGGGCCCTGGGATCCCCCGCCACCGCCACCGCCGCCGCCGAGCTGGATCCGCACGACGAGGATGCGGTCGCCCACCGCGAAATGGGTCCCCGCGACGGGCGTGGGGAACTGGATGGTCGTGGTCCGCCCCTCGTCCGGGCCCGCGAGCAGCCTGGCCCGGAGTGTCACGCACTGGGCGGGTTGCGAGGGATCCGTGCCCGGACACGTCTCGCTCGAAGCCGACGTGACGGTCGCCTGGTAGGCGTTCTTGAAGTAGTCGAGCCCCGGGACCTTCGTGAGCGTGGCCTTCGCCGGCCACAACACCACGAGGCCGACGACGGTGAGGAGCGCGAGCGCGATCACGATGCTGGTGAGCACCCGACCCGGCCCACCCCCGACGCTCCATCCCGGGAGGCGCCGGCGCCGGCGCTTCGTCGCTCCCCAGAACTCCGGATCCTCGGTCACGGCGTGACCACGCTAGCGTTCCCCGAGCCAGAGGAGCAACGTTCGGGGCCCCCGTGACGCGGGAGCGGGGGTGTCCTGGCGGGAACTGTGCGCGGGCCTCCGCTCAGCCGAACCGGCGGGCCGGGCGGGCGGCGGCCACCGAGGCGGTGAGCACGCCGAACCCCGTCGCCTCGACCTCCACCGTGGCCCCCCGGTCCAGGCAGGGAACCGGGTTCTCGTCGCACCGGAGGGACACCGCGCCGGCCAGGATGACGTCGCCGGGCCACACGTCCTGGGCCTTCGAGATCCCGGCCAGCATCTCCGGGAACGACCACCCCACGCCCACCACCCTGCCGTGCGCCCGCGGCGCGCCGTCCACCCGGAGCTCCAGCTCGAGTGCGAGGAGCTCGGAGGCCTCGTCGGCCGTGACGACCACCGGGCCCAGCGAGGTGGCGAAGTCCCGGGACCTTGCCGGGCCACCGCCCGCGGCCCGTTCCCGCCGCTCCTCGTCGCGGGCCACCCACCCGATGGCCAGCGTGTAGCCGAAGATGGCCTTGGCGGCCTCACCCACCGACAGCTCCCGGCCCCACCGGCCCACGATGCAGGCCAGCTTGGCCTCCACGTCCAGCTCCCGGACGAACGGGGGCGGCTCGATGGCAGTCCCGGTGCCCACCACCGAGCGGTGGTTGCCGGTCCGGTACACCCGGTTGTCGCCGAAGTCGCGGAGCGAGGTCGGGAGGAGCGGGGCCTCCAGGCGCGCGGCCGGCACCGCGAATTCCACGGCATCGTCGCGCTGGACGGCGTCCCGGGCGGCGTCCAGGACCGTGCCCCGGGCTCCCACCAGGGTCTCCATGGTCGCTGGGAACACCGGGTGTCCGACGGCGTCGGCCAGGTCGATGACCCGCTCTCCGGCCATCGCCCCGAGCCTCCGGCTGCCCTTCCGGTCGAACGTGGCGAGCTTCAAGGGAGGCCGAGCCTACACCCGGAAAACGCCGATTCCTCGCAAGCTCACACGGATGGTGCCGGGCCGCCCCGGCCCGACTCCCGGGTCAGGACGTCTTGCCCAGCAGGGCCGGCAGGACCGACCCCGGAAGGGCCGCCAGCAGCACCTCGTCGTCCCGCGCGGCCGGCTCCAGCTTCGTCGGGTCCTTCCCCGCGTCGGACTTCGTGAGGGTCTGGAAGCTCTTCGACAGCTGCTCCAGGTCGTATCCGTTGTTCACCATCTCGGCCCCGTCGACGAACGACCATCCCGGTCGGATCCGCGCCACCACCGGCGAGTGATCCTTCGTGGGGAACCGTTCGGCCATGAGGGGCTCGAGGACCTGGACCTTGATCGGGTACGCGCCGCTCACGTCGGTCCCCGCGGAGTGGCCGTGGTCCGCCGTGATCAGCAGGACCCAGTTCCCCCTGCCCACCCGGCGGTCCAGGAAGTCGATGAACGGCGGGAGCAGCTCGTCCTGGGCCTTGACGCAGTCCCCCTCCTCCAGGCTGGAGGCGTTGAACAGGTGCCCGACCTCGTCGATGAGCTTGAAGTTGATGAAGAACAGGTCGGTCCCGTCGTGGTGGCCGAAGCCCTCCCGGGTCATGACCTCCTCGATGGCCCGCTCCATGTACGGGAGGCGGGCCGGCGTGTCGAACCCGCCCTTCAGGCTGACGATGTCGTGACCCCGCCACTTCCCGTCCTTCGTCCCGTCGAAGTCGTCGGCGACATGGAAGTACGTGGAGATGTCCGGGAGGTCGTTCACGTACTCGGGGAACCGGTAGGACTCGGCCTGGACCTCGGACAGGCCCCAGGAGATGCCCTCGGCGCCCTCGTCCCCGCCCCGCTCCCTCAGGACCACGACCTGGTCGTTCCTGGGGTCGAACTGCTTCCCCTTGCCCATCATCCCGAGGTGCCAGTTCAGCGTGCCGAACGTCCCCACCTGCACCCGGTCGCCCAGGTCCGTCTTGTACAGATCCGCGAACCCGGGCAGCAGCATGGTCTTCGGGCCGGGGGTCCACGGATCCCCGATCTGGCCATCGCGGAACCGGATCACGTTGTCGAGGATCCCGTGCCGCCGCGGGAACGCCCCCGTGCCCATCGTCGCGTGGACGGGCGCGGTGCTCGAGGGCGCGGAGCCGACGTCGGCGTGAGTGTAGGCGACGCCCTCGTGCATCAGGCGCTGCAGGTTCGGCCAGTACTTCGGCCACAGCCCGAGGACGTACGTCCCGCCGGCATCCCACACGAGCGTGACGACGAGCTTCGGCTTCGGTGCCTTGGGGTCGAAGATCTCCTCCATGGCCTGGCCGTCGGGGGCATCGAAATCGGGGTACCCGGCCAGCCTGGCCAGGGTGGGCGCCTGGTCGGCGGACGTCACCCGGCGCCCGACCAGTCCCCGGGCCGGGATGATGCCGGGCCCGTACCACACCATCGGGATGTTCGCCGTGTAGGGCCACGCCGTCGAGTGGCTGATCCCGCCGTCGAAGTAGTTGAACCCGAGGGGGATGGTCACGATGTCGCCCGACATCCCCGGGAAGTAGCCGTTGTAGACCCGCTCAAGGACGTCACGCGGCACGAGCCCGGCGATGCGCCGGAGCTCCGGCGAGAGCGTGCTGGGCCCGGGTGCCGGCGACAGGGCGGTGGCCGTGGTCTGGGGCGCGCGCGTCCTCCCCGGGGGTGACCCCCCCGTGCACGCAGCCAGGTACGCGGCGAGCGGCGCAGCGGCCGCTCCCCTCAGGAACGCGCGGCGGGAGATCGTCGGTTCGCGGCGGGAATGATCGTGATGGTGCACGAAGGCCCTTTCCAGGCGGTCGGGGAGCCCGTGGCTGCCCCACACGCATTGTAGCGACCAGGCATCCACCGGGGCAGCCCCCAATTTCCGCCGTCCGGCCGGTCCGGACACCCGGCCGTTCCCGGTTGGGCCGGGCGGCCCGAGGGGACCGATCCGGCCTCGGCTACCATTGATCCGACCGGGTGACGAGGGAGGCGATCTTCCGATGGCGCAGACGGGTTTCCGCATCACGTACGCGACGATGTCGGCCGACAACGAGGAGCTCCATCGGCGGTACGAGGAGGCCGTGGAGCGGGCCAGGGGGTGGCTCGGCCAGGAGCACCCCTTCTACGTGGACGGCGAGGAGCGGTGGGGGAGCGGGTTCCACGAGCAGCGCTCGCCGATCGACTCGGAGATCGTGGTGGGGCGGTTCGCCCAGGGCACGAAGCAGGACGCGAAGGACGCCATCGCCGCCGCCAGAGCGTTCTTCCCGACGTGGTCGGGAACCCCATGGCAGGAGCGAGTGGCGATCATGCGGCGGGCCGCGGACATCATCTCGGAGCGGGTGTTCGACTACTCGGCCCTGATGGCGATCGAGGTCGGGAAGAACCGCCTCGAGGCCATGGGCGACGTCCAGGAGACGGCCGACCTCATCTCGTACTACTGCGACGCGATGGAGCGGAACGACGGGTTCTCCAAGCCCATGGGCCGCCTGTCCGACGCCGAACACAACCAGGACGTCCTGCGGCCTTACGGGGTGTGGGCCGTGATCAGCCCGTTCAACTTCCCGATGGCGCTCGCCGGAGGACCGGCGGGGGCGGCCCTGGTCACCGGCAACTGCGTGATCCTGAAGCCGGCCAGCGCCACCGCGTTCACGGCGCACAAGCTGTACGAGGCGCTGCGGGACGCGGGCGTCCCGTCCGGCGCGTTCCACCTGCTCACGGGACCGGGCTCGCAGGTGGGCCAGGAGCTCCAGGACAACCGGGACGTCGACGGCCTCACGTTCACCGGCTCGTACGACGTCGGGATGGGAATCTACCGGGGCTTCGCGAAGGATTACCCGAAGCCGGCCATCTGCGAGATGGGCGGCAAGAACCCGGCCATCGTGAGCGCGAAGGCCGACCTCGACAAGGCCACCGACGGCGTCGTGCGGAGCGCGTTCGGGTTCGGCGGGCAGAAGTGCTCCGCCACCTCGCGGGTGTACGTGCAGCGCGAGGTGTACGACGCCTTCGTCCGGCTGCTGAAGGAGAAGGTCGAGCGGATCAAGGTCGGCGACCCGCTGGTGAAGGAGAACTGGCTGGGCCCGATCATCAACGAGGACGCCGTGGCCACGTTCGAGGAGGCCGCCCAGGAGGCCCGGAAGAACGGAACGATCGTCACGGGCGGCTCGCGCCTGGAGGAGGGCGACCTCGGGCGGGGGACGTTCGTGCAGCCGACCGTGGCCGAGGTCCCGCTGGACAACTGGATCTGGAAGCGCGAGCTCTTCGTGCCGTTCGTGGCGGTGGGTCCGATCGACTCGCTGGACCAGGCCTTCGAGCTGGCGAACAAGACGGAATACGGGCTGACCGCGGGCTTCTTCAGCGAGGACAAGGTCGAGGTCGACCGGTTCCTGGACACGATCCAGGCCGGCGTTGTGTACGTGAACCGCCGGGCCGGCGCCACCACCGGTGCGTGGCCGGGCTACCAGCCGTTCGGCGGCTGGAAGGGGAGCGGCACCAGCGGGAAGGCCGGCGGCGGCGACTACTACGTGCAGCAGTACATGCGCGAGCAGTCCCGCACGGTGATCACCGAGTGAGCTCGCCGGCGTCCTGGTCCTGGGAGGAGCTGGCCGCGGTCGTCGAACCGCGGCTGGTCACGCCTTCGTTGCCGGGGCCCCGGGCCCGGGAGGTCATCGAGCGGGACGCGCTCGTGACCTCGCCCTCGTTGCCTCGCGCGTACCCCCTGGTGCCGGCCCGGGGGGCGGGCTCGGTGGTGGAGGACGTCGACGGGAACCGGTTCCTGGACTTCAACGCCGGGATCGCCGTGTGCTCCACCGGGCACTCCCACCCGGCGGTGGTGGAGGCCATCAAGCGGCAGGCCGACCAGCTGCTCCATTACTCCGGGACGGACTTCTACCTCCCCGTCTACTCGGACGTGTGCGCGCGGCTGGATTCGCTGACGACCGTGGGCGGGCCGGCGCGCTCGTTCCTCACGAACTCCGGCACCGAGGCCGTGGAGGCCGCCATCAAGCTGGCCCGGCACAAGACCGGCCGGCAGTACGTGGTGGCGTTCCTGGGCGCGTTCCACGGCCGCTCCTACGGGAGCGTGTCGCTCACGGCTTCGAAGTCCCTGTACCGGGCCACGTTCGGGCCGCTCCTGCCGGGAATCATCCACGCGCCCTATGCGAACGCGTTCCAGCCGCACAAGACCGGCGCGGCCGCGTTCGAGCTGGACGGCCTCGACTACCTGGAGGACGTGGTGTTCCGGCGGCTGGCCAAGCCGGAGGAGATCGCCGCTGTGGTCCTGGAGCCGATCCAGGGTGAGGGCGGGTACGTGGTGCCGCCCCGGGAGTGGGTGGCCGGGCTGCGGTCGCTGTGCGACGAGCACGGCATCCTGCTGGTGGCCGACGAGGTCCAGTCCGGCATGGGGCGGACCGGGCGGATGTGGGCCATGGAGCAGTTCGACGTGGTCCCCGACATCGTGCTGGCCGGCAAGGGCGTCGCCAGCGGGATGCCCCTCGGTGCCATGATCGCCCGGGAGGACCTCATGACGTGGACCACCGGGATGCACGGGTCCACGTACGGGGGGAACCCGCTGGCCTGCGCGGCGGCGCTGGTGACGTTCGACCTCGTCGAAGCGGAGCTGGCGGCGAACGCCGAGAAGATCGGGGGGCGGCTGCTGGACGGGCTGCGCGCGATGGCGGCTCGGTCGGGGCTCATCGAGGAGGTCCGGGGGCTGGGGTTGATGATCGGGATCGAGTTCGCCGACCACGACACCGCCGCCGCGGTGGAGGACGCGTGCTTCCGCCGGGGCCTCCTGGTCCTGGGGGCGGGGGACAGCGCCCTGCGGATGTCGCCGCCGCTGGTGCTCCGGGAGGACCAGGCCGAGGTGGGCCTGCGCATCTTCGAGGAGGCGCTGGACGAGGTCGCGGCCTCGGGATGACCTCGTTCGTCAAGAACCTCACCGTGGACTGCGAGGACGCGCTCGCCGTGGCCCGGTTCTGGGCCGCTGCCCTGGGCTCGAACGTGGACGAGGAGTCGACGCCCGAGAAGGCCTACGTCGAGGCCGCGGGGTGGGGCGGGCCGAACATCTGGTTCCGGGGGCGGCGGGGCCCGAAGACCGCGCCGAACCGGCTGCACCTCGACCTCCGTTCGATGACCACGATGGAGGAGGAGGTCGCGCGGCTGGTCGGGCTGGGGGCCGCGGTGGTGGAGCGGTTCGAAGACATCGTGGTCATGCAGGACCCGGAGGGCAACGAGTTCTGCGTGGAGCCCGGTCTGGGGGACGGGGTGTGACGGTGTCGGGCGCGTCGAAGGTGGTGTCCATGCGGGAGGCCGTGGCCTCGCTGGTTCACGACGGCGACACCGTGGCCATCGAGGGGTTCACCCACCTGATCTGCTTCGCGGCCGGCCACGAGATCATCCGCCAGAGCCGGCGCGACCTGACGCTGTGCCGGATGACGCCGGACGTGATCTACGATCAGATGATCGGGGCCGGCGTGGCCTCGAAGCTGGTGTTCTCGTGGCTGGGGAACCCGGGGGTGGGTTCGCTGCACGCGATCCGCCGGCGCATCGAGGGCGTGGACGGCCCGGCGCCGCTCGAGATCGAGGAGTAGTCGCACTTCGGGATGGTGTGCCGGTACACGGCCGGCGCGTCGCGCCTGCCGTTCTTCCCGCTCCGTTCGTACGAGCATTCGGACCTGCCGGTGGCGAACCCCCGGATCGTCCCGGTGGCGTCGCCCTACGACCCTTCGGACGTGGTCTACGCTGTGCCGCCCCTGAACCCCGACGTGACGATCGTGCACACCCAGCGGGCGGACGCCGAGGGCAACACCCAGATCTGGGGGTTGTTGGGATGCCAGAAGGAGGCCGCGTTCGCGGCGGAGCGGGTCATCGTGGTGTGCGAGGAGCTGGTGGACCAGTCCGTGATCCGTTCGGACCCCAATCGAACGGTGATCCCCGGGCTGATCGTGGACGCGGTGGTGGTGCAGCCCGGCGCGTGCCACCCGAGCTATGCCCAGGGCCACTACGACCGCGACAACCAGTTCTACCTGGCCTGGGACGCGGTGGCCCGAGACCCGGAGAACCTGGAACGGTGGCTGGCCGAGTGGGTGTTCGATCTGGCGGACCACGACGAGTACCTCGCCAAGCTCGGCGACCGCTGGCCCGAGCTCCAGCAGATCGGCAACGCCCCCAGCGGCGAAGTCAACTACGGTCGATACGCCTGATCTTGGGTCCTCGCCGTCGGAGGGACGCGACTGCCTCGGGCCGCCGATCCGTCGCAATGTAGTAGTATGCAACTACGATGTTGACGGTTCCCGAGGCGGCCAGACGCGTGGGGCGTGATCCGGAAACCGTTCGGCGATGGATCCGGTCCGGGAAGCTCCGGTCCCAGCGGGTCGGGACCCAGCACCTGGTGGACGAGCGGGAGCTGGATGCGCTTGCGGCGACGTGGCAGACGGCCACGCTCCCGCCGGGCTGGAGGCGGATGGCCTCCGGAGAGCCGATGCCTGACGTGGTGCGTCTCGTGCGCGAGGCTCGTGAGGGGCGCTGAGTGCTGGTCGTGGACGCGACGGTGGCCGTCGCGGCATGCCTCGGTGAAGCCGCGTTCGAGGAGCTCGGAGACGACGCCCTGGTCGCCCCTCCGTTGCTGTGGCCGGAGACGCGGTCCACTCTCCACCTTGCCGCCTGGTCGAAGCGGATCGGCGCCGAACAAGCCCAAGGCGCCTTCGCGAGGCTCGAACGGGCTCCGGTGCGTCTCCGCAACCCGGCCGCACTCGGGCGGGAGGCCTGGCGGCTGGCCGACCGGCTCGGCTGGGGCAGGACGTGCGACGCCGAATATGCCGCGCTGGCGTCGTTGCTTCGTTGCAGAGTCGTCACCCTCGACAAGCGATTCCGTGGCGGCGCCGACCGGCTCGGATTCGTCGTCCTTCCCGAGGAGATCTGAACCGTGGGTGGCGAGAATGCCATGGAGAATCGGGCTGTGACGCACGTGTTCCGGCGGGATGCCCAGGACGGGATGCCGGTTGCCGTTCGGGCTGACGGCGCCTGGATCACCGATTCCGGCGGCAGGCGCTATCTCGATGCAGCCGGCGGGGCCATCGTCGTGAACATCGGCCACGGCGACGCCGACGTCGTTCGGGCCATGCACGAGCAGGCGGCCGCCGTCGCGTACGTGCACGGGACGCAGTTCACGACCGAGGCGTTGGAGGCGTACGCGGACGAGCTGGCCCCGCTGTTGCCGCTCGACGAACCTCGGATCTATCCGGTGAGCGGCGGCTCGGAGGCGGTGGAGACCGCGCTGAAGATGGCCCGGGCCTATCACCTGGCCCGGGGGGACTCGGGGCGGCACCGGGTCATCGCGCGATGGGGGTCGTATCACGGGAACAGCCGCGGGGCGCTCGACGCGTCGGGGCGGGAGTCGCTCCGGCGGCCGTACGAACCGTGGCTGGGCCAGGCGCTCCACGTTCCGGCCGTGTACGAGTACCGGTGCCCGCTGCCCGAGCATCCGCAGGGGTGCGGCGCGGCGCACGCCGACGAGCTGGAGCGGGCGATCCTGGAGGCCGGCCCAGAGACCGTGGCCGCGTTCATCGCCGAGCCGGTCGGCGGCGCGACGCTCGGCGCCGCGGTTCCGCCCGACGACTACTGGCCGGCCGTCGCCGACGTGTGCCGGCGGCACGCGGTCCTGCTCATCGCCGACGAGGTCATGACCGGGTTCGGCCGGACCGGTCGGTGGTTCGGGCTGGACCACTGGGGCACGAGAGCCGACATCCTCACGGCCGGCAAGGGCGCAGCCTCCGGCTACTGGCCCCTCGGCCTGGCGGTCGCGAGCGGCCGCGTCGCCGAGACGCTCAGCCGGGGCGGGTTCGTCCACGGGTTCACGTACTCGCACCACGCTGTGGGGGCCGCCGTGGGGCGCGCGGTCCTGCGACGGCTCCAGCAGGACCACCTGGTCGAACGGAGTCGTGAGCTCGGCGAGCGGCTGTTCAAGGACCTCACCGCCGCATTGAGCGACTCGCCCCACGTGGGGGACGTCCGCGGGTTGGGAACGATGATCGGGATGGAGCTCGTCGCGGACCGTTCGACCAGGGAGCCGTTCTCGCGCGGGGAGCGTGCCACCGAGCGCGTCGTCAGGGCCGCCCGCGACGCGGGCCTCCTGCTGTACTCGAGCACCGGCTGCGCCGACGGGACGAACGGCGACCTGGTGATGGTCGGGCCGCCGTTCGTGCTCACCGACGACGACGCCGACCGGCTCGTCGAGCTCACCGCCCGGGCCGTCGGGAAACTCTCCGCGTGAGCGACCGCGTCTCGCTCGTGGTCACGCCGGAGGCGCGCGGCTACGACCACGGCCCCCAGCATCCCCTGCGCCCCGCCCGCGTCCTCCTCACGTGGGAGCTGATCCGGGCCTACGGCCTGACCGGCCTCGACAACGTGGCCGAGACCCCCGGCCGCACCGCCACCGACGACGAGATTGCGCTGGTCCACACCGACGAGTTCATCGACGTCACGAAGCGCGCGGGACACGGCGAGCGCGGCTCATGGGCCCGGTTCGGCTACGGCCCCGGCGACAACCCGATCTTCCGGAACATGCACGAGGCCGCGGCCGCGGTGGTCGGCGCCTCGATCGTCGCGGCCGACGAGGTCGCGTCGGGGCGGGCCCAGCACGCGTTCAACGCCGCCGGCGGCCTCCACCACGCCATGCCCGCACGTGCGTCCGGCTTCTGCGTCTACGACGACCCCGCGGTGGCCATCGCGTGGCTGCTCCAGCAGGGCGTGGAGCGGGTGGCCTACGTCGACGTTGACGTCCACCACGGCGACGGGCCCCAGGCGATCTTCTACGAGGATCCCCGGGTGCTGACGATCTCGATCCACGAGTCCGGCCGGTACCTGTTCCCGGGGACGGGGTTCGAGAACGAACGGGGCCGCGGGGAGGCCGAGGGGACCAAGGTGAACGTCCCCCTCCCGCCGATGGCCGACGACGACGTGTGGCTCTCGGCCTTCCGGGCCACCGTCCCGGCCCGGGTGGAGGAGTTCCGCCCGGACGTGCTGGTCACCCAGCTCGGCTGCGACACCCACGCCACCGATCCCCTGGCCCACCTCCAGCTCACCACCCGGGCGTACCGGGAGGCCGCGCGCACGCTCCACGAGCTCGCGCACGAGGTGGCGAACGGGCGGTGGGTCGCCACCGGCGGCGGCGGCTACCAGTGGGCCCGGGTGGTTCCCCGGGCCTGGACCATCTACTTCGCGGAGATGGCCGGGGCGGACATCCCCGACCGGGTCCCGGAGCGGTGGCGCCGGGAGGCCGAATCGGAGGCCGGCGAACCGGTCCCCGACACCCTCACCGACCCCCCGGTCGAACACCAGGAGCGGTCCTGGTGGTGACGCTGCCGAACCCCCTGCGGGAAGGAGCCCCCTGAGTTCACGCGAAGAGCGCCGCGGCGCCGAGGGACTCGGTGCGGCCCGCACGAAGCTCATGTGCACGCTCGGCCCGGCCACGCCCGACACCGACGCCGTGGAGCGGCTGGCCGGGGTCGGCGCCGACGTGTTCCGGGTCAACCTTTCCCACGGGACCCCGGAGGAGCACGCGAAGGAGGTCCGGGGTGTCCGGGAGGCGGAGGAGCGCGTCGGCCGACCCCTGGCCGTCCTGGCCGACCTCCCCGGTCCGAAGGTCCGGCTGGGGGAGATCGAAGGCGACGAGGTGGAGCTCTCCGAGGGCAGCCGGTTCGAACTCCGCCCGGGCGCCGGCGGCTCCGGGAACGACGGGAACGACGACGGCGACGGGGACCACGGCGACGAGTCCGGCGCCACCGTGACCTACGACGGTCTGGCCCAGGACCTCGAGCCGGGCGACAAGGTGCACCTCGCCGACGGCGCGGTGGAGCTTGTGGTCGACGGGATCGAGGGCGACGTGGTCATCACCCGCGTGGTCCGGTCCGGAACGGTGGGCTCGGGCCAGGGGGTGAACGTCCCCGCGGAGAAGCTGGGGCTCCCCGGGATCACCGATCGCGACCGCGAGGGCCTCCGCGAGGCGCTGGAGCTCGGCGTGGACGGGCTCCTCCAGTCGTTCGTCCGGAGCGCGGACGACATCCTGGAGCTCCGGTCGCTCATGGAGGGCCGTCGGCTCCCCATCATGGCGAAGATCGAGACCGGCCTCGCGGTGGAACGGTTCGACGACATCGTCGCGACGGCCGAGGCCATCATGGTGGCCCGCGGCGACCTCGGGGTGGAGCTCCCCATGGAGGAGGTCCCGATCCTGCAGAAGGACCTCCTGCGCCGGGCCCGGATCCAGGGCGTCCCCGGCGTCGTGGCCACCCAGATGCTGGAGTCGATGCAGCACGCGTCCCGCCCCACCCGGGCCGAGGCCACGGACGTGGCGAACGCGGTGCTGGACGGGGCCGATTCGGTGATGCTCTCGGCCGAGACCGCGGTGGGGGACTACCCGATCGAGGCCGCCCTGGCCGCCACCCGGATCTGCGAGGAGGCCGAACGGCTCGGCGCGAAGTTCGCCATCCCGATGCCCGACTGCACCCACCGGGACCAGCCCTCGGCCATCGCCCACGCCGCCGCCGACGTGGTGGCCCGCCACCCCGACGTGGTGGCCATCGCGTGCTACACGCGAAGCGGCGGCACCCCCCGCCTCCTGGCCCGGGAGCGGCCCGCGGTGCCGATCTTCGTCCTGGTCCCCGACCAGACGGTCCGCCGGCGGCTGACGGTGATCTGGGGAATCCAGCCCCTGGCGGCCGAGATGCCGGCCGACACCGACGAGATGATCCACCGCATGGACCGGGCCCTGGTGGAACGAGGGCTGGCTCAGGAGGGCCAGGCGGTGGTCATGGTCGCCCCCGCCCCGTTGGGCCGAGCCCACACGAACCTGCTGAAGATCCACCGGCTCGGTTCGCCGGCCGACTGATCCCGGGTACTCCGCGCGCGATCGGCGCGGCGAGCGGGACGACCCGTCCCATTCAGGTCTTCACGGTCTTCGACACGCTGGCGAAGTCGGCGCCGTTCATCGTCTTCTGGCCGCCGGAGTCGAACTTCGCGGTGATGCTCCCCGACGAGTAGACCTCCTGGACGGTCGTGGTCTTGCACGTCGTGCCCGACACCGAGGGGGCACCCGTCTTCACGAAATGGATGACGTTGGCCCCGAACGGAGCGGCCGCGTTCCCGCTGACCGCCACGGCGAACCCGGACGACACCGTGAAGGCCGACAGCGGCGCGGACACGAAGATGCTGTGTCCGATGGAGGCCGGCGCGTCGCTCTTGCTGTACGACATGGAGATGAACGCCCTCCCCGACGACAGGGGGCGCGACGCCGACACGTTCAGTGGCTTGGAGCTCTGCGACGCGAAGAACGAGTACCCCTGGGAGCACGTGGTCGGACCCGGCGGGCACGTCTTTCCGTTGCTCACGACCTTGGTGACCGTCACGGGGAACGACGACCGGTTGATCGTGTGGAAGTAGTTGTCGTTCGCGTTGAGAGAGAAGCTCCCGGACAGGGTGCCGGTCCGCGTGCTGAACGATCCCGTGATCGTCCCGTTCGGGCACTTGGTCGCGACCGTCTTGAGCGCCGAGGCGTTCTTCAGGTGCATCGTGATCGATCCGAACTTCCCGAGGTCGGTGTGCGTGTTGATCTGGACGGGGTTCAGGTCGGAGTCGAAGGTCAGGTCGGCCCCGGGGAGCGTGAAGCTGTACGAATGGGTTTGCGTTGGATGGTTCCCGGTGGTGGCCGTGCGCGACAGCGAGATCGACAGATACCCGCTCGAGCCGCTCTTGTACGCCGAGAGCGACACGGTGTACGGCTTGTTCGGGACACTCACCGCGCTCGTCGACATCCCGAACGATGTCGTGGTCGCGGCGAATGCCGTGCCCGTGAGCGACGTCGCGAGAACGCCGAGCGTCATTGCGACGAGCGCGAAGAGGGCGCGGCTGCGGTGGGTCGAGGATGTACCCGGACCTTCCATGTGTTTCCCCCCTTTGGGTGCGATGGTTACATTTGTACGCCCCCCGGCCCCTCGGGGCAAGGGGAGGTTTCCTCCGGCGTCAGCCGTTGCCCCCATCCCGGAGGGGAGGCGGGGGCCCGTGACGGCGGACCTCGCCCGCGGTGGCCATCTTCACGCCGGCCCGGTACAGCGGCGGCGTGAGGATCCGGAACATCTGGAACGGGGCCAGCCAGCGGGGGATCGAGTACTCCGGCGCGATCCCCCGTTCGATGACCCTCGCGATGCCCTCGGCGATGCGCTCCGGCTTCATCACGAACTGCCGCGGGATCTCGTCGTTCGGGAACCCCTCGGTCGACACGAACCCCGGGTTCACCGACGTCACCTTCACGCCGAACGGCTGGAGCTCGTAGAACAGAGCCTCGGAGAACCCCACCACGGCGTGCTTCGACGCCCCGTACACGGACACGCCGGGGGTGGCGTACCGCCCGGCCAGCGACGCGACGTTCACCACGTGCCCCCGCTTGCGCTCCAGGAACGACGGCAGGAACACCTTGGTCGCCCGCATCACGCCGAGGACGTTCACGTCGATCACCCGCTCGACCTGCTCCATCGAGACGTTCGCGAACGGCCCCCCGCCGGGGATGCCCGCATTGTTCACGAGCACGTCGACGGCGCCGAACGCGGACTCGGCGTCGCTGCGGAGGCGTTCGAGGCTGGCCGTGTCGGAGACGTCGGCGGCCACGGGGAGGGCCCGTCCGCCGCGGTCGGAGATCTGTTTGGCCAGGGCCGTGAGCCGGTCCTCCCGGCGGGCGGTCACCACCACGGCCGCCCCCTGCGACGACAGGTGCCAGGCCGCGGCCCGCCCGATCCCCGACGACGCCCCCGTGACCACGACCACCGAGTCCCTGAGCTCCATGTGCCTGCGCCTCCTCGCGGCGGGGGCCGGGCGCGGGCTCCCTACAATGGTTGACGGATGCGATCTATCGAACCACAGGAGCGCGCCGGCGCGTTCGACCGCCGGTGGACCCCCGCTCCCCACTCCGAGGACGACCTGCTGCGCGGCATGATCGCGGGCGGGATGGCGGGCGTGGTCAGCCACCCCATGGACAACGTGCTGTGGAAGATCGGCCTGCTGTGCGACGGCGACCCCGACGCGCAGTTCGGCCTGAGCGGGGTCGACGTGATGACCCGGCAGGAGGTCCTGGCGCTGGTCGGGGCCGAGTCCGGGTTCGAACCGGACCCGTACGTCCGCTGGGGGCCGGTCCGGGTCCAGCCCGAGCCCATCCTGGCGGCGTGCCGGGCCATGGGCGACCGCCTGGCCGTGGCCTGCGAACGGGGCGAGCGCGTCGTGCTGGCCACCGGCCATCCCACGGGGCTGATCCAGCTGTACGGCGAGGTCGGCCGGCTGCTGGAGCGCCTGGGATGCACACTGCTGTTTCCGGCCGACGGGTTCGAATGGGAGGAGCCCCACAGCCGGATGAAGCGCCGCCAGATCCGCTACCTGGGCGGGGTGGCCGTCCTCACCGACCGGGCCTCGGCCAGCCACACCCACAGCCCCCGCTCGATGCAGATCATGCTCGAGGAGGAGCAGCCGGACCTCGTCGTGGCCGACCATGGATTCGCCGGCGCGGCCATCGAGGCCGGCATCGACACGGTGTCGGTGGCCGACGTGAACGACCCGGCCCTGATCGTGGCCAAGGCCCAACGCCGGACCGAAGTGGTGGTGGTCATGGACGACAACGTCCGCCCCGACGCCTACTGGCCCTGCTACCAGGCCATCGCCGAACGCCTCCCGTTCCACCTGCTGCCCGGGTAGACGCCGTCAGGGGCCGGTTCGGGCGTGCCAGGCCCGGAGGAGCTCCTCTTCACGGGCCGGGTCGATCCCGGCGGGGTGGTCATAGGTTCGGTCGATGCCCGCTTCGAGGGTGTCGCGGACCGTGTCCTCCAGGCGACGCTGGGCCAGTCCGGCGGCGAAGGCCCGAGAGACGTCCGTGGAGCTGACGCCGTCGAAGCCCGGGCTTCGCCGGATCCAGTGCGGCAGACGGTCGGCGTAGTCGCCGGAGCCCACGATGAACCCCGCGCGCAGGATCAGGGCCCGTTGTCCTCGGTCCGGTGCCGGTCAGCCGTTCGACGTTCGGGAACGCCGTCGGGTCCCGCCGGCCCCGGTTGAACAGCGTGACCTCGTGCCGCCGGCAAGGGCCGTCTCGACGAAGTGGCGGCCCACGAACCGCGTGCCGCCGATGACGAGGATCCGCATGAGGCCTAGAAGGCCGAGCCCAGGGTCTGGCCTCCGTCGATCACCAGCACCGAGCCGGTGACGAACGACGCCGCAGGCGAGCACAGGTACAGCGCCGCGGCGGCCACCTCCTCGGGCTCGCCGAACCGGCCGAGCGGGGTGCTTCTGATGATCTCCTCCTCGAAGCCGGGAACGAGCTGGCGGGGCGCCATGCTCATGGGTGTGTCGATCCACCCCGGCGCGAGCGCGTTCACGCGGACCCCGGACGGGCCCCACTCCCGCGCGGCCGTCTTCGTGAGCTGGATCATGGCGGCCTTCGACGCGCCGTAGTAGCCCACGCCCGGCGTCGCGGTGAGCCCCGCGACGCTGGCCACGTTGAGGACGCAGCCGGAGCCCTTCGCCAGCAGGACCGGCGCCGCCGCGTGCATCGCGTAGAACGCCGAGAGGAAGTTGATCCGGAGGTACTTCTCGAACCCCTCCACCTTCGTGCTCTCCACGGAGGCCATGAACGGCGCCGCGCCGGCGTTGTTCACCAGGATGTCGAGCGTCCCGAGCTCGTCCACCGTTCGTTCGACCATCTCCCGGACGGCGTCCGCGTCGCCCACGTCGGTGGGCACGGCCAGGGCACGGCGCCCCAGGGCCCCGACCTCCTTGGCGACCAGCTCGAGGTCCTCCCGGCCCCGCGCGGCCACCGCCACGTCGGCCCCGGCCTCGGCGAAGGCCAGCGCGATGGCCCGCCCGATCCCCTTGCTCCCCCCCGTCACCAGGGCCACCTGTCCATCGAGCGACAGCGACACGGTCATCGGTGTGGAACCTCCTCGTGATCGACGTTCGTTACGGGGCGTGCCTGCCATCGAACCACAGCCGCGGCCGGGGTGTGTTCGACCACCGGCCCGAGCCGCTCCTCGCCCCGGGGGTAGGCCCCTGAGTAGAATCGCATTCGACAGGAAAGCCCTGTCGGAGGGCGTTCCGCCACATTGCATCGAGCCGTCCCCTCGGGGACGACCACTTCGACCGACCGAGTTGGACCGGATGACGAGACGAGGAGCTGGACCGGACACCGGATAGATCGCGACGGTCGCGTCAAACGCGCGTGGTGGAACGCCTCCCGTGAGGCCCCCTTTGAGGGGCGGCTCGGAGGCGTGGTGGACGAGTACGCTGAGCTGGTCGAACGCGCCGTGGCCTCCAAGCGCACGGTGGTGCTCTTCGGCGGGCTCGACTCCGGCAAGACCACCCTGTCGAAGACCCTGATCCGGGCCGGGCTCGCGGCGGGGCGCTCGCCCGCCTACCTCGACGCCGACCCCGGGCAGAAGTCCGTGGGACCCCCCACGACGGTGGGCCTGCGGATGATCTCCTCCGATGCCGACCTCGAGCCCGACTCCCTGTCCACGGCCGACGCCCAGGTGTTCGTGGGCGCCACCACGCCACAGGGGAACCTGCTCCCGCTCGTCACCGGCGCGGCCCGACTCCAGGCCATGGCGTTCGAACGGGGGGCCGACTTCGTGGTGGTGGACACGAGCGGCCTGGTCTCCGGCGTGTACGGGCAGCTGCTGAAGTACCACAAGGTGGAGTCGCTCCGACCGGAGCTCGTGGTGGGCCTCCAGCGGGGGGAGGAGCTCGACCCCCTGCTCGGCATCATCCGGCGGTTCTTCGAAACCGAGGTGGTCTCGATGGGCATCCACCCGTCCGTGGTCCCCACCTCCGTCGACCAGCGGGCAGCGAACCGGGAGGGCGCCATAGCCCGCTACTTCACCGAGCCCCTGCAGCGTTATCGGGTCAAGCCGACGGTGTTCATGCCGGCCCTCCCGGCGTTCTTCGACCTCACGGAGCTCGATCGCCTGGTGGTGGGCCTGGCCGACGGCGTGGGCGGCTACCTCGGGATCGGCTATCTTGAGCATTCGGGCGAGGAGGGCATCCTCCGGCTCATCTCCCCGGTCGCCGAGGCGCCGAAGGCCCTCCGTCTGGGCTCGGTGCGGGTCGACGAGGAGTACCGGGCCAAGAGGATGGACCTGCGGAACCTGTTGGGGACGGACTAGACTCCCACGGCCTGCCCGACAAGCCGAAAACCGAGAAGGAGCGACGCAAACTCGTGCCCTCGCTGGTCAAGAAGCGCCGCAAGAAGATGCGGAAGAAGAAGCACAAGAAACTGCTGAAGCGAACGCGCCACCAGCGGCGGCAGCAGGGCCGCTAGGCCCGGCCGATCTCACGTCGAAGGGGACGCGCGTGACCCGTCCCATCGTCTTCTGCACGGACTACGGGCTCGACGACGAGTTCGTCGGCGTGTGCCACGGCGTGATCGCCCGGATCGCCCCCGGCGCGCGGGTCATCGATCTGGCCCACGGCATTCCGCCCCAGGACGTCCTGCGAGGGGCCATGGTCCTGGCCGGCGCTGCGCCGTTCATGCCCGAGGACGCCGTGTACCTGGGCGTGGTCGACCCGGACGTCGGGGGTCCCCGCGGCGCGATCGGGGTCCGGGCGGCCTCCGGCGCGCTGCTCGTGGGGCCGGACAACGGGCTCCTCAGCCTGGCATGGGAGGCCTTGGGCGGCGCCGAGGCCGCCGTCGAGATCGCCGCCTCCGACGTCCTGCTCGAACCCGTCTCCGCCACGTTCCACGGCCGGGACGTGTTCGCGCCGGCGGCCGGCCACCTGGCGAATGGCCGCGCGCTTGGCGATCTGGGACCGGAGGTGGAGGTGGGGGATCTGGAGCGGGTGGTGGTCCCGGCCCCGGTCGTGTCGGACGGCGAGGTGGCGGCGGTCGTCCTCGCCGTCGACCGGTTCGGCAACCTCCAGACGAACGCCCGCCCCGATGACCTGGCCGAGGCCGGGCTGGGGTCCCTCGGGTCCCTCCGCGTGACCCATGCCGAGGGGCACGGCGTGGTCCGGCCGGCAACCACCTTCGCCGACGGGCTCCCCGGGGAGGTCCTGCTGATCGAGGACTCGAGCGGGTACCTGTCGCTCGTCGCGAACCGGGCCGACGCCTCGATCACCCTGGGCCTCCACGCCGGCGACGACCTGACGATCTCCCTCCCTCCGGGGCCCCCGGTCGGGAGGCCCCCGATGGGACCGAGGCCCGTCCGGTAGGCTGATCCCCGATGGGTCAGCGGGTCCTGATCACCGGCATCTCGCGTTTCCTGGGAGGCAAGCTCGCCCAGGAACTGGAGAAGGACCCCGAGGTCGACTCGATCGTCGGGGTGGACCTGGACGAACCGGAGGTCGACCTCGACCGAACGGAGTTCGTCCGGGCCGACATCCGCAACCCCCTCATCGTGAAGGTCCTCCAGACGGCGGAGGTGGACACCGTGGTCCACCTCTCCATCGTCACTACGCCCACCCGGGTGGGCGGGCGGACGGCGATGAAGGAGCTCAACGTCATCGGGGCCATGCAGCTGTTCGGGGCGTGCCAGAAGGCCGAGTCCGTGAAGAAGCTGGTCATGAAGTCGACCACCGCGGTGTACGGCGCCGATCCCCGCGACCCCGCGGTGTTCACGGAGTCCGACCAGTCGCGGACCGTCCCCCGGTCCGGGCTCATGAAGGACGCCGTCGAGCTGGAGCGGTACGCCCGCGACTTCGGCCGGCGCCGGCCGGACGTCGACGTGACCATCCTGCGATTCGCGAACTTCATCGGGCCCGACATCGAGACCACGCTGACCCGGTACTTCTCGCTCCCGGTGGTCCCCACCGCGATGGGGTACGACCCCCGCATCCAGCTGATCCACGAGGACGACGCGCACGAGGCCCTGCGCCGGTCAGTCCGCGAGGACCATCCGGGCATCTTCAACGTCGCCGCCGACGGCGTGGTGTACCTGTCGCAGGCCGTCCGGCTCATGGGCCGACCGCCGATCCCGGTGATCCTGCCGCTGGCCACCCCGCTGGCGAACCTGCTGAAGCGGGCCGGCCGCGTGGACTTCGCCACCGACCAGCTGCAGTTCCTGCTGTACGGGCGCGTGGTGGACACCACCCGGCTCAAGGAGGACTTCGGGTTCACGCCCGAACACACCACCCGCGAGGCCGTGGAGGACTTCGTGGTGGGCCGGCGACTCCGTCAGGTGATCACGCAGGAGCGCGCCGAGAAGTGGGAGCGCGACGTGTACGACTTCCTGCGCCGCCAGGGGCAGGAGCGGTTCGAACGTTCGAAGAAGGGCTGAGGACGGACATGGCGCAGGTCATCTCGCTGGAGGACGCCAGGGGACGGCAGGACCCGGAGCGGTGCCGGGCCATGACCGCGGCGGGCCGCCGGTGCAAGCGCCGGGCGGTCGGCGACACCGGGTTCTGCAGCGTCCACCTGCCCGAGCGTCCCGAGCACATCGGCCCCTTCTCGGCCCAGGCCGTGGAGCGCGCGCTCGACTTCGTCCGCCGCCGGGCCACCGGCGACTACGAGATCGACGAGTTCGGCTTCGATCGCGACCTCACCGAACAGATCCTCGCCCCAATCCTGCGGCCCATCGCCGAGCACTACTGGCGGGTGGAGTGGCGGGGCATGGAGAACATCCCGAACGAGGGCCCGGCCCTGCTGGTGGCGAACCACGCGGGGTCCGTGCCGGTGGACGCCGTGGTCACGAAGTTCGGGATCTACGACCACCATCCGGCCCACCGCCACGTACGGCTCCTCGCCGCCGACCTGGCGTTCCGCATGCCGTTCAACGGCCCCATCGCCCGGAAGATGGGCTCCACCCTGGCCACCCAGGAGGACGCGTACCGCCTGCTGGCGAAGGGCGAGCTGCTCGGCGTGTTCCCCGAGGGCTACAAGGGCGTCGGCAAGGGGTGGAAGGAGCGGTACCGGCTCCAGCGGTTCGGCCGGGGCGGGTTCATCGAGGTGGCGCTGAAGGCCAAGGCCCCCATCATCCCGGTGGCCATCGTGGGCTCCGAGGAGATCTACCCCATGATTGCGAACGCGAAGTTCATCGCGCGCCTCGGCGGGTTCCCGTACTTCCCCATCACGCCGTTCTTCCCCTGGCTGGGACCCCTCGGTGCGATCCCGCTGCCGTCGAAGTGGATCATCGAGGTCGGCGAGCCCATCCCCACCGATGGCTACCCCGACGACGCCTGGCAGGACGCCATGCTCGTCTTCAACGAGACCGACCGCGTCCGCGACCAGATCCAGCAGATGCTCTACCGCAACCTCATGTCCCGCCGCAGCGCGTTCTTCTAGCCGTCGGCCGTGGGTTCGAGGAGCGTGAACGTGTCCCGGGCCACGAGGGACTCGTAGGCTCGCCACTCGACGTGGTAGTCGCCCGGCGGCATTTCCGGCCAAGCTTCCCCCGGATTTCGGCGCCAGAATCGGTAGGGAAAGTCGTAGGACCATCGAGGTAGCTCGAGATCGTCCTGGATCATGTAGGCGCCAGCGTCGGTCCGGTAGATCAGGCCGTGCGGATCCTGGACCCACACCGACACATTGGCGAGCGTGGAGAAGTCCGTGCTCTTCACCCAGAGCCGAACAATGATGGCGTCCCCTTCGACGATCTCGTGCCCGGCCTCCCAGTTCGGCATCGGGCTCGCCGGATCCACCCGGGGCCGGCGGCGCCGGAGCCTGGAGAACAGCAGTAGGCCGCCCACCACCACGGCCAGCCCGATCAGCGCGATCCACCACTGCTTGAAGGCCGCGGTCAGCACCACCGTGGTGAGCACGGTCACCACCGTGGTGGCGATCGTGGTGAGCACCGTCCGCGTCGCGTTGTCCATTCAGCCGACCCGGACCGGATCTTCCGTCAACGGACCGGTCAGGGCGAGCCCGTCGAGCAGACTCCGGGGGTGGGGAGGGCGCCCGGGGAGGGGGGCCCGCAGAACCTCGGGGCGTCCCTGGTGCCCAGCGTGAACTGGTAGATCGCGGCGCCCAGCAGGAGCGCGAACAGCACGATCACGGTGATGAGGGTTCCCTTGCGCACGGCCGTGCCGAGGCTACCAGCGCCGCCGAAGGACTCAGAACGCGGGGGCGGGGGTGGGGTGCTCGAGGGGGAGGCGGGACTCGACGAACTCGCGGTTGCGGACCAGGACCTCCGTGAGGAGCTTCTCGTCCTTCATCCACGGGCGGAGGTCCAGCTCCAGGGCGATGCTCCCCGAATACCGGCTCGTGGACAGCTCATCGAGGAAGTCGCCGAGGGGCAGGACGCCGTTCTCGTCGTACACCGGGAGGTGGGAGTCCCAGCCCTTGCCGGCGTTGTTCGACAGATGGACGTGCAGGACCTTGTCACGGTACCGCCGGAACACGTCGACGATGTCCAGCCCGGCCACCGCCGCGTGGCTGGTGTCGAGGACCATGTACGGGTTCCGGTCGAGCTCCTCGAACTCCTGTCCGGCGTGGAACGACAGCCCCCGTTCGCCGGGGAGCTTCACCGGGAACATGTTCTCCACGGCCACCGTCACGCCGGTGCGGGCCGAGAACTCGGCCAGGCTCTCCTCGATCCACCGGCGGTACCGCGTCTGCCAGCGGTACGGCGGGTGGACCACCACCAGCTCGGCCCCCACCTCCTCCGCCAGCTGCACGGACCGGTAGATCTTCCCGAGCGGGTCGGTGCCCCATACCCGCCGCGTGATCAGCAGGAACGGCGCGTGGATGACGTCGACCGTGACGCCGCTGTCCTCGGCGGCCTGGCGCAGCAGATGGGGGTCCTGCGTCGTGGGGTCGCCGGTGACCATCACCTCCACCGCCCGGTAGCCGGCGTCGGACACGATGCGGAGCGCGTCGCGGAGCGGCATCCGGTAGAACGGGGCGGTCGAGAACAGCAGGCGGGGCGCGACGGCGTTCATCGGTGCCCGCCGGGCAGGGAGTCGATCATCGGGCGCATGTCCGGCAATTGTATCGGCGCCCCATCCCCGCCCCGCGAGGCCGTTCGGTGAAGATTCGATGACGCCTCCGGGACGGGCGCGGTGGGGCCGGACGCTCCGGTGGGCTATCCTCACCCGGCGAGCGGGTGGGGCTCGAGCGGAAGGACGACGCCACGGAGCGAGACAACGCACCGGCGTGGGATGGCAAACCGGGCCGCTACGAGGTGTGGTTCGTCACGCTGTCCGACGGCCGGAACGGCTACTGGATCAGGTCCACCCTGCACGCGCCCACCGGTGCGCCCCCGGAGGGCCGGGTGTGGTTCGCCCGGTTCGACCGGGAAGATCCATCGCGAACGCTGGCCCTGAACGCGGGGTTCGCCATGGACCGGGTGTCGGACCGGCCCGACCCGTTCGAGGTCCGGATCGGCGACGCCGAGTTCGCCTCGGGACGGGCCTCGGGCACGCTCGCGGGGGACGGGCACGAGGTCTCGTGGGACCTCACGTGGCCCACCGGCGACGACACGCTCCGGCTCCTCCCGGACGCCCTGTACCGGGGCGCCCTGGCCCCCACCAAGCCGTACTCGCCGAACCCGGCCACCAGCTTCTCCGGCACGGTCACGGTCGACGGCGAGCCGGCGACCCTGGACGGCGTCCCCGGCCAGCAGGGGCACCTGCACGGGTCGCGGCACGCGGAGCGCTGGACCTGGGCCCACTGCTCGGCGTTCGAGGGCCACGCCGGGACCGCGGTCGTGTCCGCCCTCACCGCGCAGGGGAAGCGGGGGCCGATCACCACGCCGTTCACCACGTTCGTCACGGTCCGCCTGGGCGGCCGGAGCATCAAGCTGCGGAAGGTCTCCCGCGGTCCGGACACCGCCCTCGGCGCCTGGCGGATCGACCTGTCCGACCGCCGGTACCGCCTCACCGGCCGGGTCGCGGGCGACCCCGAGCGCATGGTCCAGGCCCGGTACCTGGACCCCGACGGGACCCCGAGGTGGTGCCACAACAGCGAGGTGTCCTCCTCGCGGTTCGTCCTGTTCGAACGGATGCGGCGCGGCGGGTTCGACGAGATCGCCGTCCTGTCATCGGAGGGCACCACCCACGCCGAGTGGGCCGGCCGGACGCCCGCGCCCGGGGAATTCGTCCAGCACGTCGACCTGGGCCGAACGGGCGAGGGCGGCGGATAGACTCGCGCCTGCCATGAACGTCTCGACGCTGCTCTCCGAGCAGGCCGCGAACCGGCCCGACGCCCCCGCGCTGATCTTCCGGGGCCGTCCGGTGACGTACGCGCAGCTCGACGACGGGGCCGGCCGGGCCGCGGCGGCCTTCGTGGCCTCCGGGGTCCAACCGGGCGACCGGGTGGCCCTCATGGTGGGGAACGTGCCGGAGTTCGTCTCGGCTCTGTACGGGATCTGGCGGGCGGGGGCGGTGGCCGTCCCGCTCAACGTCATGCTGACCTCGGAGGAGGTCGGGTACATGCTGGCCGACGCCGGGGTCCGGGCCGTGGTCACCGAGATGGGCGAGCTCCCCACGATCCTGGCCGTCCGGGACCGGCTGTCGGACCTCGACGCCGTCTTCGTGGTGGCCGGCCCGCCCGTCCCGCCGAGGACCGTCTCGTTCGAACACGCGATGGGGCGCCACCAGCCCATCCGGGACGCGACCGATCCTCCCGACGGCCTGGCCCTCATCCAGTACACGTCCGGGACCACGGCCGACCCCAAGGGCGCGATGCTCGGCCACGACCAGCTCATCGCGAACATGGACCAGATGGAGCACGTCCCCTCGATGAAGATCCTGGCCGACGACGTGGTGCTCCTGGTCCTCCCCCTGTTCCACATCTATGCGCTCAACGTGATCCTGGGGATGTCGATCCGGGGCGGTGCCACCGCGGTGCTGGTGGAGCGGTTCGAGCCCGGCGGGTCCCTCGACCTCATCGAACGCCACGGCGTGACGCTGCTGCCGGGTGCGCCCCCGATGTACGTCGAATGGCTGGACGAGCCGGAGGGGCGACGGAGCGCGTTCGACTCGGTCCGGATGGCCGTATCCGGGGCCGCGCCCCTGGCGGCGGAGGTACTCCAGCGGTTCCGGCAGCGGTTCGGCGTGACGATCTGGGACTCGTACGGCTTGACCGAGGCCGGGCCGGCCGTGACGTCGAACGCGGCGGGGCCCGAGGCCCGTCCGGGCTCGATCGGCCTGCCCATCCCCGGATTGGAGGTGCGGCTGGTCGAGGAGCGCGAGGGCAAGCTGGAGGACGTGGAGGAGGGGGATCCGGGCGAGATCCTGGTCCGGGGGCCGGCGGTGTTCCGGGGGTACTGGCGGAAGCCGGAGGCCACGGCCACGACGCTCGTCGACGGGTGGCTCCGCACCGGCGACGTGGCGTACCGCGACGAGGACGGCTACCTGTTCCTGGTGGACCGCACGAAGGACCTCATCATCGTGAGCGGGTTCAACGTGTTCCCGAAGGAGGTCGAGGAGGCCCTGGCCCGCCTGCCCCAGGTGGCGGAGGCCGCCGTGATCGGGATCCCGGACCCGCGCACCGGGGAGGCCGTGAAGGCCATGGTCGTGCTGAACGAGGGCGCCACCACGACCCCCGAGAGCCTGGCCGACGGCGTCAGCCAGTTCCTGGCCCGGTTCAAGGTCCCGAAGGAGATCGAGATCGTCTCCGAGATCCCCCGGCATCCCACGGGCAAGATTCTCCGCCGGGCCCTCCGCGGCGAGGAGGTCCTCGGCGGCACCGGGGACGGGGGCGGGCCGGCAGGCTCCTGAAGGGCCTCAGCCTCCGTGGAGGTGGGGGACCGGCAGGGCCTCCCGCAGCTCGATCCGGATGCAGCGGTCGCAGGTGGCCGTGCCGCAGTCGTCCTCGTCGCAGAACGCGCAGCATTCGATGGCCCGGCCGCAGGCGACGCATCGAACGAACCCCTGCGCGGCCGGGACCTCCGCCAGTTGCGCCGGTTCATGGCTCATCGTCGTCGTCTCCGTGCTCGTGGCGCCGGTGCACCTCCAGCGCGGCCCGCGTGGCGTCCTCCCGTCGGAGCACGCCCACCAGGACGCCGTCCGACGTGGTGACCGTGGCGGTCGACATATCGTGTTCGGTCATGACGTCGGCCATCTCCACGATGCCGACGTGGGGCCGGAACGTGCTGGGCGACCGCATGGCGTCATCGATCAGGGCATCGCGGTCCCCGTCCAGCTGCTGCTGCTTGAGCAGGCCCAGGACCACCCGGTGTTCGTTCACCGCGACGCACAGGTCCCATCCGGCCTCGTCGACCCTGTCGCGGACGTCGCCGAGCCGTTCGTCGAGCCGGCAGGTCGGCACGTCGGCGCGGGCCACGGTCCCCGCCGTGGGGAGGTCGGCCCGGGTCCCTTCGAACGGCAGGCCGGCGGCCATCCAGTCCTGCTTGCCGCCCACGTAGTCGTACACCTCGGTGAACCCGAAGACCTCGAGCCGCCACGCGGCTCGTGGGCTCATGTCTCAGGCCGAGTCCCAGCAGTACACGACCACCGGTCGCGCCGGGTCGAGCCGCTTCCGAGCCTCCGCGTCGATCTCGCGCAGCGGAATCCCGATCGCCCCCGGGAGATGGTCCTCCTCGAACTCCTCGACCGGAAGGACCTCCACCAGCTGCGCGCCCCGGTCCAGGAGCCGCCGAACCGCGTCACGTCCGATCTCGCTCGGCATCGCCCGTAGGATAGCCCCGCATGTGGATCTTCCCGCTGGCGGCGGCTCTGATCGGGCTGGCATTCGCCGTGATGGTCGGCTGGCGGTTCGTGCGCCGGCATCGCCCGTACCTGGCGGCCTGGGCCGTGGCGCTGCTGATGTTCGCGGCGGCGTCGTTCGCGGCGTTCCTGGGGATCCTGTCCGGTTGGAACTCTCCGGAGTACCGGGCGTACTGGCTCCTCGGCGCTGTGCTCAACGTGCCGTTCCTCGCCTACGGCGAGCTCCTGCTCCTCGTCCGCGACCGACGGGTCCGCGCGGTCCTGTTCCTGGTCGTCGTGTTCGGCACGGCGTATGCCTTCAACGTCGTCCGGACCGCCGACGTGAACGTCGCCGCTCTCGGCCAGCACCGCCTCCCGCTCGGGAAGGATGTCTTCTTCGTCGGCTACCACCTCGAGGGGACCTGTGTTCACGGGCTGAAATGCTTCCCGCTCCGCAATCCGATGGCCTACCGGCTGGCGCAGTACTACTCCTATCCGGCCTACGTGATCCTGGTCGCGGGGGCCGTGTGGTCGGCGTTCCGGATGCGGAGGAAGCCGGAACTGCGGAACAGGTTCCTGGGCACGCTCGGGATCGCGGTGGGCGCCACGATCGTGGCGATCGGGTCGGGGGTGGGGGCCGGGCTCGACGTGGTCCCGGTTTTCTCGGTGGACCTCGCGCTCGGCATCGCCGTGATGTTCTGGGGATTCCTGCGGGCCTCGTCCGCCCCCCGGCAGCCGGCCTGAGCTTCCCTCGGGCAAATCAGGCAAAGGTTCCCCGTCCGCGGTGATCCGCGGGGCATGCGGCCGCGAACCTACGGCAGCCGCCGGGATCCACGAGAGACCGCGAGCGTTGGGGGAGGTGATGAACGAAGCGACCGGCTTGATGTCGGTTGCCTTCCTCCGGCGGCGACTGGTGCCCGTGCCATTCGACGAAAGGGAGTTGCATTGAAGGTTCGCAAGCGATTCCGCAGGGCTGCGGTCGTGCTCGGAGCCAGCATGGCGCTCGGAGGGGGCCTGTTCGCGGGCCTTGGGCCGGGCACCGGACTGGCATCCAGCCACCGCGAGGCCCCTCTGGTGTCGGCCGACCCCCAGGTTGACGGAACGGACCTCTACGCGTTCCGGAGCCCGGACAAGCCGAACAAGATCACGTTCGTCAGCAACTGGATCCCGTTCGAGGAGCCGGCCGGCGGCCCGAACTTCTTCGCGTGGGCCGACGGCGTGCACTACGACATCAACATCGACAACGACGGGGACGCGAAGCCGGACCTCACCTACCGGTGGATCTTCACGAGCCACTACCGGACACCGGGCACGTTCCTGTACAACACGGGCCCGGTCACGGCGATGACCGACGGCACGCTGAACTTCTACCAGACGTACGACCTGATCCGGATCAAGCGGGACAACGGCACGCACGTCACCACGCTGGTCGACGACGCGTACTCCGCCCCGTCGGACGTCGGCGAGACCTCCATGCCCAACTACGAGGCACTGGCCGACAGCACGATCACGACCTTCGGGCCGAAGCTGAACTCGAAGACGTGGGCCGGCCAGGCGGACGACCCGTTCTTCCTCGACCTCAGGGTGTTCGACCTCGTCTACGGGTGCGCCCCGCCGTACCCCTGCGCGGCGACCTTCCCCGAGTCGGGCGACGACACCCTCACGGGCTTCAACGTGAACGCCCTGGTGCTCCAGGTGCCGAAGCGTGCCCTGCGCGGCGACTCGTCGATCATCGGCATCTGGACGACGGCATCCCGGCAGTCGGTTCGCGTCCAGAACGGCGACGGCACTATCGACTCGAGCGGCGACTTCGTCCAGGTCTCTCGCCTGGGCATGCCCCTCGTGAACGAGGTCGTCGTGCCGGTGAGCCTGAAGGACTACTTCAACGCCTCGCAGCCCAAGGACGACATCCAGTACCTGGGGGCCGTCCAGGATCCGGAGCTCCCACACGACCTGAACGCCCTGTACGGGCTGCCGGTGCCGGACTCCGACTCGGGCACGCCCGGCATCCAGCGGTCCGACCTCATCTCGGTGTTCCTCACCGGGCTGGCCGGGCTGAACCAGCCGGCGGGCGTGCAGGCCAGCGAGATGCTCCGACTGAACATGGACACGCCACTCTGCGCGGACACGTCCAGTTGCAACACGCTCGGCGTGATCGTCGGCGACAATCAGGGGTTCCCGAACGGCCGCCGTCTGGACGACGACATCATCGACGCCGCCCTGCGCGTGGTCGAGGGCGTCCTCCTGCCGGGACATCCGGCGATCGTGGATGCCCTGGGCGACGGCGTGAACGCGAACGACGTGCCGTTCCAGACCGACTTCCCGTACGTCGCGTACCCGCATCACGGGTCCGACGCGAGCCCCCACTAGGGCGAGGGAGGGAATCGAACACATGGGCGCGATCGGAGGGACCCGGGTCCGGGCTCGCGGCGACGCGAGCCCCGGGCTCGGGCCCGGGCCCTCTGTGCCCGAGCGGCGGCGGGGGCGGCGGCGGCTGGGGATCACGATCCTCGCCGTGGTGGCCCTCGCAGTGGCCATGCTGGCGGTGGGGGGCCTCGGCCTGTTCGGCCGGGGCTCCCGGTCGCCCCAGGCGGGGAACGGTTCGGCCGGGCTGGGGAACGACCCCGCTGGCGCCCTGTCCGGCCACCCGGTGATCCGCTCCGGCTCGCTGCGGCAGGCCATCGACAGCCTCCGGGCCCGGCTGGCGGCCGTTCCGGAGGACTGGGCGGCCTGGGCGGAGCTGGGGCTGGCCTACGTCCAGCAGGCCAGGGTCACCGCCGACCCGAGCTTCTACCCGAAGGCTCAGGGCGCGCTGCGGCGTTCGCTCGCGCTGCACGCCGAGGGGAACTTCGAGGCCTTCACGGGCGAGGGGGCCCTGGCGGCGGCCCGACACGACTTCGTCGGCGCCCTGCACTGGGGCGATCGGGCCCGGGACGTGAACCCCTACAACGGCAACGTGTACGGCGTCATCGGCGACGCACAGCTGGAGCTCGGGCGGTACCGGGCGGCGTTCGCCACGTTCCAGCACATGGTGGACCTCAAGCCGGACCTGGCCTCGTACGCCCGCGCGTCGTACGCCCGCGAGCTGCAGGGTGACGTGGAAGGGGCCGCGTCGGTGATGCGGCTGGCGCTGTCCGCGGCCGGAACGCCCCAGGACCGGGCGTTCGCCGCGTACCAGCTCGGCGAGCTGGCGTTCAACCGGGGCGACCTCGTCGGAGCCGACCACTTCTTCCGGATGGCCGCGGCGTCGGCTCCGGAGTACTTCCCACCCCAGGCCGGCCTGGCCCGTCTGGCCTGGGCCCGGGGCGACACGAACGGTGCGATCAAGCAGTTCGGGGACATCGTGGCCCGGTATCCCTCGCCGGAGTACGTCATCGCGCTGGGGGATCTGTACACGGTGTCCGGGGAGGCCGCGAAGGCAGGGGAGCAGTACGACCTGGTCCGGGCCGAGGAGCGGCTGTTCCAGGCCGCCGGGGTGAACGTCGACCTGGAGCTGGCCCTGTTCGACGCCGACCACGGGGACCCGGGCCGGGCCGTGGCGGAGGCGCGGACTGAGTGGGGGCGGCGTCACAGCATCCTGGTGGCCGACGCGCTGGCCTGGTCGCTGTACCGCGACGGCCGGGCCGGCGAGGCGTTGCGCTATTCCAGGTTCGCCCGTTCGCTCGGATACCGCAGCGCGACCATCCTGTTCCACGCCGGGATGATCGAACGGGCCACGGGGGATGACGCGTCTGCCCGGCGCGACCTCCGGGCAGCGCTCCGGATCAACCCGCACTTCTCGATCCTGCACGGCGGGGAGGCCCGCGACGCCCTGGCCGCTCTGGAGGCGTCCTCGTGAGGACGGCCCGCCGCGCGCTGGTGGTCCTGGCCCTGATGGTGGCCGGGCTGGCACTGATGGGCGGCTCTGCCTCAGCCCATCCCCTCGGCAACTTCACGATCAACACGTTCGACCGGCTGGTGGTCTCGCCCGGCGAGGTCCGGGTGAACTACGTGCTGGACATGGCCGAGATCCCCACGTTCGAACAGATGCGCGTCATCGACCGGGACGGCGACGGCGCGGCCTCCGCGTCCGAGCTGGCCGGGTACGCGTCGGCCCGGGCCCGGGAGCTGGGCGCGCGGATCGGGGTCACGGCGGGGGGGCGGCCCGTGCGGCTGTCGGTCCGGTCCGCCGCGGCCCGGCTGCTCCCCGGACAGGCCGGGCTGCACGTCCTGCGGCTGGAGGCGGTGCTCGGAGGCCCGCTCGCCGGCCGAACCGGGACCCTGACGCTCGCCGACCGGACGTACGCCGGGCACATCGGATGGCACGAGGTGGTCGCGGTGGGGGCCGGGGGCGCGGTGGTCACCGGGTCCTCTGTACCGACGCGGTCGGTGAGCCAAGCGCTGTCCAGCTACCCGAAGGACCTGTTGGCGGATCCGCTCGACGTCACCTCGGCGCGGGTCTCGTTCGCCCCGGGGCACTCCGGCGCGGCGCCGGGCCTGGGCTCCGGCGGCGACGCCGGCCAACGCCCCGGGATCAGCGGGGGGGCGTTCGCCGGGCTGGCCACGTGGACGGGGCTCACGGTGCCGGCCCTGCTGCTGGCGCTGCTGCTGGCGCTGGCGTTCGGGGCCGGACATGCCCTCCTCCCCGGACACGGCAAGACCCTGATGGCCGCGTACCTGGTGGGGCAGGGCGGACGCCTCCGGCAGGCTGTCCAGGTTGGGGTGGGCGTGGCGCTGATGCACACCGCCTCGGTCCTGGTCCTGGGCCTGGCCATCTTCGGACTGCAGGTGGTGGCTCCCGACCGGATCTACCCCTGGATCACCCTGGCCACCGGATTGCTGATCCTGGGGATGGGGACCGCGCTGGTTGTCCTCCGGCTCCGGGAGGCCCGGCGCCGCGACGCCGGGTCCGCCCACCGCCACGACCATGGGCACGACCACGGCCACGATGACGAGCACGCCCACGACCACCCGCCGGCCGGCCCGGCCCTGGACAGGCCGCTGTCACGGCGGGGGCTGGCCGGGCTGGCCGTGGCGGGAGGCCTCCTGCCGTCGCCCACGGCGATCGTGGTCCTGCTGGCGACGTTCTCGGCCCACCGGGCGACGTTCGGCCTGGCGCTCATCCTTGCCTTCAGCGTCGGGATGGCCGCGGCGCTGATCGCAGTGGGGTTCCTGGCGTTCCGGGCACGCCGCGCTGTTTCCCGGAGGCTGTCCGGCCGCCTGCTGTGGGCCGTGCCGGTGGTGACGGCGCTGGCCATCGCGGTGGTGGGCCTGGTGGTGTCGGTGAAGGGGGCCGCGGCACTTTGATTTCGTCCCTCGGGACGGGGGATCAAGGCGCCAGGAGCGTCTACTCCTTGGCGGTGTCCAGCGTGGCCGTCCACCGGTGCGGACCCGACGGAACCGGCCCGGGCTGGTCGGAGGTCTCCTCGGTCACCAGGATCCGGTCGAACCGCTGCGGATCGAACTCCAGGAGCACGATCACCAGGCCGTCCTCCGGAGTGAAGTCGCCGACGTGCCGGTACGACTGGCGATCCCCGAGCCACAGGCGGTACACGGAGCCCGGCGCCGGCGACCGCACGTCGGTGCCGAACAGCGCGACCTCGGCCTCCCGGTAGCCCAGCAGCACGGTGCTGGGCGCGGTCGTGCCCTGGAGCGGGATCTTCTTCGCGTCGGGCTGCGCCATCAGGTGGGTCACCCGGGCCAGGTCGGCCTGGCGGTCGGTGGCGTCGCCCAGCCGGTTGTTCAGCACCGCGTTCCATGCGGTGAGGCCCAGCAGGGCGATGGCGGCGGCCGCGGTGAGCCAGGATCCCACGCCTCGGCGAGGGGACCGCCGCCGGTTCGACGAGCTGCCGGCGGATGCCGGGATGTCCGGATTCAGCTCCTCGCGCAGGCGGGGGAGCAGCAGCTCCGGTGGGTTGGCGGGGGGAACGGCCAGGGCCAGGTCGTCGGCCAGCGCCTGGAACTCGGCCAGGACCCGCCGGCATCTGTCGCACCCCGGGACGTGTTCGGCCAGCAGCCGTTCGGCCTCGCGTTCGTCCTCGCCGTCCAGGCTCCGCAGGACGTGCGCGGCAAGGAGCTCGTCGATGGCCTGGTGCTGGCCGGGTGTGAGCTCCCTCATTCCGCGCCGTTCCCCAGGAGCCGCCGGAGCTTCTGCATGGCGGCGAGGGTCCTCGTCTTCACGGTTCCCAGTGGGATCTCCAGCTCCTCGGCGATGTCCGCCTGCGTGTACCCGTGGAAATAGGCCATCTCGAGCACCCGCCGCTGGTCCGGCGGCAGGGCGCGGAGCGCCTCGTGGACCTCTTTCCGCCTCATGGCGAGCCAGGCCTGCTCCACGATGTCCTCCGCTACATCTTCGTCGGCCGGGCTCTCGAGGTTCATGGCCCGCTCGGTGCGGCGGCGGAGGCGCTCCTCCCGGCGGACGGTGTCGACGGCCCGGTGGTGGACGAGGGAGAGGAAGAATCCCCGGAACGTGCCGCGCACGGGATCGAACGCCTCGGGGGCCCGCCACATGGCCAGGAAGGCGTCGTGGACCACCTCCTGGGCCAGCGCTTCCTGCCCGGTCACCCGCAGGGCCAGCCCGTAGGCGCCCGGGGCGTACCGGCGGTACAGCTCCTCGAACGCGTCGGCGTCGCCCTCGCGCAGGCGCGCGTGGAGCTCCAGGTCGACCCGGTCCTCGAAGTCGCGTTCCCCCACGGTTCCATTGTCGCGGCCGAGGGGCACCGCCGCACGGCCGTCCGGCCCGGCCCGGTCGATAGGATGGGCCGGCCGTGAGCGAGGACCGGACGATGCCCCAGGTGCTGATGTTCTCCCGCCGGAACTGCGGACTGTGCGACAAGGCCCGCGCCATCATCCTCGCCGAACGCGAACGCACCCCCTTCGGCTTCGACGAGGTCTTCATCGACGGCGACGACGACCTCGAGGACGCCCACGGCCTCCGGGTCCCCGTGATCGAGATCGACGGCGTGGAGGAATTCGAGACGTTCGTCGACCCCGCGAGATTCGTATACCTGGTAGGCGGCCGGAGGCGCTGACTGCACCCGCCCCGAAGGGTCGAGACAGCATGAATCGATCAGCCAGGACGCTCGCATTGCTCGCCGCGCTGTCGTCCGCGCTCTCGGCTTGCACCGCCTCCCGGGGGCCGCTCACCGCCACCCCGAGCCCGCGGACCGGGACCGAGATCTCGCGTCTCTCGGAGTCTCCGTCTCCCACCGGGACGAACGCTCCCGGCCGCTACAGGTGGCAGACCTACCGCGACGGGCATACCGGGTTCCGGTTCGCATACCCGACCGGGTGGTCCGTTCGTGCGGCCCAGTGCGGCTGGGCCAGCGCCACCGGCGTGTGGATCGCCAACCCGTCGGGTCGACTCGCCCCGCCCCCATCGGGAGGATGTCGAGCCGGCGGAGGAACATGGCCCCCCGGTATGCCGCGGCTGCCCGCGGATGGAGTTGTCGTGCTCGTGCAGATCAGTTTCGGTGGCGGGATGCCCCCGCCGCTGTACCCACAGAACACGAGGTTGCCCCTCCACCTCTCCGACTTCCAGCGGGTCGAGCATCGGCTGGTCGCGCAACTCACGATGCACCACGTCAACCGCTATTCGGTGCGGGTGTGGGAGGGGGACACCGTCGCGAAGGAGGACGAGCGAGCGCTCCGTCGCATGGTCCGATCCATCGGACCCTTCGCGACGCCGAGGCCCGACCCTCGGTTCGGCGACTGTGTCGACGGCTGGACACGCGTCCCACTCCTAGCCCGCCCTGGGACCGTGGAAGTCCACCTCGGGGCTGTGGCAGGTCTCAGCCCGACGGACGCCTGGGCGGTGGGTTCGTACGAGCACTTCCGATGGGTCTCGGCGGGGAGGCCGGGGCGGCTCCTCGATGATCCTCTGCTCCTGCACTGGGACGGCACGCGGTGGGAGCAGCAGCTGGTTCCCGGGACGAGGGGGATCAACGACATCGAGCCGATCAGCGCCGACGATGTCTGGGCGGCCGGCGGCGGCGGGTCCGGGATCAGGCGGTGGGACGGCACCCGGTGGCGGTTCGTCCCTCGCCCGCTCGGGGGCCTCGGCGGCGACGGCGTCCAGTCGATCGCCGCCACCGGCCCGGACGCCGCCTGGGCCGTCGGCGTGCGCCACGGCGTGGTCATCGAGCATTGGGACGGGCGGTCATGGTCGCTGTTGGATCCCCTCGCCAAGGGCCGGGAATTCGACTACGACGCCGCCGTTGACGCGAGCTCGCCGACCGATGCGTGGATAGCCGGGTACAGCCACGAGCAGGCGTTCACCCTCCATTGGGATGGTGAGGCTTGGCGGAGCGTGCCCACGCCGGCCCTTCGATTTCCCCGGTTGCTTGCCGTCGTGGACTTCGGCCCGGACGACGCCTGGGTGGCCGGCACGGACTACGCGGACTCGAGCGGCCGGGCTCCCGCCCACGCGGTGGTCGAGCACTGGAACGGGTCGACATGGCGACGGGTCCGGCTTCCGGACCTTCCCCGGGACAGCTCGCTCGAGCACCTGTCCGGCTCGGGTCCCGACGACCTCTGGGCGCTGGGGTGGGGCTACGACGACACTCAGCCGCAACAGGAAATTGTCCTGCACTACGACGGCGACGCGTGGACCCGGATCGATCCTCCCGGCCCGTACGCCGCGCTTGAGGACGTCGCCGCGGCGCCCGGTGACGGCGACTGGCTCGTCGGCCTCGACGGAACCGGGACCCTGTACCGGCCGGACCGTGCGCTCCTTGCGCGATCGTGCGGAGACACTGGATGAGGCGAGCCGCCACCGCGATCGCGATGGTCGCGACGATCGCGGCCGCCGGGCTGGTGGGATGCGTGTCGGGTACTGGTGCGGGAACCGTGGCGCCGAGCGGTGAGCGCTCGCCTGCCTCGCCGCCGGCGCATGATTCGGCGTCGCCGTCGCCTGCCGAGTCGCCCAGCCTGTCCGCGTCGGCCCGCCCGGCGGATCGCGGAGGAGGATCCATCGTGACGACACCGGGTTCTTGCTACGCTCCCCGCCCGGGTGGAGTCTCGTCCCCATCGAGGGGTGCAACGATGTGGGCGCCCGTGGTGTGTTCGTGACCAACCCCGTGGCGTCGAAGGTTCCGCCTCGCCCCGGCGAGTGCTTCGGGGATTGGCCCCCTCGTTTGAGCACACTGCCGAAGGACGGCGCGGTGCTGCTGGTAGCGACTCATCGCTCCTCCTCGATGCTTGGATCGTGCCGGGCCGAGAACACCCCGCTCCCGCTGGACCTCGCCGACTTCGTCGGGTGGGGCCGCCGGACGAGCTGGGCCTTCGCGCTCCACCACGTCGAGCTCTACGGGGCCAGTGCCTGGCTTGGGGGCGGCGTCTCGCCTCGCGATCGACGGGCGATCGCTCGGGTCGTCGCCTCGATCAGGCCGTGGCCCTCGCCGGATCACCCGAAGGCCGACGAGTCGTGCCGAGCATCGCCATGAGGCGGATGGCGGCGTTGGCGATGGTGGCGAGCCTCCTGTCGGCCTGCACGTCGTCCGGCTCGGCACCCTCATCGCCGGCATCGGCGAACACACCGACTCCTTCTCTCTCGAGCACGCCGAACGGCCCCTTGCCGACGTCGCCCACGGCGACTCCGAATCCGACGAAGGGATGGAAGACGTATCGGAGCTTCCTCGGCGGATTCCTCATCCGCTACCCGGCGGACTGGGCGATGGCACCCATCCGGTGGGGGAGTCCCGGCGGCTCGTTCGAGGGCGTGATGGTGGCGAACCCGCCGGCGGCGGACATCCCGGAGAGGGCCGATCAGGGCCGGAACAACTGGCCACCCGGCATGTCGAGACTGCCGCGGGGCGGCGTCGCGCTGCTGTTCGAGATCGGGCAGTTCATCGCCGAGGACGTCCTGCGACCGGAGAACAGCGCTCTGCCGCTCCGGCTGTCGGACTTCGAGCCGGCGGACGGGTTCCGGAGCGTCCTCCGCGTGACGCTCCACCGTCACGGCCGGTACGACGCGAACGCCTGGATCAGGAAGGGCGTCAGCGCGGAGGACATGCAGGCGCTCCGAGGCGTGATCGCGTCGATCCGGCCGTGGGCGCCACCGAGGCCCGACCAGCACATCGGCGAGTGCGTCGGCGGCTGGATGGGGATGGCGCCACCGACAGGCCATGGCATCCTCAGCCTCCGCCCGCGGGCGCTGAGCGTCGAGTCGCCATCCGACGCCTGGGTGGTCGGGTCCTACGACCGCGTCGTTCCGGCGAAGGGGAAGCATCCGCCGATGTCGGCCGAGGTCCCGATCACGCTCCACTGGGACGGAAGCCGTTGGGCTCTTGTCTCTGCCCCCGCCGGAGAACAGATGGACGACGTCGTCGCCATCGCCCCGAACGACGCATGGGCCGTGGGCCGGCGCGGGAGCGGAAGCCGCATCAAGCACTGGGACGGCGAACGATGGCGGTTCGTGCCCAGCCCCGCCATGCGCTTCGTCAGCCAGGAGGGGAAGGTGGTGGCCGCCACGGGCCCCGACGACGTCTGGGTCGTGGGGACGGTCGCCGAACACGGATGGCGGATCGCCGCGTTGCGCTGGGATGGAGTCTCGTGGACCCGATCCTCGCTTCCCGACTTCGACCGCAGCGTGGCCACCGGAGTGGCTGCGAGCTCACCGAAGGACGCATGGGTGATCGGGTCGCGGGCGAACCGCCACCGCGCCCTGGCGTCCCGGTGGGACGGAAAGATGTGGCGATCCACCGACACCCGCGCGCTTCGGTCATCGAGCCTGGGCGGGGTGGTCGCCCTCGGTCCCGACGATGCCTGGGCCGTCGGGTCCACGCGCCGCCGCGTCCCGGGCGACTCGTTCGCCCAGGCGCTCGTCGCCCACTGGGACGGTTCGACCTGGCGCCCGGCCTCGATCCCGCGCCTTCCCCGCGACACCTTCCTCTACGACATCTCCGCTTCCGGCCCCACGGATGTGTGGGCGCTGGGCTGGTCGAACGCGCCGGAGGCCGCCGTCCTGCTGCACTTCGACGGCGAATCATGGACCAAGGTGCCGCCGCCGATCCGCCACTACAGCTTCCTCACGGACGTGGCCGCGGTTCCAGGCGGAGGCGCGTGGGTCGTCGGGGACGACGGCGCGCTCACCTGGTATCAACCTGAGCACCCCGTCCTGGCGCGCTCGTGCTGAGCGCCATGCCCGGGTTCCGGGCAATCGCGCACACCCGGACTTTGTGCGTTTGAGAGCGTTTCACGATCGCGCTAGCATCTGGGGCGATGCCCTCGACGCCGAGCTCCCGCCGGTGAGAGAGCGCCCCATCCCCGAGGCAACCGTGGGGCGCCTGCCCGTCTATCTCCGGGTTCTGGTGGAGATGGCCGAGGGCGGCACGATCACGGTCTCCTCCGAGGCCCTGGCGGAGGCCGCTGGGGTCAATTCGGCGAAGGTCCGCAAGGACCTCTCGCACCTGGGCTCGTACGGCACGCGCGGCGTGGGATACGACGTCGCCTACCTCATCCACCAGGTCCGCCGCGAGCTCGGGCTGACCCAGCACTGGCCGGTGGTCATCGCCGGGATCGGGAACCTGGGTCACGCCCTGGCCAACTACCGGGGGTTCTCCGAGCGGGGGTTCGAGGTGGTGGCTCTGGTCGACGCCGACGCGGCCAAGGTGGGGGAGGAGGTAGCCGGCCAGGCCATCCGGCACATCGACGACCTCCCGGAGGTCACCCGCGAACAGGACGTGGCCATCGGTGTCATCTGCACCCCGGCTCCGGCGGCCCAGGAGGTGGCCGACCGGATGGTGGGCGCCGGGATCCGTTCGATCCTGAACTTCGCCCCGGCCATCATCTCGGTGCCGGCCGGTGTGTCGCTGCGGAAGGTCGATCTGTCGATCGAGCTCCAGATCCTCGCCTTCTACGAGCAGCGCAAAGCCATCCTGTCCGAGGTCCGGCGGGGGAAGGGGCCGCGGGACGGCGTGACGGGGAACGGCGACGTGCCGCCGGCCGAGGCCTCGTCGCTCGACTTCGCCCCGGCGCGGGGCTGATCAGATGCCGATCCTGGCCCTGGGCGTCTCGCACCGCCGCGCGTCGGTGGACCTCCTGGAGCGGCTGTCGTTCGCGCCCGACGAGATGGGGAAGGCCTACCACCACCTGACCCGGACCGACTCCATCCGGGGCGCCGTCCTGCTCTCGACCTGCAACCGGGTGGAGGTCTACGCCGACGTCGAGGCGTACCACGCCGGGTTCCAGGCCCTGAAGGGGTTCCTGGCCGACTCCCGCGAGATCCCGGCCGACGACTTCGCCGAGCCCCTGTACTCGCACTACGAGGAGCAGGCCGCGGAGCACCTGTTCGCTGTGGCCGCGGGGCTCGACTCGATGGTCCTGGGCGAGCCCCAGATCCTGTGGCAGGTCCGCCAGGCCCACCGGGCCGCGCACGCGGAGGACGCCACCACCGAGATGCTCACCCAGCTGTTCCGGCGGGCCGTTCGAACGGGGAAGCGAGCCCGGGCCGAGACGGCCATCGGGGCCAGCCCGGCCGCGTTCGTTCAGGCCGGGGCCTCCCTGGCCGAACGGGCCCTTGACGGGCTCGCGGGTCGGTCACTCGCGGTGATCGGGGCCGGGAAGATGAGCGAGCTGGCCGTGGCCGAGCTGGCCTCCCGGGGATTCGCCCGGGTGGTGGTCCTGGCCCGGCGGCCGGAGCGGGGCGAACGGCTGGCCCGGATCGCCGGGGGGGAGGGCGCCACCCTCGACCGGCTGGACGAGGCCCTCGTGGAGGCCGACCTGCTGGTCTCGGCCACGAACGCCACCGCCACGGTGGTGTCCCGTCACGCGGTGGCCCAGGCTCAGCGCCGGCGGGCCGGTCGGCCGCTGTTCCTGCTGGACCTGGCGGTGCCCCGCGACGTCGAACCGGAGGCCGCGGGGGTCCCCGGGGTCCACCTGGCGAACATCGACCACCTCCGCGAGGTCGTCGTCCGGGCCGACGAGACCGAGCTGGACCGGGTCCGGGCCATCGTGGCGGAGGAGGTGGAGGGGTTCCGGGCGTGGCGGCGGGCCGTCCGCCTGGCACCGGCGATCCAGGCCCTGTACGAACGGGGCGAGCATGTCCGCGCCGCGGAGATGGAGCGCGTCCGGGCCCGCCTGACCGGGCTGTCGCCGGAGGAGCTCGCTGCGGTCGAGGCGGCCACACGGGCCATCGTGGCCAAGCTGCTCCACGGCCCGGTGGCGAAGGCCAAGGCCCCCGGGGCGACCGGCGACGCCGCGGCCCGGGCCCTGGCCGAGCTGTTCGGCCTGGACCTCCCGCCCGCGTGAGCCCCGACGCCGGAGGCGGGGGTCCGCGCTCCCGCGAGCTGTTCGAACGGGCCCGGCGCGTCATCCCCGGCGGCGTGAACTCGCCGGTCCGGGCCTTCCGCTCCGTCGGCGGGACGCCGGTGTTCGTCGAACGGGGCGAGGGGGCCTACGTGACGGACGCCGACGGCCGCCGGTACGTGGATCTCGTGATTTCCTGGGGCGCCCTGCTGTTCGGGCACGCCCGGGCCGAGATCGTGGAGGCTGCCGCTCGCGCCGCGCACAGGGGGACGTCGTTCGGCGCTCCCACCGAGGCCGAGGTGGAGTTCGCCGAGCGCCTGTGCCGGGCCGTCCCGTCGCTGGACATGGTCCGGCTGGTGAGCTCCGGGACGGAGGCCTGCATGACGGCGATCCGGCTGGCCCGGGGGTTCACCGGCAGGAACGCCGTGGTGAAGTTCGCCGGGTGCTACCACGGGCACTCGGACGCCCTCCTGGCCACCGCGGGCAGCGGCGTGGCCACCTTCGGCCTCCCGGACTCCCCGGGCGTGACGGCGGCCGCCGCCGCCGACACGCTGGTCGTCCCGTACAACGACCTCGACGCCACCCGCGGGGCGTTCGAGGGGCGCGACGGAGATGTCGCCTGCGTGATCGTCGAACCCGTGGCAGCGAACATGGGCGTCGTTCCCCCCGCGCCGGGGTTCCTGGAGGGTCTCCGCGCCATGTGCGACGAGGCCGGGGCGCTCCTCGTGTTCGACGAGGTCATCACGGGGTTCCGACTGGGCCCGGGCGGCGCCCAGGAGCGGTTCGGCGTGCGGGCCGACCTGGTCACGCTGGGCAAGGTCATCGGCGGCGGGTTCCCGCTGGCGGCGCTCGGCGGGCGGGGCGACGCCATGGAGCGGCTGGCTCCGGCCGGCCCGGTCTACCAGGCCGGCACCTTGTCCGGGAACCCCGTCGCGGTCGCCGCGGGGCTGGCCACGCTCGACCTCATCGAACGCGAGGATCCGTACGCGGAACTGAACCGGCGCGCGGAACGGCTGGCAAACGGCCTGGCCGCACTGGCCGGCACGCAGAGCACCCCCGTCACCGTGAACCGGGAGGGCTCCCTGCTCTCGCTGTTCCTCGCCGACGGCCCGGTGACGGACTACGAGAGCGCCAGGGCCGCGGACCACGCCGCGTACGCCTCGCTGTTCCAGCACATGCTCGAGGCCGGCGTGATCCTCCCCCCGTCGGGGTACGAGGGATGGTTCCTGTCCGCCGCGCACGGCGACGAGGAGGTCGAACGGATCCTGGCGGCCGCGGAGGGGGCTATTTCGCGATCGTGATGAACAAGACGATGGCCATGACGATGACCATGACGCCGAAGATGATGAACTGGACGCTTCCGGAGTCGATCAGGTTGGTCCCGAGCACGTTCCCACCCCCTTAGCGCCTTCCAACGCGTAGACAGTCGGCACCAAGAGCTTCCCTGGGAGGCACTTAGGCCGGTCCTCGCCACTCGGGCTGTGTCCCGCCGGTGAGGACGGCCTTGCGCTTGCGCTCGGCCTTGTCCAGGAACGGCAGATGGATCAGGAACAGGATCACCGACGCGCCCAGGAACGCCCAGCTGTAAATCGGGACGCTCCCCCGGTTGTGGTACGCGAACACGGTCACGGTGGGGCCGCCGTTGTTGAAGAACGCGTGCGCCGCTGCCAGGGAGATGCCATTGTCGCCCGTGAACTCCACGTCGGTCACCGTGAAGTCCGAGGGGAGCACGTGGCCCTTGTCGCCGAGGGCCTCGTTGGCCTGGTCGGCCATGAAGTTCTGCACCGCGGTGGTCACCGTGCCGATCGACGCCGTCCGATCGTCGTCGGGGCCGGTCGGGGTCTCCCAGGGCGGCCCGGGGTACCGCTCCACCACCGGGTACTTGGGCGAGGCCACCTCCACGCCGAGGCCCAGGGCCTGCCAGTGCGGCTCCGTCCCGCGGGGTCCGAGGTTCTTCGGCGTGTCCAGGCCCTGGGAGACGAAGTACCCCGTGACCCACAGGCCGGACAAGATGATCATCCAGCCGAACAGCGCCACCGCCATGACCAGGTACCCCATGCGGGGTCCGAACACGGCGGCCAGGATGATGTACACGCTCCCCACGAAGATGATGACGGCCATGGCCACCGTGAGGTAGCCGACGATCGAGGAGCACCGGAGGCCCGGGCCGCACGAGATGTCGGCCAGCACCGCGACCGCGCTCACTGGGCCGGCTCCGTCGGGGGCAGGTAGCCCTTGGCCTTCGGGTTGATGCAGACGTTGTACTTGAACGGCACCAGCGTCTTGTCCTGGATCGAGACGATGTATTCCAGGATGTCCTGGATCTGCTGGTCGTCGAGGGCCCCCTGGAACCGGACGCTCCACGACGGCATGTCAGTGGGCGGACGCCCCCGCATGATGGTCTGGCGGATGTCGTCGATGTTGTGGATGGCCGAATGCACGGGGATGTTCGGCCCGGCGCAGACGGTCCGCAGGTCCGGCACCGTGACCCGCACGCCGTTGAACAGGTTGAACCCGCCGCCCAGCACCGGGTTCTCGCCGTGGCACCTGACGCAGCCGATCCCCAGCTGGTTGTCCTCCGAGAACAGCTGGACGGCCTGCGCGCCGCGTTCGATGGCCTGCTCCTTCTGGGCTGCGGCCTGTTGGCGGTTGTTGCTCGGCTCCTTCAGCCACACGAGCGGCACCAGGATCACGAACAGCATGACGAACGCCACCCCCCACCCCTGGAGCTTCTCCAGTCGGGTCTTCTCCAGGTCGGCGTCGGCCGGGCCCGGCTGCATGGCCGGCGGGATGTCCGGTCCGCCCCTCGGCCTGACCCTGCCCTTCGACTGGTAGGCCAGGGCCGCGAGGAACAGCACGAAGAACAGCGCGATCAGGACGAAGGCCACGAGCTGGGAGTTCGACAGGGCGAGCACGCTAGGAGGTCCCCACGCAGAAGGGCCCCTGGGGAGGCTCCTTGATCGTGTCGGTGCCCCGCGGGGGCCCGGGGTTCAGCGTGGACGTGTCGACCATGAGGTTCCCGCCGTCCACCGAGATCGGGAACCGCTGGAGGCCGGTCGGCGCCGGCCCCAGCTGGTACTCGCCCGCGTAGTTGTACTTCGAGCCGTGACAGGGGCACTCGAACCACTGGGAGGACGCGCAGAACGGGACCCGGCACCCCAGGTGCACGCACCGCTGGTACAGGGCCATGAGCCCGAGGTCCGGGATGACGTAGCCCTCGGTCACGTAGTCGACGCCGGTGGCGTCGTCCTTCCCGGTCCCCTCGTACGGCACCACGTAGAACCGGCCGGACCCGTAGTAGAAGGGCTGCTTGGTCTGCTGGATCTGGGCCTTGATGTCGTTCACGGAGCCGGCGTTGATGGTCGAACCGAACCCGCCCTTGAGGTTCGGCCACAGGAACGCGATGGAGGCTCCGCCGAACTGCGCGCCGAAGATCAGCAGCGAGCTCACCAGGGACCGCCGGAAGAAGTCTCGCCGGGAGACCGGAGCTGCCTTGGCCCGGCTCGGCTTCTCCTCCCGGACCGGCTCCGGCCCCTCGCCGATCGCCGTGGCCACCGAGCCCCGCCGGGTTCGCATCAGCGAGATGACCAGCAGCGCCATGAACAGCACCGCGACGATCACCGCGACCATCACGGCGATCTTGGTGTCGGTGAGCGCGGCGGCGAGTGGCGTCATAGCTCGAAGAAGAGGCCCTGTTGCCACGGCCACACCCAGTTGAACCCGGGGCCCCGGAAGAAGCACCCGATGATCGTGAGGATGGCCCCGAACATGAACAGCATCGTGAACAGCGTCACGGCGAGCTTGCGGTCGCCCGGCTTGGTCGAGGGGTTCCGGTCAACGTAGGGGATGAGTGCGAGGCCGACCAGGATGAACGTGGGGATGGTCACACCGGCCACCATGGGGTGGAAATACCGGAGGAGCTCCTGGAGGGCGAGGAAGTACCAGGGCGCCTTCGACGGGTTCGGCGTGAGGTTCGGGTTGGCCAGCTCGCGAAGCGGCGCGTTGACGAAGACCGAGAAGATCACGAGCCCCGCGGAGACGATCAGCAGGGCCACGAACTCCTCGATCATCAGGTGGGGGAATGTGTTGACCCGGTCGCCCTGCTCCCGTTCGACCCGCTGGACCCCCTCCGGCGCCACCAGGGCCAGCAGCCGGTGCTTGTCCGCGGCACCGGCCTTGGGGGTGGGCACCCGCCCGGTGGGCCCGGGGGCGAGCCGGGTCGCGGCCGGCCCCGCCGCCGGTGCGGTGCCCGCGGGAGCCCCCGCCGGGCCCGCCGCCACGCCGGCCGGGACGGGCGCCTGTGCCGGGGCCCCCGCGCCGTCGCCCCCGGCACCGTTCCCGCCCGCCGGGGCCGCGGCCGCCGCGGGCGGCTTGGGAGCGGGCTCCCCGTGCGCGGCCCGGTACGCCCGGACCGCGGCGGACTTGGCGCGGCCCTCGGCCACCCGCTGGCTGGTCCCCTTCCCGAGCTCCTCGGCGAGGACCCGGTCGTAGGTCTCCTGATCCTGCGGAACCTCTTCGCGCGCCATATCTACAGTGGCCCCGAGATGCCGCCGTCCTTGCGGATCCTCCAGAAATGCACCGCCAGGAAGATCACCAACACGAACGGCAGCGCCAGCACGTGCAGCACGTACCACCGCAGCAGCGTGTTCGGCCCGACGTTGATCCCGCCGAGCAGCAGGAACTGGGCCTGCTTCGAGATCAGCGGGACGTAGCCGCCGAGCGACGTCCCCACCGTGACGGCCCAGATCGACAGCTGGTCCCACGGGAGCAGGTACCCGGTGAACGACAGGCCCAGGGTCAGGAACAGCAGGATCACCCCGACCACCCAGTTGAACTCCCGGGGCGGCTTGTAGGCCCCCGTGTAGAACACCCGGGCCATGTGCAGCGTCACCGAGAACACCATGAGGTGGGCGCCCCACCGGTGGATGTTCCGGACCAGGTCGCCGAAGAACACCTGCGTCGTGATGCGCTGCATGTCCGCGTACGCGGTGGCCCCGCCGACGTCCGCGGCCGGACGGTAGAAGAACATCAGGAAGATGCCGGTGACCGTGAGCAGGATGAACAGGAAGAACGAGATCCCGCCCAAGCAGAACGTGTAGGTCAGCTTCAGCCCGTGCCGCTTCACCTTCACCGGGTGGAGGTGGTAGAGCACGTTGTTCATCATGGCCAGGGAACGGTCCCTGGACGTGTCCTTGTACCCCTTCCGGAAGATCGAGCCGGGCCGGAAGACCGACTTCCAGACCTCGGTGTCTCGGACCTTGTCCAGCAGCTCCAGCGGCGAGGGCGGCTTCAGCTTCAACCCGGTCTCGTTCCCCTCTTCCTCAACTTGCTTCCGGCTGTTGCTGGGACATGGGGACGGCGCCCATCGTGCGGGGGCCGGTCTCGCGCTCGTCCGGCAGTCGCGCATAGTACAGGCAATCGCTGGGGCACCGTTCCACGCACACCGAGCACCGGGTGCAGGCGTTGTCGTCCACCACGAAGATGGCGAACGCCTGCCCCACCTCGGAGTCCACGGCCTCGTTCTCGGTCCCCTGCACGATGCCCGGGTCCAGCATGTAGATGCAGTTCCAGGGGCACACGTCCTCGCAGGCCCGGCACAGGATGCAGGGCTCGGGGTCCAGCATGAGGTGCTTGGGCGACTTCACGCCCTCGCTCAGCCAGGTGGCCTCGACGGCCTGGACCTGGTAGTCCGTGTGGATGTCGACCTCGGTCTTGTTGAACGGCACGGCCTAGCTCACTCCCCACTGACTCGTCATCGGTATCCGCCGGAGACCCTGGTGCCGCCGCCCTGGCCCCTCAGCCTCTGGCGTTGCCGCTGGAGCAGGTAGGCGAGCAGGAAGAAGTTCGCGAACCAGAACGTGATCCACCCCGCGGCGACGGCCTCCTTCAGCTTCACCAGCCAGAACGTCTTCCACCGGAGCGTCTGGTCGGCGAAGTACAGCCAGAACGACGGGATCACGGCCAGGAGGACGATGGCCATGAACGCGACGAGCACGCAGAACACCACGGCACTCGTCCACGTCCACTCCCATTCGCGCAGGAACCGGTTCCCGCGGTCCACCAGCGGCTGCATCCTCTTGGGGTAGAGCCTCATGTCGAGCGATCCTCGTCGTCCACAGGCGCGGGCATTCTACCGACCGTCGCGGAGCCCTCGCAGCGCGAGCCGCGGAGCCCTCCCCAGCGCCCCGATGTCCTTGTGAAGGCGTTCACAAGCATCCTGCAACACTATCCGACGAAGCGCGGCCAGGGTGCAACTTCCCGGCGCCCGTGCCTACCCCACGCCGGACATCCCGCCCCACGATCAAGCACTCCGTACACTCTTCGAACGGGCGCGGGCCGTGTGGTCCCGGCGCCCCCCACCGATGATCGCGGACGTCACCAGAGGGATCTCCGAGTGGTGGGCCCCCGCGCTGGCATTCGCCGCGGGGGTCGTCTCGTTCGCGTCGCCCTGCGTCCTGCCGCTCGTCCCCGGCTACCTGGCGTTCGTGTCGGGGTCCGCCACCGAGCCGGAGGAGGGGAGCCGGCGGCGGCAGGTGCTGCCGATCGTGCTGTTCATCCTGGGGTTCGCCATCGTGTTCACGGCCATCGGCGTGGCGGTGGGCCAGGCGCCCGGCGGGACTGTTGACCGGGCGCTGCACTCGGACACCGTGCTCCGGATCGCCGGGGCGTTCGTGCTCCTGTTCGGCGTGGCGATGATCCTGTACGCGTTCCGGCTGGGAAACGCGTCGCTGTACGCGGAGCGCCGGCCGCTGCTGTCGAAGGTGAAGCCCGGCCCGGCGGGGGCCCTCCCGCTGGGGATGGCGTTCGCGCTCGGGTGGTCGCCGTGCATCGGCCCGGTGCTCGGGACGATCCTCGCGGTCGCCGCGGCCCAGGGCGGGGCGGTCCGGGGAGGCGGGCTGCTGCTGGTCTACTCGCTGGGGCTGGGGCTGCCGTTCCTGCTCATCGGCCTCGGCGTGAAGCGGCTGACCAGGGCCCTCGACGTGGTGAAGCGCAACTACCACTGGATCGCCGGAGTGTCGGGCGTGATCATGGTCGCGATCGGGTTCCTGCTGGTGAGCGGGCTGTTCCAGCGATACGTGACCCCGTGGCTCAACCGCCTGTCGAACGTCAACCCGCCCCTGTAGGAGGAGGTTCGAGATGAAGTGGGTGACCAGGGAGCGGCCGAAGACCGACCGGATCGCATGTCCGTGGCTGATCCGTCGGTTCATCGACCCGGAGGCGGAGATCCTGTACGTGCCGGCGGACCGGGTGCTCGAGGTCGCGGCCGAGGAGGGGGCGCGGTCGTTCGACGCGCCGGGGGCGGAGTTCACCCACCGCGACGGGCTGTGCTCGTTCGAGGTGCTGATGGAGGAGTTCTCGCTGGGCGGCGCGAACGACCCCGCCATGGTGCGGCTGGCCCGGATCGTCCATGCGGCCGACGTGGCCGAGGACCGCGACAGCGATCCGCTGGGGCCGGGGCTGGAGGCCATCGGCGTGGGCGGGCTCGACGTGGAGGCCGACGACCACCTCCTGCTGGAACGGGGCGAGTTCGTCTACGACGCGCTGTACGCGTGGTGCCGCCGGCATCCCGACGGGTGACCGGGCCGGCTCCGTGACCCGCGACGGGCGGAGGATCCTCGCCGCGCAGGCCCTCCGCGCCGCCGGCTACGGGATGACCTCGGTGCTCCTGGGGGCCTCGCTCCAGGCCCGGGGATGGTCGAGCGCCCAGGTGGGCGGGCTCCTCGCCGCGATCCTGGCCGGCACGGCCATCGTGTCCGTCCTGCTGGGGCGAACGGCGAACCGGGTGGGGCGCCGCCGGTGGTACGCGGTGCTGTTCGCCGGGCTGGCCGGGGCCGGGCTGGCGTTCGGGCTCACCACGGAGCTGTGGGTCCTGGTGGCCGTGGCCCTGCTGGGCACGCTGTCGACCGACGTCGTGGAGTCGGGCCCCTTCACGTCGCTGGAGCAGGCCATGCTGCCCCAGGCCGCTCTGGAGGGCCGGCGAACCCGGGCCTTCGGCGTCTACAACGCGGTGGCGGCCGTGGCGGGCTCGCTGGGGGCGCTGGCGGCCGGCCTCCCGGAGCTCCTGCGGCACGGCGGGGTGTCCGCGCCCGACCACCGGTGGTTCCTGGTCCTGGTCCCGATCGGCCTGGCCGGCGCCTGGATCGCGTCCACGCTGTCGCCGGCGGTGGAGGCGGAGCACCGGACGGCCGGCGGGCCCCCGCCGCGTCCCCTGGAGCGCTCGCGGCGGACGGTCGTTCGGCTGGCCGGCCTGTTCGCCGTGGACTCGTTCGGCGGCGGGTTCGTGGTCCAGGCCTTCATCGCGTACTGGCTCCGGGTGCGGTTCGGGGCTTCGCTCGAGTTCCTGGCAACGGTGTTCTTCGCCGTGGGCCTGCTCCAGGCGCTCTCGTTCCTGGCCGCGACCCGGCTGGCCGAACGGATCGGCCTGCTGAACACGATGGTGTTCACTCACCTCCCCTCGAACGTCCTGCTGGCGCTGATCCCGGTGGCGCCGAACCTCACGGTTGCGGTGGCGCTGCTGCTGGCACGGTTCGCCCTCAGCCAGATGGACGTCCCCACGCGACAGGCCTACGTGGCCGCGCTGGTGGACCCCGACGAGCGCCCCGCCGCCGCCGCGTTCACGAACACGGCGCGTTACGCGGTCCGCCCGGCCGGTGCCGCCCTGGCCGGCCTGGCCCAGCGGGCGGCCCTGGGGCTCCCGTTCGCCATCGGAGGCGGGCTGAAGATCGCCTACGACCTGGCGCTCTACGCGTGGTTCCGGCGGGTCCGCCTGCCGGAGGAGGTCTCGAGGAAGCCCGGCGGCTGAAGCCTAGTGGCCCTCGCCGTGGCCGCCCGGGGCCCCGTGCTGCGCGGCCTTCTCGGCGTGGTACCGGCCGGCCTGGACGAACCAGCCGACGGCGGCCACCAGGAAGGCGGCGATCCCGACGGCCAGCAGGATGGTGTTGAACTTCAGCCCCAGGAGGAAGATCACCGCGCCGAGCGCCATCACCAGCGGCCACCACGAGGGCGGGAACAGGTGGCTGGGGCCGACCTCGGCCGCCGCCTCCTGGTCGGTCTCGGCGAAGTCGTAGGGCCCGGCGTGCTCGAGCACTGTGGCGATGTACAGCAGGGCCACCGCGAACACCCCGAGCATCACGGCCCCGGCCAGCTCCTTGGCCACCAGGCCGTACGTCAGCGCGGCGGACAGGCCGAGGCCGGACAGGACCATGAAGATTCGGCCGGCGGATCTCATGTCACTTCAGCAGGTACAGCGTCGAGAACAGCCCGACCCACACGATGTCGACGAAGTGCCAGTAGATCGCGCACCCCTCGAGCGCCGAGTGGTCCTCGCGGGTGATCTGCCCCGCCCACCCCCGGGCCAGGATCAGGTAGATGAACACCAGTCCACCCGCCACGTGGGCCCCGTGGAAGCCCGTCATCGTGAAGAACGTGGTGCCGAACACGGTGTCGTGGATCGAGAACCCGAGCGTGGTGTAGTCGTAGGCCTGCATCCCGAGGAAGGTCCCGCCCAGCAGGAGCGTGAGCTTCAGGAACCGGAGCATCGTGGCCCGGTCGCCCCGCCGGATGGCCCACACGCCGAACTGCATCGTCACCGAGGACAGGATCAGCAGCGAGGTGGCGATGGTGGAGATGGGCCACGCCTTCAGGCTCTCCTCGATCCCCTCCGGCGGCCACTGGGCCGCCGCCCCCCGGACCGTGAAGTACGCCCCGAACAGCGCCGAGAAGAACACGCACTCCGACGCGACGAACAGGACGACCCCCAGCAGGGGCGCCGGCATCGGGTCGCGCCGGCGGGCCACCGGAGCAGCCACGGGCGCGGCCATCTCGGCGCTCACGAGTGCGTCCCCTCGCCGGGCCCATGGTCACCCGTGGCCGCGGCGGCCGCCGCCACCGGCGCATGCACCGTCCCGTGCCGCACGTCGAACACCGGACGTTCCGAGCGGACCGGCGGCAGCTCGTCGAAGTTCCAGGCCGGCGGCGGCGAGGTGGTGGCCCACTCCAGGCTGTTCCCCTCGCCCCAGGCGTCGCCGGCCGCCGTGGCCGGCTTCCGGAACGACAGCAGCGCGTTCGCCATGAAGATGAGGACTCCGACGCCCAGGATGTAGGCCCCCAGCGTCGACAGCCGGTTGTCGGTGAGTATGCTCGGGTCGAGCTGGGCCAGCTGCTTGTAGTGGGCGATGCGCCGAGGCATGCCGTGCAGGCCGGCCAGGTGCATGGGGAAGAACGCCAGCAGCGTCCCCACGAACGTGAACGCGAAGTGGATCTTCCCGAGGCCCTCGTTCAGGAACCGGCCGGTGATCTTGGGCCACCAGTAGTAGAAGCCGGCGAAGATCCCGAACACGCTGCCGCCGAACAGCACGAAGTGCAGGTGCGACACGATCCAGTAGGTGTCCTGCAGGTGGAAGTCGATGGGCGGCGACGCGACGAACACGCCGTCGATTCCCCCGATCAGGAACTGCATCAGGAACCCCACGGCGAACAGCATCGCCGTGGTCAGCACGACCTTCCCCCGCCAGATGGTGGCGATCCAGTTGAAGAACTTCACCCCGGTCGGCACGGCGATGGCGCCGGTCAGGAACGCGAAGAACGGCGCGTACACGGCGCCGGTGGTGAACATGTGGTGGGCCCACACGCCGAAGCCCAGCATCCCGATGGCGAGCGTGGCGTACACGAAGGCCCGGTAGCCGAACAGCGGCTTGCGGGAGAACACCGGGAGGACCTCCGACACGATGCCCATGGAGGGCAGGATGAGGATGTAGACCTCGGGGTGCCCGAAGAACCAGAAGATGTGCTGCCACAGGATGGCGCTGCCGCCCGCGCTGGGGTCGAAGAAGTGCCCCCCGAAGTTCCGGTCGATGAACAGCGCCGCCAGAGCCGCCGTGAACGCCGGCATGGCCAGCAGCAGCAGCATGGAGGTCGTGAGGAACGTCCACACGAAGATCGGGACCCGGAACATGGTCACGCCCGGCGCGCGCATCTTGAAGATCGTCACCAGGAAGTTGATGGCCCCCAGCAGCGAGGACAGGCCGAGGACCAGCAGGCCCATGATCAGCAGGTCCGTCCCGAACCCGGGCGTCGACCCCGCCGTCGTGGTCTCGTTCAGCGGCTGGTACAGGGTCCATCCGCCCGCGGCCGCCCCGCTGGAGGACAGGAACCCGGACCAGATCAGGATCCCCCCGAGGGGGAACAGCCAGTAGGAGAACGCGTTCACCCTGGGGAACGCCATGTCCGGCGCCCCGATCTGCAGCGGCACGATGAAGTTCGCGAAGCCGACGGTAATCGGCATCACGAACAGGAAGATCATCGTGATGGCGTGGATCGTGAACAGCTGGTTGTAGCGGTGGACGTCGAACAGGTCGCTGTCGGGCTGGTACAGCTGGGTCCGGATCATCTCGGCCAGGAGCCCGCCCAGCAGGAAGAAGACGAACGCGGTCCCGAGGTACAGGACGCCGATGCGCTTGTGGTCGGTGGTTGTGAGCCAGCCGACCAGCCCGCTGCGCCGGGGCACCGGGGCCGGGCCCGTCGCCGTTGATTCGTGCGTCGTGACCGCCATCAGCTCTCCCTCATTTGACCACGAACGCGCCGTGCATTCCCGTGTGGACGTCGCACTGGAAGTAGTAGTTGCCCGCGTCGAGCGGGTCAACCTGATAGGTCGTGGTGGCGCTGATGATGGTGTCGTTCGCGTCCTTCCCGCCGGCGAGGTGCTTGCCTCCCTGGGCGGGGTCCTTGTCGTAGATGTCCACGTTGTGAGGGGCAGCGTCGTGGTTCACGAACTCGATCGTGAACGGCTGCCCCGCCGGCGCCGCCAGGCATGTGGTGTCGAACGCGAGGTCCTGCGCCTCGATGTGGAGGTCGGTCCCGGTGGGGGCGCAGGTGTTGGACTTGGCCTCCTTCGCAGCCTCGTCCTTCACCCACACGTCGAAGCCCTGCGCCGTCATGGTCTGGAGGTCGAACGTCATCTCGTTGTGGAGGTCGCCGCACAGCTCGGCGCACTGGCCGTGGAACTCCTGGTTCGCGTACTTGGGCAGGATCGTGGTCTCGAAGTGGTTCGTCCGGCCCGGGATGAGGTCGCGCTTGAACAGGAAGTCCGGGATGTAGAAGGAGTGGACGACGTCCTGGGCCACCAGGTCGAAGTGGATCCGCTCGCCCACGGGGAGCACGAGCGTGGGCGGCTCGGCCTGGGTCCCGATGATCGAGACGCCGAGCGACTCGGGCTGGGCCTCCGGCCCCGTGAAGTACTCGAACTGCCACTGCCACTGGAAGCCGGTGACGCGGACGGTCAGGGGGTCGTTGTCGTGCTCGCGGTTCACGTCGGCCAGGACCACCATCGACATCACGAACAGGGCCAGGACGATGATGCTCGGGATCAGCGTCCACACGATCTCGATCTTGGTGTTGCCGTGGAACTGCTCGGGGAGCGTGTCGTCGCCCTTGTGCCGCCGGTACCGGATGGCGGCGTAGGCGATCGCGACCTCCACACCCACGAACACGACCGCGGCCATCACCAGGACGACGTTGTAGAGGGAGTGGACCTTCTGGCCGGAGTCCGTGATTGTCTCCGGGGCGCACGCCGCGAGGAGGAAGCCCAGGCCACCCGCGAGCGCGACGAGCCGCGCTCGGGTCCTGGTCCGGCCGCGTTCAGGCTTCCTGGTCAAGGCTCCTCGGGTCCCTCGCGACTGTATCCGTGCGGCGGGCTGGGGTGCCGGCCCCGGCGCGCGGCATTCTAACGACAAGAGGGGGCGTTGCGCCCCCTCGGCCCGAGAGGCCGTTCCGGGCCCCGCGTGCGAGCATTGGTGGCGCGATGGTGGCCCACGCCGGGGTTCCCGGATCGTTCACGCTGAAGACTCTGGTGACCGGGTGGGCGTTCGAACCGGTCCCCCTGGCGCTGATCGTCGTGGCCGGGTTCCTGTACTGGGCCGGCCTCCGACGGCTGTCCGGGCCGCCTGTCTGGCGGGGCGGGCGGACGTGGTCGTGGTACGGGGGGCTCGCTGCAGCGCTCGTGGCGGTGGCGTCGCCGATCGACACCTACGCGGACGTGAGCTTCTCCACCCACATGGTCCAGCACGTGCTGCTGCTGTTCGTGGCCGCGCCGCTGTTCGCGCTGGGCGCGCCAGTGACCCTGGCGCTGCGCGCGTCACGTCCGGCGACGAGGCGGCGGTTCCTGCTTCCCGTGCTGCACAGCCGGGTGGTTCGGGTCCTGACCCATCCGCTGGTGGCCGTGGCGCTGTTCATGGGGACGCAGTTCGTCACCCACCTCACGGGGTTCTACGAGGCGGCGCTGACCTCGAGCATCGTGCACGACCTGGAGCACGCGCTGTACCTGACGACCGCGCTGCTGTTCTGGTGGCCGGTGGTGGGGCTCGACCCAGCCCCGAACAAGATGTCCCATCCGGCCCGGATCGTGTACCTCGTGTTGATGATGCCCCTCGAGGCGTTCCTGGCCCTCGCCATCCTGTCCGGCCACGCCTACCCCCACTACCTCGCCCTGCCCCCCCCGTGGGGCGGCACGAACGCCGTGAACGACCTCTCCAGCGCCGGCGCCCTCATGTGGATCTCAGGCGACCTCAGCGCGCTCATCGCCGGGTTGCTCGTCGCCGGCGCCTGGCTCCGCCACGACCAGATCCGCCAGCGAAGGATCGAAGAGGACGAAGACCGCCGCTCCGCTATCCTGGACTCTGCGGACTGAGAACGTCAACAGGACTGTCATGCCATCCGCCGAGTGGTCCCCCCCAAGGAACCGCCCGCTTGGTCCACTTGGTGCAGCCTGGGACGAAAACCCTTCCCCCTGTAAACGTTCGGGCTCCCCCGGCCTCTATAGGTAATGTGGACGCGCGTGGAGCGTGTGGAGGCTCGGGAGGCATACGAGCAGCTGTTCCGGCAGGCGGGACCGGCGCTTTGGGGATCGTTGTATGCCTTCACGGGAGGTCGCACGGATATCGCAGAGGACGCGATGGCGGAGGCATTCGCCAGAGCCATGGAGCGCGCCAGCACCATTCGCGACCCGCTTGCGTGGATCTACCGAGCAGCTTTCCCGATTCGCTGTGGAAGAACTCAAACGCGAGCGGCGACAGCACGCCGAGGTTCCCGAGCTCGGGGTCGAGCATCATGTCGCGGAATTGGAGGATCTCAGGCGGGCCATGCAGTCTCTCTCCCCGCGTCAACGGCTCGCCCTGATCCTTCACTGCGTAGAGGATCTACCCGTTGACGAGGTTGCGAGGGGCACCGGGCTGTCCCCGAGCACCGTTCGCGTACACATCCACCGCGGCCGCAACCGTCTTCGTCGGATCCTGGGCCCCAAAGAGGTAGCCGATGGGTGAGCGGTGGGAAGAAGAGCTAGAGAAATGGCGGCTGAGGACGCCACCTCTTCGAGAAGGCCTCTGGAACGACGTCCTGTCGCGCCAACCCAGCCCGAGGCCGGTTCGGTCAAAATCGACCCTGGCCATCGTATTCCCCGCGGCTCTAGTCGTTGCCCTGATTGCGACCTTGGTGGTGGTCCTGGAGCATCGACAGCCCTTCCATGTGCCCACATCGGATGGCCCCAGCGTCGTCTGCGACTCGAAGTCCAGTCGCGGCCTACTCACGTGCGACGAAGCCATTCGCCAAGCGTCAACTGAGCTCCCGGTCGGAGGTGCCCCGGCAGAGGTCAGGGCTCGTCTCGTTCACTCGGAGCCCCGCACAGACGCGACCGTGAGCTGGATTGTGACATTCACCGATCTTCCCGTCCCCGTGCGGAGACCACCATATGGGTGCCCCCAAGAGCCTGTCGCGAAAACCCGGATGACGGCGGTCGCATCCAGGCGCGCCATGGGGAGAATTACAGGGATGTAAGCCTTCCCCCGAAGGAGGTCCTGGGTGGCCTACAACCTCATCCCGTGCGATCGCGAACAGCAGTTCCTGCTCCCGCCCAGTCTCGAGGACTGGCTCCCCGCCGACCATCTGGCCCGGTT